>NZ_JUQX01000026.1 GCF_001074565.1 Streptococcus pseudopneumoniae | reverse complement strand
AAATGGTTGAAGTACCTATACGAAAATATATCATGAAAAAGGGCAGATAGCAGTCACTTGAGTTAGAGTTCCAAAGATATCTGAGGACAAGGCAGTTGCCTTTCAAAGTTGGAAACAAGATTTCTATGATTTCTTAGATAGAGGAGATAAAAATGTCGAGACCTAGAAAAATACGAATCTTGCTCGCTTCTGTACTTGCCTTAGTTGTTGGTATCAATCTTTATTTTCAGTATCAAAACCACCAAGAACATATGCAATTAAAAACCTCCTTTGAAGAGAGTGACAATATAGCTGTCTTACAACATTTAATGGATTCAGGAAAATATGCGTCTGACATGCGAAAAGCAGGCTATATTGTTCCTTCCGACGGTGCTATCCGCTTGGATGGAGGAATTGACTCCATAGGGATAAAAGGAGACATTGATTTGAAAATGTCGAATCCTAGAAGGGATGAAGTCTCGGTTTTATTTGAAACAATGGTAAGTGGGGAAAAAATAAATGCCTACTATATTTTAGATCATCAATTAACCCTAAAACGTAGTTACTATTCTTATATTAGTAATCAAAATAAGGAAAGTGTGACGATATCTCAAGCCGAAGAAGAACGTCTATTAAAGGTTGTTCAAAAAGAGTTGAAAGCTTTTCTAGATAAGATGTATGAGACTTTGTATGGTTGATGTTACTAGTGAGAAATGGAAGCGAGACTCTGTTCAGGATGTCAACGAGGATAAAAAAGGGGACAAAATGTTTACAGAATTGCTCTTTATTGTCTCTTTCGTCTTACTTTTACGTTTATTTAAAAGTAGGCGCTCACGAATCTTTATAGGAGTCTTGTATAGTTTGCTGCTAGTCTGGTTTGTCTTTTCAGTGTTGAACTATGGCAAATACACTCTTCAACCAGGTCAATCCGTCAACTTAAGAGTAAATCCCAGAACACAAGATTTGGAATACTATTCACTCTTTATCTTGAAGAAAAATGATTTAAGCAGAATTAAATTAACTGGCTCAAGAGTTTGGAGTGAGAGAAATGGTGATGTATATTATGAGGTAGCGGAACAAAAAATTATAAAAAGCCATGGTTTGGACGAGGAGGATGAAGAACTTCCAAACAAGCAACCAGATATTTATTTAGTAAAAGATGGAGTTGTTGTGAGTTACCAAGGTGAAAAAGTGTTTGATGCCACCAATAACAAGCCCTACACGATTACCATTACCATTACCAGACAACCAACCAGCCCAATTTGAGGCTCAGGTGGTGGATAAATAAGCAAGTCTAGTAGGTTGCAACCTTTTAAATGTTGTATCTTTAAAAGGAGCTATATTATTTTAAACAAGTAATAAAGCCTTGATTCCAAGGCTTTTTCCAACTGACAATTTCTTTTAACGAAGAATCGGAATCGTTTTTAGGATCCTATATACAAAAAAGAGAACAGTAAATGTTCTCTCTTTGACTACTATTGTTATAAGATAAATTAACTTTTAGTCTTATTTTTCGTCTTTGTGAAGCATGTTTTTAACACCTTCAATAGCGCCTTCGACAGCGTCTTTAGCATCTTCGGCAACTTCTTTTACTTTAGAAACAACTTTTTCAGCTGTTCCTTCTTTTTCCATTTTTTCATCGCCAATCATTTTGCCGACACCTTCTTTAATGGAACCTTTTGCTTGGTTTAATTTTTCTTCTGTTGACATGATTCTGCCTCCTTTAAATTGATTGATTTAGACCAGATGAATTAGTGTACGCGAGCTTTTTCCTTTGCTTCACCCTTAACGGCTTCAACACCTTCGCCTACTTTTTCTTGAACAGCAGCAACACCTGAACCGATACCAGATTTCACTTTTTCAAATTGTTCTGAAGCAAATTCTCCTGTTGAAGAAGCCACGTCAGTTACTCGGTCTTGGAGGCTAACTGAATCTGCTTCATGCTGTTCCTTCGTTTTGATATCAACAACATTCACATTGACTTCAACAACTTCTAGATCAGTCATTTTTGTAACTTGTGATACCACAACATCTTTGATTTCTTTGTACAAAGCAGGGACATTCTTTTGGTATTCAACAACAATGTTCAAGTCAACTGCAACTTGCTCTTTCCCAACTTCAACATTGACACCATGAGTGACATTATCTGTATTGATAATTTTTTCTGTTAGATTAGAGAAGAATCCTCCATCCACATCCAAAAGTCCAGGTACTTTTTCAAGTGAAAGACCAATGATTTTTTGGATTACTTTATCCTCATAAGTGAGTTCCCCTTTAACATCTTGAGAAACAACAGCGACATCTTTTTTTTCTACATTTTTATCTACGTTTGACATACGAGACTCCTTTATTTATTTAAATATTTTTCCTTAACATAGTATCCAGCAAATGCTCCTAAGGCTCCACAAATTAGTACAAATAGTGTTTTGAAAAAGCCAAAGGATAAGATAAAGCAAGCGAGAATGACACCTACTAAACCTGCAATAATTGGATACTGGTATTTTTTAAACCATTCCATTTTTACTTCCTTACTTTACACGACTAACAGTCTTTTTGGTCGTTTTTTGAGGTTCAACTTCTTTAACTTTAACTTCAAGTTTTACCTCACGTTCAATACCAAAGAACTGCTTTAATCCATGAGTTATTTCATCCTGAATGACTAGACATCGATTTGAGATGTTGTCTGAAGGAAGAATTTTACCTTCTACAGTAACGAAACATTTATTTTTGCGGCTATTTACATGGACCGTTGGTTCTTTCATCAACTGATGATCAATAACCAAACATCGAACAAAGCCTTCGATAGCTGAATTTTTTAGTTTTAATGTATCTTCTTGAGTTTCTAATTGAATCTCTAGATATTGTTTAGGATAAAAGAGTATCACTAACATTGAAATTAAAACTAAAACAGATAGGACAAGTGTCCCCCAAAAGACATATCTAGCAATCAGGAATTCAGCGTAGAGTTCTCTCCAACTGAATAAGTGGATATCTAAATCACTGACCTGATGATAATCTATGAGAATAGGAAGGAAAATAGTCAAGATTAAGATACAGAAAATAAGTAACAATATTTTCTTTGATTTTGACATATTAAATCCTTTCAATTGAAAAGCTTTAAACCATAATTTTACCCGTCTACAGTATTCAAAATTATGGCTTATCACTTTTAATTTCTTATTAGGTAATGCTTATTTTTTACCAAATAGAAATGAAACGACTGCAACAACAATCACAGCACCAACGATTGACGGAATAATAGCCATTCCAGCCAATGAAGGTCCCCAGCTTCCTAGAAGTGATTGCCCTACAGATGAACCGATAAGACCTGCAAAGATATTTGCAATCAATCCCATTGAACCACCTTTTTTAGTGATTGCACCTGCGGCGAGACCAATAAGACCTCCTACAATAATGGACCACAACATAGTGTATCCTCCTTTTCTATTTCTAAATCAAAGAGTCAATTTCTTTGATTGAACTAATTATATAGTATTTCAACTTGGAAACATAATAGTTGGTCTTAAAAACCGTACTGTAAACATGTACTTTAGGTACAAATAAATAAGAAAATCTTGATGCTACTGGGTTTCTAAGGGATTAGACTAGTCTTTTTATGACAAGCAAAAGTCGTTGTAAGAGGATAAATGCACTCCATGTGGTATAATTGCATGAAGATTGAAAGACAATCCTTTAGTTTATTATAAAGAGAGAAAAGCTATTCATGAGAGATTTATTATCGAAAAAAAGTCATAGACAATTAGAATTATTAGAATTACTATTTGAAAACAAACGCTGGTTTCATATTTCAGAACTAGCAGAATTATTGCACTGTACAGAACGTTCTGTAAAAGATGACTTGTCTCAAGTCAGATCTTCTTTTCCTGACTTGATATTTCATTCCTCAACAAATGGTATCCGTATCATTAATACCGATGATAGTGATATTGAGATGGTCTATCATCATTTTTTTAAGCATTCAACTCATTTTTCAATTTTAGAATTTATCTTCTTTAATGAAGGATGTGATACTGATAGTATCTGCAAAGAGTTTTATATCAGTTCTTCCTCTCTTTATCGTATCATCAGTCACATTAATAAAATTATTAAGAAACAATATCGTTTTGAAATAAGCCTCAATCCAGTTCGAATCACTGGAAATGAGATTGATATCCGTTACTTTTTTGCCCAGTATTTTTCAGAGAAATATTATTTCCTTGAATGGCCCTTTGAAGATTTTTCGGTAGAACCCTTGTCTCAATTATTGGAATTAGTCTATAAAGCAACTTCTTTCCCGATGAATTTATCAACTCATAGAATGTTAAAATTACTTCTAGTTACAAATTTATATCGCATAAAGTTTGGTCATTTCATGGAAGTTGAGAGAGACTCTTTTAACAATCAATTGTTAGAATCTTTCATGCAGGCAGAAGGAATTGACGAGATTGTAGCGAGCTTTGATTCTGAATATCAGATTTCTCTGAATAAAGAAGTGATCGGTCAACTGTTTGTATCCTATTTTCAAAAAATGTTTTTCATAGATGAAGAAGTATTTCTCAACCATGCAAAAACGGACAGCTATGTAAAAAAATCGTATCAGTTATTGGGAGATTTGGTGGATCAGGTATCAAGAGAGTATAATCTCCAAGTAGACAATAAGGACAATCTGATTTGGCATCTGCATAATACTGCACATCTGCATCGTCAGGAATTATCGACAGAGTTTATCTTATTTGATCAAAAAGGCAATACAATCAAGAACTTTCAAAATATTTTCCCTCGCTTTGTTTCAGAGGTGAAGGAAGGGATTGAACATTATCTAGAGGCTTTGGATATGGATCGTAATTCAATGAAGGTCAATCATTTGTCCTATACTTTTATCACCCATAGCAAACACTTAGTGTTAAATCTTTTACAAAATCAACCTAAATTAAAGGTTTTGGTCATGAGTAATTTTGATCAGTATCATGCAAAATCAGTAGCCGAGACACTTGCTTACTATTGCAGTAACAATTTTGAGCTGGAGGTTTGGGGTGAATTAGAGTTATCACTTGAGTCTCTAAAGGAATCACCTTACGACATCATTATTTCTAATTTTATTATTCCTCCTATTGAAAATAAGAGACTGATCTATTCCAATAATGTCAATACAGTCGCTCTCATCTCTTTGCTTAACGCAATGATGTTTATTCGATTAGACGAGTAACTAGGAATAACAAAAAACGCTACATAGCGTTTTTTGTTTTATAAGAAAAGAATTTCCTCTATACTAAACTCAGAATATCCTAAAAAACTAAGCAAAAAAGCCCTGAAACCAAGGCTTTTTCCTGTTGATTTAGATGCCCCCTGCATGAATTTGTAAGAACTTTTCATATTGAAAATAAACAAAAATGTTGAAATATAGCTGATTTTAGGGAAATACTTTTAGGTATTTTCAATGTCAGGATTTAAAAATGGGGCAAAAGTGGGGCAAAAACAAATTAACGAAAAAAATATCGAGTTCGTGCATCAAGTAAATGATAAATTGCAAGAATAAGTGCAACATTTACTCGAACTCATCCTCTAGAGCTTCACTAGCAGTTCTGTAAGCTAAACATTTTCGTGGTCGGTGATTGATATCATATAAAGCCTTGGTTCCCAAAGCTTTTTTATGTTATAAACTCATTAAAAGAACCCCCAGTTAGATTTGGAATATTTTTTATTCTGTGTCATATAAAAATAAATAAAATGAATGGCTATAGCTAGAGCTAAAATGGTTGTAATACTCACTACTATTATAGGATTAGAAGCAAAGATTAAAGAGAGAATCAAGGCAGCCAGATAGAGTGTCGCTTGGACACAGTAGTAACTTTTCGAATAGCGAAGATAGTGTTTGTTACAGGGCCCATTTACTAGGACAGCAACTTGGAAGAGGCCAAATCCGATATAAGAGAAGCTGGTTGCAAAGAGACGATTAGCTTCAGGATTCTGAAGAAAGCCCATCGATACAGTCATCATCATAAGTCCAATGAAAATAGGATAGTGACTGTAAATTAGAAATAGCCCCTTTTGATTAGATTTTTCATCAATAGCATGGTCGAATTGACCAAAATAAAACAAGAACAGAGAAATCATAATAATGAAATAAAGAACCGAATAAATCGAGAAATTCTCGATTGTAAAGAAGTTAGCTAGCTCCGTAATCATCTCTCCAAACATAATAATGACAAGAAGGGAGATGCGCTCGATTAAATGGGGGAGATTTACCTGGTAATGCTTATCTTTATTAAGCAAGATACTTGGCATAATAAATGTTAGCAGAATACTAGCAAATAAGACAGAGACTCCAACGTAAATAGGAAGAAGAGCTGCTAGATAGACTCCTAAACTTCCTAGAGCTGTTATCCATAGAAAACCTTTGATACTTTCCCGATTAACATCATCGGTTGATTTTCTAAAAAATTCAACCAAATATTGAAAAAATAAGGTAAGGGTTAATGTACCAATAGCCCAACAGAGATAATGAAAATATTGTTGCCAATCAGGTCCAATCATATTGGCTATAAAGAGTAAAATTCCCATTTTGATAAACATGATTACTATGTTAAATAAAGAGTTCTTTCCATAGCGATTGGTATAATCGGTTTGAATCATCCAGGAATTGATGAGAAGCAAAGTAGCAATGAAAAAATCAAGGAAAGAATTCCAAGTCAAAATACCGTTATGAAGATGGTCAATTAAAGTAGTTACTTTTGAAATTGCAAAAACAAAAACTAAGTCATAAAAAAGTTCTGAAAATTCTACACGTTTATGTTTAATAAGAGTTGTCATCTTAAGACCTTTCTATTTTAGAAGTACAATTTATTATAACAGAAAATGGTAATAAAAGAAAAGAAGATGCTTAAATAACTTCATGTGACGCGAATGAACTGCGCCACAAAAGTTAGGTTTTTTCTGTCTAACTTTTGGGGTGCAGTTCAGAAGGGGTGTTTTTTCTATCGTTTTTTAGTGCTAAGACTACACAAAAATGCCTTGTAAATCAAGGCTTTTTCCTGTTGTATTTAGATGCCCCCTACAGGGATTTGGAAAGGACTTTCATATTGAGAGCAATTAAAAATATTGAAATATAAGTGATTTTAGGTATTTTCAATGTCATGATTTAAAAATGGGACAAAAGTGGGGCAAAAACCATACAGATTCTAAACTGTATGGTTCTTTTTTTATCTAACCAAGAAAGGTTAAAACTTATTAAAACAAATGCAATCAACTGTTGAAAACTTTTTAGTCCGTGTAATATAAAAACAAGTAAAAAGTTGAACTATAGGGAATATTGTGTCATAATAGGTAATAGATGAATAATTAATAGATTGGAAATAATGCTTTCTTACCTTAACAAGTTGAATTGGTTATACATTTTTTCGTCGCAATTGTGTCTATCTCTCGAGTTTAGCTAGTTTTTATAAGCTCTGGCTTCTAATCAATATAACAAATTTTAGAAGTGCATAAGACAAGATGGTGACATTACTACAGTCATTTCTAGTCACCATATGTTGCTGGCACAGGCTGTTTGTAGTGTTGGCTATTTACTAGTCAGTTTAATCGGAGTGTTTAATTTTTATTGTTGAAAGGTTTTTATATGGCGAAAATTCTATCTTTAGGTCTGACAGGTAAGAAATTACTTGCTCAGGGGTTCTTGTTTGTTCTGCTAGGTCTTATCTTGATGGTTACGGGGACTTGGTTGCCAGTAAAGGTTATTCGACTGGTTCTGTTTTTAGCTTGGATAGCAACGGTCTTAGATTTAGTATTACGTATTTTCAAAAAAAGTCAGTCAACGGACACCTTGGGAGTTGCACTGGTTAAATTGTTAGTGCTGGGATATTTGCTTGGCTCCAATCTTGCGACGGATGTGCCGATTTATATTTTGGCTCTTGTGATTGGAGTTTATCAGATTTTTCATGCTAGTATTAACCTTGTCACCTATGTTCTCTACCGCAAAAACAAAATTCGACCTCGTTTTCGTCTCTTACTAGATGGACTCGTACTAGTTTTTCTTGGTGGGACTAGTCTTTTGTCCTCTACAGGAAATTCTGTCTTTCAACTCTTTGTATTAGGGGCTTATTTTTTCCTTTATGGTCTGTCCAATATCCGTGACGGTTTCTTATTTGAAGGGGAAATTGGGAAAAACCATCTCAAACGTCGTATTAGAATTAGCTTACCTATTGTCCTAGCCGCTCTCATCCCTGCAAGAACTTTAGCAAAAATCAACAAATTCATGCAGGAAAATGCTGATGAGAGAGAGGATATCCATCTTGGAATGGTGAAGTCTGGTAAGACAGCGGAGCTTGAAATTTTTGTTCATACAGCTGAGACCTCTCTGTTTTCGGCAATTGGTCATGTGGATATCTGCTATCAAGGCCGTGTTATTTCTTATGGCAACTATGATCCGTCTTCTGAGACCTTATTTGGCATGGTAGGAGATGGTGTCTTATATTTCTGTGATCGTGACAAGTACATTGACCTATGTAAACGTGAGAGTCAAAAAACGCTTTTTGGTTATGGGATAGATTTGACGCCTGAAATGGAAAAAGCAGTTCAGAAAAAGTTGGCTGAATTGAAACAACTGACGATTCCATGGGAGCCAAGTGCAGATAAAATCATGACAGGTGATGGTAAGGAAGACTACACCTACGCTTATAAAATCAGACATGAGACAGATGGGGAACTTTATAAATTTATCAAATCTAAGTTTAAATCCTACTTTGTCTTATCTACAAACTGTGTGCTCTTGGCTGATACCATAGTCGGTCAGGCTGGCACCGATATCCTCTCACCCAAAGGATTTATCGCACCAGGAACTTACCAAGCTTACCTTGACCGAGAGTTTGAAAAACCAAATAGTATAGTCGTATCTAAACATGTTTATTAAGGAGAATTTATGAATTTAGTAAAAAAATACACCCCATTAATACTTTTTATAGGGCTGGTTACTCTTGTAATTCTGAATGCATCAAGCTTTATATCAGGGGCAGTATCTCTCTTTGAAGTAACTTCTACCTTGATTTATGGTGCTGTCATTGCTTTTGTGCTCAATGTTCCCATGAAAAAAATTGAAGAATTCCTAGTTAAAATGAAGGTAAAGGCAGGGTTGCGCCGTCCGATTGCTATGGTGCTTGTTTTCCTATCTCTTATCTTAATCGTGATCTGTCTTTTGGTTTTGGTGCTTCCAACCCTTGCTCAGACTATTAGTCAGCTGGGAGCAGTCCTTTCAACAGTCCTGACTCAACTTGGGAAATTGCTAGACAGCTCGGAATTTGTAACCAAAGACATGCTGTCAACTATCGTATCAGGAATTCAGGGACAGTCTAGCTCTATTAGTCAAGCTTTGATAACCTTCTTATCCGGTCTGACTAGTAATATAGGAAATATTTTTTCAAGTATAATGAATGCCTTTCTGATTATAGTATTTACCTTTTTATTTTTATCCAGTAAGGAACATCTGGCAGCGATGACGAGTAGACTTCTAAAAGTTATATTTCCAGAGAAAGTGGTGACAAAGTTAACTTACATTGGACAAGTAGCACTAGAGACTTATGACCAATTTTTGATGAGTCAGCTGATTGAAGCAGTCATCATAGGAGTTATGATAGCGGTTGGCTACAGCCTGTTTGGACTACCTTATGGGGTAATGACAGGTATATTTGCAGGAGTGCTATCGTTCATTCCTTATGTAGGGCCTATGATTGCTTGTGTTGTGGGAGCGATTTTTATCTTCACAGTGAGTCCTACTCAAGCCTTACTTTCTCTTCTTCTATATCAAGTTATACAGCTGATTGAAGGAAACCTTATTTATCCTAGAGTTGTAGGTCAATCTATTGGTTTGCCAGCTATTTTCACGCTTGCGGCTGCTAGTATTGGAGGCAATCTCTTTGGCTTACTTGGGATGATATTCTTTACACCGATATTTGCTGTTATCTATCGATTGGTTAAGGAATTTGTCGTTGCAAAGGAAAATCAGCTAGATTAAGAAAAACTAAATTTAATAAGATATACTGAGAAGAGAGTGAGAGATTCTCTTCTCTTTTATTTTTAAATACTTTTCTACAAAAAGCTATTAGACGTTAAAAAAAGCCTTGGTTTCAAGGCTTATTTCTGTTGATTTAGATGTGCCCCCTGCAGGGCTCGAACCTGCGCCCCATAGCTTAAGAGTCTACTGCTCTACCAACTGAGCTAAGGAGGCAACAGAAAAAGCTGAGAATGTAACTTCCCAGCTATTTTAATATGCCCAAAATGGCAGCTAGATTATTTACGAAAGGCATCAAGGATATAGGTGAAACCAACAATTAAAAATGCAAAGGCAACGACATAAACGACAAAGACACTTGTAGCTACTGGATTGAACAAAATCACTAGACCTAGTAAAAATGCAAGCAAGGCTACCCACATGATATGGTTGCCAATAATAGGGAAAATCAATCCCAGACGATTGCCTTTAAAGAAAGCTATAATGGCTTCTACAATTAACCAAATTCCTAAAATAGTTGGAATGACAACTGGCAGCGTCACAAAGCCATAGGCAACGAGGTAAAGAGCTAAGAGAAGACTAACAAATCCTTGGAAAAGATAAACAGGTGAGCGAAGCACTTTTGGTACAGAGAAATAGCCTAAAATAGCTGCTATAGAAGAAACCAGTAAACCAAATGCAATCCACCAGCTGTAAGCAACAAGATTAGCTACTGGGTTTGTAAATAGGAAAAGTCCTAAAAGGACAAAAACAACTCCTGCAAGAAATAGCAGTAAACGATTAGAAAATTTCATTTCAATACCCCCTACATAGTATAGTATAGTTTGATAATAAGACTATTGTACTTATTTTTATAGAAAATGTCAATAAAATAAATAAACAATTTGGAAGTTTCAGTCTGACTTACAAAAAGAAAAGGAGTTTTCACTCCTTTTCACAGATTGAAGACAAAGTCCTTATAAAAGTGTCTTCTAAAGATTTTAACTTCAATCTGAAGCGAGGTTATCCTCGCTTTTTCTATTTATCAAACAATTCCTTATTTTCAATTAAGAGTTCTAGTGGAGATTTATCTCTTGCTTCAATAAAACCAGGTTCATATTGGGTATGAAGTGTTCTTTTCTGAGAAGTTGGATCAATATACAACTCTTTTCCATCTTCTATGTATAGTTGGTTGCCTCTTGTTAGGTAAAGTAAATCCTCTAAGTACTGTCCATCAGTATGTAGGAAATGCTCGATGTATTTGACAGCTTTTAAGATTTCACTTACTTTATCAGAGTATTCATTAGATTCAAGAACACTCTTTTCTAACTCAATCTCTTTACTCGTTCCAAAGAGTTGGGTTGGAGTTGCATTAAAATATTCTGCTATCTTATCCAAATTTGCAAAGGTAAGAATCTTTTTTGTTTTTCGTAGAGGGGTAAAAGAACTTTTTTACACACAAAATATATCTTGAGTATCTGTTTATAGAATAAAAGTAGGGAGGACACAAAAAAAGCCTTGGAACTCAAGACTTTTCCTGTTGATTTAGATGCCCCCTACAGGGATCGAACCTGTGACCCACGGATTAAGAGTCCGCTGCTCTGCCAGCTGAGCTAAGGAGGCAAAGAAAAAAGCTGTATTGGTGCCGAAACTTCACGGTTTGTATTGAACCCGCGCAATTAAGCAGGTGGGCAACTCGCTCTAACTGAAGCTGTTTCCGTGTGAGACGGCCTACATGCTGTTAGAAGACTTTTGTTTCCCTAATAATACAAAAAATAGTCGGTCAACACTTAAGTGTGAAGTCGTACACCACAGCGTTTCTATATTTATATGATACCACTTTTTTCAAAAAATTCAAGAGGAAAATTTATTTTTTTGAAAAGGATTTCACAAGTGTCTTAATTTATCAATGGTTTCCTTGCGTTGAGCTAAGGCCCGTTCGTACTTGCCAGTATCTTCTGGAGAGAAGTAGCTATGATTGCGAATCTTTTCTGGCAAATAGTCTTGTTTGACCCAGTGTCCAGGATAGTTGTGTGGATAGAGATAGTTTTGCGCATTCCCTAGTTCCTTGCTTCCGCTGTAGTGGCCATCGCGCAGGTGTCGAGGGATAGGCAAATGCCCTGATGTTTTGAGATCAGCAAGGGCCTTGTCCATGGCCACATAGGCTGAGTTGGATTTGGGTGAAAGTGCCAAGTCAATCACGACATTAGCAATGAGGATGCGAGCTTCTGGGAAACCAATCCTTTGTGCGGCATCTAGAGCAGTTACGGTATGAATCTGTGCCTCAGGATTGGCCAAGCCGATATCTTCATAAGCGATAACAGTCAAGCGACGAGCGAGACTGGGCAGATCACCAGCTTCAATCAAGCGGGCTGCGTAGTGGAGACTGGCATCCACATCTGATCCGCGGATGGATTTTTGCAGGGCTGAGAGAACATCATAGTGCCCATCCCCATCCTTGTCCATAGTAATATAGCTTCGCTGAAGGCTATTTTCCATGATATCGAGCGTGATATGGCGGATACCCTTGTCATTCTCAGGGGTAGATAGAACAGCCAAATCTAGTGAATTAAAGGCAGAACGGAGGTCTCCGTTGGTAGATGTTGCGATAAAATCAAGGGCATCCTCATCTAGCTCAACTGGGAAATCAAAACCTCGTTCAGGGTCAGTCAGGGCCATTTGAATCGCTTCTTTGACGTTTTGGTTAGACAGAGGTTCCAGTTCAAAAATCTGAACACGGCTACGAATAGCAGGAGTGACAGAAAAGAAGGGATTTTCAGTCGTCGCTCCAATCATGATAACCAGACCACTTTCCAAGAGTGGCAGAAGAAAGTCTTGCTTGGTTTTATCTAGTCGGTGAATCTCATCCAGTAGTAGGACCAATCCACCAGAAAATTTAGCTTCTTCAGCGATTTCTTGGAGACGTTTTTTGCTATCAACAGTGGCATTGAAGGTCCGAAAGGCATACTTGGTCGTTCCAGCGATGGCAGAGGCGATACTGGTCTTTCCGATACCCGGAGGTCCGTAGAGAATCATGGAGGACAGGCGATTTGCTTCCACCATACGACGGATAATTTTTCCAGGTCCTACCAGATGCTCTTGACCGATGACCTGGTCGATGGTTTTTGGGCGCATGCGAAGCGCGAGATTGTCAGGCATAGCAGTCCTTTCTAACATGGATTTTCTGATGTATATGTGGTAAGATGGTAGTATCTATTTTAGCATAATTCCGAGTATTCGGGGCGATTTAAGAGTCGCATAGAAAGAGGACAAAATGGCAACATACGGATTTTTAGATGTTTTAGAGGAAGAATTGGACAAGAACTTTCCTTTTGACTTTGAGATTAGCTGGGACAAACGCAATCACGCGGTTGAAGTGAGTTTTCTTCTAGAAGCACAAAATGCTGCAGGAGTAGAGATGGTGGATGAGGATGGAAAAGTTTCGTCAGACGATATCCTCTTTGAGGAAGCAGTCCTTTTCTACAATCCTGCCAAGTCAACAGTCAATGAGGAAGACTATTTGACAGCTATCCCTTACCTACCTAAAAAAGGTTTTTCTCGTGAGTTTTTAGCTTATTTTGCGCTATTCCTCAAAGACACTGCAGAGGTTGGGCTGGATGCGCTCATGGACTTTTTGGAAGACCCAGAAGCAGAGGAGTTTGTCATGGAATGGAACCAAGAAGTCTTTGAAGAAGGAAAAGTTGGCTTGGAGGAAGGAGAATTTTATCCTTACCCAAGGTATTAGAAACTAGAGAGGAAGTATATGAAGAAAATAGGCTTGTCTTTTATCTCTGGTCTGTCCTTTGTTTTTTTGATGCTAGGATTTGCTTTTGGGACAATTGCCTTTAAAGAGTTAGACTTTTCGTTTGTCTTTGTTCCAGGTTACCTATTTACTTTCTTCAGCATCTATCTGATATTTATCCTTCATGAGCTGGGACACGCATTTTGCGGTTACCTGACAGGCTATCGACTGGTGGCTTTTGGATTAGGGAATTTTCTTCTGACCAAAAAGTCAGGAAAGTTTTCTCTTAGTCGAACAGCTGTTCTGAAAAATGTTGGTGCTCAGTATATTGGATTGAAAGAAGATGAAAGCGACCAAAGAATCATCCTGATGCTTGCAGGCGGTTTGATGGTTCATCTTAGCTTGATTTTATTGGCGATATTGTATGGATTTTTGACAAGAAGCTGGTATTTTGCGGCTACTTGGATTTGTCTTAATGTATCTTTTCTTCTCATCAATGCTAAGCCAGTTGGTATTACCGATGGAGCAAAAATTTGGGAATTGCTACAACATCCTGAAAATACCCAATACGCCTACTTGGTGTTGAGGCATTCTGCCCAGACCTTGCTAGCTCCTCAAGAATATGATTTGAAAGACTTTATCATGCCTGTTGATGAGGATGCGAGAGGGAGTTTTGCAGAAAGTGTTCAGACTCTTCAGGGCTTGGTATTCCTATTGGATGATAATATAGAGCTTGCAAAGCAACAGTTTCAGTCTTTGCTAGAGAAAACAGATAATCCAATGTCTAAAACGATTTCTCAATTATACCTTCTTCAAATCGCCTTGCTAGAAGGAGATCATGAAAAAGCGGAGGAGTATGCAAGTAATCGAGGAGTTAAATCCTTTTTGTCTCTAAAAATGGCAGACATGCAGAGCATTCAAGCCTGGTATCAATTTAAGGTAAGGAACGACATGGCTCAAACTCGCAAGGCTATGAAGATTGCTAGACAGAAAATGAATACTAGTCGCATGTTGCGAGATGAGAAACGCTACTATGAAAACTGGTTAGCAGAGTTGGAGAAGGAAATCCATGAAGAAAACTCTGTTGTAAGCTGACAAGCTAGGTTTGTTTCAATCGGCTTGATTGCTTGATATAAATGAGAAGGGGATCTAACTGGTGTTTCTGAAGAGGGGTTGAAGTCTAGAAAAGAGGTAAAAATGTTTCATATTTTCAAGCAGCTATTTAGGAAAATAAGCCCAAACTCGCAAGAGTATGGGATTTCTCTACCACGCAATCGATTTGAAAATTTAGATTTTGAGAGAGTGTTGAAGTGTGAAAGCCGCCGATTTTTTAATGAAGGGGGACTTTATGACGAGAGCGCAAAAATCATGGAACTTGAGTTTTCTGAAGGCTTTGGAGAATTTGAGTTTTTGATTTACTTTAAGACTGGTGAAGAGAAACAGTTTGAGCAGTTGATAGCTTCTTTAAACGACTTTGATAATGCCATCCAGTCCAGTTTGGAAAGGGAGTTTCAAAACTCCATTCCTCAGAACAAGAAAAAGTTGAACAATAGTCGAGAGAGGCGAGAGAAATATTTTTATTTTCATCCATGGATACTGAGTTGCGAGGAGGCTCCACCTAGTCTTCGCTATGTTGCAGATAATGTAAACGATGAGTTTACGGTTTATTTTAGTAAGAATCAGGGGAGATGGCAGGCATATTGGGATCTAGATTGTCAAAAATTGATTCAAGAATAGCTAAGTAGAATGCTAGCATAGAGCAGTTTGTTATCATAGGAAGAGACTTAATCATGGAATTATTGAATAAAAGAATGAATTTCACAGGCTGTAAAATTGCCCTCTTTTGTGAGGATAGGATTTTAACTATCTTACGCGATGACAAGCCCAGCATTCCTTGGCCCAATATGTGGGAGTTACCAGGTGGTGGCCGTGAGGGGAATGAAAGTCCTTTTGAGTGCGCGGCGCGTGAAGTTTACGAAGAACTAGGAATTCATCTGACTGAGGATTGTCTGCTTTGGAGTAAGGTTTACCCAAGTATGCTTTTTGAGGGAAAAGAATCCGTCTTTCTAGTTGGCAAGTTAAGGCAGGAACAGTTTGATAGTATCGTCTTTGGCGATGAAGGGCAGGGCTACAAACTGATGAGCGTTGAGGAGTTTCTTGGCTCAGATAGGGTTGTACCCCAGTTGCAGGATAGAGTGAGGGATTATATGGAGAGTAACTATGATTAGACTAGAACGAGCAGGAGCAGAGGATTTAGAAACCGTAATTGCAATTCAAAGGCTAGCTTTAAGGCTGTCTATGAGAAATATCAAGATGAGTATGATCCTTATCTGGAGGACTGCGAACGAATCAAGTGGAAACTGGTAGAACGTCCTAATAGCTATTATTACTTTGTGAAAGAAGATGAAGAAAAGATTGGTTTTTTACGAATTCAGACCAATGAAGAGTTGACAGAGGCTTGGTTGGGAACGGCAGCGATTTTGCCCCAGTATCAAGGAAAAGGTTATGGTTCTGAAGGATTGGAATTGCTGGAAAAGGAATTTCCGACGATTAAACAGTGGGATTTGTGTACGGTATTACAGGATGAAGGTATGGTTGCTTTCTATGAGAAGAACGGCTACCATCAAACCCATATTGAACCTGAAAAAGAAGGCATGGATATGGTATACATGAAAAAATGCATAGAGAAATAGAAAGGATAGTTCAGTTACATTTCTAAACTGAACCCGCCCTAAACACTGTGCCAAAAAGATAAACTTCTCTTAGACCCAAGCGTCATCAGAGAGTTTCCTATTTTGGCTTTGTGTTTTACGGGCTTGGTATCTTAAATATGGAAACATGGCAAGAGTTAAAAGTTACAGTGAAGCGCGAGGGAGAGGAGCTGGTCTCTAATCTCTTGATTGAGCTAGGTGCTCAAGGTGTTGCGATCGAAGACAGTATGGACTATGTGGGGAATGTCGACCGTTTTGGTGAAATCTTCCCAGAGGTTGAGCAGCAAGAAGAAATCGTGGTGACAGCCTATTATCCCGAAACGGTTGATGTAGCAGTGGTTGAGGCAGATTTACAGGCTCGTCTCCTAGAATTAACAGATTTTATGGACTTAGGAGAAGTCAAGATGGGGACGACTGCCTTGGCTGAGGAAGACTGGGCGGACAACTGGAAGAAATACTATGAGCCAGCCCGCATCACTCGTGACTTGACCATCGTGCCGTCGTGGACGGACTATGAGGCGACTGCGGGAGAAAAGATCATCAGGCTAGATCCTGGTATGGCCTTTGGTACTGGGACGCATCCAACCACTAAGATGAGCCTCTTTGCCTTGGAGCAGGTTCTTCGTGGTGGCGAAACGGTGCTGGATGTGGGGACAGGTTCAGGTGTCCTCTCCATTGCCAGCTCGTTGCTTGGTGCCAAGGAAATCTTCGCCTACGACCTAGACGATGTGGCAGTTCGTGTGGCTCAGGAAAATATTGAGCTCAACCCTGGTATGGAAAACATCCATGTAGCGGCAGGTGATTTGCTCAAGGGTGTGGAGATTGAGGCAGATGTGATTGTGGCTAATATCTTAGCGGATATCCTTATTCATCTGACAGACGATGCCTATCGTTTGGTAAAGGACGAAGGTTATCTCATCATGAGTGGCATTATTAAGGACAAGTGGGACATGGTGCGCGAGTCGGCTGAGTCAGCTGGATTTTTCCTTGAAACCCATATGATTCAAGGGGAATGGAATGCCTGTGTCTTTAAGAAGACCAAGGATATTTCAGGTGTGATTGGAGGCTAGCATGCAACAGTATTTTGTCAAGGGCAGTGCAATCTCTCCTATCACCATTGAGGACAAGGAAACCAGCAAGCACATGTTTCAGGTCATGCGCTTGAAAGAAGATGATGAGGTTGTCTTGGCCTTTGAGGATGGTATCAAGCGCTTGGCGCGCGTCTTGGATGTGGAAAATCGTCAGTTTGAGTTGGTCCAAGAATTGGCTGACAATGTGGAACTGCCCGTTCAAGTAACCATCGCATCAGGATTTCCCAAGGGAGACAAGCTGGAGTTTATCACTCAAAAAGTAACCGAACTCGGTGCCAGCCAGATCTGGGCCTTTCCTGCTGACTGGTCGGTCGCCAAGTGGGATGGTAAGAAGTTGGGTAAAAAGGTTGAAAAACTAGAAAAAATTGCCCTTGGAGCAGCCGAGCAAAGCAAGCGTAATCTGGTGCCGAGTGTAAAACTTTTTGAGAAAAAAGCAGATTTTCTAGCGCAGCTGGATCAGTTCGACTCTATCGTGGTAGCTTACGAAGAGTCGGCTAAAGAAGGAGAAGCCGCTGCGCTCCTGCAAGCAGTCACTGGTCTTGAAAAAGGAGCTAAATTGCTCTTTATCTTTGGCCCAGAAGGCGGTCTCTCACCTGCAGAAATCGAAAGTTTTGAAGCCAAAGGAGCTGTTCTTGCAGGCCTTGGTCCTCGCATTTTGCGAGCAGAAACAGCCCCGCTTTATGCCTTATCAGCCATTAGTGTATTATTAGAATTAGAAAAATAAGAGGAAGAAAATGGAACAAAAACACCGTTCAGAATTTCCAGAAAAGGAACTTTGGGATTTAACCGCCCTATACCAAGACCGTGAGGATTTCTTGCGTGCAATCGAGAAAACGCGCGAAGATATCAACCAATTTAGCCGTGACTACAAGGGGAATCTTCACACTTTTGAGGATTTTGAGAAGGCCTTTGCGGAATTGGAGCAAATCTATATCCAGATGAGCCATATCGGCAATTACGCCTTTATGCCTCAGACGACAGACTATAGCAATGAGGATTTTGCTAATATCGCCCAAGCTGGGATGGAATTTGAAACAGATGCCAGTGTAGCCTTGACTTTCTTTGACGATGCCTTGGTGGCAGCAGATGAGGAAGTATTGGACCGTTTGGGTGAACTGCACCACTTGACGGCAGCCATTCGTCAGGCTAAAATCAAAAAAGCCCACTATCTTGGGGCTGATGTAGAGAAGGCCTTGACCAATCTGGGGGAAGTTTTCTATAGCCCACAGGACATTTATACTAAGATGCGAGCTGGGGACTTTGAGATGGCTGACTTTGAAGCCCATGGCAAAACCTACAAAAACAGCTTTGTGACCTATGAAAATTTCTATCAAAATCACGAGGACGCTGAGGTTCGTGAGAAATCTTTCCGTTCTTTCTCAGAGGGACTCCGTAAGAACCAAAATACGGCTGCGGCAGCCTATTTAGCCCAAGTCAAGTCTGAGAAATTGTTGGCAGATATGAAGGGATATGACTCAGTCTTTGATTATCTTCTGGCTGAGCAAGAAGTGGACCGTGCCATGTTTGACCGTCAGATTGACCTCATCATGAAGGACTTTGCGCCAGTTGCTCAGAGGTACCTCAAGCATGTTGCCAAGATCAATGGTCTTGAAAAGATGACCTTTGCAGACTGGAAATTGGACTTGGATAGTGCTCTTAATCCTGAAGTGACTATTGACGACGCCTATGATTTGGTCATGAAGTCAGTAGAACCTTTGGGACAAGAATATTGTCAGGAAGTTGCTCGTTATCAAGAGGAACGATGGGTGGACTTTGCTGCTAATAGTGGCAAGGATTCTGGTGGTTATGCGGCGGATCCATATCGCGTGCACCCTTATGTCCTCATGAGCTGGACAGGCCGTTTGAGCGATGTCTATACCTTGATTCATGAAATCGGGCATTCTGGTCAATTCATCTTTTCAGATAATCACCAAAGTTACTTCAACGCCCATATGTCGACTTACTACGTCGAAGCGCCGTCAACCTTCAATGAATTGCTTTTAAGTGATTATTTGGAACATCAGTCTGACGACCCTCGTCAAAAACGCTTTGCTCTTGCTCACCGCTTGACAGATACCTACTTCCATAACTTTATTACCCACCTCTTGGAAGCAGCCTTCCAGCGTAAGGTATATACACTTATTGAAGAAGGGGAGACCTTTGGAGCAAGCAAGCTCAACAGCATTATGAAGGAAGTCTTGACGGACTTCTGGGGAGATGCCATTGAAATTGACGATGATGCAGCCTTGACTTGGATGCGTCAAGCTCACTACTACATGGGCTTGTATAGCTACACATACTCAGCAGGCCTTGTTATCTCTACTGCAGGTTACCTCCATCTGAAAAACTCTGAAACTGGAGCTAGAGACTGGCTCAATCTCCTCAAATCAGGTGGCAGCAAGACACCGCTTGAGTCAGCCATGATTATCGGAGCCGATATCTCAACAGATAAACCACTACGTGATACCATCCAGTTCTTGTCTGACACAGTTGACCAGATTATAGCCTACAGTGCTGAGTTGGGGGAGTAAAGATTGGACAGAGTTTTAGGAGAGTAATATGAATAGAATCAAAGAATGGCTAGAGCAAGACCCCAAAAGAATGCTCTTTATCAAAATTGGTCTAGTTTTATTGGGAATCATTTTATTGATTGCTTTGCCTACTCTCTATCTTGTTTTGAGCGGAGTTGGTATTTGGTATTTTGTAAAGAAATCGCCAGATATTCGAAAAAGAAATCTAATGATAGGGCTTTTCATTGTCAGTTTTGTTGCAGTTGCTCTTAAAACTCCGACAGTCACAAAGAAAATTTCATCTTCTCAATCAGAAACTAAGCAGACTGCGACATCTACTACTTCGACAGCTTCAACTACGGATACTTCATCTAGTATAGAAGAGGCAAAACGAGTTGAAGAAGAGAAAAAATCTAAAGAAAAAGCAGAAGAAGAGAGAATTGCCAAAGAAAAAGTTGCAAAGGAGTTGCAAGAAAAAGGTGAAACCTTAGTCAAACAATTGGAAGAAAGTCAAGATGCGAGCCAAGTGAAGTCTGCTAAAGAGATAGTTAATCAGATTGAAAATAATGATAAAAAGACAGAGCTGCTTGATAGAATAGGTGCAGTTGAATCATCAATTTCTCAAAAAGTAGAAGAAAAAAGAATTACACGTGAAGCTGAAACCAAAGCTCAACAGCAAGATAGAATTGTCTATGTTGCAGACCATGGAAAATCAAAAGTTTATTGGTATAGTAAGGATAGAATGCCTTCAAAAACGAATAATGCCAACGTTGTTGAGATGACCGAAGCAGATGCGATTGCAGCAGGAAAAACTCCATCAAAAATAGAATGAGAAAAAAAGTCATCTTCGGATGACTTTTTGATAAGTTACTAGAAATCCAGAGGTACTTTAGATGCATAAGATGCATAAAGAATTACAAAGAAAAGTGACAGAAGAAAAACCAAGCTATAGCCGAGAAGAAATTCAGTGGTTGCTTGAGCATTTAGGGGATGCCTCTCCAGAAATTCGAGACGAACTTGTTTTTACGAGTTTAGCAAGAGGGATTCAAGAAGAGTTGTTTTCCCTTGAGCAGTTTCAGTTTATCTCAGAAGGGGTCTCCTCTGATGAAGGTCTATACAAAGAAATTGATAGTAGAGGTGTCTCGGCTCTTAAACGTTCTTTTAGGGCGCTTATTTATGCCAATCTACTGTCCTGCGATGGTACTAAGGAATCACTTTATTACCAGCAGTTGTCTTCTCCTATCAGGGTTACCATGCTAAATCAAGGCTTACACTATCTTACAAAGGAAAAAGAGACGACGGGTTACTCTCATCAGTTTGGGTGGATCCACGCATTTGCGCATGGGGCTGATCTCTTGACGGAGGTTATATGCCATCCTAGCTTTCCAAAGTCAGATATAGCCGAAGCATTTGAAATCATTTGGAAAATCTTTAAACGTGTTGAGATTCGTTTTACAAATGATGAAGATTGGCGGTTAGCGAGAGTACTTTATGAACCAATCTTACGAGGGAAAATCGAATCGTCTCTCCTCACTGCTTGGCTGCAAACAGTCGAATTTCCCTTGAAAGAAGTAAATGATTTCCATAAATTTTCCAATTTCAGATCTTGTTTGCTAGAAATTTACCTTCAACTAGACTGTCATAAACTTTTACAAGATGACTTGAAAGAAGCTATTCAATCCTTTCAGTACTAAGGATAAGCGAGTCGGTTCATGATCTTCAAATAACTTTCCAGTCAATTTTCTTGAAACCCTTTCCTTCTTTTGATAGACTAATACATAGTTTAAAAAAAGGAGACTTATCATGAAAAAATTTATTGCTGAATTAATCGGTACATTTATGCTTGTGTTCATCGGAACAGGAGCTGTTGTTTTTGGGAATGGTGTTGAAGGTCTTGGCCACCTTGGGATTGCTCTTGCTTTTGGTTTGGCCATCGTAGTCGCAGCTTTCTCAATCGGAACTGTTTCAGGGGCTCACTTGAACCCGGCTGTTTCAATCGCTATGTTTGTAAACAAACGTTTGTCATCTTCAGAGCTTGTAAACTACATCCTTGGACAAGTAGTTGGAGCTTTCCTTGCGTCAGCTGCGGTATTCTTCCTCTTGTCTAACTCAGGCATGTCGACTGCTAGTCTTGGTGAAAATGCCTTGGCAAACGGTGTCACTGTCTTTGGTGGATTCTTGTTTGAAGTCATCGCAACCTTCTTGTTTGTCCTAGTTATCATGACTGTAACATCAGCAAGCAAAGGTAATGGTGCAATCGCTGGTTTGGTCATTGGTTTGTCATTGACAGCTTTGATCCTTGTGGGCTTGAATATCACTGGCCTTTCAGTAAACCCAGCTCGTAGCTTGGCACCAGCTGTCTTGGTAGGTGGTGCAGCCCTTCAACAAGTATGGATTTTCATCCTTGCCCCAATCGTTGGTGGCGTTCTTGCAGCTCTCGTTGCAAAAAGCTTCCTTGGAACAGAAGAATAATTGAAATTCAAAAAGCCTTGCTCCTCAGTTTGAGGAACAGGGCTTTTTCGTATCTGTTTAACGGTTGTCAATTTTCTCTGGATAAAGGTCGTGTTGAAAGAGGCGTTGTTCTGCCAATCCTTCATACTTAGTTCCAGGTTTACCGTAGTTGTAGTAGGGGTCGATTGAGATGCCACCGCGCGGAGTGAATTTTCCCCATACCTCCAAATAGCGAGGGTCTAGTAGATTGACCAAGTCTTTCCCGATGGTGTTGATACAGTTTTCATGAAAATCTCCATGATTTCGGTAGCTAAAGAGGTAGAGTTTGAGGGATTTTGACTCGACACAGAGCTTGTCAGGGATGTAGGAAATATAAATCGTTGCAAAGTCTGGCTGAGCAGTGATAGGGCACAGGGAGGTAAATTCAGGACAGTTGAATTTGATGAAATAGTCATTTTCCACATGACGATTGTCAAAAGATTCGAGGACATCTGGTTGATAGTCAAAGATGTAGTTGGTTTCTTTGTTGCCCAGTAGGCTTAGGTTTTTCATTTCTTCTTGTTGTGACATGATTTTTTCTTTCTAATTTAAACACCACGTTGGTTATCGTAGAGGAGAGTATGCAGTTGAGGGAGGACGCGGACATTGCCCCAACTATCATCAGCGGCGATGCGTTCCCAAAGTTCTTTGAGACGGTCCAGTTGGTCTTGGACAATATTACCCGTAGCCTTGGGCTCAGGATTTCCAGCCGATAAGAAGAGAACATCTGGTTGGTAGCGTTCTTGAATGCCTTTGGCAAAGGCCAAATCGGCATCGTCAAAGACAGGGATTTTAAAGGTGACCTTGTCTGGATCAAGTTGGGAAACGATAAAGTCCAAGGTCTCAAAGTTGACTTCCATCTTGGATGAAGGAGGTTTGGGACTGAGAGTAACTTGGTCGATATCTTTTAACCAATTTTGCCAGCGGGAGCCTTGGGTCTCAACGGCAAGAGTGATACCACGTTCCTTGAGCTTGGTTACTAGCTCAGCCATGTTGGCTGCTAGGATAGCAGGATTTCCCCCAGATAGGGTGACATAGTCGTAGCTTCCTAGTTTGTCTAACTCAGCGATTACTTCATCAGCTGTCATACGAGTTGGTTTTTCAGAACCGTCCCAAGTAAAGGCGGAATCACACCAGTCGCAGTGGTAGTCGCAACCAGCAGTGCGGACAAACATGGTTTTCTGCCCAATAGCACGGCCTTCACCTTGAAAGGTTGGGCCGAAAATTTCCAGAACTGGTAGTTTAAGGACACGTTCCCTAGTCATCTAACCACTCCCGTCTAAACTCCGCAAAGGCAGTCGGAGTTTCATAGAGGCGAACGTATTCCAAACGGAGACCGCGCTCGTCTGGCAACTCTTGACTCATGGTTTGGAAAATCCAGTAAACCATATTTTCAGCAGTCGTGTTCATATAAGGCAGGGTTTCATTGAGATAGCGATGATCCAAATGGGGTTCTAAGAAGTCCTTGTAGATAGCTTTGATATCTCCAAAATCGTAGGTCATGCCACGTTCATCTAAAAATCCACTAACAGCAATCTGCAGATGATAAGTGTGGCCGTGCAGGGACTTGCATTTTCCATCATAGTGAAAGAGATGGTGGGCAGCATCGAAGGTAAATTCTTTTGATACCAAGGTTCTGTGAGGGTTGTAGATCAGAGACTCGCCAGTCTCCTGTTTGATTTCTTTGGGTGCAAAAAACATTAGTCCTCTCCTTTCTGTGAGAGATAAACATCTAGTCCATGCTGACGTAGGTGGCAGGCTGGGCAATCTCCACAGCCACTTCCGATAATCCCATTGTAGCAGGTCAAGGTTTTTTCACGAACATAGTCAAAGGCACCGAGTTGGTCGGCTAATTCCCAAGTTTCAGCCTTGTCTAGCCACATGAGAGGTGTTTGGATAACAAAGTCATAATCCATGGCAAGGTTGAGCGTAACATTAAGGGATTTGACAAAGACATCCCGGCAGTCAGGGTAGCCTGAAAAATCTGTCTCGCAGACACCTGTCACGATGTCTTTAATGCCTCGTTGCTTGGCAAGAACTGCCGCAAAGGAAAGAAAGAGGTGGTTGCGACCGTCAACAAAGGTATTGGGAACCTCTCCCTCTTTTTGCTCGATTTCCATATCAGAGGTCAGCGCATTTTCAGTGATTTGTCCCAGCAGAGACATATCTAAGATGTGATGACGAATGCCTTGTTCCTTAGCGATTTCTCTAGCGACTTGAATTTCGAGATGATGGCGTTGGCCATAGGCAAAGGTGACGGCTTCAACCGTTTCATAGTGTTCTTTAGCCCAAAAGAGGCAGGTTGTGGAATCTTGACCGCCGCTAAAGACGACCAAGGCTGATTGACGTTTCATAGTACTCCTTTCAAAATGGGAAATGTTCAGAGCACGCAAAAAGCTCCCTTTAGGGGAGCTAAAAAATACCAAGTAGAGGTTTTTTTTAGCGATGGCATGTCCCAAACATCGTAATATTCTACCTACAGTCTAGCATATTTTTTGAAAAATGGCAAAGGGCAAGAAAAAAGAGACCAAATAAAGTACTTGGTCTCTCGTGTGATTAGCTCAATTCAGCAACGATGGCCTTGATTTGTTCTGCAGTATGTACTCCAGCAACTTGTTTCACCACTTGGCCGTCTTTTTTGAAGAGAAGGGTTGGGATAGACATGATTCCAAAAGCACGAGCTGTATTTGGATTTTCATCTACGTCCATTTTAACGATTTTCAAGACATCTTCTGAAAGTTCTTCAGACAATTTGTCCAAGATCGGACCTTGCATACGACATGGACCACACCAAGTTGCCCAGAAATCGACCAAGACCAAACCGTCTTTTGTTTCTTGTTCAAATGTTGCATCTGTAATTGCTTTTGCCATTGTATTTCTCCTTTTTTAGTTATATTGGCTTAAATCTTGTTTCATGAGATAGAAGAAGACATCTCCATAAGTCCCATGGTAGTCCAAATCATGACCATTGTAGGTCAATTTTTGAACTGGGTAATAGTCTGCGACACCGATAAGGCAAGCTTGTTGAGAACGTTCAAAGTCTTGGTAAGACTCGAACGTCATGGTTCTCTCTTGTTTGCTGGTGTCTAGATAGGTAATTTCGATCATATTAAACTCCTTTGTTCGATCTTGACTTTATTGTACTCCTTGAAAAGAGGAATGTCAAGAAAAATGATTGCGCACGCAACTTTTTTAAAAATCTGATTAAGAAATGAAGTCAAGACTCGTTTCCAGTCTTTCCTCGACGGCTTTTTGCAGGTAAGCTAGAGTTGTCTGTCCCTCGTCAGTCAGGCAGATAAAACTAGCCCGTCTATCCTGATCGCAACACCGGCGACTAAGCAAACCGCAGTTTTTCTCTTCTAACCTAGCCACCATTCGAGAAACAGCGCTTGGGCTGAGATGGAGTTTATCTGGCAGGTCAATCTGGCGTAGAGATTTTTCTTGGGCCAAATCCAGATAGTAGAGTAGGTAAAACTCTTTTAAGGTCAACCTTTGTTCAGTCTGCTGGGCGATGGTTTCTTCTAACATGGCTTCCATTTCCTTTTGACGGCGGTTGTAGTCAAACCACTTTTCCAAATAGGTCATTGCTTTCTCCTTTCTTTTCAAAGTAAAAATCACAAAGTCATAACTAACTGTCTTTGTAACACAAGATGATTGCGCATGCAATGATTATACTACTTTTAACTAATCCTTGCAAGAAAGAAGAATTTCAATATTTCCTTGAAATTTTCTGGAAAAAGAGTAAACTGGTATGCAAGAAGTTTATTTCATGGAGTTTAGGATGAAATTATATGTTCAATTAATGATTCTCTTTGTGATTTCTCTAATCGGAGAGGGGATTTCCAGTTTCTTTCATTTGCCCATACCCGGCAGTATTATAGGTTTGATTATTCTCTTTCTCGCCCTACAATTCAAGTGGTTGAGAACCAGGCATGTCAACATGGTCGGGAATTTCTTGCTGGCCAATATGACCATTCTCTTTTTGCCGCCAGCAGTGGGAATCATGGAGAAGTTTGATGTCATTGCTCCTTATCTTTTGCCTATTGTCTTGATTGTCTTTTTTGCGGCTGTCATCAACATTATCCTCATCGCCCTAGTGGTTCAGTTTATCAAGAGACGATTTGAGGGTGACTATGAGAAGGGAGAAACGAAATGAGTGAATTTGTTTCCAATCCTCTATTTGGGATTGCATTATCTATCTTAGCTTATCTAGTAGGGATGTTGATTTACAGACGTTTTCCCCATCCTTTGACAACACCCTTGCTTTTGTCGGCTATTTTTATCATTATTTTCCTTAAGGCGACGGGTATTTCTTACCAAGATTACTACCAAGGTGGGATTTATCTGAACAACTTGATTGTCCCATCGACCGTGGCTCTAGGGATTCCGCTTTACAAGAGTTTTCACCTGATGAAGCACCATGCACGGAGTATTCTCTTTGGTAGTCTGCTAGCAGTGATTGTCAATACTAGTTTTACGGCCTTAGTTGCGAAAATCTTTGGTATGGACTTTTTCCTAGCCATTTCTCTCTTTCCCAAGTCAGTAACAACCGCTATGGCAGTGGGGATCACAGAAAAATTGCAAGGCTTGACGACCGTGACCTTGGTGGTTGTAGTAGCAACTGGGATTTTGACCAGTGTTATCGGACCAACCCTTTTGAAGTGGTTGAAGATTGATGATCCAGTTGCAGTGGGACTTTCCCTCGGTGGGACAGGTCATGCTGTCGGAACAGGAACGGCCCTTCGCTACGGCTCTGTAGCAGGAGCCATGGGTGGCTTGGCTATAGGCGTCACTGGTATTCTCTATGTCTTTGTCAGCCCTATCGTAGCCAGTTTGATATTGAGTTAAAGAAAAACCCAGCTTTCTAGCTGGGCATTTTTTATTGCAAGTTAACCTTGTTTTTTAAGATATAGTAGGTACCGAGATAGTAGATAGCCGATAAAAAGAGATCGCGTAAGATTTCTGTACCAATCATCATGTTAAAGTTATTTTCAATTCGGAAAAAGAGAGAAACATAACCAATGACGATGGCAATGACGATATAGGCTAGAATCCCCATAGCTGTTCGATACTCATTAAAGAGTTGCCCGATTGAGATGGAGAGGTAAATGGATAAAATCCATGTAATCGAACCGACAAATAGTGATAGGGCATATAGCCAGCCGTAGCTGAGGTAAGGGGAAATGAAGTTATAGAGAACAGTGAAGTCTTTTTCTATTGGTGTTAAGAAGAAGATAATCAATACACTCAGGATAAAGACGATATAGCTTAAGATGGACCAGACAAGACCTCCTAAGAGTTTTGCGATGATGATTTGGTGCTCAGAGACAGGTAGGGTCAGGGTCAAATACCCTTGGCGGTCATAAACACTCCCCTTGAATCTTCGGATGATTAAAAAGATTGTTGCAATCCAAAGAGTGACGCTGAGTCCTCCAAAGACTAGTACCAAAAAGAAGATGAAATAAACAGCGTTGTTAGAATTGTAACTCTGGCTGAGGCTACCAAGAAAAGCTCCAATCAAAACTGAAATTGCAAGCACAGCTCCGTAGAGCGCTAAATACCATTTATTGACATTTTTAAATTCATAACGAACTAGATTCCAAAACATAATAATCTCCTTTGCTTAGGCTTTAAATTCCTGGCGGAAGAGCTGGTCAATTGATTCACCTGACTCGTAACGAATATCATCGACATTTCCTTGGCGGACAACTGTTCCGTCTTTGAGGAAGATAATCTCATCCAAGATTGGCTCAATATCTGAAATCAAGTGGGTTGAAATCAGTACCGTAGAGGTTGGTGAGTAGTTGTTGATGATGGTGTTGAGGATATAATCACGGGCGGCTGGATCCACACCTCCGATTGGTTCGTCAAGAACATAGAGGCGGGCTTCACGGCTCATAACGAGGATTAGTTGGACCTTCTCCTTGTTTCCTTTTGATAATTTCTTTAAACGACTATTTTCATCAATGCCAAGGTCTGCAAGCAGATGTTGGGCGCGTTCAAGATTGAAATCCTGATAGAAGGTTTTAAAGTAAGTCAGGGCTTCTTTAACCTTCATTTGCTCATTGAGATAAGTTGTGTCTGGTAGATAAGAGACAATTGCCTTGGTAGCAGGACTTGGATCCTGTCCGTTAATGAGGACACGTCCTTTATCTGGCTGAAGGAGGCCATTGATCAGTTTGATCAGGGTTGTTTTTCCGGATCCGTTTGGTCCGAGGAGCCCGACAATCTTTCCAGCTGAGATCTCTAGTGAGATATTGTCAAGTGCCGCAGTTGCTCCATATGATTTTGATACATTTTCAAGTGCTAGTAGTGTCATAGTCTTAAACTCCTTTAATATAGTCGCTTAATACATTTGGCAGTTCTTCTTTTTTGTAGCCAAATTGAAGCATGCAAGAGACGAAGTGTTGCAGTTGCTCCTCGGAAAGTTGTTTACGGGACTGAACGATGAGGTCCAAATCCTCGGTGACAAAACGACCAGTTGTTCGCTTGCTGTATACAAATCCTTCACGTTCAAGGTCAGACAAGGCGCGCTGAATGGTATTGGGATTAACCCCAGCCTCGCTCGCCAAATCTCTCACGGTAGGGAGCTGTTGGTTGGGTTCCAGTTCATGGGAAACAATCTGTAGTTTGATTTTTTCCATAATCTGTAAATAAATGGGTTTTGTATTATCAAATGACCAGGACATCATAGTCTCCTTTCTATGTCTTTATTGTTCTAATTAAATAATACAATAAAACAAAAAACTTGTCAAGTAAAAATAAGAATTGTTTTGGGAATTGCTCAAAAAATGGTATAATGAAAAGAAAACGACAAGGAGGGAAATGCATGCGTTGTCCAAAATGTGGGGCTACCAAGTCTAGTGTTGTTGATAGTCGACAAGCCGAAGAAGGAAATACCATCCGTCGAAGACGTGAGTGCGATGAGTGTCAGCATCGTTTTACAACCTATGAACGAGTAGAAGAAAGAACGCTGGTTGTCGTCAAAAAAGACGGTACGCGAGAACAGTTTTCGAGAGATAAAATCTTTAATGGGATTATCCGCTCAGCCCAGAAGCGTCCTGTGTCAAGTGATGAAATCAACATGGTGGTCAATCGTATTGAGCAAAAACTCCGTAGTCGCAGTGAGAATGAAATCCAAAGTGAATATATTGGGTCTTTAGTCATGGAAGAATTGGCAGAGCTTGATGAGATTACCTATGTTCGTTTTGCCAGTGTTTACCGTAGTTTTAAGGATGTGAGTGAGTTAGAGAGTCTGCTCCAGCAAATCACCCAATCCTCAAAAAAGAAAAAGGAAAAATAAATGAAGCCAAATGACCGTTTTTCTTTTCTAAAGAATAATCGGGTGTCACAAGATACCTCTTCTCTGGTGCAGTGCTACCTCCCGATTATCGGTCAGGAGGCGCTGAGCCTCTATCTATATGCCATTACCTTTTGGGATGGTGGGCAAAAGGAGCATCTCTTTTCCCATATCCTCAATCACTTAAACTTTGGCATGCCTACCTTGCTCCAATCCCTTAAAGTCTTATCTGCTTTGGATTTGTTGACCCTTTATCAGAAGGGGGAGAACTATGAATTACAGCTTCATTCTCCTCTCTCCAGTCAGGAATTTCTAAGTCATTCTGTCTATAGCAGATTATTGGAGAGAAAGATTGGGGATACAGCTGTTTCTACTATGAAGCAGGTTCCAAGTGAGGGAGAAGCACTCTCTGTTTCCTTGAGCCAAGTTTTTCCAAACCTGACTGAAGAAGTGATACCAATCGAGTCAAAAAGCAAGTTAAAAAATGATTTTGACTTGGAACATTTTCAGCGCCTGATGGCTCGAGATGGCTTGCGTTTTGAAAATGAGCAGGCAGATGTTTTGGAATTGTTTGCCATCGCAGATGAAAAAAAATGGACTTGGTTTGAAACCTATCAATTAGCCAAGGCGACTACAGTGGCTCAGGTTATTTCTGTCAAACGCATGCGTGAAAAGATAGCACAAAAACCAGCGTCTTCTGACTTTAGTCCCAAAGAAATGACCATTATCAATGAAGCCAAAAATAAAACACCCCTGCAATTTTTAGCGGAAATCAAGCAAACGCGTAAGGGAAACATCACCCAAAGTGAAAGAGAACTCCTTCACCAGATGGCGTCTTTAGGCTTGTTGGACGAAGTCATCAATATCGTCTTACTTTTAACCTTTAACAAGGTTGATTCGGCCAATGTCAATGAAAAATATGCTATGAAAGTCGCAAACGACTATGCCTATCGCAAGATTCGGACAGCAGAAGAAGCTGTGCTTCGGATTCGAGAGCGTCAGCAAAAAGGGCAAGAAGAACAGAAAAACAAGGCTAGCTCAACGAAGACAAATGTTCCTAAGTGGAGTAATCCAGAATACAAGAATCAAACCAGCGAGGAAACTCGTTTGGAACTAGAACGTAAAAAACAAGAAATGTTAGCCCGATTAGAAGAAGGAGGAGACTAGATGGAAAGTGTTGGTGACGTAATCAAACGTCAGACAAGTCGTTTTCAGTATCAGGACCTAGTCCAGCAGATCATGAAGGACCCCGATGTAGCGGCTTTTATCCAGAAAGAATCCCTCAGCCAAGAGGAGTTAAATCGTAGCATCTCCAAGTTCAACCAATATATCACAGAACGGGATAAGTTTCTTCGTGGGGATGCAGACTATATAGCGCGTGGCTACAAGCCTATCTTGGTCATGAATCACGGTTATGCGGATGTATCTTATGAAGAAACACCAGAACTAATCGCGGCCGAAAAAGAGGCGGCCATCAAGAATCGTCTCAAGTTGATCAATCTACCAGCAAGTCTCAAGAAAGCGAAATTGGCTCAGATAGACTTGGATGATCTAGGCCGTTTGCCGATTTTTGAGAGACTCTATGCCTTTGTTGACCTTTACCCTAGTATCCGAAAAGGTCTCTACCTTTATGGGGATTTTGGTGTCGGTAAGAGTTTCATGATGGCGGCCCTGGCCCATGACCTATCTGAAAAACGTGGCGCTTCAACAACCATTCTCCACTATCCAAGTTTTGTCATTGATGTGAAAAATGCCATCGGTGAGGGATCTGTGAAGACCTTGGTGGATGAGATTAAGCTTTCTGAAGTTCTGATTTTAGATGATATTGGTGCAGAACAGTCTACCCCTTGGGTGCGTGATGAGATTCTCCAAGTTATTCTACAGTATCGTATGCAGGAAGATTTGCCGACCTTCTTTACTTCCAACTTTAATTTCCAAGATTTGGAAAAACATTTTGCCAAAGGAAAGAATGGAAATGATGAGACTTGGGAAGCTAGACGGGTTATGGAACGTATTCGTTATTTAGCAGAAGAAACAAGACTAGAAGGAGAAAATCGCCGATGACAGAAACCATTAAACTGATGAAAGCTCATACTTCAGTTCGTCGCTTTAAGGAGCAAGAGATTCCTCAAGAACACTTAAATGAAATCTTGACTGCTGCTCAAATGGCGTCTTCTTGGAAAAATTTCCAATCTTATTCTGTGATTCTTGTACGTAGCCAAGAGAAGAAAGATGCCTTATATGAATTGGTTCCTCAGGAAGCCATTCGCCAGTCAGCTGCTTTCCTGCTTTTTGTTGGTGATTTGAACCGAGCTGAAAAGGGAGCAAGTCTTCATACGGACACTTTCCAACCTCAAGGGGTAGAAGGTCTCCTTATCACGTCTGTGGATGCTGCGCTTGCTGGTCAAAACACCTTGCTTGCAGCAGAGAGTCTGGGATATGGTGGTGTGATTATCGGTTTGGTCCGTTACAAGTCAGAAGAAGTTGCAGAGCTTTTTAATTTGCCTGACTATACCTACCCCGTTTTTGGGATTGCCCTCGGCGTGCCAAACCAACAACATGATGTCAAACCAAGACTGCCTTTGAGCCAAGTGGTTTTTGAAGAAGAATACCAAGAACAGCCAGTTGAAGCGATTTTGGACTATGACAAAGTTCAGGCGGACTATGCTGGTACGCGTGCGACGACCTCTTGGAGTCAGCGTTTAGCAGAGCAGTTTGGTCAAGCCGAACCTAGTTCAACTCGGAAGAATCTAGAACAGAAAAAGTTATTGTAGAAAGTGAGAAAACATGGCCTTACCAACTATTGCCATTGTGGGACGTCCCAATGTTGGGAAATCGACCCTATTTAATCGAATCGCTGGTGAGCGAATCTCAATTGTAGAAGATGTCGAGGGTGTGACACGTGACCGTATCTATGCAACGGGTGAGTGGCTTAACCGTTCTTTCAGTATGATTGACACTGGAGGGATTGACGACGTTGATGCTCCCTTCATGGAGCAAATCAAACACCAAGCAGAAATTGCCATGGAAGAAGCAGATGTCATCGTCTTTGTCGTTTCAGGTAAAGAAGGGATTACAGATGCGGACGAGTACGTAGCTCGCAAACTCTATAAAACCCATAAGCCTGTCATCCTTGCCGTTAACAAGGTTGACAACCCTGAGATGCGAAATGATATCTTTGATTTCTATGCGCTTGGATTGGGTGAACCACTGCCAATTTCGTCTGTCCACGGTATTGGTACGGGTGATGTACTGGATGCCATCGTGGAAAATCTACCACATGAAGTTGAAGAAGAAAATCCAGATGTCATTAAATTCAGCTTGATTGGCCGTCCAAACGTTGGAAAATCAAGTTTGATCAACGCCATTTTGGGAGAAGACCGCGTGATTGCTAGTCCAGTAGCTGGGACAACGCGTGATGCCATTGATACCCACTTTACAGATACGGATGGCCAAGAGTTTACCATGATTGATACAGCTGGTATGCGTAAGTCTGGTAAAGTCTATGAAAATACGGAGAAATACTCTGTCATGCGTGCCATGCGTGCCATTGACCGTTCTGACGTGGTCTTGATGGTCCTCAATGCCGAAGAAGGTATCCGTGAATACGACAAGCGTATCGCAGGTTTTGCCCACGAAGCAGGTAAAGGGATGATTATCGTGGTCAATAAGTGGGATACCCTTGAGAAAGACAACCACACCATGAAGAAATGGGAAGAAGATATCCGTGAGCAGTTCCAGTATCTGCCTTATGCGCCGATTGTCTTTGTATCCGCTCTTACCAAGCAACGTCTCCATAAACTGCCTGAGATGATCAAGCAAATTAGTGAAAGTCAAAACACACGCATTCCGTCTGCGGTTCTCAACGATGTGATTATGGATGCCATTGCCATCAACCCAACACCGACAGACAAAGGAAAACGTCTCAAAATCTTCTATGCAACCCAAGTGGCAACAAAACCACCAACCTTTGTCATCTTTGTCAATGAAGAAGAACTCATGCACTTCTCTTACCTGCGTTTCTTGGAAAATCAAATCCGCAAGGCCTTTGTCTTTGAAGGAACACCGATTCATTTGATTGCGAGAAAACGTAAGTAACCCTTGCTTATTTTCCAATAAGAATAACTTAAAAGAAGACTGGGATGTCTTCTTTTTTCTGTAAAATAGATGAAAAAAACCTGTCATCAAAATTCAATCATTTTTCTGTTTTTTGTAATCTATTTGTAATGAAAATGTACTTTCTTTGTAAAAATCAAAATGCTATAATTCCTTAAATCAATTTTCCTTTATCAGGGAGGTTATTATGAAAAAAGGCAGATTATTTAAACATAGTTTGTTGGTTCGCTTGCTTGGGTTGCTGATGGTCTTTCTCTTCTTGTCAGCATTCACAGTACCTGAAAAACCTGAGTACGGGATCTATGACCCGGATCACTATCTGACTGAGTCGACAATCAGTCTAATCCGGGGATTGAATAAGGTAAATAGTCAAAAAGCAGAAAAATTCCAAGTAGGCGTTTATGTTGTGAAAAGCCTAGATGGAGAAACAATCGAAACAGTAGCTAATGAAACAGCTAGAGCTTGGAAGATTGGCTACTCGGGCGACAACAATGGAGCCTTGATTGTGCTTGCGGTAGAGGATAGAAAATCACGGATTGAAACCAGTAATAATGTGGCCAGTAAGATTACTGACTATCAGACCAATAAATTTTTGAAAACAGCACGACCTTACTTTCAAAAGGGAGACTACAACAATGGCGTTCTCTCGATAGTCAATAATCTCAACTACATGTTCTATAGTGGATCGAGTACACCTTCTTCAAGTTCTAAAAGTAGTTACGACTATGCTACTAATTCTAGTCGTCTAAGAGAAATTGAAAAGTATACCGCTGAGAGTCGATCTTCAAAACGGAACCGAAAAAGCAGTTCGAGAGACGGAGTTATCGGATTTGGAGTTCTCATTTACTTCATCGTGATGATTATCGGCTTTATTTTTGGAGGCCGTGGTGGTTCACGTGGAGATGATTCTGGCGGAGGTTGGTGGGGCGGTGACTCATCAGATTCAGGATCCTCTTGGACTGATTCAGGTTCTTCTTGGTCTGACTCGGGCTCCGATTCATCTGGAGGCTGGGACGGCGGTGGCTTTGATGGCGGCGGTTCGTCTGATGACTGGTGAGTAATTATATATTGCACAAACCAATTTCTCCATTCAGTAATGTGACTCCTTTGCAACAGTTCACTCCTAAATTAAAAATAAAAACAAAGTTTGGGAAATTGATTTAAAATCTGAGTATTTTCTCAGAAAAGTTGATAAAAGAAAGTGTTAAGGTTTTGATATGAAACAAAATAAAGTAATTCTCTCAATAGTGGCGATTTTCTTTGGACTACTAGTTCTGGGAAGTTGTTCCGCAGTGACGACCTATAACGGTCTGGTTGGTGAACAGACTAAAGTGGAGCAGGCTCAGGCTGATGTCTCTACAGCCCTCCAACGTCGTTCAGACTTGATTGGTAACTTGGTGGAGTCCGTTAAAGGACAAATGAATCATGAAACCGAAGTCTTTACCAAGATTGCGGATGCTAGAGCTAAAATCGGTAGTAGCTCAGTAACATCGGAAGAAAACCAAAATGCTCAGGGAGAATTGAGCTCTGCTCTTTCCCGCTTGATTTCCTTGACGGAGAATTATCCAGAACTCAAGAGCAATCAAAATGTTGAGCAACTAATGGTCGAACTTTCAGGAAGTGAAAATCGTATCTTTGTAGCACGTAAGGATTATAACAAGGTCGCAGCCGAGTACAATCAAAAACTGAGAAGTTTTCCAACCGTGCTCTTTGCGAATATGATGAACTTTAAAGAAGCGGAAACCTTTAAAGAAACAGAAGAAGCCAAGACAGTTCCTAAGGTTGATTTTGGAACTTCTTCATCAAGCCAATAAAGTGAATCAATTTATGAATAAAGTGATTTCTATAGCATGACTAGTAATTTCAAACTCAAACCTGGAAAGCCTTTTCCAGGTTTTTTTGGTATAATAAAATAAAATGAAATCTTGGAGAAAGCTATGCTAGAAAGACTTCTGCAACTATTAATTTTGTCACCTTACTTTTATTTTTTTCATTGGATTGAGAAGGCGGATAAAGATAGTAAATATTTCGTGTTTTTCTATTACTTTTACTGGATATATCTCCCTTTGTGGGCTTTGTTCAGTATCGCTTTTACAATTTTTTCTTTGTTAATTTTCAATTTTGTCTTGAAAAATCCCATGGATCTAACAATGTGGGGGATATGGATTCTTTTAGTCTTTTTGTCTCTTGTGAATGACTGGAAAGTCTATGTCTGCCTGAAGAGAATGTTCAAGCTGAGACAGATCAATAACAGAGGCTCATCACAGAATAGCTAATTTTTAGAGGAGGTTTAAGATGTCAAAGGTAAGGCAATTTATGTATAGCTATTACAAAATCTATATTCTTACGCTTTGCATCCTCTGGTTCCTCATGTTTTTCCTTCCTTGGGATTGGCAAATAGGAGGAGTTTCAGTATATTATTTCGTTATGAAAAAACTCTTTGTGGTTTTTGGAGTTTTATCCATTCTATACTCGGTGCTGATTAAAAAAATCAGTCTTCTTATCTTTGGCATCATCTTTTGCTTGGCCTTCTGGATTAATCTCTTTTTGTACTTTGGCTTATTGCCAGCATTTTTGGGAAATTAAACATTAAAAATTGATGGACTAGACGAGCTTCTAGTCCTTTTTACTTTCTTGACAAAATAGTTTGAGAAGTGAAAATGATTTTGTTGACGAGCTATCTATATGATATAATAAGTTCCGTAAACAGAAGATTAAGGAATTTAAAAATGGCGAAAAAAGTAAAGGATTATTATGACTTGGCTTATGCTAGGGATTTGAGTCGACGGTTGCAAGAAGCGTCCCCTGCCTTTGATGGACAAAAATTCAGCTTGTTGCTAGAAAAAGACTTGGAAGAGTTGGAGTTTAGCCAACGTCAAGAACTCTTGGCTAAAAGTATCAAAGAATGTCTCCCCCTATCTTATCAGGACTCTCTCAAGGTTTTTGAGAAAATTTTAGGTCCTGAGTTAGAGGGTGGTTTAGGCATGTTTTCAGAAGGGTATTGGCTTTGGCCAATCGGCAAATATGTAGAGCTATATGGAGACAAGGAATTTGAATTGAGCGCGGCCTTTAGTAAGGAACTCACCAAGCGGTTTACGGGAGAATTTTCCATGAGACCCTTACTGGCTCGCTATCCTAAGGCTACAATGACTTTGCTGTTAGAATGGAGTCAGGATGAAAACTTGCGCGTTCGTAGACTTGCTAGCGAGTGCATGCGTATCCGTCTACCTTGGGCTAAGAGACAAACCGTGGTATTGGATTATTTTGAGGATTTCACCACTATTCTGACCAATCTAAAGGATGATGGAGACAAGTCCATTCAAAAAAGCGTAGCCAACAATCTAAATGATTTATATAAGGAAGCCCCCGATAAGTTTGAAAGAATTATTCAAGCTTGGCAAAGGGAAGATTTGAGTCCAAGTTGTGCCTGGATCATCAAGCATGCCTCACGAACAAAAAACAAAAAAATAGCATCAGAAGATTTATGCAAAAAAAGCTGAATTTTGACTGGTCTTTTCCGTTGTAAATTAAGGATTCTTTCTTGAAAAATAATAGTAAATATGCTAAAATGAAAAGAACATTCTAAAATATTCAGAATTAAAAGTAAGGAAAATCATGGCTAATATTTTAAAAACGATTATTGAAAATGATAAAGGAGAACTTCGCCGTCTAGAAAAGATGGCAGATAAGGTTCTTAATTATGAGAGTCAAATGGCTGCGATGTCAGACGAAGAGCTAAAAGCAAAAACTGACGAATTTAAAGAACGTTACAACAAGGGTGAATCACTTGATTCATTGCTATATGAGGCTTTTGCGGTAGTTCGTGAAGCTGCAAAACGTGTCCTTGGACTTTTCCCTTATAAAGTTCAGGTCATGGGTGGGATTGTTCTTCACCATGGTGACGTTCCAGAGATGCGTACTGGTGAAGGGAAAACCTTGACAGCGACCATGCCAGTATACCTCAATGCCCTTGCAGGTAAAGGGGTTCACGTAGTTACAGTCAATGAATACCTAACAGAACGTGACGCGACTGAGATGGGTGAGCTCTACTCATGGCTCGGTCTTTCAGTAGGGATCAACTTGGCAGCTAAATCTCCAATGGAGAAAAAAGAAGCTTATCTTTGCGATATTACCTACTCAACCAACTCAGAGATTGGTTTCGACTACCTTCGTGACAACATGGTCGTTCGTGCAGAAAACATGGTACAACGTCCGCTCAACTATGCCTTGGTCGATGAGGTGGACTCGATCTTGATCGATGAAGCCCGTACTCCTTTGATCGTTTCAGGTGCCAACGCAGTTGAAACAAGCCAACTCTACCATATGGCAGACCACTTTGTGAAGTCTTTGGACAAGGACGACTATATCATTGACGTGCAGTCTAAGACGATTGGTTTATCTGATTCTGGTATTGACAAGGCAGAAAGCTACTTCAAACTTGATAATCTCTACGATATCGAAAACGTAGCTCTTACTCACTTTGTTGACAATGCCCTTCGTGCCAACTATATCATGATCCTTGATATCGACTATGTGGTTAGTGAAGAGCAGGAAATCTTGATTGTCGACCAATTTACAGGTCGTACCATGGAAGGTCGCCGTTACTCTGATGGCTTGCACCAAGCCATCGAAGCCAAAGAAGGTGTGCCAATCCAAGACGAGACCAAGACTTCAGCTTCTATTACCTACCAAAACCTCTTCCGTATGTATAAGAAATTGGCAGGTATGACAGGTACTGGTAAAACAGAAGAAGAAGAGTTCCGTGAAATCTATAACATTCGTGTTATCCCAATCCCTACTAACCGTCCAATCCAACGTATTGACCACTCAGACCTTCTCTATGCAAGTATCGATGCCAAATTCAAGGCTGTTATTGAGGATGTGAAGGCGCGTTACCAAAAAGGTCAACCAGTCTTGGTTGGTACAGTTGCCGTTGAAACCAGTGATTATATTTCTAAGAAATTGGTTGCAGCAGGCGTTCCTCACGAAGTCTTGAATGCGAAAAACCACTATAGAGAAGCTCAAATTATCATGAACGCTGGTCAACGTGGTGCGGTTACTATTGCAACCAACATGGCCGGTCGTGGTACCGACATTAAGCTTGGTGAAGGGGTTCGCGAACTTGGTGGACTGTGTGTCATTGGTACAGAGCGCCACGAAAGTCGCCGTATTGATAACCAGCTTCGTGGGCGTTCAGGACGTCAAGGAGACCCAGGTGAGTCACAATTCTACTTGTCTCTTGAAGATGATTTGATGAAACGTTTTGGTTCAGAACGTTTGAAAGGTGTCTTTGAACGTCTCAACATGTCTGACGAAGCCATCGAATCTCGCATGTTAACGCGTCAAGTTGAAGCAGCTCAAAAACGTGTCGAAGGAAATAACTACGACACTCGTAAACAAGTCCTTCAATACGATGACGTTATGCGAGAACAACGTGAGATCATCTATGCACAACGTTATGATGTCATTACTGCAGATCGTGACTTGGCACCTGAAATCCATGCTATGATCCGTCGTACCATTGGCCGTATCGTGGATGCACATGCTCGTTCGAAAGAAGACGAAAAATTGGAAGCAATCTTGAACTTTGCTAAGTATAACTTGCTTCCAGAAGATTCAATCAACCGTTCAGATCTTGCAGGTTTGTCAGACCAAGCTATCAAGGATGAACTTTACCAACGTGCCTTGAAAGTCTATGACAGCCAAGTTGCTAAACTTCGTGACGAAGATGCAGTAAAAGAATTCCAAAAAGTCTTGATTCTACGTGTTGTAGACAACAAGTGGACAGATCATATCGATGCCCTTGATCAGTTGCGAAACGCTGTTGGCCTTCGTGGTTATGCACAAAACAACCCTGTTGTAGAATACCAAGCAGAAGGTTTCCGCATGTTTAACGACATGATTGGTTCAATCGAATTCGATGTGACTCGCTTGATGATGAAAGCACAAATCCATGAACAAGAACGTCCGCAAGTTGAACACAATATCAGTACAACTGCGACTCGTAATATCGCAGCTCAGCAGGCAAATCTTCCAGAAGATTTGGACTTGAGCCAAATCGGGCGAAATGACCAATGTCCATGTGGATCTGGTAAGAAATTCAAAAACTGTCATGGGAAGAGACAATAATATGAGATAAGATACAGGCGGATACCTGGTGAAAATCATTTTTTACTTGGTGTCCGTTTGCTTTATAAGGAGATGAATCATGGTATTTACAGCTAAAAGCCCCAAAATTAATATTGAAGAAGTTCGTGCCTTGTCAAAACTAGATGATTTGGCTTATGAGAAAAAATACCAACGTGATCAAGAACTAGAAGCCATCATCCGTGGAGAAGACCAGCGTATTCTTTTGGTGATTGGACCATGTTCATCTGATAATGAGGAGGCAGTCCTCGAGTATGCCAAGCGTCTATCTGCTTTGCAAGAAGAAGTCAAAGATCGTATCTTTATGGTCATGCGGGTCTATACAGCCAAACCTCGTACCAATGGAGATGGCTATAAGGGCTTGATTCACCAGCCAAACGCGACAGAGGCCCCTAGTTTGATCAATGGAATCAAGGCTGTTCGCCAACTGCACTATCGTGTGATTACCGAGACGGGAATGACAACTGCTGATGAGATGCTCTACCCAGAAAACCTTCCTTTGGTGGATGATTTGATTTCTTATATGGCTGTTGGGGCTCGTTCAGTTGAGGACCAGCAACACCGTTTTGTAGCGAGTGGAGCAGGGTTTTCGACAGGGTTTAAAAATCCAACATCTGGAAATCTCAATGTTATGTTTAACGGGATTTATGCGGCACAAAACAAGCAGAGCTTTCTCTTCCTCGGCAAAGAGGTGGAAACGACTGGAAATCCTTTGTCTCACGCCATTCTTCGCGGTGCCTTGAATGAACACGGGAAGAATATTCCTAACTACTACTATGACAATTTGATGGATACCATTGATCAGTACGAAAAGATGGGCTTGGAAAATCCATTTATCATCATCGATACCAATCATGACAATTCAGGCAAGCAATACATGGATCAAATCCGTATCGTTCGTCAGACCTTGATTAACCGTGACTGGAATGAGAAAATCAAAAAATATGTTCGTGGTTTTATGATTGAGTCCTATCTAGAAGATGGACGTCAAAATGAACCAGAAGTTTTTGGTAAGTCCATTACAGATCCGTGTCTCGGATGGGACAACACAGAAGCACTTGTTCGCGAAATTTACCAAACGCTAGGAGAGTAAGATGGCATTTATCGAAAAAGGTCAAGAAATTGATATTGAAGCAATCAAGGCTGCGACCCAGTTGTCACCTGAAGCCTTGCGAAAGAAAGAAGCCCGCGATAGAGAGTTGGCAGCCATTATCTCGGGTGAGGACGACCGAATCCTTTTGGTGATGGGGCCTTGTTCTTCTGACAATGAAGAAGCCGTGCTCGAATATGCTCGTCGCTTAGCCGACTTGCAGAAAAAAGTTGCGGATAAAATCTTTATCGTGATGCGTGTCTATACGGCTAAACCTCGTACTAATGGAGATGGCTATAAGGGCATGATCCATCAACCAAATACCAGCGAAGCGCCTAGTCTCATCAATGGCTTGCAGGCTGTTCGTCAGCTGCACTACCGTGTGATTACGGAGACGGGCTTGACGACAGCTGATGAGATGCTTTATCCATCAAATCTCGTTTTGGTTGATGACCTGGTCAGCTACCATGCTGTAGGGGCTCGTTCAGTGGAAGACCAAGAACACCGCTTTGTAGCGTCTGGGATTGATGCTCCGGTTGGGATGAAAAATCCAACATCTGGAAATCTTGGGGTCATGTTTAATGCCATCTATGCGGCTCAAAACAAGCAAACCTTCCTTTACCATGGCCAAGAAGTGGAAACTTCAGGAAATCCTTTGGCTCACGTTATCCTTCGTGGTGCCATGAACGAATATGGTAAAAATGAACCTAATTTCTACTATGAAACACTCTTAAATGCCATCAATCGCTATGAGACTATGGGACTTGAAAATCCCTTCATTATCATCGATACCAATCATGACAATTCTGGCAAGCAGCATATGGAACAAATTCGCATTGTTCGTCAAGCCTTGCTGAATCGTGATTGGAATGAAAAGATTAAAAAGACGGTTCGAGGCTTTATGATCGAATCTTACCTAGCAGATGGTCGCCAAAACCAACCAGAAATCTTTGGTTGTTCCATTACTGACCCTTGTCTAGGTTGGGAAAATACAGTGGCCTTGGTAGACGAAATTTATACTACCTTAACAAAATAAATGAAAAGGATGGAGTTGGGGGAATCTCAACTCCTTTTGATGAAAATGATAGTTGGACATGGAATTGACATCGAAGAATTGGCTTCGATAGAACGCGCAGTTACACGGCATACAGGATTTGCCAAGCGGGTGCTGACCACTAAGGAAATGGAGCGCTTCACCAGTCTCAAAGGGCGCAGACAAATCGAATATTTGGCTGGTCGTTGGTCGGCTAAGGAAGCCTTTTCCAAGGCTCTGGGAACGGGTATTGGCAAACTGACCTTTCAGGATTTGGAAGTCTTGAACAACGAAAAAGGGGCTCCCTATTTTAGTCAGGCGCCATTTTCAGGAAAAATTTGGCTATCGATCAGCCATACAGATCAGTTTGTGACAGCCAGTGTCATTTTGGAGGAAAATCATGAAAGCTAGTCCACATAGACCGACCAAGGCTCTGATTCGTCTGGGAGCCATTCGAAAAAATATCCAACAGATGGAGGCTCATATCCCTGAAAGGACGCTCAAGTGGGCAGTGGTTAAGGCCAATGCATACGGGCATGGGGCAGTAGCTGTTGCGACAGCTATCCAAGACGATGTCGACGGCTTTTGCGTTTCCAATATCGATGAAGCTATCGAACTGAGACAGGCTGGACTCAGCAAGCGAATCCTCATTTTAGGAGTTTCTGAAATAGAAGCTATTGACCTATCTAAAGAATACGACATCACCTTGACGGTAGCTGGACTGGAGTGGATTCAAGCACTCTTAGCTACTGGTGCTGATCTAGCTGGCCTATCAGTTCACCTCAAGATTGACTCAGGAATGGGACGAATTGGTTTTCGAGAAGCTAGTGAAGCTGAAGAGGCTCAAGACTTGCTCAAGCAAGAGGGTGCTCGTGTTGAGGGAATCTTTACCCACTTTGCGACGGCAGATGAAGCATCAGATACCTACTTTAATACCCAGTTGGAACGATTTAAGACTATTCTGTCAAGCATGAAGGAAGTGCCAGAGCTGATCCATGCCAGCAATTCTGCCACGACTCTTTGGCATGCAGAGACTATTTTCAATGCAGTGCGTATGGGAGACGCCATGTATGGCCTGAATCCCAGCGGAGAGGTTTTGGACCTGCCTTACGACCTGACACCAGCCTTGACCTTGCAATCTGCCCTTGTTCATGTCAAAACAGTTCCATCTGGAGCTTGCATGGGCTATGGAGCAACTTATCAGGCGGATAGTGAGCAAATCATCGCGACTGTGCCAATCGGTTATGCGGATGGTTGGACACGAGATATGCAAAATTTTTCCGTCTTGGTAGACGGACAAGCTTGCCCAATCGTCGGCAGGGTTTCGATGGACCAAATCACCATTCGATTGCCTAAGGTTTACCCGCAAGGAACAAAAGTCACCTTGATTGGTAGGAATGGTGATGAGGAAATCACGGCAACACAGGTAGCAACCTACCGTGGCACCATTAACTATGAGGTGGTTTGTCTCCTCAGCGATCGCATTCCACGAGAATATTATTAAAACTAAGAAAGGAGGGGGAGCATGAATCTACATCAACCCTTGCATGTCTTGCCTGGTGTGGGACCAAAGTCGGCAGAGAAATATGCCAAACTAGGAATTGAAAACTTGCAAGACCTCTTGCTCTACTTTCCTTTCCGTTATGAAGATTTCAAGACCAAGCAGGTCCTAGAGCTGGAAGATGGTGAAAAGGCTGTTCTTTCTGGTCAGGTAGTAACTCCTGCCAGTGTCCAGTATTATGGTTTTAAGCGTAATCGCTTGCGTTTTAGCCTTAAGCAGGGAGAAGTCGTTTTTGCGGTGAACTTCTTTAACCAGCCTTATCTAGCAGATAAGATAGAATTGGGAGTAACGCTTGCCGTTTTTGGCAAATGGGACCGTACCAAGGCCAGTCTGACTGGGATGAAGGTTCTGGCTCAGATTGAAGATGACCTCCAGCCTGTCTATCGTCTGGCTCAAGGAATCAGTCAGGCAGGGCTGGTCAAGGTCATCAAGACAGCTTTTGATCAGGGACTGGACCTCTTGATAGAGGAAAATCTTCCCCAGTCTTTGCTGGACAAATACAAACTCATGTCCCGTTGCCAGGCAGTTCGTGCTATGCATTTTCCTAAGGATTTGGCAGAATACAAGCAGGCCCTTCGTCGTATCAAGTTTGAGGAACTTTTTTACTTCCAAATGCAGTTGCAGACGCTCAAGTCTGAAAATAGAGTTCAGGGAAGCGGTCTGGTTCTGAATTGGTCTAAGGAAAAGGTGACAGCTGCTAAAGAAAATCTGCCTTTTGCCTTGACCCCAGCTCAGGAAAAGAGTTTACAGGAAATTTTGGCCGACATGAAGTCCGACCACCACATGAATCGTCTCCTCCAAGGAGATGTGGGGAGCGGGAAAACGGTAGTCGCTGGCTTGGCCATGTTTGCGGCGGTGACGGCTGGCTACCAGGCGGCCCTAATGGTACCAACAGAAATCCTCGCAGAGCAACACTTTGAGAGTTTACAGAATCTTTTTCCAGACTTGAAACTGGCTCTCTTGACAGGTTCCTTAAAAGCTGCAGAAAAAAGAGAAGTTTTAGAGACCATTGCCAAGGGTGAGGCCGATTTGATTATCGGAACCCATGCTCTGATTCAGGATGGGGTGGATTATGCTCGTCTTGGTTTGATTATCATCGATGAGCAGCACCGTTTTGGTGTGGGGCAAAGGCGTGTTCTGCGGGAAAAAGGGGACAATCCAGACGTTCTCATGATGACGGCGACTCCCATTCCACGGACGCTTGCTATCACAGCCTTTGGAGATATGGATGTTTCCATTATCGACCAGATGCCTGCGGGTCGGAAGTCCATTGTGACTCGCTGGATCAAGCATGAGCAGCTGCCTCAGGTCTTGACTTGGTTAGAGGGGGAAATTCAGAAAGGTTCTCAAGCCTATGTCATCTCTCCCTTGATTGAAGAATCAGAAGCTCTGGATCTGAAAAATGCCATTGCCTTATCAGAGGAGTTGACGGCTCATTTTGCAGGCAAGACCGAAGTGGCTCTTCTACATGGTAAGATGAAGAGTGATGAAAAAGACCAGATTATGCAGGATTTCAAAGAGAGAAAAACAGATATTCTAGTTTCGACAACTGTTATCGAGGTTGGAGTCAATGTCCCTAATGCGACCGTCATGATTATCATGGATGCCGATCGGTTCGGTCTCAGCCAGCTTCACCAGCTCAGAGGTCGTGTGGGTCGGGGGGACAAGCAGTCCTATGCTGTTCTCGTTGCCAATCCCAAGACGGATTCTGGGAAGGACCGCATGCGTATCATGACAGAAACCACCAACGGCTTTGTCCTTGCGGAGGAAGATTTGAAAATGCGAGGTTCTGGTGAGATTTTTGGAACCAGACAATCAGGACTACCAGAGTTTCAAGTGGCTGATATCATCGAAGATTTTCCGATTTTAGAAGAAGCCAGAAAGGTTGCCAGCTACATTAGTTCGATAAAAGATTGGAAAGAGGATCCAGAATGGCGGATGATTGCTCTCCACCTAGAAAAGAGAGAACATCTGGATTAAGCCTTTTCTAAGAAATCTATAAGCTAGCTTTTAGGTTTGGGTCTTATACTAGAGTTATCAAAAAGAAATGAGGACTCTCACATGACTATTAAAGTAACCTACCAAAAGAAATTTCAGACTTTCAAACTAGAGAAAGGAGCTAGCACCTATTGATACACAAAGAGCGGAAACGCTCTTTTTATTTTTATAAAATAATCGACTATAAATCAAACTTAGTCGAGTAATAAAAAGATATTAGTCTCCAAGCCTATTTACTCTTTGACTAAAGCTTGATATAATTGCCCCATCTGAGTAAGGAGGAGTGAAAAGAATGTTTGAAACAAGAACGATTGCTATCCAAGATAGGTATGGAGAACGATTTCAGCATTGTTGGGGATGTGGTCCCAAGAATGATTTAGGCTTACATTTAAAAACCTATCCAAGTATAGATGGAAAGAGTTGTATTAGTCGGATAAAGCTTGAAAATGCTTATACTGGTGGAGTTCCATCAAATGTCTTTGGAGGAATGATAGCGACTATTTTTGATTGCCATGGCACGGCCTCAGCAGCTTGGTTTGCCCATCATCAAAAAGGGTTGGAACTGACGGAATCAACTGTGATAGGACGTTTTATTACAGCTCGCTTGGAGATTGATTACCTTAGTCCTAGTCCAATTGAAGATGAAATTGTGGTTACTTCTACTCTGGAGGAATTAGGGGAAAGAAAAGCAATTATTGCTATGGAGATGACAGTGGCTACTAAAGTCCGTGCCAAAGCCAGAATGGTAGCAGTTGCTGTGAAGGATCATATGTAAAACGGAAGATTAGAAGTTTAAGATTTTAAAACTACTTTCAGACGATCAGTTTGAGGGAGGAGAATCTAAAATCACTTTCTGTTTACCATTCTTTCTTGCATTGCTTTCCCAGATATGCTAGAGTTATGATAGCGATTACAAATCAAAAGGAGCATGCTATGAAAAATCCAGCTTTGCTAGAAGAAATCAAGACCTACCTAGGACGGGATGAGATTCCAGAAGACTTTGACGCTTTCTGGGATGAGGAAGTCAAAAAAGTTTCCACTCTTCCAGCCTACCAGCTGGAGGAAAGGGATTTTCATATTCCTCAAGTCAAGTGTTATGAGCTGACCTTTGAAGGAAGCAATGACGGAAGAGTCTATGCACGTGTCGTCCTTCCAAAAAGTGAGGAGAAAGTTCCGGTAATCTTCCACTTTCATGGTTATATGGGACGTGGCTGGGACTGGGCCGACATGCTGGCCTATACTGTGGCTGGTTACGGTGTTGTTTCTATGGATGTTCGAGGCCAATCAGGTTATTCGCAAGATGGTTTGCGCTCTCCTTTGGGAAATACCGTTAAGGGACATATCATCCGTGGTGCTGTGGAAGGTCGGGAGCATCTCTTTTATAAGGATGTTTATCTGGATATTTACCAGTTGGTTGAAATTATTGCTAGTCTACCTCAGGTGGATGAGAAGCGACTTTCTAGTTATGGTGCCTCACAAGGAGGAGCTTTAGCCCTGGTTGCAGCAGCGCTCAATCCTCGGATTCAGAAAACAGTTGCCATCTATCCCTTCTTGTCTGACTTTAGACGAGTGCTTGAGATTGGCAATACCAGTGAAGCCTATGATGAACTCTTCCGATATTTCAAGTTCCACGATCCCTTCCATGAAACAGAGGAGGAAATTATGGCGACTCTTGCCTATATCGATGTGAAAAATCTTGCCCATCGCATTCAAGGTGAGGTCAAGATGATTACGGGCTTGGACGATGATGTTTGTTATCCTATTACCCAGTTTGCAATTTACAACCGTCTGACCTGTGATAAGGCATATCGCATCATGCCTGAGTATGCCCACGAAGCCATGAATGTTTTTGTCAATGACCAAGTTTATAACTGGCTCTGTGGTAGTGAGATTCCTTTTAAGTACGCAAAATAATGTATGAGAGAGCCCTGGAGCTCTCTTTTTTATGTCCAAAACCTGAAAGTACTTTTAGAAAATTTAAAATATTAAAATATTCTTAAAAGTAAAATCTATTCTGTGGGAACACAGATATAAATATAAGACTTTATTGTATAATAAAGGAAAAGTCACTTGTGAAAGGAGGAAAAAGGCTGCTGGGTGATTAAAAACTTGGGCTCAGCAGAAAATGGGAGAGGATTGGGAGCTCTCATTAAGTTGGATACTTTCTTGTAAAACTTGTCTCTTGAGAGACAATAAAAATTTTTTAAAGAAAAAGAAAGCGCTTTATTTTATGAAAAATGAAAGGACAAACATGAATTACAAATCTTTAGATCGGAAACAGCGATACGGAATTCGAAAATTTGCGGTCGGTGCAGCATCGGTAGTGATTGGTACAGTGGTATTTGGAGCAAATCCAGTCTTAGCTCAAGAGCAAGCCAATGTAGCAGGGGCCAGTACAGAAACTGTCGAACCTAGTCAAGGTTTATCAAAATTGCCAAAAGAAGCGTCCTCGGGAGATCTTGCTCATTTGGATAAGGATTTGGCTGGTAAATTGGCAGCAGCTCAAGACAACGGCGTTGAGGTGGACCAAGATCATTTGAAAAAAAATGAGAGTGCAGAATCAGAAACCCCATCCTCTACGGAAACCCCTGCAGAAGAAGCAAATAAGGAAGAGGAATCAGAGGATCAGGGTGCTATTCCTCGTGACTATTACTCAAGAGATTTAAAAAATGCTAATCCTGTCCTTGAAAAAGAAGATGTTGAAACCAATGCAGCAAATGGTCAGAGAGTTGATTTATCAAATGAACTAGACAAACTAAAGAAACTTCAAAATGCTACAGTTCACATGGAGTTCAAACCAGATGCATCAGCTCCACGCTTTTACAATCTCTTCTCTGTATCCAGTGACACCAAGGAAAATGAGTACTTTACTATGTCGGTCCTTGATAATACAGCTCTTATTGAAGGGCGTGGCGCTAACGGGGAGCAGTTCTATGATAAGTATACAGATGCTCCTTTGAAAGTTCGTCCTGGACAATGGAATTCTGTGACCTTTACTGTCGAACAACCGACAGCAGAGTTACCTCATGGTCGAGTTCGCCTCTATGTGAACGGTGTCTTATCTCGAACAAGTCTCAAATCTGGTAACTTCATTAAAGATATGCCAGATGTTAATCAAGCTCAACTTGGAGCAACCAAACGGGGCAATAAAACAGTTTGGGCATCAAACTTACAAGTACGAAACCTAACTGTTTACGATCGTGCTTTAAGCCCAGATGAAGTTCAAACACGAAGTCAATTATTTGAAAGAGGTGAATTGGAACAGAAACTTCCTGAGGGAGCAAAAGTCACTGAGAAAGAAGATGTCTTTGAAGGTGGTAGGAATAATCAACCAAATAAAGATGGTATCAAGAGTTATCGTATCCCAGCTCTTCTCAAGACAGATAAAGGAACACTGATTGCTGGAACGGATGAAAGACGTTTGCACCATTCTGACTGGGGAGATATTGGGATGGTTGTTCGTCGTAGCTCAGATAATGGAAAAACATGGGGAGATCGAATTGTAATCTCAAATCCTCGTGACAATGAGCACGCTAAACATGCAGATTGGCCATCTCCAGTTAATATTGATATGGCCTTGGTGCAAGACCCTGAAACAAAGAGAATTTTTGCAATTTATGACATGTTCCTTGAAAGTAAGGCAGTATTTTCATTGCCGGGACAAGCTCCGAAAGCTTATGAACAAGTGGGAGATAAAGTTTATCAAGTTTTATATAAGCAAGGAGAATCAGGTCGCTATACGATTCGAGAAAACGGAGAGGTTTTCGACCCTCAAAATAGAAAGACAGATTATCGCGTCGTCGTTGACCCTAAAAAACCAGCCTACAGCGATAAGGGGGATTTGTATAAAGGGAATGAGCTAATCGGAAATATTTATTTTGAGTATAGCGAGAAGAATATTTTTAGAGTTTCCAATACCAACTACCTATGGATGTCCTACAGTGATGACGATGGGAAGACTTGGTCTGCACCAAAAGATATTACACATGGGATTCGGAAAGATTGGATGCACTTCCTAGGAACTGGACCTGGTACGGGGATTGCCTTGCGTACAGGACCTCATAAGGGAAGACTGGTGATTCCAGTTTATACAACAAACAACGTTTCCTACCTAAGTGGTTCTCAATCATCTCGTGTAATTTATTCAGATGATCATGGAGAAACATGGCAAGCAGGGGAAGCAGTTAATGATAACCGCCCAGTAGGCAACCAAACCATTCACTCTTCAACCATGAATAATCCAGGCGCCCAAAATACGGAGTCAACTGTTGTTCAGTTGAATAATGGGGATCTCAAGCTCTTTATGCGCGGGTTGACTGGTGATCTTCAGGTTGCGACCAGTCATGATGGGGGAGCAACGTGGGATAAGGAAATCAAACGTTATCCTCAAGTAAAAGATGTTTATGTTCAAATGTCCGCTATTCACACCATGCATGAAGGAAAGGAATACATTCTACTAAGCAATGCTGGTGGTCCTGGACGCAATAATGGTTTGGTTCACCTAGCTCGTGTTGAGGAGAATGGTGAGTTGACATGGCTGAAACACAATCCTATACAAAGTGGTAAGTTTGCTTACAACTCGCTCCAAGATCTTGGAAATGGCGAATATGGTTTGCTTTATGAGCATGCGGATGGCAATCAAAACGATTATACTTTATCCTATAAGAAATTCAACTGGGATTTCTTGACCAAGGATTGGATTTCTCCTAAAGAAGCAAAAGTGAAATACGCGATTGAAAAATGGCCAGGTATTCTTGCGATGGAGTTTGATTCGGAAGTATTGGTCAACAAGGCTCCAACCCTTCAATTGGCAAATGGCAAAACAGCACGCTTCATGACCCAGTATGATACGAAAACTCTCCTATTTACGGTGGATTCAGAGGATATGGGGCAAAAAGTTACAGGTCTGGCAGAAGGTGCAATTGAAAGTATGCATAATTTACCAGTCTCTGTGGCGGGGGCTAAGCTTTCGAATGGAATGAACGGAAGTGAAGCTGCTGTTCATGAAGTGCCAGAATACACAGGCCCATTAGGTACAGCGGGCGAAGAGCCAGCTCCAACAGTCGAGAAGCCAGAATACACAGGCCCACTAGGTACAGCAGGCGAAGAGGCAGCTCCAACGGTTGATAAACCTGAATTCACAGGAGGTGTTAATGCAGAAGAAGCGGCTGTGACAGAAGTTCCAGAGTACACAGGTCCGTTAGCAACAGTAGGCGAAGAAGCAGCTCCAACGGCTGATAAACCAGAATTTACAGGCGGTGTGAATGGTGAAGAGGCCGCAGTTCATGAACTTCCAGAATATACAGGTTCATTAGGTACAGCGGGCGAAGAGCCAGCTCCAACAGTCGAGAAGCCAGAATTTACAGGCGGTGTCAACGCTGTTGAGGCGGCAGTTCATAAACTTCCAGAATATACAGGTTCATTAGGCACAGCAGGCGAAGAGGCAGCTCCAACAGTCGAGAAGCCTGAATTTACAGGCGGTGTGAATGCTGTTGAAGCAGCAGTCCATGAACTTCCAGAGTACACAGGCCCACTAGGCACAGCGGGTGAAGAGGCCGCTCTGACAGTTGAAAAGCCAGAATTTACAGGCGGGGTTAATGCTGTTGAGGCAGCAGTCCATGAACTTCCAGAGTACAAAGGTGGTGTAAATGCAGCCGATGTAGCTGTACATGAACTCGCAGAATATAAGGGAGCTAATTCGCTTGTAACTCTTGCTGCAGAAGATTATACTTACAAAGCTCCTCTTGCTCAGCAGACACTTCCTAATACAGGGAATAAGGAGAGTGGAATCCTTGCCTCACTAGGGCTAACAGCTTTCTTCCTTGGTTTGTTTGCAATGGGGAAAAAGAGAGAAAAATAAGAGAATAATTTTAAGCATTTGGCTTTGTAAAAGTAGAAGGAGATAGTAGGTTTTTCAGCCTGCTATCTTTTTCTTTCGACTCAAGTTGTACTAATAAGAAATTCTAAGATGTCTGAAACTACTTTCAGGATAGTCTGTTCTATAAAATAGTTTTGAAACTGAAATCTATTCCACCACAAAGTATTGAAAGCGCTTAACAAATGATATATAATAAGCCCATAGAAGAAAGAAAGGGAGGAAAGAGGATGCCACAGATCAGCAAAGAAGCCTTGATTGAACAGATCAAAGATGGAATCATTGTCTCTTGCCAGGCACTTCCTCACGAACCGCTTTATACAGAAGCGGGAGGGGTTATCCCCTTGCTAGTCAAAGCGGCTGAGCAAGGTGGAGCAGTCGGTATCCGAGCAAACAGTGTTCGTGATATCAAGGAGATCAAGGAGGTTACGAAACTACCGATTATCGGGATCATCAAACGTGACTATCCGCCACAGGAGCCATTCATTACAGCGACTATGAAAGAAGTTGATGAGTTGGCTGAACTAGACATTGAGGTTATTGCTCTGGATTGTACCAAACGTGAACGTTACGACGGTTTGGAAATTCAGGACTTCATCCGACAAGTCAAAGAAAAGTATCCAGATCAACTCTTAATGGCTGATACTAGCACTTTTGAAGAAGGGCTAGCAGCAGTCGAAGCAGGGATTGATTTTGTGGGAACAACCCTATCAGGTTACACTTCTTATAGTCCAAAAGTAGATGGTCCAGACTTTGAACTAATCAAAAAACTTTGTGAAGCAGGAGTGGATGTCATCGCTGAAGGGAAAATTCATACACCAGAACAAGCCAAACAAATCCTTGAATATGGGGTGCGAGGCATCGTTGTTGGTGGAGCAATTACTAGACCAAAAGAGATTACGGAGCGCTTTGTTGCCGGTCTTAAATAACACAATCTCAAAACAGAGGAGAGTGGTTGATGCGTCGGACAAAATGAAAACGTATACAAATATAAACTTGCTCATTATCCAATATGGATACGCTTATCAATTAGGAGAATACAAATGAAATTTAGAAAACTAGCTTGTACAGTACTTGCAGGTGCTGCGATTCTTGGCCTTGCTGCTTGTGGTAACTCTGGTGGAAGTAAAGATGCTGCAAATTCTGGTAGCGATAGCGGAAAAACAGAAATCACTTGGTGGGCATTCCCAGTCTTCACACAAGAAAAAACTGGTGACGGTGTTGGAACTTATGAAAAATCAATCATCGAAGCTTTTGAAAAAGCAAATCCAGATGTAAAAGTGAAATTGGAAACCATCGACTTTAAGTCAGGTCCAGAAAAGATCACAACAGCTATAGAAGCAGGAACAGCGCCAGACGTACTCTTTGACGCACCAGGACGTATCATCCAATACGGTAAAAATGGTAAATTGGCTGAGTTGAACGACCTCTTCACAGACGAATTCGTCAAAGATGTTAACAACGAAAACATCGTACAAGCAAGTAAGGCTGGAGACAAAGCTTACATGTATCCAATCAGTTCAGCACCATTCTACATGGCAATGAACAAGAAGATGTTGGAAGATGCTGGAGTTGCAAACCTTGTAAAAGAAGGTTGGACAACTGATGACTTTGAAAAAGTTTTGAAAGCGCTTAAAGATAAAGGCTACACTCCAGGTTCATTGTTCAGTTCTGGTCAAGGGGGAGACCAAGGAACACGTGCCTTCATTGCAAACCTTTATGGCGGTTCTGTAACAGATGAAAAAGTAACGAAATATACAACTGACGATCCTAAATTTGTCAAAGGTCTTGAAAAAGCTGCTAGCTGGATCAAAGACGGTTTGTTGAACAATGGTTCACAATTTGACGGTGGAGCTGACATCCAAAACTTTGCTAACGGTCAAACTTCATACACAATCCTTTGGGCTCCAGCTCAAAACGGTATCCAAGCGAAACTCTTGGAAGCAAGTAAGGTAGATGTGGTAGAAGTACCATTCCCATCAGACTCAGGTAAACCATCTCTTGAATACCTTGTAAACGGATTTGCAGTATTTAACAACAAAGACGATAAGAAAATCGCAGCTGCTAAGAAATTCGTTCAATTCATCGCTGATGACAAAGAATGGGGTCCTAAAGACGTTGTTCGTACAGGTGCCTTCCCAGTTCGTACTTCATTTGGCAAACTTTATGAAGACAAACGTATGGAAACAATCAGTGGCTGGACTAAATACTACTCACCATACTACAACACTATCGATGGATTTGCTGAAATGAGAACACTTTGGTTCCCAATGTTGCAATCTGTATCTAATGGTGACGAAAAACCAGCGGATGCTTTGAAAACCTTCACTGAAAAAGCTAACGAAACAATCAAAAAAGCTACAAAACAATAAGCACTAAGTCAGATTGATTCCCCCTTTTCCCTGTGCACTAAGGTGTAAGAAAAGGGGGACTTTTGTTTGAAATGGTAGGAACTGTCACGAAATTAAAATGAAGTTCTTACATAAGCGAATCTTAAAAAATTTCATTTTGATTTTAAAACAGTTTAAGAAAATCAAAAAATATTCTATTTGAAAGAGAGGTGCCGACTGTGAAAGTCAATAAAATTCGCATGCGGGAAACAGTGATTTCCTATGCTTTCCTAGCACCAGTATTATTCTTCTTTGTGATCTTTGTCTTGGCTCCTATGATTATGGGATTCATTACAAGTTTCTTTAACTACTCCATGACGAAATTTGAGTTTGTAGGCTTGGACAACTACATTCGTATGTTTAAAGATCCTGTCTTTACCAAGTCTTTGATCAATACCGTTATCCTGGTTATTGGATCTGTTCCGATTGTAGTTCTCTTCTCGCTCTTTGTAGCATCTCAAACCTATCATCAAAATGCCATTGCCCGTTCTTTCTACCGTTTCGTCTTCTTCCTACCGGTTGTAACAGGTAGTGTTGCCGTAACAGTTGTATGGAAATGGATCTATGACCCACTATCAGGGATTTTAAACTTTGTCCTTAAATCAAGTCATATCATCAGCCAAAACATTTCTTGGCTGGGAGATAAAAACTGGGCATTGCTAGCGATTATGATTATCCTTTTGACAACATCTGTTGGGCAACCGATTATCCTTTATATCGCTGCCATGGGAAATATTGATAACTCACTAGTTGAAGCAGCGCGTGTTGATGGTGCGACTGAATTTCAAGTCTTCTGGAAGATCAAATGGCCTAGCCTTCTTCCAACAACACTTTACATCGCAATCATTACGACTATCAACTCATTCCAATGTTTTGCCTTGATTCAGCTCTTGACATCTGGTGGTCCAAACTACTCAACAAGTACCTTGATGTACTATCTTTACGAAAAAGCCTTCCAATTGACAGAATACGGCTATGCAAACACTATCGGTGTCTTCTTGGCAATTATGATTGCGATCGTAAGTTTTGTTCAATTTAAAGTACTTGGAAACGACGTAGAATACTAAAGAAAGGAGACAGCTATGCAATCTACACAAAAGAAACCCTTAACAGCTTTCACTGTTATTTCAACGATTATCTTGCTCTTGTTGACCGTGCTGTTCATCTTTCCATTCTACTGGATTTTGACAGGGGCCTTCAAATCACAACCGGATACCATTATGATTCCACCACAATGGTTCCCTAAAGCTCCAACAATGGAAAACTTCCAACAACTCATGGTGCAAAACCCTGCCATGCAGTGGATGTGGAACTCTGTATTTATTTCATTGGTAACTATGTTCTTGGTTTGTGCGACCTCTTCTCTAGCAGGTTATGTCTTGGCTAAAAAACGTTTCTATGGTCAGCGCATTCTCTTTGCAGTCTTTATCGCTGCCATGGCTCTTCCAAAACAAGTTGTCCTTGTACCATTGGTACGTATCGTCAACTTCATGGGAATTCACGATACTCTTTGGGCAGTTATCCTGCCTTTGATTGGATGGCCATTCGGGGTCTTCCTCATGAAACAGTTCAGTGAAAATATTCCAACAGAATTGCTTGAATCAGCTAAAATCGACGGTTGTGGTGAAATTCGTACTTTCTGGAGCGTAGCCTTCCCTATTGTGAAGCCAGGATTTGCAGCCCTTGCAATCTTTACCTTCATCAATACTTGGAACGACTACTTCATGCAGTTGGTTATGTTGACTTCACGTCAAAACTTGACCATCTCACTCGGGGTTGCGACCATGCAGGCCGAAATGGCAACCAACTATGGTTTAATCATGGCGGGTGCAGCTCTTGCAGCCGTACCAATCGTAACCGTCTTCCTTGTCTTCCAAAAATCCTTCACTCAGGGTATCACTATGGGAGCTGTTAAAGGATAATACTCTGCAAAAATCGAAGTCAAACTACGTCAGTATCACCTTGCCATACTTAAGTATTGTTTGCGGTTAGCTTTCTAGTTTGTTCTTCGATTTTCATTGAGTATAGGAAAAACTGTCTATCAAAATTCAGAAGAATATGTTATAGACTAAGAGAAATATAGTTTCATAAGTGTCTACAAAATGGAGAGTATGCAGTTACTTCGTGAAGTTTTGTCAGACACTTATCAACTTAAGAATGAACTCTTTTCATGATACTAGTTAGAGTAGGTTCGTTTTATGGTAACTATTTCCCGCTTTAGTGGTATCTAAGATAAGCAATTAACGCTTATCTTAGACGGAATTTTTGAGACTGACGATGAAGGAGTGAAAGGCTCAAAAATTAGGAATGAAATTCCGAAGGAATTTGCTTCCGTCCGCACTGTTACAGGGAAATAGAAAAAGAAACATTCGGAACTGAAAACTAGTAACTATCAGAAACGAAGGAAACAGTATGATTTTTGACGATTTGAAAAACATCGCCTTTTACAAGGGAATCCATCACAATCTAGACAAGGCTATCGACTATCTCTATCAGCACCGTAAGGATTCTTTTGAACTCGGTAAGTATGAGATTGACGGGGATAAGGTCTTTCTAGTTGTTCAGGAAAATGTCCTTAATCAAGCTGAAAATGATCAATTTGAGCACCATAAGAACTATGCAGACTTGCATTTGCTGGTAGAAGGACATGAATATTCGAGCTACGGTTCACGTATCAAAGATGAGGCAGTAGCATTCGACGAAGCGAGTGACATTGGCTTTGTCCATTGTCATGAAAAATACCCACTCTTGTTGGGCTATCACAATTTTGCGATTTTCTTCCCAGGAGAACCGCATCAGCCAAATGGCTATGCAGGTATGGAAGAGAAGGTTCGCAAATATCTCTTTAAAATTTTGATTGATTAAAAGAATCAGGAGGAGCAAACATGGCACAAAAAGGAGTAAGCCTTATCAAGGCAGCATTTGATACAGATAATTTTCTCATGCGTTTCAGTGAGAAGGTCTTGGATATCGTGACAGTCAATCTTCTTTTTGTCGTCTCTTGTTTGCCCATTGTGACGATTGGAGTGGCGAAAATCAGCCTCTATGAAACCATGTTTGAGATTAAGAGAAGCAGACGAGTTCCAGTTTTCAGAACCTATCTAAGAGCTTTCAAGCAAAATCTGAAACTGGGGCTTCAGTTAGGTTTGCTAGAGTTGGGCATTGTGTCATTAAGCCTTTTAGATCTCTATCTCTTCTGGGGCCAGACAGCTTTGCCTTTCCAGATTGTGAAAGCAATTTGTTTGGGGATTCTCATCTTCCTCACTCTGGTGATGCTAGCTAGTTATCCCATCGCTGCGCGCTATGATTTGTCATGGAAAGAAGTGCTGCAAAAAGGGCTTATCTTGGCAAGTTTTAACTTTCCATGGTTCTTCCTCATGTTAGCCATTCTCTTTCTCATAGTGATGGTTCTCTATCTGTCCGCCTTCACTCTCCTTTTGGGTGGGTCAGCTTTTATCCTCTTTGGTTTTGGTTTGCTGGTCTTTCTCCAAGCAGGATTGATGGAGAAAATTTTCGCCAAATACCAGTAGGATGACTTGTTTCTGAAACTACTTTCAATCGTTACAGTTTCTAAAATACAAGTAGAAACTAAAATCTAAGTGTATACAAGATATTGAAAGCGATTTTCACAAGGTGTATACTAAACTTGTAAAAATAGAACTGCTCTCAGCAGAAAAAAAGAAATCTTAGGAGAAAATCTATGTCAGATTTGAAAAAATACGAAGGTGTCATTCCAGCCTTCTACGCATGTTATGATGATCAAGGAGAAGTCAGTCCAGAGCGTACGCGCGCCTTGGTCCAATACTTCATTGATAAAGGTGTTCAAGGTCTCTATGTCAATGGTTCTTCTGGTGAATGTATCTACCAAAGTGTGGCAGATCGTAAATTGATTTTGGAAGAAGTCATGGCAGTTGCCAAGGGCAAATTGACTATCATCGCTCACGTAGCTTGCAACAATACCAAAGACAGTATGGAACTTGCTCGCCACGCGGAAAGCTTGGGTGTAGATGCCATTGCAACAATTCCACCGATTTACTTCCGCTTGCCAGAATACTCAGTTGCCAAATACTGGAACGATATCAGTGCTGCAGCTCCAAACACAGATTACGTGATTTATAACATTCCTCAATTGGCAGGTGTTGCTTTGACTCCAAGTCTCTACACTGAAATGTTGAAGAATCCTCGTGTTATCGGTGTTAAGAACTCTTCTATGCCAGTTCAAGATATCCAAACCTTTGTCAGCCTTGGTGGAGAAGACCACATCGTCTTTAATGGTCCAGATGAACAGTTCCTAGGTGGACGCCTCATGGGTGCTAAAGCTGGTATCGGTGGTACTTATGGTGCGATGCCAGAACTCTTCTTGAAACTCAATGAGTTGATTGCTGAGAAAGACTTGGAAACAGCGCGTGAATTGCAATACGCTATCAATGCAATCATTGGTAAATTGACTTCTGCACATGGAAATATGTACGGTGTGATTAAGGAAGTCTTGAAGATCAATGAAGGCTTGAACATTGGTTCAGTTCGTTCGCCATTGACGCCAGTAACCGAAGAAGATCGCCCAGTTGTAGAAGCAGCAGCACAATTGATTCGTGAAACCAAGGAGCGCTTCCTCTAATCCATAAGGAGGTATTTATGACACACTACGTTGCAATTGATATCGGTGGAACCAACATCAAATATGGTTTGATTGACCAAGAAGGCCAACTTGTTGAATCGCATGAAATGCCAACCGAGGCGCATAAGGGTGGACCTCATATCTTACAAAAGACAAAAGATATCGTAGCCAGCTATTTAGAAAAAGGCCCAGTAGCAGGTGTTGCCATTTCTTCTGCAGGAATGGTGGATCCTGATAAGGGTAAGATTTTCTATGCTGGTCCTCAGATTCCCAACTATGCAGGAACCCAGTTCAAGAAGGAAATTGAGACGAGCTTTAATATCCCTTGTGAGATTGAAAATGATGTCAACTGTGCAGGTCTGGCTGAGGCAGTATCTGGTTCAGGCAAGGGAGCGAGTGTCACACTTTGCTTGACCATTGGAACCGGTATCGGTGGTTGCTTGATTATGGATGGGAAAGTCTTCCATGGATTTAGCAATTCGGCCTGCGAAGTCGGTTACATGCACATGCAGGATGGAGCTTTTCAGGATCTTGCTTCTACGACAGCCTTGGTTGAGCATGTAGCAACAGCTCATGGAGATTCAGTTGATCAGTGGAATGGCCGACGTATTTTCAAGGAAGCTACTGAAGGAAACAAGATCTGTATGGCTGGGATTGACCGCATGGTAGACTATTTAGGAAAAGGTCTGGCAAATATTTGCTACGTTGCCAATCCAGAAGTGGTCATTCTCGGTGGCGGTATCATGGGGCAAGAGGCTATCCTCAAACCAAAGATCCGCACAGCCTTGAAGGCGGCCTTGGTACCAAGTCTAGCTGAAAAAACACGATTAGAATTTGCCCATCACCAAAACACAGCAGGGATGTTGGGAGCCTATTATCATTTCAAAACAAAACAATCCTAGTTTGGAGCTATAGAATTAAGAAAAACACTGAATCACTACTTGAGTGAAAACTGTTTTGCTTAATTCTTTTTTTATTGAAAAATTTAAGCCAAAGGAGGTAATCGTGAGAAACTAGGAGAAAATAAGCATCTTGTATGAAAGGTTGAAGCGAGAGCAATTCTATCATCAAATTCAACTAGTGTTTAGTTTGAGTAAATGAGAAAATGTGGAAAAATGATATAATGAGATGGACGAAAAATTAACAAATTAAAATTTCTAGAGGTGAGAGAAGTGTGGCAACACATCCAACTTAAATCGAAATACTATAAAATTACGAGGAGATTGTAAGATGAGTAATTATATAAAATTAAATGAAGATAGATGGAATAATGTAAAAAATGACTATACTGAGCCATTGACACAGGAAGAATTAGAAGAAGTTAGAAAGCATCCAATTTCTGTCGCCTTAACTGTGGGGAAAAAAGTTCCGACAGAATGGTTTGAAAAAGCCAAGGGAAAAAAGATATTAGGTTTAGCTTGTGGTGGTGGACAGCAGGGTCCCGTTTTTGCTGCAAAAGGTTATGATGTCACCATCATGGATTTTTCTAAATCACAATTAGAAAGAGATGAAATGGTTGCAAAACGAGAAGGCTTAAAAATCAATACCGTTCAAGGCGATATGACAAAAGCATTTCCATTTGAAGATGAAACTTTTGATATTGTTTTTAATCCGGTTTCAAATGTATATATAGAAGATTTAGAAAACATGTATAAAGAAGCCTCTCGAGTATTGAAAAAGGGCGGTTTGTTAATGGTCGGATTTATGAATCCTTGGATATACATGTATGATGCTGACACTGTATGGAACAAACCCGATGAGGAATTACTTTTAAAGTTTGCACTACCTTTTAATTCAAGAGACCTTGAAGAGGAAGGTAAAATCACCATCAATCCAGAATATGGATATGAATTTAGTCATACCTTAGAAAGTCAGATTAGAGGACAACTAAAAAACGGTCTCGCTATGATCGATTTTTATGAATCGTGTGACAAAAGACATCGATTGTCACGTTTTGGAAATGACTACATCGCTACACTCTGCATTAAACTATGATATTATAGAACGTACTTCTGAAGAATAGCTCGTTTTATTTTACGATTAGAATTTCCCATACCCAAAATAACGCAGGGATGTTGGGTGCCTATTATCATTTTATACTCAATGAAAACCAAAGAGCAAAGTAGGGAAGCTAGCCGTAGGTTGCTCAAAGCACAGCTTTGAGGTTGTAGATAAGACTGACGAAGTCAGTTACCTATACCTACGGCAAGGTGAAGCTGACGTGGTTTGAAGAGATTTTCGAAGAGTATTAAAACAAAACAATCCTAGTTTGGTTCAACCAAACTAGGATTTTCTAACACGTTTTTGTCTACGATAGCCGTTGAGTTTTTTATTTTCCCAATAGCTGTTAAAGATTTTTTCCTTGCTCTCGCGATTGATTTCTAAAAAGTAGGCATAAATCAAATCTATTAAAATGAGCATAGGGAGTTGAGCGGAAATACGCTGGATGTAAGAAGATTGACTATGACTTGCGACAAGGACTGTTTCGGTATAGGCCTGACTATTTTTGTTTGGAGCGCTGGTAAAGAGAATGGTCTTGGCCCCCATTTCCTTGGCATCCAACAAACTATCGAGGACGGATTGAGTAGTTCCTGATAGAGAAAAGCCAAGCACCAAACAGTTTTCATCCATGATACTGGTCGTCCAAGCAAAGCCATCCTGGTCGGTCAAAGCTTCACAGACCACACCTAATCGCATAAAACGGAGTTTCATTTCACGGGCTATCAGACCAGAACTTCCCGTCCCAAAGAAGTAAACTCGTTCAGCGTCATCGATTAGCTGGGCAACTCGTTCAAGCTGCGCTTCATCAATCAAATCCTGCGTTTGTTCCCGCATGATGCTGTAGCTTCGAAGAACTCGTTTGGTCAAGGGACTGTGTTTGTGTGAATGGATGTCCTGTTTACTAGCCTGGTGTTGGTATTGAAAAACAAATTCTCGGTAGCCTGTAAAACCACACTTTTTGGCAAAGCGAGTCAGAGCTGCTTGGGAGATATGTAATTTTTGGGTAACTTGCTGAGAAGAAAGATCATCTTGGATCGTATCAGACTGCAAAAAATAGCGAGCGATTTCTTGCTCGAGCTCAGTTAATTCTTCAAAATGGAGGTCGATTATGGTTGCGATATCTGGCTTATTCATGAGGCTCCTTTTCATGAGTCAAACTCTTAAAAGTTGACGCTTCCCTAACTATTACTATCATTATATCATAGAAGGTTGGATAACAAAATAAAAATGCGTTTTGGATGAAATCTCAAAAAAGAGATAGACTTTTCCAAGAGTTTCTCCATAAAATATGGTACAATGAAAAGTACTGAGCTTCACCTGTTTGCTCTATTATTTTAGGGGAAATAAGGGTAAAAACCAGAAATTTTTCTAGAAAAGAGTCTTAGTTGTATGAGAAAATTTAATAGCCATTCGATTCCGATTCGGCTTAATTTACTGTTTGCGATTGTCATTCTGCTCTTTATGGCCATTATTGGTCGATTGTTATACATGCAGGTACTGAATAAAGACTTCTATGAAGCAAAGTTGGCATCAGCCAGCCAGACTAGGGTGACAACCAGTTCGGCTCGTGGACAGATCTATGATGCGGCAGGGAAACCCTTGGTAGAAAACGCACTAAAGCAAGTTGTTTCTTTCACACGAAACAATAAGATGACGGCAGCAGAGTTAAAGGAGACGGCTAAAAAACTGCTGACGTATGTGAATGTCACTTCCCCTGAACTCACAGACCGTCAGATTGCGGACTATTACTTAGCTGACCAAGAAATCTACAAGAAGACAGTCGAGGCCCTTCCAAGTGACAAACGCCTGGATTCAGATGGCAATCGCTTATCAGAAGCGACCCTCTACAATAACGCGGTTGAAAGTATCAATGTGAGTCAGCTTAACTATACGGATGATCAGAAAAAGGAAATCTATCTCTTTAGTCAGCTCAATGCAGTTGGAAATTTCGCAACTGGAACCATTTCAACAGATGCCTTGGATGATACGCAAGTTGCACTTGTAGCTTCTGCGTCCAAGGAATTACCGGGCATTAGCATTTCAACCTCATGGGACCGAAAAGTACTGGACACTTCTTTATCGTCTATCGTTGGTAGTGTTTCCAGTGAAAAGTCAGGTCTTCCAGCCGAGGAAGTCGACGCTTATCTCAAGAAAGGATACTCTCTCAATGACCGAGTGGGAACTTCCTATCTTGAAAAGCAATATGAAGATGTCCTTCAAGGCAAACGCTCCGTCAAAGAAATCCATCTCGACAAACATGGAAACATGGAAAGTGTAGAAAATGTCGAGGAAGGAAGCAAAGGGAACAATATCAAGTTGACGATTGATCTAGCTTTCCAGAATAGTGTGGATGACCTACTCAAGAGCTACTTCAACTCAGAGTTGGGTAACGGTGGAGCCAAATATTCTGAAGGAGTCTACGCTGTAGCCCTCAATCCTAAAACCGGTGCAGTTCTGGCGATGTCAGGAGTCAAGCATGATGTCGAATCCGGGAAATTAAGTTCAGATTCGCTTGGAACGATAACCAACGTCTTTGTGCCAGGATCTGTTGTTAAGGCGGCGACCATCAGCTCTGGTTGGGAAAATGGAGTCTTGTCAGGAAACCAGACCTTGACAGACCAGTCCATTGTCTTTCAAGGTTCAGCTCCAATTAATTCTTGGTATCCTGCCTTTTCTGTGCCAATGCCGATTACGGCAGTTCAGGCTCTAGAGTATTCATCAAATGCTTATATGGTTCAAACAGCCTTAGGTCTTATGGGGCAAACCTATCAACCAAATATGTTTGTCGGCACCAGCAATCTAGAGTCTGCTATGGGAAAACTGCGTTCAACCTTTGGCGAATATGGCTTGGGGTCTGCGACTGGGATTGACCTACCAGATGAATCTACTGGATTTATTCCCAAAGAGTATAACTTTGCCAATTTCATTACCAATGCCTTTGGGCAGTTTGATAACTATACCCCAATGCAATTGGCTCAGTATGTGGCAACTATTGCAAATGATGGTGTTCGTGTGGCTCCTCGTATTGTGGAAGGCATTTATGGCAATAATGATAAGGGAGGCTTAGGCGACTTGATTCAGCAACTGCAACCGACAGAGATGAATAAGGTCAATATATCCGACTCCGATATGAGTGTCTTGCACCAAGGTTTTTATCAGGTTGCTCATGGGACTAGCGGATTGACAACTGGACGTGCCTTTTCAAATGGTGCCTTGGTATCCATTAGCGGAAAAACGGGTACAGCCGAAAGCTATGTGGCAGATGGTCAGCAAGCAACCAATACCAATGCGGTGGCCTATGCCCCATCTGATAATCCCCAAATCGCTGTTGCAGTGGTCTTTCCTCATAATACCAATCTAACAAATGGTGTAGGACCTTCCATTGCGCGTGACATTATCAATCTGTATCAAAAATACCATCCAATGAACTAGAAAGGAATTTATGCTTTATCCAACACCCATTGCCAAGCTGATTGACAGTTATTCTAAGTTACCAGGTATCGGGATTAAGACGGCTACGCGTCTGGCCTTTTATACGATTGGGATGTCTGATGATGATGTCAATGAATTTGCAAAAAATCTCCTTTCTGCTAAGAGAGAATTGACCTACTGTTCAATTTGTGGTCGATTGACTGATGATGATCCTTGCTCTATCTGTACCGATCCGACTCGTGACCAGACAACGATTTTGGTGCTAGAGGATAGTCGGGATGTGGCAGCCATGGAAAATATCCAAGAATACCACGGACTCTATCATGTCTTGCACGGGCTCATTTCTCCGATGAATGGTATCAGTCCAGATGATATCAATCTCAAGAGTCTTATGACTCGTCTGATGGATAGTGAAGTTTCAGAAGTGATTGTGGCGACTAATGCCACAGCAGATGGGGAAGCGACTTCCATGTATCTTTCCCGTTTACTCAAGCCAGCTGGGATCAAGGTTACGCGCCTGGCACGAGGCCTTGCTGTGGGAGCAGATATCGAGTATGCGGACGAAGTGACCCTCTTACGGGCTATTGAAAATCGAACAGAGTTGTAAGTGTAGACAAATTTACGAACTCCATTCATTTATAAAAAATTAAGGAGGCTGAAAATCGTTCATATCGGCCTCTTTTTGTATAGTGTGATGAGTAGGATCAGGTTCAAGTTTTAAAAAAACAAGCAAATATGATATACTAAAGAGCGAGTATTCTAGTAGAATTAGGACAAATAATATGAAACAAACGATTATTCTTTTATATGGTGGACGGAGTGCGGAACGTGAAGTCTCTGTCCTTTCAGCTGAGAGTGTCATGCGTGCGGTTAACTACGACCGTTTCACAGTTAAGACTTTCTTTATCAGTCAGTCAGGTGACTTTATCAAAACGCAGGAATTTAGTCAGACTCCAGGTCAAGAGGACCGTCTCATGACCAATGCGACCATTGATTGGGATAAGAAAGTTGTACCAAGTGCCATTTACGAAGAAGGGGCAGTTGTCTTTCCAGTTCTTCACGGTCCGATGGGAGAAGATGGCTCTGTTCAAGGATTCCTTGAAGTTTTGAAAATGCCTTACGTTGGTTGCAACATTTTGTCATCTAGTCTTGCCATGGATAAAATCACGACCAAGCGTGTCTTGGAGTCTGCCGGGATTGCCCAAGTACCTTATGTGGCCATCGTCGAAGGTGATGATGTGACTGCTAAAATCGCTGAAGTTGAAGAAAAATTGACTTATCCAGTCTTCACGAAGCCGTCAAACATGGGTTCAAGTGTCGGTATTTCTAAGTCTGAAAACCATGAGGAACTACGCCAAGCTTTGGAGCTTGCCTTTCAATATGACAGCCGTGTCTTAGTAGAGCAAGGGGTGAATGCTCGTGAAATCGAGGTTGGTCTCTTGGGCAACTACGATGTCAAGAGCACGCTTCCTGGTGAAGTGGTCAAGGATGTTGCCTTTTATGACTATGATGCCAAATATATCGATAACAAGATTACCATGGACATCCCAGCCAAGATTAGTGATGATGTGGTAGCTATCATGCGTCGAAATGCAGAAACTGCCTTCCGTGCAATCGGTGGCCTCGGTTTGTCTCGTTGTGATTTCTTCTATACAGATAAGGGCGAGATTTTTCTAAACGAGCTCAATACCATGCCAGGTTTTACCCAGTGGTCTATGTACCCACTACTTTGGGACAATATGGGAATCAGCTACCCAGAACTAATCGAGCATTTGGTTGACCTTGCTAAGCAAAGTTTTGACAAGCGTGAAGCGCATTTGCTATAAAAATGAAAGAGAGGGTAGAAGCCAGAACTATCACTGCATGGTGACTAGAGTTCTCGGACTTCAACCCTTTTTAAAGGAGTAGAAATGAAATTAACAATCCATGAAGTGGCACAAGCTGTTGGAGCTAAAAATGATGTTAGTCTTTTTGCGGACGTTCAGTTAGAAAAAGCTGAGTTTGACAGTCGTTTGATTGGATCAGGTGATTTGTTTGTGCCACTTAAAGGTGCGCGTGACGGTCATGACTTTATCGGAACAGCTTTTGAAAATGGTGCAGTAGTAACCTTGACTGAGAAAGAGGTTGCAAATCATCCCTACATTCTAGTAGACGACGTCTTGACTGCCTTTCAAACCCTAGCTGCCTACTATCTTGAAAAAACAGCGGTTGATGTCTTTGCTGTCACAGGTTCAAATGGTAAGACGACGACCAAGGATATGCTGGCGCATTTACTGTCAACAACCTACAAGACTTACAAAACACAAGGGAACTACAATAACGAGATCGGACTTTCTTATACAGTTCTTCATATACCTGATGATACTGAAAAGTTGGTCTTGGAGATGGGGCAGGATCACTTGGGAGATATTCATCTCTTGTCTGAATTGGCTCACCCCAAGACAGCCATCGTGACCTTGGTTGGAGAGGCTCATTTGGCCTTTTTCAAAGACCGTTCAGAGATTGCTAAAGGAAAATTGCAAATTGCAGACGGTATGGCACCAGGTTCTTTGCTTTTGGCACCAGCCGACTCGATTTTAGAGGACTACTTGCCAACTGATAAAAAGGTGGTCCGTTTTGGGCAAGGAGCAGAGCTGGAAATCACAGACTTGATTGAGCGCAAGGATAGTCTGACCTTTAAGGCCAATTTCTTGGAGCAAGCCCTCGATTTGCCAGTGACAGGTAAGTACAATGCCACCAATGCTATGATTGCTGCTTATGTGGCTCTACAAGAAGGAGTTTCAGAGGAACAGATTCGTCAGGCCTTCCAAAATCTGGAATTGACCCGTAATCGTACTGAGTGGAAGAAAGCAGCCAATGGAGCAGATATTCTGTCTGACGTATACAATGCCAATCCAACTGCTATGAAGTTGATTTTGGAGACATTCTCTGCCATTCCAGCCAACGAAGGAGGCAAGAAAATTGCTGTTCTAGCAGACATGAAGGAACTCGGCGACCAGTCTGTCCAACTCCATAATCAGATGATTTTGAGCCTATCGCCAGATGTGCTGGATACCGTTATTTTCTACGGAGAAGACATTGCGGAATTAAGCCAGCTGGCTAGTCAAATGTTCCCAATCGGCCACGTTTATTACTTCAAAAAAACAGCTGACGAAGATCAATTTGAGTCTATGATAAAGCAGGTCAAGGAAAACCTCGGTGCCAATGACCAAATTTTGCTCAAAGGCTCTAACTCCATGAATCTAGCCAAGTTGGTAGAAAGTTTAGAAAATGAATGCAAGTGATTTTACCAAGTATCTGCAAAGAATGCTAGCCATTACGGATACTGGATTAACCTTTACAAAAGATCCTTTCGACCGTGAGCGCTACGAGGACTTGCGAAGTCTGTTATCTGAAATGTTGAATCAGGTATCAGACCTCGATGCAGAAGAAGTTGCAGAAGTCTTGAAACCAACTTCCGCTTATGCAACTCCTCTGATGGACGTCCGTGCTTGGATTGTTGAGGATGAAAAAGTCTGTTTAGTTAGAGGAAAAGGGGAGGATAGTTGGGCTTTGCCAGGTGGTTTTGGTGAAGTCGGATATTCTCCAACCGAAAATATTCTTAAAGAAATTGAAGAAGAAACTGGTTTTAAAGCAAAAGCTGAAAGGTTACTTGCAGTTTTTGACACTAATCGTTTCCAACTACAGAGCAAACAATATGCAAAGTTTGTCTTTGAATGCCAACTTCTTGATGGACAATTTCAAGAGAATCAAGAAATTGCTGAGCTTCAATTTTTTGCCATTGACCAATTGCCAGTCTTATCTGAAAAACGCATCACCAAGGACCAAATGGAGATTCTTTGGAAAGTTTATAAAGGACAAAGAGACCAATATCTTGACTGAGAAGATTATTATCGTATTTCTGAATTCATTTTTTTCGATTGACATGGTATAATATGTGAGAAGATTTTGAAATGATGAGGAATATTAAATGAATTTATGGGATATTTTCTTTACTACGCAAGCGACAGAACCACCCCAATTTGATCTTGTCTGGTATGTAAGTTTATTTACGTTATTAGCTTTGACCTTCTACGCTTCTTATCGCTATTACGACAAAAAAGGCTATCAACGTTTTTTCCAAATTTTGCAAGCAGTCCAGTTGATCCTTCTCTACAGTTGGTACTGGGGAAATCACATGCCTCTGTCAGAAAGTTTACCATTTTATCATTGTCGTATGGCGATGTTTGTAGTGCTATTACTTCCTGGTAAGTCAATGTACAAGCAATATTTTTCTCTACTTGGAATCTTTGGAACGCTAGCGGCTTTTGTTTATCCAGTACCAGATGCCTATCCTTTTCCCCACATAGCCATCCTATCTTTCATTTTTGGTCACCTAGCTCTTCTAGGAAATTCTTTGGTTTATTTATTTAGACACTATGATTCTCAATTATTGGATGTTAAGAGGATTGCTTTATTAACCTTCTCACTAAATGCTTTGATTTTTGTGGTTAATTTAGTGACTGGAGGAGATTATGGATTCTTGACAAAGCCACCATTGGTTGGTGATCATGGCTTAGTGGCCAATTACCTGATTGTGTCGCTGGTGTTAGCTACAGCTATTAGTTTGACAAAGAAAGTATTAGAAGCTTTTTTAGAGCAGAAAGCAGAAAAAATACTTGTGAAGAAAGCTTAATTTTAAGCTTTCTTTTTTTAAAAAAACCGATACTTTTTTTAAAGTAAGGCTGTTAAGATAAAAAAATTGAAATAAAAAGTGAAAAAATGACTAGGAAATATATCAAAATCTAAGCACGATAAGATTTTTTGTGTTATAATATTCTGTGAATAGCTATGCCCAAGTATAGTTATTAAATAGAAGTGAGAAACTTGGAAGACAGAGAGGATGCGATGTAATGACTAGAGATGGTTTTTTTACAGGCTTGGATATCGGAACTAGCTCAATTAAAGTGCTAGTAGCTGAGCATAGAGATGGCGAAGTAAACGTAATTGGTGTTAGCAATGCCAAAAGTAAAGGTGTAAAAGACGGAATTATTGTTGATATTGAAGCAGCTGCTTCAGCAATCAAATCTGCAATCACACAGGCAGAAGAGAAAGCTGGTATTTCTATTAAGTCTGTTAACGTTGGACTTCCAGCAAACCTCTTGCAGGTTGAACCAACACAAGGAATGATTCCTGTAACTTCAGATACTAAAGAAATCACAGACCAAGATGTTGAAAATGTTGTCAAATCAGCTTTGACTAAGAGCATGACTCCTGATCGTGAAGTGATTACCTTTATTCCAGAAGAATTCATCGTGGATGGTTTCCAAGGAATTCGTGACCCTCGTGGTATGATGGGTGTTCGCTTGGAAATGCGTGGTCTGCTTTACACAGGACCTCGTACAATTCTACACAATCTCCGTAAGACAGTGGAGCGTGTGGGTATCCATGTTGATAATGTGATTATTTCACCTTTGGCAATCGTCAATTCAGTTCTCAATGAAGGTGAACGTGAATTTGGTGCGACTGTCATCGATATGGGTGGAGGTCAAACTACTGTAGCCACTATCCGTAACCAAGAATTGCAATTCACCAACATCTACCAAGAAGGTGGAGATTACGTTACAAAAGACATTTCTAAAGTCTTAAAAACATCTCAAAAAATTGCTGAAAGTTTGAAACTAAACTACGGTGAAGCTTATGTTCCACTAGCAAGTAATGAAACATTCCAAGTTGAAGTAATCGGTGAGGTAGAACCTGTTGAAGTGACAGAAAGCTACTTGGCAGAAATTATTTCAGCACGCATCAAACATATCTTTGACCAAATCAAACAAGAGTTGGAAAGAAGACACTTGTTAGATTTGCCAGGTGGTATCGTCCTTATCGGTGGAAATGCAATTTTGCCAGGAATTGTTGAATTGGCCCAAGAAGTATTTGGTGTTCGAGTAAAACTTCACGTACCAAACCAAGTGGGAATTCGCAACCCTGCATTTGCTCATGTGATTAGTTTGTCTGAGTTTGCTGGTAAATTGACAGAAGTGAATCTTCTTGCTCAAAAAGCGGTTAAAGGAGATGAATTCCTTCGTCAAAAACCAATCAACTTTGGCATTCCAAATCAACGTTTGAATCCAGTAGTGCAACCAAGTCCTGCACAAGCAGCTCCTGCTGAAACTGTGACGGAAGTTCCAGTTGCTCCTAAGGAAGAATTCCAAGCAAGTTCTCAAAGTAAACCGAAGCTAACAGAACGTTTCCGTGGTTTGATCGGAAGCATGTTTGATGAATAAAAGAGGATAAGAAATTATGACATTTTCATTTGATACAGCAGCAGCTCAAGGCGCAATTATTAAAGTAATTGGTGTCGGTGGCGGTGGTGGTAATGCCATCAACCGCATGGTTGACGAAGGTGTTGCTGGTGTAGAATTTATCGCAGCCAACACTGATGTACAAGCCCTTAGTAGTACGAAAGCAGAAACAGTTATCCAACTTGGTCCAAAATTGACTCGTGGTTTGGGTGCTGGAGGTCGTCCAGAAGTTGGACGTAAGGCTGCAGAAGAAAGCGAAGAAGCTCTGACTGAAGCAATCAGCGGTGCAGACATGGTCTTCATCACTGCTGGTATGGGTGGAGGATCTGGAACAGGTGCTGCCCCAGTGATCGCACGTATCGCTAAAGATCTTGGTGCTCTTACAGTTGGTGTCGTGACACGTCCTTTTGGATTTGAAGGAAGCAAACGTGGCCAGTACGCTGTAGAAGGAATCAACGAACTTCGCGAGCATGTTGATACTCTATTGATTATCTCAAACAACAACTTGCTAGAGATTGTTGACAAGAAAACACCACTTCTTGAAGCACTTAGTGAAGCAGATAACGTTCTTCGTCAAGGTGTTCAAGGGATTACTGACTTGATCACGAACCCAGGATTGATTAACCTTGACTTTGCTGACGTGAAAACTGTAATGGCCAACAAAGGGAATGCCCTTATGGGTATCGGTATCGGTAGTGGTGAAGAGCGTGTCGTTGAAGCAGCTCGTAAAGCGATTTACTCACCACTTCTTGAAACAACTATTGATGGTGCTGAAGATGTCATCGTCAACGTTACGGGTGGTCTTGACTTGACATTGATTGAAGCGGAAGAAGCTTCAGAAATCGTCAACCAAGCAGCTGGTCAAGGAGTGAACATCTGGCTTGGAACATCAATCGACGAAAGCATGAAGGATGAAATCCGTGTAACCGTTGTGGCTACAGGTGTTCGTCAAGATCGAGTGGAAAAAGTAGTTGGTTCTCATGCGCCATACACAACAGGCCGTCCATCAGCTAAAACTCCACAGTCTCATACTTTTGACCGTCAATTCGATTTGGAAGAAACAGCAGAATTGCCTAAATCAAGTCCACGTCGTTTTGAAACGAACCAAGCGTCTGCTTTTGGGGACTGGGATTTGCGTCGTGAATCAATTGTTCGCCAAACAGATTCAGTAGTTTCTCCGGTAGAACGTTTTGAGACACCAGTTTCACAGGATGAAGATGAGTTGGATACTCCACCATTCTTCAAAAATCGTTAATCAATGAATTTGAAAAAAAATACTGAATTAGTATTTCAGCAGATTGCTGATGCTAGTCTAGAAGCAAACCGTGCTTTAGATGCTGTTTCAGTTATTGCAGTGACAAAATATGTAGACATACAAACAGCGGAAGCCTTGCTTCCGCTTGGTGTCCGTCATATAGGTGAAAATCGAGTTGATAAATTCTTAGAAAAATATCAGGCCTTGAAAGATTATCCAGTCACTTGGCATTTAATAGGAACACTACAAAGACGGAAAGTAAAAGAAGTAATCCCATATGTGGATTACTTTCATGCTTTAGACTCCCTAAAATTGGCTCAGGAAATTCAAAAGAGAAGAGACCAGGTTATCAAGTGTTTCTTGCAGGTCAATATTTCTGGGGAAGAAAGCAAGCATGGGTTTTCAAAAGAAGAATTGCTAGAACTTTTGCCAGAATTGGCTAAGTTAGATCAGATTGAGTATGTTGGTTTAATGACCATGGCTCCTTTTGAGGCAGATAGTGAGAAATTGAAAGAAATTTTCAAAGAAACACAAGCTCTGCAGGCAGAAATTAGAGAAAAACAAATCCCTAATATGCCGATGACAGAACTCAGCATGGGAATGAGTCGTGATTTCAAAGAAGCCATTGAGTTCGGCTCAACCTTTGTTCGAATCGGTACAGCATTTTTTAAATAGGAGAGAGCTATGTCTTTAAAAGATAAATTCGATAAATTTATAGATTATTTCACAGAAGATGGAGAGGAAACAACTAACTACCAGCCTCAACAAGAGGAAACAGTTCGTCCAGCCGTCTCAACTTCTAAGGAATTACCAGCACCTGCTCAGTCAGGATCAGCAAAAGATGCAAACATTACTCGCTTACATGCTCGTCAACAAGAATTGGCAATGCAAAGCCATCGTTCTGATGAGAAAGTGACAATCGACGTTCGCTATCCAAGAAAGTATGAAGATGCAACTGAGATTGTTGATTTGTTGGCTGGAAATGAAAGTATCTTGATCGATTTCCAATATATGACAGAAGTACAAGCCCGTCGTTGCCTTGATTACTTGGATGGAGCTCGTCATGTCTTGGCTGGAAATATGAAAAAAGTTGCGAGCACAATGTATCTATTGACTCCTGTTAATGTTATTGTGAATATTGAAGATATCAAACTTCCAGATGAATCACAAAGCGCCGAGTTTGGTTTTGATATTAAACGAAATAGAGCAAAATAATGATTTTCTTAATCCGTTTAATCCAAAATGCAGTTAGCATTTACTCGATCATTCTCGTTGCATTTGCTCTTCTTTCATGGTTTCCAAATGCCTATGAAAGCCAGCTAGGACGCTTAGTCATCAGACTTGCTCGTCCAGTTATCGAGCCTCTTCGTAAGCTCAATTTGCAATTTGCGGGGCTTGATTTTACTGTTTGGGCTGCGCTTATTCTAATCCAGTTTGTTGGAAATCTCTTAACACGACTAGTCCTATTACTATGACAGCAAATCGAGCCATTTATCAGCACTTTTCCCATGAAGATATTCCTTTTATTGATAAGGGATTGGAGTGGATCAAGCGGGTAGAAGATACCTATGCACCGGTGCTTAGCCCTTTTATCAATCCCCATCAGGAACAGATCTTGAGGGTGCTAGCTGGGACATATGGACTGGGTTGTCAAAGTAGCGGTGATTTTTTTCCGACTGAGTCGGTTCGTGTTCTTCTCTATCCAGATTACTTTGAACCGGAGATATCAGATTTTGAAATAACCTTGTTAGAGATTTGCTATCCGAGTAAGTTTGAACAACTGAGTCATGGAAAAATATTGGGAACAATCATCAATCAGCTAGGAATTGACCGTAAATTATTTGGTGATATCTTGGTAGATGAAAAGAGAGCACAGATTTTTGTCAATCGCGATTTCATTCCTCTTTTTCAGGATGGAATAAGAAAGATTGGCAGACTTCCTGTATCGCTGGAGGAACGTCCTTTTACCGATAGGATTTTGTCTAAAATTGATTATAGAGAACGAGAAATTTTAGTTTCGAGTTTTCGATTGGATGCCCTCTTATCAAGTGCCTTGAAATTATCTAGAAATCAAACTAGCCAACTGATTGAGAAAAAATCTGTCCAGGTAAATTATCATGTTGTTGAAAAATCTGATTACCAGGTCGCAGTTGGAGATTTGATCAGTGTGAGAAAGTTTGGTCGTTTGAAAGTTGTCAAAGACAATGGTCAGACAAAAAGAGACAAGATAAAATTAAGCATTCAATTATTATTAAGTAAGTGAGGAAAAGTATGCCAATTACATCGTTAGAAATTAAAGATAAAACCTTTGGTACAAGATTTAGAGGTTTTGACCCAGAAGAAGTAGACGAGTTTCTGGATATCGTTGTTCGTGATTATGAAGACTTGGTTCGTAGCAATCACGACAAAGAAACACGCATCAAGAATTTGGAAGAACGTTTGTCTTACTTTGATGAAATGAAGGATTCCTTGAGCCAATCAGTTTTGATTGCCCAGGATACTGCTGAGCGTGTCAAACAAGCTGCTCAAGAACGTTCAAACAATATTATTCAACAAGCTGAACAAGACGCTCAGCGTTTGCTCGAAGAAGCGAAATACAAGGCAAACGAAATTCTCCGTCAGGCAACAGATAATGCTAAGAAAGTCGCTGTTGAGACTGAAGAATTGAAGAATAAGAGCCGTGTATTCCATCAGCGTCTTAAATCAACGATTGAAAGTCAGTTAGCTATTGTTGAATCATCTGATTGGGAAGATATTCTACGTCCAACAGCTACTTACCTTCAAACAAGTGATGAAGCCTTTAAAGAGGTAGTTGCTGAAGTTCTTGGTGAATCAGTATCTTTACAACCAGAGGAAGAACCAATTGATATGACTCGTCAATTCACTCCAGAAGAGGTAGCAGAATTGCAAGCTCGTATCGAGGCAGGCAACAAAGAATTGGCTGAATTTGAAGCCCAACAAAATCAACATACAGAAGAAATTGTCCAGCATGAAGAGTCAGTTGAAGTAGAAGCTACTGCAGCAACTGAGGACGATGCAAACAAAGAATCTGTTCTTATCCTATAAAAAAAGTGAGAACAAGGTCTAACCAACTATATTTTCAGCGAGCAGGAGATGGTGCGAGTCCTGCAATCCCTAGTGGTTAGATTATCCTCTCAAGCAATCCAGTCTGAAAGCAGTAAGACTGGACGTTCCCCACGTTACGGGAAAAGAGGAAAAGAGACGCTGTCTTTTTTCGAACAAAGGTGGTACCACGATTTTCGTCCTTTTTGCGAATCGTGGTTTTTATTTTGTCATTTTAAATTAAAGGAGATATAATGAAACTCAAAGATACCCTTAATCTTGGAAAAACAGACTTTCCAATGCGTGCTGGTCTTCCAACCAAAGAGCCAGTTTGGCAAAAAGAATGGGAAGAAGCAAAACTTTACCAACGTCGTCAAGAATTGAACCAAGGAAAACCGCATTTCACCTTGCATGATGGACCTCCGTATGCAAACGGAAATATCCACGTTGGACATGCTATGAACAAGATTTCCAAAGATATTATTGTTCGTTCGAAGTCTATGTCAGGTTTTTATGCGCCTTATATTCCAGGTTGGGACACTCATGGTTTGCCAATCGAGCAAGTTTTGGCAAAACAAGGTGTCAAACGCAAAGAAATGGACTTGGTTGAGTACTTGAAACTTTGCCGTGATTACGCTCTTTCTCAAGTAGATAAACAACGTGAAGACTTTAAACGTTTGGGTGTTTCTGGTGACTGGGAAAATCCTTATGTGACTTTGACTCCGGACTATGAAGCGGCTCAGATCCGTGTCTTTGGTGAAATGGCTAAGAAAGGCTACATCTACCGTGGTGCCAAGCCAGTTTACTGGTCATGGTCTTCTGAGTCAGCTCTTGCTGAAGCGGAAATTGAATACCATGATTTGCTTTCAACTTCCCTTTACTATGCTAACCGCGTCAAAGACGGAAAAGGTGTCCTAGATACAGATACTTACATCGTAGTTTGGACAACTACTCCATTTACTATCACAGCTTCTCGTGGTTTGACAGTTGGAGCTGATATTGACTACGTAGTCGTTCAACCAGCTGGTGAATCTCGTAAGTTTGTAGTTGCTTCAGAATTGTTGAACAGTTTGTCTGAGAAATTTGGCTGGGCGGATGTGCAAGTCTTGGCAACCTACCGTGGTCAAGAATTGAACCAAATCGTGACAGCTCACCCATGGGATACGGCTGTAGATGAGTTGGTAATCCTTGGTGACCACGTTACGACTGACTCTGGTACTGGTATTGTCCATACAGCCCCTGGTTTTGGTGAGGACGACTACAATGTCGGTGTTGCCAACGGCCTTGAAGTTGCTGTAACAGTTAACGAACGCGGTATTATGATGGAAAATGCTGGCTCTGACTTTGAAGGTCAGTTCTATGACAAGGTTGTGCCGACTGTTATCGAAAAACTGGGTGATTTACTCCTTGCTCAGGAAGAAATTTCTCACTCATACCCATTTGACTGGCGTACCAAGAAACCAATCATCTGGCGAGCTGTTCCACAGTGGTTTGCTTCTGTATCTAAATTCCGCCAAGAAATCTTGGACGAAATTGAAAAAGTGAAATTCCACTCAGAATGGGGTAAAGTGCGTCTTTACAACATGATCCGTGACCGTGGCGACTGGGTTATCTCTCGTCAACGTGCTTGGGGTGTTCCACTTCCTATCTTCTACGCTGAAGATGGCACACCAATCATGACTGCTGAAACGATCGAGCACGTGGCTCAACTCTTTGAGGAACACGGGTCTATTATCTGGTGGGAACGTGATGCCAAAGACCTCTTGCCAGAAGGATTTACCCATCCAGGTTCACCAAATGGCGAGTTCAAAAAAGAAACAGACATCATGGACGTATGGTTTGACTCAGGTTCGTCATGGAATGGAGTAGTAGTCAACCGTCCAGAACTCAAATACCCAGCAGACCTTTACCTTGAGGGTTCTGACCAATACCGTGGTTGGTTCAACTCATCACTTATCACATCTGTTGCCAACCATGGCGTAGCGCCATACAAACAAATCTTGTCACAAGGATTTGCCCTTGATGGTAAGGGTGAGAAGATGTCTAAATCTCTTGGAAATACCATTGCCCCAAGCGATGTTGAAAAACAATTTGGTGCGGAAATCTTGCGTCTCTGGGTAACAAGTGTAGACTCAAGCAACGACGTGCGTATCTCTATGGATATCTTGAGCCAAGTCTCCGAAACTTACCGTAAGATTCGTAACACCCTTCGTTTCTTGATTGCCAACACTTCTGACTTTAACCCAGCTGAGGATACAGTAGCTTACGATGAACTACGTTCTGTTGATAAGTACATGACTATTCGCTTTAATCAACTTGTGAAAACAATTCGTGATGCCTATGCTGACTTTGAATTCTTGACAATCTACAAGGCTTTGGTGAACTTTATTAACGTTGATTTGTCTGCCTTCTACCTTGACTTCGCCAAAGACGTTGTTTACATCGAAGGTGCCAAATCACTTGAACGTCGTCAAATGCAGACTGTTTTCTATGACATTCTTGTGAAAATCACCAAACTCTTGACACCAATCCTTCCTCACACTGCAGAAGAAATTTGGTCATATCTTGAGTTTGAAGCTGAAGACTTTGTGCAATTGTCAGAATTGCCAGAAGCTCAAACATTTGCTAACCAAGAAGAAATCTTGGATACCTGGGCTGCCTTCATGGACTTCCGTGGACAAGCTCAAAAAGCATTGGAAGAAGCTCGTAATGCAAAAGTAATCGGTAAATCACTTGAAGCACACTTGACAGTTTATCCAAATGAAGTTGTGAAAACTCTACTTGGAGCAGTGGATAGCAATGTAGCTCAACTCTTGATTGTATCAGAATTGACCATCGCAGAAGGTGCAGCACCAGAGAGTGCAGTTAGCTTTGAGGATGTAGCTTTCACAGTTAAATGTGCTGCAGGTGAAGTATGTGACCGTTGCCGTCGTATCGATCCAACTACTGCAGATCGTAGCTACCATGCAGTCATCTGTGACCACTGTGCAAGTATTGTAGAAGAAAACTTTGCAGACGCAGTCGCAGAAGGATTTGAAGCGAAATAAGCTATAGGTTGTTTAAAAAATACAGGAAAGTTTCCTGTATTTTTTATCTGGTTTCAAGTATTGTATTGCTTTTTCTATCTATATTTTTTGGAATTGTTGTAGCAATAGGAGATTCAGATATGATAGTTGGAGTACTAATAGTTTTTTTGATTATTTGTCATTTCTGAAAGTTGCTATTCTAACTTCAAAATTTATCTGATTAGGAGGAATCCTAGCAACGATTGATGGTTTCCAATTTTTAAAAGCCTCAAAAAGTTTAAAGTTAAAGGGTCAATGAATTTCTGACAGAAGGGAACTGGAATGTTTGCTTTTTTGTCGGCTAATGAATTGCTATATATTGTGAAGATTTAAAAAGCTCATGAATCAGCTAAAAAACTGGCTTCATGAGCTTTTTATCTGTTGAAATTCTAGATGGATGGTTCAATCAAGTGCTTAAGATTGTCTAGGAGTCTATCCAAGGCTAGGACCGCTTTCTGTTGCTGGTCTGGCTGGTAGAGATGTTGGAAGTAGTCTTGGATATTGGATTCAAAATCCCGAGGCAGGCGGGAGCAATTTTCTTTGGCATACTGGAGCATGCGTTTTTCTCCTGGATGGAGCTGTTCATTGAAGGCAAAGAGCAAATCGAAATAAGAAGCGAAAAACTCGCTACTGCGGTGATTGATGCTGAGTAAGTCCTGGCGTTTGAGGGCTTTTTTGATTTGTCTTGAAAAAGCTGGCATAGCTTGGTCGAGAAGCAGGAATTGCTTATTGATGATATTCTTTTTCAGCTCAGCTGGATAAGGAAGATTGTACTTTTTCTGGAGGGCAGCATAGTGACCATCTCGATCGTAGAGAATCTTGCTGTTGAGTAGATTGTACCACATACAAGTAGTGTAAGAATTCTGGGCTTGGTGCTCTAAAACTACGATCTGTAAATCTTTGTCGAATTCGTCTAAAGAGCGGTAAATCAGTTCAATCTCGATGCCATTATTGAGAACACAATCATCCTCCAATTCCCAAAATTGATTGCCAATTTCCATATAGGAGCAGTATTTACTGAGAATTTCTTTTCGTATGTCTGGCGAGAGAGGAGCACTGAGGTAGACATATACATCATAGTCAGAGTCTTTGTCAAAATCTTGTCCAGCTCGTGATCCTCCTAGAGCTAGAGCCTCTACTTGCTCCAGTTGAACCAATTCTTTAAAGAGATGTTGTGGCATAATGCTAACCTTCGTTATTTTTTGATATCATTCTAACAAAAAGTAAGGAGACTAGCAAGAGTGAAATGGAAATTTCTTTCTACATATTTGCTTAATTTTATTTCATATTATGCAAGTTTTTATTTTATAAAATTTTATAAGATTGTTTAATTTTTAGATGAATTATGATAGAATGATACCTATAAAAATTTTAAGGAGATTATATTATGAAAACAAATACACTTGCTCGTGTTAACGCTATTTTTGGTCTTATTTCAGGAATTGTATTGCTTTTAGCGCCAGTCATCATGTTTATCATGGCTGTTGGAGCTGCTGCGGCAACTGAAGACGCAGATGTAACAGTTGGGACATTAACAGGGCTCTCAATTATTTTGTCATTGGTTAAAATTGCTGTTTTAGTATTGGGAATTGTGGCTATTGTGTATTATAAAGATGATGAACGTGTTACGAATGCACCTTCTGTCTTGCTCATTGTAGGTGGTGCGGTCGGCTTGATTCCATTTTTAGGATGGGTAGGTGGAATTCTAACCATTATTGGTGGTTCACTTTACTTTGGAACATTGAAAAAATTTGTAATTGAAGAGTAGTAGTTTTCCAATTATTTTTTGGGGACTATTTCATCCTCTATCGAGAACAATTATGATAGTGTGATAAAGAGAAGACTGATAAGCTCTTCTCTTTTTAGTTGATTTTAACTAGCTTTTTTGTGAAAAATTGTGTAAAATAGAATAGATAAACGAGGGTTACCTCGGAAAATAAAAGGAGAACTTCTAATGGTAAAATTAGTTTTTGCTCGCCACGGTGAGTCTGAATGGAACAAAGCAAACCTCTTCACTGGTTGGGCTGACGTAGACCTCTCTGAAAAAGGAACACAACAAGCGATTGACGCTGGTAAATTGATTAAAGAAGCAGGAATTGAGTTTGATATTGCTTTCACATCAGTTTTGACTCGTGCTATTAAAACAACTAATTTGGCTCTTGAATATTCAGATCAACTTTGGGTTCCAGTTGAAAAATCATGGCGCTTGAACGAACGTCACTACGGTGGTTTGACTGGTAAAAATAAAGCAGAAGCGGCAGAACAATTCGGGGATGAGCAAGTTCACATTTGGCGTCGTTCTTATGATGTATTGCCTCCAAATATGGACAGAGATGATCAATATTCAGCGCACAACGATCGTCGTTACGCTAACCTTGACGATACAGTTGTTCCAGATGCTGAAAACTTGAAAGTGACTTTGGAACGTGCCCTTCCATTCTGGGAAGACAAAATCGCGCCAGCTCTTAAAGATGGCAAGAACGTATTCGTAGGAGCTCACGGTAACTCAATCCGTGCCCTTGTTAAACACATCAAACAATTGTCAGATGATGAAATCATGGGCGTTGAAATTCCTAACTTCCCACCATTGGTATTCGAATTTGACGAAAAATTGAACGTAGTTTCTGAATACTACCTTGGAAAATAATCTATAAACAGAAAGCCTAGGATTCCTAGGCTTTTTGTTTTTGCTTCTGGTTTCCAACTAGTTGAAAAAGCGTTATAATGATAATAAGAAGTAATTTATTTGAGAGAAGGTGTGTCTGATGGCTTATATTGTAATGAAACACAGCTGTAAGCGTTACCAGGTTGGGGATACGGAGATTGTGGCTAATCGTGATGTGAATTTTGAAATTGAAAAAGGGGAGTTGGTTATCATACTTGGCGCTTCAGGTGCTGGAAAATCAACCGTTCTCAATCTTTTAGGAGGTATGGATACTAATGATGAGGGAGAGATTTGGATTGATGGTGCCAATATTGCCAACTATAGTTCGCACCAACGAACAAACTATCGTCGTGAAGATGTAGGCTTTGTTTTTCAATTTTACAATCTGGTCTCTAATCTGACAGCCAAGGAAAACGTGGAGTTGGCCTCAGAAATCGTAGCGGATGCCTTGGATCCTGAGCAAGTGCTCAAAGACGTAGGTCTGGCTCATCGCCTCAATAACTTTCCAGCCCAGCTTTCTGGAGGGGAGCAACAGCGAGTCTCCATTGCACGTGCTGTAGCCAAAAATCCTAAAATCCTCCTTTGTGATGAACCAACAGGTGCCTTGGATTACCAGACGGGGAAGCAAGTCTTGAAGATTCTCCAAGACATGTCTCGTCAAAAAGGAGCAACGGTGATTATCGTGACCCATAATAGCGCGTTAGCTCCTATCGCAGATCGGGTGATTTACATGCGTGATGCTACGGTTAAGAACGTAACAATCAATGAGCATCCACAGGATATTGATACATTGGAGTATTAGCATGAAAAAAACATACCGAAAAGACATGTTCCAGTCGGTGATTGCTTCCAAGGGACGCTTTGCTTCTATCCTGACCTTGATGATGCTGGGTTCTTTAGCTCTAGTAGGGCTCAAAGTGACTAGTCCAAATATGGAACGTACGGCAGAAGATTATCTCCGTAAAGCCAATACTTTGGATCTGGCAGTGATAGCTGATTATGGCTTGGACAAAGAAGATCTGGACGAACTAAAGACCCTTCAAGGAGCAAGTGTCGAGTTTGGCTATATGGCAGACCTAACCGTTGAAAAAAGTGAAGAAGCAATTCGACTTTATTCCAAGCCAGAGGATATTTCAACCTTCCAAGTGACAGAAGGGCGACTTCCAGAGGCTGATGGGGAAATTGCCTTAGCTGAATTCTGGAAAGACCGCTATCAGATTGGACAGACAATCACCTTTAGCAAGAAAGAAGAGGGGAAGTCCTTTTTGAAATCCCAAACTTACACCATTTCAGGATTTGTTCAGTCGGGTGAGATGCTTTCTCAAGAAGACTTGGGAGGGGCTAGTAGTGGAAATGGAAGTTTAGCTGGCTATGGAGTGCTTGTAGCCAGTCAGTTTGATACAGAAGTGTATAGTATTGCGCGTGTGCGCTATGATGATTTAAAAAACCTGGATGCTTTTTCATCAGACTATAGGACCAAACGAGCTCAACATCAGGAAGACTTGCAAGACATGCTTGCTGATAATGGTCAAAAACGATTGGTAAGCATCAAAACAAATGGGCAAAAGAGCTTAGAAGCTGGAAAAGAACAACTACAAACAGCTGAAAGTAACTTTCAAAAAGGCAAGAGTCAGTTAGAGCAGGCTGAAAGTCGCTTGAAAACGCAAGAAGAACAAGCGACCGCTTTACCAGAACCGCAAAAGAGTCAAATCGAGGGACAGCTGACAAAAGCTAAGGAAGAATTGGCTACAGAAAAAGAAAAAATGGCTCAGACAGAGAGTAATCTAGCCAAGGAAAAAGAGAAGCTTGAACAGCGTCAGAAAGAGCTGGATGAACTGGCAGAGCCGAAATACCATGTATACAACCGCCAAACCATGCCAGGTGGTCAAGGCTATCTCATGTACAGTAACGCTTCAGCAAGCATTCGTTCTGTCGGGAATATCTTCCCCGTGGTGCTTTATATGGTCGCTGCAATGGTGACCTTTACAACGATGACTCGCTTTGTGGATGAAGAGCGTACCAATGCTGGTATTTTCAAGGCTCTAGGTTACCGGAATCAAGATATAATTGCCAAGTTTGTCCTCTATGGTTTTCTTGCAGGAACTGTGGGAACCCTTATAGGAACGCTTCTTGGACATTATCTCCTTGCAGGCGTCATTTCGGATGTTATAACAGCTGGAATGGTCATTGGGAAAAGCCAGGAGTATTTTTACTGGTCTTATAGCCTCCTTGCCCTAGCTTTAAGTTGGGTATCCAGCGTTTTGCCAGCTTATCTGGTGGCGCGAAGGGAATTACACGATGAAGCAACCCAACTTTTGCTTCCCAAACCTCCCGTTAAAGGATCAAAGATTTTGATGGAACGGTTGAGCTTTATATGGAGTCATTTGAGCTTCACTCATAAGGTTACAGCGCGAAATATTTTCCGTTATAAGCAACGGATGTTGATGACCATATTTGGAGTTGCGGGTTCGGTTGCTCTCCTATTTGCAGGTCTTGGTATTCAGTCTTCTGTAGGAGGAGTTGTGGAGCGTCAATTTGAACAAATCCAGCAATACCAGATGATTGTAGCGGAAAAGAGCAGTGCCAGTGAGCAAGAAAAGGCCGATTTAGAAAGTGCCTTGCAAGTGGACCGTATCCATGCTTATCAAAAGATTTACTCTAAAACCATTGAAAAAGATTTCAAAGGAAAAGCAGGCCTTCAAACGATTACCATGATGGTTACTAGTGGAGAAGACTTCAAGCCTTTTATCGCATTAGAGGAAAATGGGCAAGAGGTGGAGTTCACTGATGGAGCGGTCGTGAGTCAAAAACTAGCCCAACTAGCAGGTGTTACGGTTGGGGACGAGCTGGAGCTTGACGGGAAGGAAATCAAGGTCGCGGCTATTTCTGAAAACTATGTTGGACACTTTGTTTATCTCAAACGAGCGACTTACGAACAAGTCTATGGCACCAGTCCACAAGACAATACCTACTTAGTAAAATTAAAAGAGCCAACACCTTCCAATACAGAGAAAGAAGCGGCTGTTTTCATGGAAAAACCTGCTGTTTCTGGGGTGGTCCAAAATGCAACGGCCATCCACCTCTTTGAATCTGTAGCCAATTCTCTCAATAAAACCATGGCAATCCTTGTTCTTGTTTCCGTCTTATTAGCCATTGTCATTCTTTACAATCTCACCAATATCAATGTGGCAGAACGTATCCGCGAACTTTCCACTATCAAGGTTCTCGGTTTCCACAATAAAGAAGTGACCTTCTATATCTACCGCGAGACCATAGTGCTATCCCTTGTGGGGATTGTTCTTGGTTTGGTAGCTGGCTACTATTTACATCAATTTTTGATACAAATGATTTCACCTGCCACCATACTTTTTTATCCACGAGTCAGCTGGGAAGTCTATGCTCTTCCAATCGTCGCAGTGACTGTAATCTTAGCCTTATTAGGCCTCTTTGTCAATCACCACCTAAGAAAGGTGGATATGCTCGAAGCCCTGAAATCAGTAGAGTAATTCAAGGGTTTAAACAGTAAATCAGTTGACAAAGTCCCTGCTTCTTGGTAGAATAAGAACTGTCGTAAAGACAAATAACTTCTTCTTGGTTACAGGCATGCCAACCTGTCACTCGGATGAAGCCAAATAAAAAGGAGAAACATCATGGCAATCTCAAAAGAGAAAAAAAATGAAATCATCGCACAATATGCACGTCACGAAGGTGATACAGGTTCAGTAGAGGTTCAAGTTGCTGTCCTTACTTGGGAAATCAACCACCTTAACGAACACATCAAACAACACAAAAAAGACCACGCTACTTACCGTGGATTGATGAAGAAAATCGGTCGCCGTCGTAACTTGCTTGCATACTTGCGTAAAAACGACGTTAACCGTTACCGTGAGTTAATCAACTCTCTTGGACTTCGTCGCTAATCTTGCGTCTAAAACGTTTCTATACTTCATTGGCTTCAGCTCGATGTACCATTAGTACAATCTTCGCCTCGTCGCCTAGTCTATAAACGTTTTATCCAGCAAGACTTGAGCTCTCTGATATTCAGAGAGCTTTTTTACTTTTGTCACCCTACCTCGATATACTCAAGTATTATCTTCGGTTACGGTTCCTAGCACTGTAAGGTAAAATAAACCAGATCATCTCCCTTCGGGGAGATTTTTTTGTTTCACTAGGATTTTAGCCCGGGCTCAAATCAGCTCTCTAATTTTAGAGGGCTTTTTTATTGAGGTTTTATTGGTCATAATTTTGGAGACTACAAAAACAGAAACTCTCACACAAGAAGAACGAAAATGGTTTTATCGGTCACAATTTTGGAGACTACAAAAACTATCCGATTGGAAGGAAGAAACTGATGGGCGTTTTATCGATCACAATTTTGGAGACTACAAAAACCTGCCTAAGGGGACCAAGCTTGAGACATTGTTTTATCGATCACAATTTTGGAGACTACAAAAACAGTAAAACTAATACATCCATCATAATAGTAGTTTTATCGATCACAATTTTGGAGACTACAAAAACAGGCGACTGCTACCAATGGTGTCTATGTGGGTTTTATCGATCACAATTTTGGAGACTACAAAAACTGCCAGCTTGTTTGTAACGATGAGCCAATTGTTTTATCGATCACAATTTTGGAGACTACAAAAACCTCAAATGGTATCAGCTAATGACACCATGAAGGTGCGCAGTTACTCGGCTTTTCAAGCCGAGTAACTGTCTGCAAGCCCCCTCGGAGAGCCCACACTTTACGAAGTAAAGTATAGTATGTTATACTTTACATGGAAGTAGTCACCGAATTCCAGTTAGAAATTACTTTGTAACTACGTTTTGAGGAGGAGTAAAATGCTTTCCTACGTTCGACATTACCCACTAGCGATAGCTAAATTAATGTGTCTGTGCTCTCCTAAAATCTGCTGATTTATTACTAACTAATACAGGAGGTTTTTATGGGACAGACAATCATATCTGCTATTGGTGTTTATATTTCCACCAGTATCGATTATTTAATTATTTTAATTATTTTATTTGCACAGCTATCACAGAATAAACAGAAATGGCATATTTATGCGGGGCAATATCTAGGAACAGGCTTACTTGTAGGGACGAGTTTAGTTGCTGCTTATGTCGTTAATTTCGTGCCTGAAGAATGGATGGTTGGATTGCTTGGTTTAATCCCTATCTATTTAGGGATTCGCTTTGCAATTGTTGGAGAAGGTGAGGAAGAAGAGGAAGAAATTATTGAAAGATTAGAACAAAGCAAGGCAAATCAACTGTTTTGGACAGTTACATTGCTGACAATTGCGTCTGGCGGAGATAATTTAGGTATCTATATACCTTATTTTGCTTCGTTAGATTGGTCACAGACCCTCGTGGCGTTGCTTGTGTTTGTAATCGGCATAATTATCTTTTGCGAGATTAGTCGGATGTTATCCTCTATTCCGTTAATATTCGAGACAATTGAAAAATACGAGCGAATCATTGTGCCCATAGTATTCATTCTACTTGGACTATACATCATGTATGAAAATGGCACGATAGAGACTTTTCTGATCGTGTAGATTTTTTTGTTTCACTAGGATTTTAGCCCGGGCTCAAATCAACTCTCTAATTTTAGAGGGCTTTTTATGTTGTCACTTTACCTCGATATACCCAAGTATAATCTTCGGTTACGATTATTAGCACTGTAAGACCAACTATATTTATTTTTCTCATCTTGTTCCATTGTTGAAAATATGGTATACTTTTTATGAGAATTTTCTAAATTTTTAAGATTCTATCAAAGGAGGATTGCATGCTTTCCAAATTTTCTGGAAGCCGACAAGATTTGCAATTTGTGTTGTTTTTGGGTATTTTGCTAAGTGTTTTAGGAATTTCACTTTTTCTAGCTGTTTCTATGGGGTCCGTTGCGATTGATCTAGGAGATACCTATCGGATTATTTTGAGCAGGTTAGGATTTCCTCTTGAGATAGGAGAGGTTTCCAAGTCTACTCTTGCCATTGTATGGAACATGAGATTCCCCCGAGTATTGTTAGGTCTGATAGTAGGGGCTGGTCTCTCTATGTGTGGTAGTGTGATGCAGTCCACAGTGAACAACCCCATCGCTGAGCCTTATGTCTTAGGAATTTCTGCGGGTGCAACTCTAGGGGCAACCTTAAGCATCATTCTTGGTTTAAAATTGGTGATTAGCCTTGGAGCTTTCCTTGGAGCTATTTTGGCAACAATCGCTGTCCTCATCATTGCCTCTATGCAGGGCAGGATGACGACTTCTAGTCTGATCTTATCAGGAACGGTGGTCAATGCTCTCTTTCTAGCATTTTCCAACTTTATTATCTCTGTTGGCGCTAATGCGGACAGTGTGATGACTATTAAGTTTTGGACCATGGGTTCGCTTGCTGGGACTACTTGGTCTGACTTAGTCCTGCCAACTATAGTAGTAGGATTGGACTTTCTATTTTTCGCTACCCAGTATCGTGTTTTCAATGCGATGATGATGGGAGATGAGGCTGCTTTAACTTTGGGAATTCCCTTACGCTTCTATTGGTATCTTTACGTGACCGTGGTGGCTGTGCTGACAGCTGTCTTAGTGGCAACTTGTGGGATTATTGGATTTGTCGGTCTGATTACTCCTCACTTAGCTCGAGGGTTAGTAGGAACGAATTACAGGAGGCTTTTTCCCATTGCAACCTTGCTGGGTGCCCTCTTTGTCATCTGGGCAGATGTACTCTCTCGTATCATCATTCCAAACGCAGAGCTGCCTATTGGTATTTTCACAGCCTTAGTAGGTGCTCCCTTCTTTATCTACATTGTAGGAGGTAGGCGAAGGGAGGTGAGGGCCTGATATGGACTTGATTTGTCAGGATGTTCACTTTGGATTAGGAGAGAAAAAATCCTCAAAGGAGTTTCTCTTAAGGTTGAGGGGCATCAATTTCATACGATATTAGGGCCAAATGGAAGTGGAAAAACCAGCTTGCTTAAACTCCTCTATCGTCAGGAAAAGGCGGACAAAGGTTTGATAAGCCTAGATGGAAAGCCACTGGAGCATTGGTCACTCAAAGAAACAGCCAAGCAAATGGCAGTTGTCACCCAGTTTAATCAATTGCAGTTTGATTGTACAGTTGAGGAAATCGTCTTGCTGGGAAGAACTCCCCACCTCTCTTTTTTACAGAAGGAAAAGGAAAGAGATTATGCCCTCGTTCAAGATGCTCTCGTCAAGGTGGATATGCTTGAGAAGAAAACTCGTCTCTATTCGTCTCTGTCAGGGGGGAGAAACAACGAGTCTTATTAGCCCGCGCCTTAGCGCAAGAACCGACTCTCTTGCTCCTGGACGAACCAACCAATCACCTGGATATCAAGTACCAGTTAGACTTGTTGGCCATTGTGAAGAATCTTAAGGTCAATGTTTTAGCTGTATTGCATGATATTCAACTTGCTTGTCGCTATTCGGATTATCTCTATCTGATGAAAGAGGGAGAAATCCTTTACCAAGGGACTCCAAAGGAGACCATCACCCCTGAGTCATTGCAAACTGTATATGGAGTTCAAAGTCAGGTGACTTGGACTGAGGATCAGCAAGCCATGATTCACTATTTATAAAAATGAAAAGGAAAACAAAATGAAAAAAACACTAAGCATTTTACTCGTAACAGTAGCTACCCTAACCATGGCAGCTTGTGGCAATACTACTACAGAAAAAACTACCACACAGTCTAGCACAGAAACAAGTCAAAAAGCCAGCACAGAGACGACTTATCCACTAACGGTCAAAACCTATGACGCTAAAGGGAATGAAGTCGAACAAGTCTTTGACAAGGCACCTGAAAAAGTTATCACCAACAATCTGTCAACCACTGAAATCTTATTGGAGTTAGGCTTGAAGGATAAAATTGCTGGCATGCTCAACCCGGACAATGCTGTAACAGACAAATACAAAGACGCGATTGCGACGATTCCTCAAATTGGCGATAAAAAAACAGTTTCACAAGAGACAGTCCTTTCTTATGAGCCGGACGCAGTAATGGGTCGAAATATGATGTTTTCTGAAAAATCCTTGGGGACAGTTAGCACTTGGAATGAAAACAAAATCCCAGTCTATACGCAAAAAGCTTCTCTCTCAACGATTCAGCAAGATTTAGGGAATATTGTAGAAGATGTCAAAAATCTTGGAATGATTTTTAATGTGCAGGACAAGGCTAATGAATACGCAGCCCAATTACAAGCTAAAATTGACGCTGTTAAGAAAGCAAATTCAACAAGCCAAGGTGAAAAGAAAAAGGCTTTGATTATGGTTGCTTATAATGACGAAACCTTCGGTGCTTACAAGTCTGCTTTGCAAGAGAGCTTGTTGAATCAACTTGGTTATACCAACGTTGCAACGGGAACATCAGGCTTGACCTTGGAAAATCTCGTGTCAATGGATCCTGAGTTGATTATCTATGTAACCAGCGACCGCAATAAAAAATTGGATGCCACAGCTGTAGAGTTGATGAAGGCAAATGAAGTTTTGGAAAACGTTCCTGCAATTAAGAATCAAAAAATCATGACCATTTCTTACGATGAGTTGATGGATTATGGTCCAGCAGTGATTGATTCCCTTGAGAAAATCAATGATTTTATCAATAAATAATGAGTTTGATTGGGAAGGGATCCAAGTCAAGGTCAGCCTTCCTTCGATCTATGATCCCAATCAAACCTATCCAGTTATTCTCTTGAATGATGGAAACTTGGATTTCCTATCCTCCCTTTCAGAATCTGTGATTTTAGTGGGTTTGACTTCTGAAAATCGCCTAGATGACTACACTCCATGGAAGGCATCTGCTCTGAGAGATGGAGCTCCAGATTTTGGTGGTCAGGCAAATGCCTATCATGATCTTTTATTTGGAGGTCTTTTAGACAAGTTGCAGTCGCTTTATCGCTTGGATAAAAATCGCCTTGCTTATGGAGGTTACTCACTAGGTGGTTTGGTGGCAGTATACAGTCTTTTCCATTTTGATAAGGTCTCCTGTATCTTCTCTATCTGCGGTTCCTTTTGGTATCCTGATTTTGTGGCTTACTGCAAGGAAGAAAAGGTGAAAAATTTGGACTGTTTACTGTATTTACAGAATGGTCAAACAGAAGGAGCCCATCATACCAATCGCTTGGCTCAAGCACCAACCTATGCTGAGCAGATCCATACCAGTCTTCAGAAACGTTATCCGACTGGTCAGTTTGTCTTTGATCCCTATGGGCATCATGAGCAAGTTGCTGAGCGATTTGTGGCTTTTTCTAACTGGTTGGCAAAGAAATGGGAGATTGAATAAAAGAAATATCCCTTGGTAAAAGCCAAGGGATAATTGTATTTTTTAACCAAGTTTCTCCCTCTTCTTATCTGGATTCCAGATAAAGCTTGCGATGAAGGTAAAGATAATCGTTAGGATACCAACAAGCACTGCAAGAATAAGGGCAGGGATGCGGACAAACCACCAGAGTGGATTTGGTTTTTTATCATTGTGCCATTGCTTGGTTTCTTCGTCCAAACGTTGGAATTCTGCTTGGATACGATCTGCAACCATTTCGATTCCTTCATCATTCATTTTCTTAATGTCTGAGATATCGATTGGATTTCCAAAGTTCATATCGACACGTTCACGGCTAATCAAGCCTTTCAAGGTCATGGGACCGGTGTAGGTAACCGGCATGATACGGACCTTAGCCATCTTGGCAATCAGAGCAACTCCGCCTTTGACATCTGTCGAGTGGCGACTACCACTAGGAAACATGATAAGGGAACGGTCACTTTTTTTGAGGACATTGATAGGGTATTTGATAGCAGAGGCGCTAGGATTTTCCCGGTCGATAGGAAAGGCCCCACACATACGGATCCACCAGCCAAAGATGCGGTTGTTAAACAGCTCTTTTTTGGCCATAAAGATGAATTGTTTTGGTTTGGTCGCAAAAGCCATGTAAACTGGATCCCACCAAGTCCGATGAGGTGCTACGAGGATATAGTTTTCATCTTTACTAGGGATTTTATCAGTATTGTGGTAGTGGGCATTGCCATTGATGGACCACAAGATCAGCATGACTAGTCCACGCAAATAAGTATAAAACATGAGATCTCCTTCGATTGTCTTGCTTTTATTATTATACCTTATCAAAAGACTACTGGCAAACTTTTTCAGTTATCAGTGGAGATGTTTTGGATAGGATTAGAATTCTGCTAGAAAAAATGATATGATAGAATTTATGGATAAAAATAAGATAATGGGATTAACCCAAAGAGAAGTCAAGGATAGACAGGTTCAAGGTTTGGTTAATGACTTTACCGCGTCGGCCAGTACCAGTACTTGGCAAATCTTCAAACGAAATGTTTTTACACTTTTTAACGCGTTGAACTTTGCCATTGCCTTGGCGCTAGCTTTTGTGCAGGCTTGGAGCAATTTGGTCTTCTTTGCTGTTATCTGCTTTAACGCTTTTTCTGGGATTGTGACCGAGCTACGGGCCAAACACATGGTGGACAAGCTTAATCTCATGACCAAGGAAAAGGTCAAGACTATTCGTGATGGTCAGGAAGTTGCTCTTAATCCAGAAGAATTGGTGCTAGGAGATATCATTCGTCTGTCTGCTGGAGAGCAGATTCCCAGTGATGCCTTGGTTTTGGAAGGCTTTGCGGAAGTCAATGAAGCCATGTTAACGGGAGAAAGTGATTTGGTGCAAAAGGAAGTTGACGCCTTGCTTTTGTCAGGAAGTTTCCTAGCCAGTGGGTCAGTTTTAGCTCAAGTCCACCATGTCGGTGCAGACAACTATGCTGCCAAACTCATGCTGGAAGCTAAGACCGTTAAACCAATCAACTCCCGTATCATGAAATCGCTGGACAAGCTAGCTGGTTTTACTGGGAAGATTATCATTCCCTTTGGTCTGGCTCTCTTGCTAGAAGCCTTGCTGTTAAAAGGCCTGCCTCTCAAGTCATCCGTTGTAAATTCGTCGACAGCCCTTCTGGGGATGTTGCCCAAGGGAATTGCCCTTTTGACAATCACTTCGCTCTTGACTGCAGTGATTAAGTTGGGCTTGAAAAAGGTCTTGGTGCAGGAGATGTACTCTGTTGAGACCTTGGCGCGCGTGGATATGCTCTGTCTGGATAAGACGGGTACCATCACCCAAGGAAAGATGCAGGTGGAAGCTGTCCTTCCGCTGACGGAAACTTATGGTGATGAGGCTATTTCCAGCATCCTGACTAGCTACATAGCCCATAGTGAAGATAAAAATCCAACTGCCCAAGCTATTCGCCAGCGTTTCCAAGGACAGGTTGCCTATCCTATGATCTCTAATCTGCCTTTCTCCAGCGACCGCAAGTGGGGAGCTATGGAATTGGAAGATTTGGGGACAGTTTTCTTAGGTGCACCTGAGATGTTGCTGGACTATGAAGTCCTAGAAGCCAGAGAGGCCTTGGAGAGAGGTTCACGTGTCTTGGTCTTAGCCCTCAGTCAGGAAAAATTAGACCACCACAAACCACAGAAACCATCTGATATTCAGGCTCTAGCCTTGCTAGAAATCTTAGACCCTATTCGAGAAGGAGCAGCAGAGACGCTGGACTACCTCCGTTCTCAGGAAGTGGGCCTCAAGATTATCTCTGGTGATAATCCGGTCACTGTGTCCAGCATTGCCCAGAAGGCTGGTTTTGCAGACTACCATAGCTATGTAGACTGTTCAAAAATCACGGATGAGGAATTGATGGCCATGGCTGAGGAGACTGCGATTTTCGGACGTGTTTCTCCTCATCAAAAGAAACTACTGATCCAAACCCTGAAAAAAGCGGGTCATACAACAGCTATGACAGGGGATGGTGTCAATGATATCCTAGCTCTCCGCGAAGCAGATTGTTCTATCGTTATGGCTGAAGGAGATCCTGCGACTCGTCAGATTGCCAATCTAGTTCTCTTGAACTCAGACTTTAATGATGTTCCTGAGATTCTCTTTGAAGGTCGTCGCGTGGTCAATAACATTGCCCACATTGCACCGATTTTCTTGATAAAGACCATTTATTCCTTCTTGCTAGCAGTCATCTGTATTGCCAGTGCTCTACTAGGTCGGTCTGAGTGGATTTTGATTTTCCCTTTCATTCCGATTCAGATTACCATGATCGACCAGTTCGTGGAAGGTTTTCCGCCATTTGTCTTGACTTTTGAGCGAAATATCAAACCTGTTGAGCCAAATTTCCTCAGAAGATCCATGCTTCGTGCCCTACCAAGTGCACTTATGGTCGTCTTCAGCGTTCTTTTTGTCAAAATCTTTGGGGCTAGCCAAGGTTGGTCAGAGTTAGAAATCTCAACCCTCCTCTACTATCTCCTTGGGTCTATCGGTTTCTTATCCGTATTTAGAGCCTGCATGCCATTTACCCTCTGGCGTGTCCTCTTGATTGTTTGGTCAGTAGGAGGCTTCCTAGCTACAGCTCTTTACCCAAGAATTCAGAAACTGCTTGAAATTTCGACACTTACAGGACAAACATTCCCTGTTTACCTTGTCATGATGGCTGTCTTTACTGTGATATTTATCTTAACCAGTCGTTATCAAGCTAGAAAATAAAGAAAGGCTGCAATCTGTGGATTGCGGTCTTTTTAGGTGCAAGATTGCTAGCTGAAATGTGGTATAATAAAAGGTAATAGAGTTTTGGAAAGCGAGAGAAGATGATTTCAAAGAGATTAGAATTGGTGGCGTCCTTTGTGCCACAGGGGGCCATTTTACTAGATGTGGGGAGTGACCATGCTTATCTGCCTATCGAGTTGGTCGAGAGAGGCCAAATTGAAGCTGCCATTGCAGGCGAAGTGGTGGTTGGTCCCTACCAATCTGCTGTAAAAAATGTTGAGGCTCACGGTCTAAAGGAGAAAATCCAAGTCCGTTTAGCCAATGGCTTGGCGGCTTTTGAAGAGGAAGACCAAGTGTCGATTATCACCATTGCTGGTATGGGAGGGCGTTTGATTGCGACCATATTAGAAGAAGGATTGGATAAACTAGCGAGTGTAGAACGTTTAATCCTCCAGCCCAATAATCGTGAAGATGACTTGCGTCTCTGGTTACAAGAGAACGGTTTCCAGATTATAGCAGAAGGCATTCTAGAAGAAGCTGGCAAGTTTTATGAAATTCTAGTGGTGGAAGCGGGACAAATGGAGCTATCAGCTAGTGATGTTCGCTTTGGACCTTTCTTGTCCAAGGAAGTCAGCCCAGTTTTCGTTCAAAAGTGGCAAAAAGAAGCTGCTAAGTTAGAGGTTGCTCTTGACCAAATCCCAGAAAAAAATCTGGAGGAACGTCAAGTTCTAGCTCATAAAATTCAAGCCATCAAGGAGGTGCTCCATGTTAGCAAGTGAAGTGATTAAACGTTATGAAGATTTTTGTCCTCAGGAATTTTCCATGGAGGGAGACAGTCGTGGCCTGCAAATCGGTACTCTAGACAAGGATATCCAAAAAGTCATGGTTGCTCTGGATATTCGTGAAGAGACGGTGGCTGAAGCCATTGAAAAGGGTGTGGACTTGATTATCGTTAAGCACGCGCCGATTTTCCGTCCCATCAAGGATTTGGTCTCTAGTAGTCCGCAAAATCAGATTTACATTGATTTGATTAAGCATGATATCGCAGTTTATGTCAGTCACACCAATATTGACATTGTCGAGAATGGTCTCAATGACTGGTTCTGTCAGATGCTAGGTATTGAGGAGACGACTTATCTTCAGGAAACAGGCCCAGAACGTGGGATTGGGCGGATTGGGAATATTCAGCCTCAGCCTTTTGGGGTATTGGCCCAGCATGTCAAGCAAGTCTTTGATCTTGATAGTCTTCGCATGGTGCATTACCAAGAGAGTGATTTGCAGAAGCCTATTTCAAGAGTTGCCATTTGCGGTGGTAGTGGTCAGTCTTTCTATCCTGATGCTTTGGCAAAGGGGGCGGATGTCTATATTACTGGTGATATCTACTACCATACAGCACAGGATATGCTGTCTGATGGCTTGTTGGCGCTGGACCCGGGACACTATATCGAAATTCTTTTTGTCGAAAAAATTGCTGACCTCCTTAATCAATGGAAGGCAGAAAAGGATTGGTCCATTGATATCATACCTAGTCAAGCATCGACCAATCCTTTCCACCATATCTAGTTAGAAAGTGAAGACAATGAAAAAAGTTGCCATTATTGGAGCAGGGATTGTAGGGGCAACTGCTGCCTACTACCTCGCCAAAGAAGCAGATTTAGAGGTGACCGTTTTTGACCATGGACAGGGTCAGGCTACCAAGGCAGCAGCAGGAATTATCAGTCCTTGGTTTTCCAAACGCCGAAACAAGGCCTGGTACAAGATGGCACGCTTGGGAGCTGACTTTTACGAGGAACTGTTGGCTGATTTAGAAAAGTCTGGTCAGGAAATCGACTTTTACCAACGTTCGGGAGTTTTTCTCTTGAAAAAGGATGAATCCAAGCTTGAAGAACTCTATCAACTAGCCCTCCAGCGCAGAGAAGAGTCTCCCTTGATAGGCCAGTTAGCCATTTTAGACCAAGCGTCTGCAAATGAATTATTCCCTTGCTTGCAGGGATTTGACCGCGTGCTCTATGCTTCTGGTGGGGCGAGAGTAGATGGCCACCTCTTAGTGACTCGTCTGCTAGAAGCTAGTCAAGTCAAGTTGGTCAAAGAAAAAGTGAGTCTGACACCTTTAGCATCAGGTTACCAGATTGGTGAAGAGGTGTTTGAACGGGTTGTTTTAGCGACGGGAGCTTGGTTGGGGGACATTTTGAAACCTTTAGGATATGTGGTAGATGTTCGTCCCCAAAAGGGACAACTACGAGATTATCAATTTACCAAAGATATGAAATCTTACCCGGTTGTCATGCCAGAAGGGGAGTGGGATTTGATTCCTTTTGCAGGTGGGAAATTGTCCCTAGGAGCTACCCATGAAAATGATATGGGATTTGACTTGACGGTAGATGAAACCTTGCTCCAACAAATGGAGGAAGCAGCCTTGCCATACTACCCAGCCTTGGCTGAAGCTACTATAAGAGGTGAGCGAGTAGGAATCCGTGCCTATACCAGTGATTTTTCTCCATTTTTTGGGCAAGTCCCAGGCTTAGCAGGTGTCTATGCAGCTAGTGGACTAGGGTCATCAGGTTTGACAACGGGCCCTATCATTGGTTACCATCTAGCCCAATTGGTTCAAGATAAGGAGTTGACCTTGGACCCAGTAAACTATCCAATTGGAAACTATGTCAAACGAGTAAAAAGCGAATAAGATTTTACTGAAATTTTAGCAGGTAGTTTAGGATGTCAAATGACATTCCCTATCAAAAATGATAAAATAAGAAAAAATAATCCGAGAATCGAGGAAGAAAGATGCAAGAAAAGATTTTGGTAACTGGTGGTGCTGGTTTTATCGGAACACACACTGTTATTGAGTTGATCCAAGCAGGTCATCAAGTGGTTGTGGTGGATAATCTTGTCAACAGCAATCGTAAGAGTTTAGAAGTTGTTGAAAAAATTACAGGAGTTGAGATTCCTTTCTATGAGGCAGATATCCGTGACACAGATACCCTCAGAGATATTTTCAAGCAGGAAGAGCCGACTGGCGTCATTCACTTTGCTGGTTTGAAGGCTGTTGGTGAATCAACACGTATCCCTCTTGCCTACTATGACAATAATATCGCTGGAACTGTCAGCCTTTTGAAAGCCATGGAAGAAAACAACTGTAAGAACATCATCTTCAGTTCTTCTGCGACAGTTTACGGAGATCCTCATACAGTGCCAATCCTAGAAGATTTCCCACTTTCAGTGACCAATCCATACGGTCGTACTAAGCTCATGCTAGAGGAAATTTTGACGGATATCTACAAGGCAGACTCAGAATGGAATGTGGTCTTGCTTCGTTACTTTAATCCAATCGGAGCGCATGAAAGTGGAGACTTGGGAGAAAATCCAAACGGTATTCCAAACAACCTCTTGCCTTATGTTGCGCAAGTAGCAGTTGGTAAACTAGAGCAAGTGCAAGTGTTTGGAGATGATTACGATACGGAAGATGGGACTGGTGTTCGTGACTATATCCACGTTGTAGATCTAGCCAAAGGTCACGTTGCAGCTTTGAAAAAACTTCAAAAAGGTTCAGGTCTTAATGTTTATAACCTTGGAACAGGTAAAGGTTACTCAGTTCTTGAAATTATCCAAAATATGGAAAAAGCAGTGGGACGTCCTATTCCTTACCGCATCGTAGAACGCCGCCCAGGTGATATCGCTGCCTGCTACTCAGACCCTGCAAAAGCCAAAGCTGAACTGGGCTGGGAAGCAGAACTCAGCATCACCCAAATGTGTGAAGACGCATGGCGTTGGCAAAGCAAGCATCCAAATGGATTTGAAGACTAAGATGATGATTTCAATCATTGTCCCATGTTTAAACGAAGAGGAAGTACTTCCTCTTTTTTATCAGTCTGTTGAAGCACTGCTTCCAGAATTGGGAGCAGAGATCGAGTATGTCTTTGTGGATGACGGGTCTAGCGATGGAACCTTAGACTTGCTAAAGGCCTATCGGATGCAAAATCCTGCGGTACATTACATTTCTTTCTCGCGAAATTTTGGGAAAGAAGCAGCTCTGTATGCAGGTTTGCAGCATGCAACTGGAGACTTGGTGGTTGTGATGGATGCAGACCTCCAGGATCCTCCTAGTATGTTGCTCGAAATGAAGGCCTTACTAGACCAGAATGCAGACTTAGACTGTGTTGGGACACGGAGAACTAGTCGGGAGGGAGAACCCTTCCTTCGTAGCTTCTGTGCCGATCTCTTTTACCGCCTCATGCAAAAAATCAGCCCCGTAGCTCTGCCCTCGGGTGTCCGTGATTTTCGGATGATGAGAAGGTCTGTGGTGGATGCTATTTTAGCCTTGACCGAATCCAATCGTTTTTCTAAGGGTCTCTTTGCCTGGGTTGGTTTTCGAACGCACTATCTTGATTATCCAAATGTTGAAAGACAGGCTGGCGAAACCAGTTGGAGTTTTAGGCAGCTCTTTTTCTACTCGATTGAAGGGATTCTCAACTTTTCAGATTTTCCCTTGAGTATAGCTTTTGTAGCGGGGCTCCTATCTTGTTTTATTTCTTTTATGATGACTGTTTTTGTGGTATTTCGGACCCTTATCTTGGGGAATCCGACATCTGGCTGGACCTCTCTGATGGCTGTTATTCTCTTTCTTGGAGGAATTCAACTCCTGACCATAGGGATTCTAGGCAAGTATATCAGTAAGATTTATCTAGAGACCAAAAAAAGACCACTCTATCTGGTCAAAGAAAAAAGTGACCTTTCTATTTTTGAAGGAAAAAATAGCCGGAAAAGACTATAATTTTACCTAGAAATATGCTAAACTAGTAGATGAAGGGATTAAAGTGATAAAAAGAATCTACAATATCAATCTCCCTTTTAAACTATGACGGATCTTTTAGAAGTGCACGTGTAGGACAATTTTTGATGGCCTCCAGAACATCGCTGGTCTCAGTGATTTCTCTTTGTAATTCAACTGGATCATCATAAAAGCGAACGATTCCATTATCGTGATAATCAAAGAGTTCAGAATAGGTTTGGCAAAGCCCACAGGCGATGCATCGTTCAGGTATAAGTGTGAGTTTCATATTTATATTGTAATAAGAAAGTTTAAAAAATACAAGGAGTAAGGTATGGAAAAAGAACCATGGCAAGAAGATATTTATGAAAACAATGAGGAAGAATCAAGATCGGAACGTCGTCACCGTAAACAAAAGGGAAAAGGTGTTGTTGCCAATCGTGTCTTGACAGTTCTAGCTAGCCTCTTCTTTGTAATCGTTGTAGCAATGGTTGTCGTATTGATTTACCTTTCTACTGGAGGAAGCAACCGCACGGCTGCCTTGAAGGATTTTTATGATCCTTCAGCACCTGCTAGCAGTTCCACTTCAAAAGTGGAAGAGTCTTCCTCTTCAAGCAGCAAAGTAGAAGAAACAGCTTCTTCTGAATCAACTCCTTCAGAAAGTAGTTCTGAAGAACACACAGATGGAGAAGGAACGCTTACTGTGCAACCTGGAGAAGGAGAAGCAGCTCTCGCTCAGCGTGCAGGGATTTCCATTGCCCAGCTAGAAGCTCTGAATCCTTCTCATATGTCATCTGGATCTTGGTTTGCCAATCCAGGTGATGTGATCAAGACAAGATAGGAGTCGGGAATGAAGACAATTCAAATTGCTATTGATGGTCCAGCTTCCAGTGGTAAGAGTACGGTCGCAAAGATTATTGCTAAGGATTTTGGTTACACTTATCTCGATACAGGTGCCATGTATCGTGCTGCGACTTATATAGCACTCAAGCACCAGTTGGATGCAGGAAAAGTAGAGCAACTTTTGGAATTGCTTGATCAACATCCCATTAGTTTTGGACGTTCAGAAACAGGTGATCAACTTGTTTTTGTAGGGGATGTGGATATCACTCATCCTATTCGTGAAAATGAAGTGACCAACCAGGTTTCAAGCATTGCGGCTATTCCAGAAGTGCGTGAGAAACTGGTCTCTCTCCAACAGAAGATTGCTCAGCAAGGTGGCACCGTGATGGATGGGCGTGATATCGGGACAGTTGTTTTACCACAAGCTGAACTTAAGATTTTCCTAGTAGCTTCTGTTGAAGAAAGAGCAGAGCGTCGTTATAAGGAAAATATTGCTAAAGGGATTGAAACAGACCTTGAAACGCTGAAAGAAGAGATTGCGGCGCGTGACTACAAGGATAGTCATCGTGAAACCTCACCTCTCAAACAGGCTGAGGATGCAGTTTACCTTGACACAACTGGACTAAGTATCCAAGAAGTAGTCGAAAGAATTGAATCAGAAGCAAAAAAATATATGTCCTAGGGACGAGAGGAGCAGGCTAAATGAAGCCTGCTCCTTTTCTCTCTTTTGCGCGCGTTTCAAAACAGCCTTTTTGGGAGAATTTTGATAAAATAGTAGTATCAATAAAAAGGATGGAAGCATGACAAAGAAAATCGTAGCCATTTGGGCCCAAGATGAAACAGGTGTGATTGGTAAAGAAGACCGTCTTCCTTGGCATTTGCCAGCAGAATTACAACATTTTAAGGAAACAACTTTGAACCACGCCATCTTGATGGGACGAGTGACTTTTGATGGAATGGGGCGTCGTCTGCTTCCCAAACGCCAAACCTTGATTTTGACACGAAACAGTGACGAAGTCGTGGATGGTGCGCTAGTGTTTCAAGATGTGAAATCTGTTTTAGCTTGGTATCAGAGTCAGGAAAAAAATCTCTATATCATTGGTGGGAAACAGATTTTTCAGGCTTTTGAGCCCTATTTAGATGAAATCATCGTGACGCAGATTCATGCTCAGGTGGAGGGAGATACCTATTTCCCTGAGGAGTTTGACTTGTCTCGTTTTGAGACAGTAGCAAGAAAATCTTATGAGCGAGATGAGAAAAACGACTATGATTTTACCATCGAATACCGAGATAGAAAGGAAGTCTAATGGAGCGCAGTATATTTGGATTTTTTACAGCTTTTTTGTGTGTGATCTGTATTTTGACTGGAGCACAGGCTTTTCGTAAGAAGCGCTATGGACTGTCTGCCTTACTCTGGCTGAATGCTTTTACCAATCTGGTAAACAGTATTCATGCTTTTTACATGAACTTATTTTAGATAGAATGATAAATTAGAATGGAAGGAAATCATGCCTACAAATAGGAAAAATGATATGATGGTTTATTGCTCATTTTGTGGCAAAAGCCAAGAAGAAGTAAAGAAAATAATCGCTGGGAACAACGCTTTTATCTGTAATGAATGTGTGGAGTTGGCCCAGGAAATCATTCGGGAGGAGTTGGCTGAGGAAGTCTTGGCAGACTTGTCTGAAGTACCAAAACCAATCGAGCTCCTCAATATCTTGAACCACTATGTTATCGGTCAAGATCGTGCCAAACGTGCCTTGGCAGTAGCTGTATACAACCACTACAAACGCATCAATTTCCACGATACGCGTGAAGAGTCAGAAGATGTGGATTTGCAGAAGTCAAATATCTTGATGATTGGTCCAACTGGTTCAGGGAAAACTTTCTTGGCTCAGACTTTGGCTAAGAGCTTGAATGTACCTTTTGCTATTGCAGATGCGACAGCTCTTACTGAGGCTGGGTATGTGGGTGAGGACGTGGAAAATATCCTCCTCAAACTCTTGCAGGCCGCTGACTTTAACATCGAACGTGCAGAACGTGGGATTATCTACGTAGATGAAATTGACAAGATTGCCAAGAAGAGCGAGAACGTGTCTATCACACGTGACGTTTCTGGTGAAGGAGTGCAACAAGCCCTTCTTAAAATCATCGAAGGAACCGTAGCTAGTGTACCGCCTCAAGGTGGACGCAAACATCCACAACAAGAGATGATTCAGGTAGATACCAAGAATATCCTCTTCATCGTGGGTGGTGCTTTTGATGGCATTGAAGAGATCGTTAAACAACGTTTGGGTGAAAAAGTCATCGGTTTCGGACAAAATAACAAGGCGATTGATGAAAATAGCTCCTACATGCAAGAAATCATCGCGGAAGACATTCAAAAATTCGGTATTATTCCAGAGTTGATTGGACGCTTGCCTGTCTTTGCGGCTCTCGAGCAATTGACGGTCGATGACTTGGTTCGCATCCTGAAAGAACCAAGAAATGCCTTGGTCAAACAATACCAAACCTTGCTTTCTTATGACGATGTTGAGTTGGAATTTGACGATGAAGCCCTTCAAGAAATTGCCAATAAGGCCATCGAACGCAAAACGGGTGCGCGTGGTCTTCGCTCCATCATTGAAGAAACCATGCTGGATGTTATGTTTGAGGTACCGAGTCAGGAAAATGTGAAATTGGTCCGCATCACTAAAGAAGCTGTTGATGGAACGGATAAACCGATCCTAGAAACAGCCTAGAGGTGACTATGGAAATCAATACACATAATGCAGAAATCTTGCTCAGTGCGGCCAACAAGTCCCACTATCCGCAGGATGACCTGCCAGAGATTGCCCTTGCAGGGCGCTCCAATGTTGGGAAGTCCAGCTTTATCAACACCATGCTCAACCGCAAAAATCTTGCCCGTACATCAGGGAAACCTGGGAAGACCCAGCTCCTTAACTTTTTTAACATTGATGACAAGATGCGCTTTGTGGATGTGCCTGGGTATGGCTATGCCCGCGTTTCCAAAAAGGAACGTGAAAAGTGGGGCCGCATGATTGAGGAGTACCTGACAACTCGGGAAAATCTCCGTGCAGTGGTCAGTCTGGTTGACCTCCGTCATGACCCATCAGCAGATGATGTGCAGATGTACGAATTTCTCAAGTATTATGAAATTCCGGTCATCATCGTTGCAACTAAGGCAGATAAGATTCCTCGTGGTAAGTGGAACAAGCACGAATCTGCAATCAAAAAGAAATTAAACTTTGATCCAAGTGACGACTTCATCCTCTTTTCATCTGTCAGCAAGGCAGGGATGGATCAGGCTTGGGATGCAATATTAGAAAAATTGTGAGGGAAAGAAATGGCAAAAACAATTCATACAGACAAAGCTCCAAAAGCAATCGGACCCTATGTTCAAGGGAAAATCGTTGGCAATCTTTTGTTTGCAAGCGGTCAAGTTCCCCTATCTCCTGAAACTGGGGAGATTGTAGGAGAGACTATCCAGGAACAGACAGAACAAGTCTTGAAAAACATTGGTGCTATTTTGGCAGAAGCGGGAACGGACTTTGATCACGTTGTTAAAACAACTTGCTTCTTGAGCGATATGAACGACTTTGTTCCTTTTAATGAGGTTTACCAAACGGCCTTCAAAGAGGAGTTCCCAGCTCGTTCAGCTGTAGAGGTTGCACGTCTTCCTCGTGATGTGAAAGTCGAAATTGAAGTGATCGCAGAGATTGGATAAGCTAGTTGAAGTTTGGCTCTGCCAAACTTTTTTTGATATAAGGAGAGATAGATGACAAAAAAACAACTTCACCTAGTGATTGTGACAGGGATGAGTGGTGCAGGAAAAACCGTAGCCATTCAGTCCTTCGAGGATTTGGGGTATTTCACTATTGACAACATGCCGCCAGCCCTCTTGCCAAAGTTTTTACAGTTGGTCGAAACCAAAGATGATGACCACAAACTGGCCTTGGTAGTGGATATGCGTAGTCGTTCCTTCTTCTCGGAGATTCAAGCTGTTTTGGATGAATTGGAAAACCAGGATGAATTGGATTTCAAAATCCTCTTTTTGGATGCAAAAGATAAGGAATTGGTAGCCCGTTACAAGGAAACCAGACGGAGTCACCCTCTAGCAGCAGATGGTCGAATTTTAGATGGGATTAAGCTGGAACGTGAACTTTTGGCACCTTTGAAAAACATGAGCCAAAATGTGGTGGATACGACAGAACTTACCCCGCGTGAACTTCGTAAAACCATTGCTGAGCAATTTTCGGACCAAGAACAAACCCAGTCTTTCCGTATAGAGGTCATGTCTTTTGGATTTAAGTATGGTATTCCTATCGATGCGGACTTGGTATTTGATGTCCGTTTCTTGCCAAATCCATACTACCTCCCTGAACTCCGTAATCAGACAGGTGAGGATCAAGCAGTTTATGACTATGTAATGAATCATGAAGAGTCTGAAAGTTTCTATCAGCACTTGCTCGCCTTGATTGAGCCGATCTTGCCAAGTTACAAGAAAGAAGGTAAGTCTGTTTTGACCATTGCAGTGGGATGTACAGGTGGACAGCACCGTAGTGTGGCCTTTGCCAAACGAATCGCAGAGGACCTTGCTAAAAATTGGCCTGTCAATGAAAGCCATCGTGACAAAGATCGAAGAAAGGAAACGGTAAACCGTTCATGAGAAAACCTAAAATAACGGTGATTGGTGGAGGAACTGGTATCCCCGTCATTTTGAAAAGTTTGCGGGAAAAGGATGTTGATATCGCTGCCATCGTAACGGTAGCTGATGATGGTGGGTCTTCTGGTGAGCTAAGAAAGAATATCCAACAGCTGACACCACCAGGTGATCTTCGCAATGTTCTAGTAGCCATGTCGGATATGCCTAAGTTTTATGAGAAGGTTTTTCAGTACCGTTTCTCAGAAGAAGCTGGAGCTTTTGCGGGTCATCCCCTAGGGAATCTCATCATCGCAGGCCTTTCTGAAATGCAGGGATCTACTTATAATGCCATGCAGCTACTAAGTCTCTTTTTCCATACAACAGGAAAAATCTACCCCTCAAGTGACCACCCTTTGACGCTACATGCAGTCTTTAGAGACGGTTCTGAGGTGGCAGGTGAGAGCCACATTGCAGATCATCCAGGCATGATCGACCATGTTTATGTGACTAATACCTTGGATGATGAAATACCCCAAGCCAGCCGTCGAGTAGTCAATACTATTCTCGAGAGTGACATGATCGTCTTGGGGCCTGGTTCCCTCTTTACATCGATTTTACCCAATATCGTGATCGAAGAGATTGGACAAGCACTCTTGGAGACCAAGGCAGAGATAGCCTATGTCTGCAATATCATGACCCAGCGTGGGGAAACAGAACACTTTTCAGACAGTGACCATGTGGAAGTCCTCCATCGACACTTAGGTCGGCCTTTTATTGATACAGTCTTGGTCAATATTGAAAAGGTCCCTAGAGAATACATGGATACCAACCGTTTCGATGAATATTTGGTACAGGTGGAACATGATTTTGCTGGTCTCTGCAAGCAGGTGCCTCGTGTGATTTCTTCCAATTTCCTTCGTTTGGAAAATGGAGGAGCCTTCCATGATGGCGATTTGATTGTGGATGAGTTGATGCGGATTATACAGGTGAGAAAATGAGTTTCACAGTTGCAGTAAAAGAGGAAATTCTTGGTCAACACCATCTCAGTCGTTATGAACTATCGGCCATTATCAAGATGTCTGGCAGTATCGGTCTATCTAGTTCGGGCCTAACCTTGTCAGTCGTGACTGAAAATGCCAAGTTAGCTCGTCACCTTTATGAGTCCTTTCTCCATTTTTATGAGATTAAGTCTGAGATTCGACACCATCAGAGAAGCAATCTTCGTAAGAACCGTGTCTATACGGTCTATACCGATGAGAGGGTGCAGGAGCTTTTGGCTGATTTGCGGCTTGCGGATTCCTTCTTTGGTTTGGAGACAGGCATCGATCCTGATATTTTAGCAGATGAGGAAGCTGGACGGGCCTACCTATGTGGGGCTTTTCTGGCAAATGGCAGCATCCGAGATCCGGAGTCTGGTAAGTACCAGTTGGAGATTAGTTCCGTTTATCTAGACCATGCCCAAGGATTGGCCTCTCTCCTCCAGCAGTTTTTGCTGGACGCCAAGGTCATTGAGCGCAGGAAAGGTGCAGTTACTTATCTCCAACGGGCAGAAGACATCATGGATTTCTTGATTGTGATTGGGGCCATGCAGGCGCGTGATAATTTTGAGCGCGTCAAGATTTTGCGTGAAACCCGTAATGATCTCAATCGAGCCAATAACGCTGAAACAGCTAATATTGCTCGAACGGTTTCTGCTAGTATGAAGACTATCAACAATATCAGTAAAATCAAAGATCGAATGGGTTTGGAAAATTTACCAGTGGATTTGCAAGAGGTGGCTCGCTTGCGGATCCAGCACCCAGACTACTCTATCCAGCAGTTGGCGGATAGCCTGAGCAATCCCCTGACCAAGAGTGGTGTCAACCACAGACTCAGAAAGATAAATAAATTAGCGGAAGAACTATAAAACCACGAATCAGTTGATTCGTGGTTCTTTTCTTATAAACTGGTCGAGTGTTTGGGTTGCACTTTTTGTTCTGGGTCAATGTAGTTGATGGCATTGTTAACAGCTGTTGGAGCTTCCCCCAGTCCTGTCGCAATCAAATCAATCTTACCGTCATAGTAGCAACAGTCGCCGATAGCATAGATACCTGCTTGGCTAGATTCTTGCTTGCTGTTGACGATAATCTTGTGGCGGTTGAGGTCCAGACCCCAGTTTTTAAGATTTCCGACAGAAGACTTGAAGCCGTAGTTGACAAAGAGGTGGTCTACCTCAATCGTTTCGGCTTCATCAGATTTGACTTTGGTGATTTCCAGTTTGTCAAGTGTTTTTCCATCTCCAAGGAGTTGGCTAGGAACGAATGGTGTCTTGATAGTCACAGATGATTCTTGCAGGGCTTGCACACTGTGTTCCAAGGCACGGAAGTTATCTCGACGGTGAACGAGAGTAGTTGGGGCGATTTTTTCAAAAGCCAATGCCCAGTCAACTGCTGAGTCCCCTCCACCAAGGATGGTCACTTTCTTGCCTGCGTATTGCTGAATGTTGGAAACGTGGTAGTGGATATTTTCATAATTTTCGACGCCATCTAGTTCGAGCGGACGCGGTTTAAAGGCACCACCCCCCATAGCAATGATGACGGTTTTAGTCAGGTGACTTCCCTTGTTGGTTGTAATGCTAAATCCTTCATCGTGTTTCTCAATCTCAAGAACGGTTTCGTTGAGGTGAACAGGTGTGTCAAAGCCATCTAGCTGCTCAAGTAAACGCTTGGTTAACTCTTCTCCAGTTAGATTTGGAAAACCTGGCACATCAAGGATTTGCTTTTCAGGGTAGAGGATGGCAGGCTGACCACCGAGCTGGGGAAGGGAGTCGATGATTTGGACTTTGGCTTGGCGTAGGTGGGCGTAAAAGGCAGCAAAGAGGCCGACAGGACCGCCCCCTACAATGGTAATATCATAGAGTTGAGACATGATTTCTCCTTCGTTTTTTCTAGTCAGTTTATTTTATCATAATTTTGCTTAATTTAAAATGAAGTAGGATGGGGAAAAAATGAGCAGAAAATGGTATAATAGTACGGAAAGTGTTTTGACAGGGAGGAGGCCAGGGATGAATTTTCAACAATTATCCAATTTACAATACTGGACGAGTTTGTTTTCAAGCCCTTGGAGTATAGTCACCAATCTGATTGATATTCTCATTGTGACTTATATTTTGTATCATTTTACAAAGGCCATTGCAGGTACCAAAATCATGATCTTGGTTCGGGGAGTTTTGGTCTTCATTCTAGCCCAGATTCTCTCTAATATGATTGGTTTAACGACCATTTCTTGGTTGATCAATCAAATCATCACCTACGGGGTCATTGCAGCGGTGGTCATCTTTTCACCAGAGATTCGAACGGGTCTAGAGCGGTTGGGTCGGGCAACGGATTTCTTTACCAATGCTCCGATTAGTGCAGAAGAGCAGATGATTCGTGCCTTTGTGAAATCAGTCGAATACATGAGTCCGCGTAAAATTGGTGCTCTGGTAGCAGTGCAGCGAGTGAGAACCTTGCAGGAATACATCTCGACGGGGATTCTCCTAGATGCCAAGATTTCAGCTGAATTACTCATCAACATTTTTATTCCTAACACTCCCTTGCACGATGGAGCTGTCATTATCCGAGAAGATCGGATTGCTGTTACTTCAGCCTACTTGCCACTAACTGAAAATACAGAGATTTCCAAAGAGTTTGGAACGCGACATAGGGCGGCGATTGGTCTGTCGGAAGTGTCAGATGCTCTTACCTTTGTGGTTTCGGAGGAGACAGGTGGAATCTCAATCACCTATAATGGAGTCTTTAAGCACGATTTGACCTTGGAAGAGTTTGAATCTGAATTGAGAAGAATCCTGCTTCCAACATCAGAGGAAAAACATGGTTTGAAAGAGCGCTTGCTAGGAGGATTGAAACATGAGAAAAAATAGTCTTTATATCATTTCTTCCTTCTTTTTCGCCTGCATTCTCTTTATCTATGCGACTTCTACGAACTATCAGAATAATAATAGTGCCAGACAGGTGCGGACGGAAACCTATACCAATACAGTACTCAATGTGCCAATTGATATCCACTATGACAGTGAACAGTACTTTATTAGCGGCTTCACGTCAGAAGTAACGGTTTTCTTGACAGGTTCCAATCGAGTTGCTTTGGCAAGCGAAATGCAGGAAAGTACGCGCAAATTTAAGGTGACGGCTGATCTTTCTGATGCCAGTGTAGGAACCATCGAAGTTCCTCTAAACATAGAAAATCTACCGAGTGGTTTGACCGCTGTTGCAACACCGCAAAAGATAACAGTGAAGGTCGGAAAAAAAGCAAAACGAGACAATGTAATCGTTGTGCCGGAGATTGACCCTAGCCAGATTGATTCTCGTGTGAAAATTGATACAGTGACTGTGTCAGATGAAAAAGTAACGGTTATTAGTGACGAGGAAACTCTCTCTAGAGTAGATCGTGTCATTGCCATCTTACCGACAAGTGAACGGATAACAGGTAACTATTCGGCTTCTGTTCCACTACAAGCTGTTGATAAAAATGGAAATGTTTTACCAAGCGTCATTATGCCATTTGATACTACAATGAAAATTACAACCAAGACAGTATCGTCTAGCTCGAGTTCTTCGTCAACGACCTCGTCAACAGGATCCTCGACTAGCAGCTCGTCTTCAACGAGTTCAGAAACAAAACCAGACTCGTCTAAACAAGAATAAACTAAATTTTAGAAAAGGATGATTAACAAAATGGGTAAATATTTTGGGACCGATGGAGTCCGTGGAGAAGCAAACGTGGAACTAACGCCAGAGTTGGCCTTCAAACTGGGACGTTTTGGTGGATATGTTCTTAGCCAACATGAAACGGAAGCCCCTAAAGTCTTTGTAGGACGTGATACACGTATCTCAGGAGAAATGCTAGAATCTGCCTTAGTGGCAGGTCTTCTATCAGTAGGGATTCACGTCTACAAACTCGGTGTCCTTGCAACACCAGCAGTAGCTTACTTGGTAAAAACAGAGGGAGCTAGTGCGGGTGTTATGATTTCAGCGAGTCACAACCCAGCCCTTGATAATGGAATTAAGTTCTTTGGTGGGGATGGTTTCAAACTTGATGACGAAAAAGAAGCAGAAATTGAAGCCTTGCTAGACGCTGCCGAAGACACCCTTCCTCGTCCGAGTGCTGAGGGCTTGGGAACCTTGGTGGACTATCCAGAAGGTTTGCGTAAGTATGAAGGCTACCTTGTTTCAACTGGAACTCCTCTTGAAGGGATGAAAGTGGCCTTGGATACAGCCAATGGTGCAGCGTCTACAAGTGCTCGTCAAATCTTTGCAGACCTTGGAGCTCAGATAACTGTTATCGGTGAGACACCAGATGGTCTTAATATCAACTTGAATGTGGGTTCTACACATCCAGAAGCTCTTCAAGAAGTGGTCAAAGAAAGCCAGTCAGCTATTGGTTTGGCCTTTGACGGAGACAGTGATCGCTTGATTGCTGTCGATGAAAATGGTGACATCGTCGATGGTGATAAGATCATGTACATCATCGGGAAATACCTTTCTGAAAAAGGCCAGTTGGCTCAAAATACCATCGTGACAACGGTTATGTCTAACCTTGGTTTCCATAAGGCCTTGGATAGTGCTGGCATTAACAAGGCAGTGACTGCTGTTGGTGACCGCTATGTTGTCGAAGAAATGAGAAAATCAGGCTACAACCTTGGTGGTGAACAATCAGGTCACGTTATCTTGATGGATTACAATACAACTGGTGATGGTCAATTATCAGCTGTCCAATTGACTAAAATCATGAAAGAAACAGGTAAGAGCTTGTCTCAACTAGCATCAGAAGTGACGATTTACCCACAAAAACTGGTCAATATCCGAGTGGAAAATGCCATGAAAGAGAAAGCCATGGAAGTACCAGCTATTAAAGCAATCATCGAAAAGATGGAAGAAGAGATGGCTGGCAACGGCCGTATCCTTGTCCGCCCAAGTGGAACAGAACCTCTCTTGCGCGTCATGGCAGAAGCGCCAACAACAGAAGAAGTCAACTACTACGTAGATACGATTGCTGCTGTGGTTAAAGATGAAATCGGAATTGACTAAAGTCTAGAAAACTAGATGAAATGATAAAAATGTGGTACAATTGCATAGTAAATTGTAGCAAAGGGAGAGAAAAATGAATCTTAAACGAGAACAAGAATTTGTTAGCCAGTATCACTTTGATGCTCGTAACTTTGAATGGGAAAATGAAAATGGAGCTCCTGAAACCAAGGTAGACGTGAACTTTCAGTTACTCCAACACGACCAAGAAAACCAAGTAACTTCGCTAGTTGTTATCTTGAGTTTCATGATTGTTTTTGACAAATTTGTCATCAGCGGGACGATTTCCCAAGTGAACCACGTGGAAGGTCGTATTGTCAACGAACCAAGCGAATTTAACCAAGAAGAAGTCGAAACCTTGGCACGTCCATGCTTGAACATGCTCAACCGTTTGACGTATGAAGTAACAGAAATTGCCTTGGATCTTCCAGGAATCAATTTGGAGTTTTAGTCATGAAATTAGCTGTCATTACAGATTCTTCCGCCTATTTAGAGGAGAAGACGCTGCAAAGAGAGAATCTATTTATCTTGGATATTCCTGTTAATATTGATGGGGAAGAGTATGTCGAAGGTGTCAATCTGACTGCTGAGGAATTTTATCAAAAAATGGCTCAGTCTGCTGAATTGCCTAAGACCAGTCAACCAAGTATTGCCAAATTGGATGAGACTCTAAGTTCCTTGAAAGAAGAGGGTTATACCCATGTCTTGGGTCTTTTCCTTTCGTCAGGGATTTCAGGTTTTTATCAGAATATCCAATACTTGTTGGATGAGTATGAAGGTTTGACCATTGCCTTTCCGGACACCCATATCACAAGTGCTCCTCTAGGATTTATGGTAGAGAGTGCCTTTGAATGGGCAGAACAGGGCGATGATTTTGCTCAGATTCAGGAGAAGTTGGCTATTCAAATCGCTGATAATTCAGCCTTTATCATAGTAGATGACCTTGATCACTTGGTTAAGGGAGGACGTCTGTCAAATGGGGCTGCTATCTTAGGGAATCTCCTCAGTATCAAGCCCATTCTTTACTTCAATGACCAAGGTGTAATTGAAGTTTACGAAAAAGTTCGTACGGAAAAGAAGGCAACCAAACGTTTGGTGGAAATCATCAAAGAGTTGACAAAAGATGGGGACTACCGTATTACAGTAATTCATGGTAACGCACCTCAAAAGGCGGCAGATTTGCGCCAACTCTTGATTGAGAGTGGTGTGAATTCTGAGATTTCAATTGTCAGCTTTGGTGGTGTCATTGGGACCCACCTTGGAGAAGGCAGTATCGCCTTGAGCTATACGCCAGTTGTCTAGATTGTTCTGGGCAGACTTTATATCTTAGAAATTGAACACGGACTATCTGCCTCTTGAAAAAAGATGCCTGTCTTGCCTTTCATGGAAAGTCAGCGCCATTCCCTATTTTTCATGGGCAGCTAGCGTCCTTTGTATCTTGAATAGGAGTAGAGATGAGTATTCGAGTGATTATTGCCGGTTTTAAGGGAAAGATGGGCCAGGCTGCTTGTCAGATGGTTTTGGCTGATCCTGACTTGGACTTGGTGGCAGTGTTGGATCCTTTTGAGTCTGAATCAGAGTGGCAGGGAATTCCTGTCTTCAATGATAAGGCTGCCTTGGCTGGTTTTGAAGCGGATGTCTGGGTAGACTTTACTACACCAGCCGTTGCTTACGAAAATACGCGTTTTGCTCTTGAAAATGGCTTTGCTCCTGTCGTAGGAACAACAGGATTTACTAGTGAAGAAATTGCAGAATTAAAAGAATTTTCCCGTGCTCGAGATTTGGGTGGCTTGATTGCCCCTAACTTTGCCTTGGGAGCTGTCTTGCTGATGCAATTTGCGGCGCAGGCTGCCAAATATTTCCCAAATGTGGAGATTATCGAGCTCCATCATGACAAGAAAAAAGATGCTCCGAGTGGAACAGCCATCAAAACAGCTGAGTTAATGGCGGAAGTTCGGGAATCAATCCAGCAAGGTGCGCCTGATAAGGAAGAATTGATTGCGGGTGCTCGTGGTGCTAATTTTGATGGTATGCGCATCCATTCAGTCCGTCTACCAGGCTTGGTAGCCCATCAGGAAGTCATCTTTGGCAATCAAGGAGAAGGATTGACTCTGCGTCATGACTCCTATGATCGCAGCTCCTTCATGACAGGGGTGAATTTGGGAATCAAAGAAGTTGTCAAGCGTCATGAGCTTGTCTATGGATTAGAACACTTATTATGAGATTAACACAAATGCCTTCTGAATTTCAGAAGGCTTTACCAGTATTAGAAAAAATTAAAGAAGCAGGTTTTGAGGCCTATTTTGTTGGGGGCTCTGTTCGAGATGCTCTCCTCAATCGTCCCATCCATGATGTGGATATTGCGACTTCTTCCTATCCGGAGGAAACCAAGCAGATATTCTCTCGCACTGCCGATATCGGAATTGAGCATGGAACCGTCTTGGTTTTAGATGGGGACGAGGAGTATGAAGTAACAACCTTTCGGACTGAGGATGTCTATGTAGACTATCGCAGACCCAGTGCGGTTTCCTTTGTACGTTCGCTAGAAGAAGATCTCAAGCGCCGTGATTTCACAGTTAATGCCTTTGCCTTGGATGAGACAGGCGAAATTATTGACTTGTTCCATGGTTTAGAGGATTTGGAAAACCAAGTCTTGCGAGCAGTTGGAGTGGCTAGTGAGCGTTTTAACGAGGATGCTTTGCGCATTATGCGTGGTTTTCGTTTTCAGGCCAGTCTCGGTTTTAAACTTGAGCAAGAAACATTTGAAGCGATGAAATCCTTGACTCCGCTCTTGGAGAAGATTTCTGTGGAACGTACCTTTGTTGAGTTTGATAAACTCTTGCTGGCACCTTTTTGGCGAGTTGGCTTGTCTTCCATGATTGAGAGTCAGGCTTATGATTATCTCCCTGATATGGCAGACAGTCGAGAAAAGCTTCAAAAATTGTTTGATTTGGAGACTGATTTCACTTTTGAATCTTCAGAGCAAGCCTGGGCGGCTCTATTGTGGGCTTTGGAGATTAGAGATGCACAGCCATTTTTGAAAGCTTGGAAAACCTCACGCCAGTTTGCCAAGCAAGTACAGGATTTGCTGACTATTTTGGCTTTGCGAGAAGAAGGAGAGCTGAGCAAGCGCGATTGTTACCGCTTTGACTTGGATTCCCTTCTACAGGCTGAAAGTCTTCGTCAGGCACAAGGAAAGGAAGTCAACCCACAAGCCATCAAAGAAACTTACCATAGTTTGACCATTCATGATAAGAAAGAAATCCAGATTAACGGCGGCATTTTGATTAAGGAATATGGTTACCAGCCAGGTCCAGATTTGGGAGATATTTTAACAGAGATTGAGTTTGCCATTGTCGATGGTGACTTGGAGAATGACCGTGATGCCATTCATACTTACCTGAGGGAGAAAAAATGAGTGATTTTATTGTTGAAAAACTAAGTAAATCCGTTGGTGACAAGACCGTTTTTAAGGATATTTCTTTTATCATCCATGATTTGGACAGAATCGGTCTGATTGGTGTCAATGGAACGGGTAAGACCACCCTTTTAGATGTTTTATCAGGTGTTTCAGGCTTTGATGGGGATGTCAGTCCTTTTTTGGCTAAGAATGATTACCAGATTGGCTACTTGACCCAGGATCCAGAGTTCGATGATAGCAAGACAGTTTTGGATACGGTCCTATCCAGCGACCTCAAGGAAATCCAGTTGATTCGTGAGTATGAACTCCTCATGCTCAACTATAGCGAGGACAAGCAGGCTCGTTTGGAACGAGTCATGGCTGAGATGGATTCTCTCCAAGCCTGGGAAATCGAAAGTCAGGTCAAGACCGTTCTCAGCAAGTTGGGTATTCAGGATTTGTCAACTCCAGTTGGTGAATTGTCAGGTGGTCTGAGAAGACGTGTTCAGTTGGCGCAAGTTCTTCTAGGAAACCACGACCTCTTGCTTCTGGACGAGCCGACCAACCACCTGGACATTGCGACCATTGAGTGGCTGACTCTTTTTTTGAAAAATTCCAAGAAGACCGTTCTCTTTATCACACATGATCGTTATTTCCTAGACGCGCTGTCAACACGAATTTTCGAGTTGGACCAAGCAGGCTTGACCGAGTATCAGGGCAATTACCAGGACTATGTTCGTCTCAAGGCTGAACAAGATGAGCGTGATGCAGCGCTTCTCCACAAAAAAGAACAACTCTATAAGCAAGAATTAGCCTGGATGCGCAGACAACCGCAAGCGCGTGCGACCAAGCAACAGGCCCGTATCAATCGTTTCCACGATTTGAAAAAAGAAGTTTCAGGTGGCGTTGCTGAGACAGACTTGACCATGAACTTTGAAACCAGTCGGATTGGGAAAAAAGTCATCGAGTTTCAGGATGTTTCCTTTGCCTATGAAAACAAGCCCATTTTGCAAGATTTTAATCTCTTGGTGCAAGCTAAAGACCGTATCGGAATCGTTGGGGATAATGGTGTGGGGAAGTCAACTCTGCTTAACCTCATCGCAGGGAGTCTTGAGCCGACTAAAGGTCAAGTTATCATAGGTGAGACGGTTCGCATTGCCTATTTCTCTCAACAAATCGATGGCCTGGATGAAAGCAAACGGGTCATCAACTACCTGCAGGAAGTAGCAGAAGAGGTTAAGACCAGTGGTGGTTCCACAACTTCCATCGCTGAGTTGCTGGAACAGTTCCTCTTCCCACGTTCGACGCATGGAACCCTGATTGAGAAATTGTCTGGTGGAGAGAAAAAACGCCTCTACCTCCTCAAACTTCTCTTGGAAAAACCCAATGTTCTTCTTTTGGATGAGCCGACCAATGACCTAGATATTGCAACTTTGACAGTTTTGGAGAATTTCTTGCAGAGTTTTGCAGGCCCTGTTTTAACAGTTAGCCACGACCGTTATTTCCTGGATAAGGTAGCGACTAAGATTCTCGCCTTTGAGAATGGAAGCATCCGTACTTTCTTTGGTCATTACACTGATTACCTTGATGAAAAAGCCTTTGAAACAGAGATGGCCAATCAAGTGCAAAAGGCAGAAAAGGAGAAAGTAGTCAAGGTCCGTGAAGACAAGAAACGCATGACCTACCAAGAAAAGCAGGAGTGGGCAAGCATTGAAGGCGATATTGAAGCCTTGGAAAATCGTATCGCATCCATTGAAGAAGAAATGCAGGCAAATGGCTCCGACTTTGGTAAACTAGCGACTCTTCAAAAAGAGCTAGACGAGAAAAACGAAGCACTCCTTGAAAAATACGAACGCTATGAATATTTAAGTGAATTGGTATAATGGAAGAAGTAATCATAAAATGGAGCAGCAAGAAAGTCATCTGGACTATTCTTCTCTGTTTGGTCGAGTTAGTGTTTTTTACTTATATACTATCTTTTTTGCTGATTTATCCCGAAGAAGATTCAATGGGAATCATAGTATTAATTGCTTTTGTTGGATTCCTACTCATTATTGTTGGTTGGCTCTTGTATGAACGGATGCAGATTCTTCTATCAGGCAAAGAGTATTTAAAATTTACGACTCAAGGTTTTTTCTATAAGCCACATCCAAAGAAAGACTGGCAGTTTTATTCCTGGAGGCAAGTAGAAACATTTTCTCTTATGAGAATCAAGGGTGGTAGAAGTTCGAGGGATTTTTACCAGATTGAAGTTTGTTTTTTTGACAAAGACCTTGTAAAAACGAAATCTCTATGGAATCGACTGCGAAGTAAATTTTCAAGTGCTAAACCTGCTGTCGACTTGATAATTCCGATTCATTTACTGGATGTTGACTTTCCTAGAAGAGTCTTTGAAACCATGTCCTACTTTGAGCGAGAATGGCGTATCAAGCAAAATCGCCAAGCAAGAAAATAGGCAAAACAAGCTTTGAAAAGCAAATCTTCCAAACCGTCATAGTCTGTCTTTGCTTAAAGTAGAATAATCAAAAAGACCCTATTCATTGGATAGGGTCACTGTTTGTCTTCTTTTTTTGTTTCCTGATGAAAGATATTTTGCCAAGTTTCGTGACGGCGCCAGATACTAGTGTGGATGATTCCGTCCATCTCATAGCATATGAGTTTGGTTTTCTGACTAATGGAGGTAATCTGAATGTCCTTAATTGCAGCTTTAAGTTCTTTTTCAGCCTTATAGGCCTCTTTATCCATCTGCTCTCCATCTTGACGGATATAGATAAAGTCCTCAGCAAGGAGTTCTTCTAGTTGGTTTCCTTGGTCAATCAATTGCTCGCGCATGAGTAGTTTTTTGTAGACATTGTCTAAAATTTCGTCTTCAGGTATAGGAGCAGGTTCGATATGGACATCGGTGTCAAATACTCCAAAACGCTCTTCTAGCATGGATTCGACCTGGTCTGCAATTTCGTGACTTTCATAGACTGATAAATCAGGATTCATCTCCAGCGTGATATCAAGGTAGATATTGCTACCATAGGTACGCCCTCTTTGAGACTTGACCTTACTAATCTTTGGAATTTCCATTATGGCCTTTTGGTAGTCTTCTAGTAGTCGGTCATCAAAACCATCTGAAAGACTGAAGGACGATTCGATAAAGATATCATAGGCTGTCTTTAAGATAAAGAAAGTGATGATGATAGCGACTAATTTATCCACAATCGGATAATTAAAACTGCTGGCTAGGATAGCAATGGAAGTACCAAGCGAGGTGACTGCATCGGAAAGATTATCTTTAGCTGCTGCCTTTAGAGCTTTGGATTTGGATTTCTTACTGAGGCGTGTGTTATAGAGATAAACGACAAACATAACCGCCGCAGAAATGATTCCTAGAAATGCTCCCAGAGGATCGATAATCGTTTGTTCCCGACTGAGGATTTTCTGAATGGTATCCCGAAGCACATCAAAGCCAACGTAGAACATGATGATGGAAGTAATCAAACTAGCTAAATCTTCAATCTTCCAGTGTCCAAAGCGGTGGTCACGGTCTGCAGGCTGGCGAGCCATCCGAATGCCAATCAGAAGAGCAACATTTCCGATAATATCGGATACGTTGTTGAAACCATCCGCTACCAAACTGGATGAATGAAGTAGATGACCAGTTGCTAATTTTGCCGCAGACAAGAATAAGTAGGTCGAGATACTGACAATGGCACCACGCTCAGCTAACTTGAGATTTGAGATTGATTGTTTCATCAAACTTCCTTTTCAGTATAAGTAATATTCTTTCATTATACTGGTTTTTGCGGGAAAATTCAAATTTAGTCCACCTTCACCGAATTTTAATGATTGAAAACTTTTCAAAATTTGGTATAATAGTACTACTCAAGGGAGTAGCTGGCAGAAACCTGTGATAGTGTCGTCATTCCGAATTGTGTACTGCAAAGTATACCTTCCGGCCCTATCTTAAACAGCGAGACTTGTTATGATTAACAAGTCTCTTTTTGTTTGTCATAAAACAAAAAGAGAACTTGTTTTGCACACAATGTCAAGGAGGAGACGCATGTCAAAAGAACAAAAACGCCAAGCGTTTTATACTCAAAGTCCTGAAGAGGTCTTGAAGTCAGTTGAAGCAACTGAGCAAGGCCTTTCGTCAAGCGAAGCGCAAAAACGCCAAGCTGAATATGGACGCAATGAACTGGAAGAGGGTGAGAAAAAATCTCTCTTGGTTAAATTCATTGAACAGTTTAAGGATTTGATGATTATCATCCTAATTGCTGCAGCTATCTTATCAGTCATAACATCTGGTGGTGAAGATATCGCAGATGCCATCATTATCCTAGCCGTGGTTATCATCAACGCTGCCTTTGGTGTTTACCAAGAAGGAAAAGCAGAAGAAGCCATCGAGGCCCTCAAGTCTATGTCCAGTCCAGCTGCTCGCGTTATTCGTGATGGGCACATGGCAGAGATTGATTCCAAAGAATTGGTGCCAGGAGATATCGTTGCCCTTGAAGCTGGTGATGTGGTACCAGCAGACCTACGTTTGCTAGAAGCCAACTCTCTTAAAATCGAAGAAGCAGCTTTGACAGGTGAGTCTGTTCCAGTTGAAAAAGACTTGACAGTCGAGCTCGCTGCAGATGCTGGTATTGGTGACCGTGTCAATATGGCCTTCCAAAACTCAAACGTGACTTATGGTCGTGGTCTTGGTGTTGTTGTCAATACAGGTATGTATACTGAAGTGGGTCATATCGCTGGCATGCTCCAAGATGCTGATGAGACGGATACACCTCTTAAACAAAACTTGAACAACCTTTCTAAGGTCTTAACCTATGCAATTTTGGTTATTGCCCTTGTTACTTTTGTAGTTGGAGTCTTCATCCAAGGCAAAGATCCACTTGGTGAGTTGATGACCTCTGTTGCGCTTGCTGTTGCAGCCATCCCAGAAGGACTTCCTGCTATCGTGACCATCGTTCTTGCCCTTGGTACTCAAGTTTTGGCAAAACGAAACTCTATCGTTCGTAAGTTGCCAGCAGTTGAAACGCTTGGTTCAACTGAAATCATCGCTTCTGATAAGACTGGTACGCTTACTATGAACAAGATGACAGTCGAAAAAGTCTTCTATGACGCAGTCCTACATGATTCAGCTGATGATATTGAACTTGGCTTGGACATGCCACTACTTCGTTCAGTTGTCTTGGCTAATGATACCAAGATTGATGCGGAAGGAAACCTGATCGGGGATCCAACGGAAACAGCCTTCATCCAGTATGCCTTGGACAAGGGCTACGATGTTAAAGGGTTTTTAGAGCAATATCCTCGTGTGGCTGAATTGCCGTTTGATTCAGATCGTAAACTCATGTCAACGGTTCATCCATTGCCAGATGGTAAATTCCTCGTAGCAGTCAAAGGGGCTCCAGACCAACTTTTGAAACGTTGTGTTGCTCGTGATAAAGCTGGAGATGTCGCTCCGATTGATAATCAAGTCAATGACTTAATTCACACAAACAACTCTGAAATGGCTCACCAAGCCTTGCGTGTCCTTGCGGGTGCGTATAAGATTATCGATAGTATTCCAGAAAACTTGACTTCTGAAGAGCTTGAAAACAACTTGATCTTTACTGGATTGATTGGAATGATTGACCCTGAGCGTGCCGAAGCTGCAGAAGCTGTTCGTGTCGCTAAGGAAGCAGGAATTCGTCCAATCATGATCACGGGTGACCACCAAGACACAGCAGAAGCCATTGCTAAACGTTTGGGAATCATCGATGAAAATGATTCAGAAGACCATGTCTTGACTGGTGCTGAGCTCAACGAACTTTCTGATGAAGAATTTGAAAAAGTAGTTGGTCAGTATTCTGTTTACGCGCGTGTATCTCCAGAACACAAGGTTCGTATCGTCAAGGCTTGGCAAAACCAAGGTAAGGTCGTTGCAATGACAGGTGATGGTGTTAATGATGCGCCAGCTCTGAAAACAGCTGATATCGGTATCGGTATGGGAATAACTGGTACAGAGGTTTCTAAGGGGGCTTCTGATATGATTCTTGCGGATGACAACTTTGCGACCATTATCGTCGCAGTTGAAGAAGGACGTAAGGTCTTCTCAAACATTCAAAAGACTATTCAGTACTTACTTTCTGCCAATACTGCTGAAGTATTAACTATCTTCTTATCAACCTTGTTTGGTTGGGACGTCTTGCAGCCAGTTCATCTTTTGTGGATCAACTTGGTAACAGATACCTTCCCAGCTATCGCTCTTGGTGTTGAACCTGCTGAGCCTGGTGTCATGAATCACAAACCACGTGGACGAAAGGCAAGCTTCTTCTCAGGTGGTGTTTTGAGTTCTATCATCTATCAAGGTGTACTCCAAGCAGCTATTGTTATGAGTGTTTATGGACTTGCAATTGCTTACCCAGTTCATGTGGGTGACAATCATGCCATTCATGCGGATGCCCTTACTATGGCCTTTGCAACACTCGGTTTGATTCAGCTCTTCCATGCCTACAACGTTAAGTCTGTTTACCAATCCATCTTGACAGTTGGACCATTCAAGTCTAAGACCTTCAACTGGTCAATCTTGGTATCCTTCATTCTTCTGATGGCAACCATCGTCGTAGAACCACTTGAAGGTATCTTCCACGTAACCAAACTAGACTTGTCACAATGGGCCATTGTTCTAGCCGGAAGCTTCTTAATGATACTTATCGTCGAAATCGTCAAGTTTGTTCAACGTAAACTTGGTCTTGATAAGAACGCGATTTAAAAAGAAAGTCATCTTCGGATGGCTTTTTTTGCATTTGAGGGAAAGGACTAGAAGTTGCCCCCTTTTGTGCTATAATAAAGTAAAGTTGTAAGGAGCGTAAGAGAATGGAAAAGAAAATTGTCCGAGATGTCTTATTCTTGTCGCAGGTCTCGAAACCTGCAAGTCAAGAAGACCTTTATCTGGCTAAGGATTTGCAGGATACCCTGCTGGCTAATCGCGAGACCTGTGTCGGTCTGGCGGCTAATATGATTGGTGTGCAGAAGCGCGTGATTATCTTTAATCTTGGCCTAGTTCCCATAGTTATGTTTAACCCCATTCTCCTTTCCTATAAAGGACCTTACGAGACAGAGGAAGGTTGTTTGTCTTTGACTGGGGTTCGAACGACGACTCGTTATGAAACGATTACGGTTTCCTATCGCGATAGCAAGTGGCAGGAACAGACTATTACGCTAACAGGTTTTCCAGCTCAGATCTGCCAGCATGAACTGGATCATTTGGAAGGACGGATTATTTAGGAGGAACTCAGATGAAACGCATATTATTTGAACTTGTTTTTATTGCAACGACCTGGTATATTTTTTTGCCGCCCTTCAATCTTACTAGCTGGGAATTCATCTTCTTTCTCTGTGGGCATCTGGTGGTGATGGGGATTTTGTTTAGTTTCCGCAAGGATTCTAATCTCATCAAAACGGTTCATGTACGACATGGCAAGCCTGCCAATGAGCTCAATCTAGAAGGACTTCATTTTACCAAACTCAGTAGAGGATTGTTGATGGCTGCAGGCCTTATCTTTTCCCTTGCTGGTCTGGTTAGCTTAGTGACATCAAGCTTTTTTCAAGCAAAAAACTATGCCAATGTGGTGTCTATCACCGAAAAAGACTTTAAAGATTTTCCTAAGAGTGATACCAGTAAGGTTCCGATCTTGGATCGGAGCACTGCTGAAAAAATTGGGGACCGTTATCTGGGCTCTCTGACAGATAAGGTATCCCAGTACGTAGCAGCAGACACCTATACCCAGCTGACGGTTGATGGCAAACCTTATCGAGTCACCCCCTTGGAGTATGCCGATCCCATCAAATGGTTCAATAATCAAGCCAAGGGAATTGGCGAGTATATCAAGGTTGATATGGTGACAGGAAATGCGGAATTGGTGGATTTAAAAACGCCAATGAAGTATTCGGACTCCGAGTACTTTAACCGCGACGTCAAACGTCATCTTCGAATCAAGTATCCGACCAAGATTTTTAAAACCCCGTCCTTTGAGGTGGATGATGAAGGAAATCCTTTCTATGTAGCAACCGTTTATCAAAAACAGTTTGGTCTAGGAGTCCCTCGTCCTTCATCTGTTATTATCTTAGACGCCACCAATGGAGAAACCAAGGAATACAGCTTGGATGAAGTCCCAGAATGGGTGGATCGTGTCTATCCAGCAGAAGAAACCATCGAGCAAATCAACTACAACGGCAAGTATAAAGATGGCTTCTGGAATGCCTTGATTTCTAAGAAAAACGTTACCCAAACGACTGAGGGATATAACTATCTTTCTATCGGAAATGATATTTATCTCTACACAGGGGTGACTTCAGCAAATGCTGACGAAAGTAATCTAGGTTTTATCCTTGAAAACATGCGTACAGGTGAAATCACCAAGTACAATCTAGCATCAGCAACCGAAGAATCTGCCCGTGCTTCCGCGGAAGGAGCCGTGCAAGAGAAAGCCTACAAGGCGACCTTCCCTATCCTTGTCAATCTAAACGACAAACCGCTCTACATCATGGGCTTGAAGGACAATGCAGGCTTGGTCAAGGAGTATGCATTGGTCGATGCAGTGGAGTACCAAAACGTCATCGTAGCAGCTACAGTAGATGAACTCCTCAGCAAATATGCCAATAAAAACGACCTCGACCTGGATAACGAAACGGTAGAAAACATCAAGGGTGTAGTTGCGGATTTGAAATCAGCTGTTATCAAGGGTGACACCGTCTACTTCTTTAAAGTTGATGGCAAAATCTACAAGGTCAAGGCTTCAGTGTCAGACGACCTTCCTTACCTTGAAAATGGCCAATCTTTCGAAGGTCAAGTTGGAAAAGATAACTATCTCAAGACCTTTAAAGTGCAGTAAATAAAGAAACCTCGGTATAAACCGAGGTTTTTCAGATGAAATTCTTGGTCGTGATTGAAAAATATGCTACACTAACAATATGAAAATTTTAATCCCAACAGCAAAAGAAATGAATACAGACCATCCTTGTATCGAAGCGCTCCCTTTGAGGGAAGAAAGTCAGTCGGTTCTTGACTCACTGGCGCACTACTCAGCTAGTGAATTAGAAAGTTTTTATAAGGTATCTGCCGAAAAAGCAGAGGAAGAGTACGCTCACATTCAAGCTCTAAAAGATCAGAGGGCTAAACATTATCCAGCCTTGAAACTCTTTGATGGTCTCATGTACCGTCACATCAAACGAGATGAGTTGACTGAGACTGAACAAGCCTATCTTGAAGATCATGTTTTAATTACATCAGCTTTTTATGGCGTAGTTCCTGCCCTATCTCCCATGGCTCCTCACCGTTTGGACTTCTTGATGAAGTTAAAAGTGGCTGGAAAAACCCTAAAGAGTCATTGGAAATCAGCCTACGATGAGGCACTAGAGGATGAGGACTTGATATTTTCTCTCTTGTCATCAGAGTTTGAAACCGTATTTTCGAAGGAAATTAGAGAAAAGATGGTGACCTTCAAATTTATGGAGGATAAGGCAGGTCAGCTGAAGATTCACTCAACCATTTCAAAAAAAGCGCGTGGGGCCTTTTTGACCGCCTTGATAGAAGGGCAAGTTCAAACAGTTGAGCAAGCTCGCAAGCTCAGTTTTGCAGGCTTTGACTACCGACCTGATTTATCAAGTGATTTAGAACTCGTCTTTGTGAAACAAGCATAAAACCAGCTCATTCGAGCTGGTTTTTGCTGGATTAGTTGATGGCTGCAAGAAGGTCGTCCGCTTGTTTTGCAAGTGATGAAGCAGTTGCTTCTTCTAACACCAATTTTCCGTCTGCCCAAGCAGAGTCATTGACACGAGCGGCAGTAAAGTCACCAACGACTTGTGTACGGATAAATGGCAAGAGGTCTTTATAAATCGCAAAGAGTTGTTCGTGACCGGCATTGGCTACAGATGAGACAGTAACAAACTTGTCTTGGAGGGCAGAAGCACCACGTGTATCAGACAAATCAATGGCACGAGAGAGCCAGTCAAGCAAGTTTTTCACTGTTCCAGGGATAGAGAAGTTGTAGACTGGAGAGAAGATCCAGATAGCATCTGCAGCAAGGACTGCTTCACGAGCAGCAGCTACAGCTGGATGAGTTGGAACTTCCAAATCTTGGCTGAAGAGAGGAACAGCTGAGTAATCAAGATAGCTGACTTCCGCTTTTCCGGCAAGTGCTTTTTCAGCTTCGAGGGCCATTTGGTGGTTGAAAGAACCTTGGCGTAGTGAACCGACGATAAATAGTACTTTTTTAGACATGATAAGTCTCCTTTAGTTTAAAATTCAAAGAGCGAACTCTTTTGTTACCATCTATGTTACAACAAATGATACTGATTAGCAATAATTTTGCTCAGCTAAGTTTACTTGTTAGGGGTGGAAAACTTAGTTCTGAGAAAACAGTATTTGATAGACAGGCAAATATTGTATTTAATTTCAAAGGGAAAATAATCTCGGAATGTTCCTATCTTCACTTGTAATAAAAGAGGAGAGATGGTAAAATAGACGGGTGAAACTAAGACAGAAAAACGCAAAAAACAAGCTACTTATACAGTATGGAATCGGCATTGCTCTGGTAGTACTAGTCATGACAACTTCCTTCCTTTATCTGATATCACTCAGCATGAAATCCTATCAAGATGCTAGGGTTGAAGGAGAAAAACTGGCCAAGCAGTATGCTGAATTGGAAAAAGCAGATCAGGTTGATTTCTACAATGGTCTAGAGGGCTATTACAGCGTTCTGGGACATAATAAAAAGCAAGAGGCCATTGCCGTACTGATTGAAAAGAATGACCACAAGATTTATGTTTATCAGCTTGATAAGGGGATTTCTCAAGACAAGGCAGCGACGATTTCGAGGGGAAAAGGAGCTAGCGACATTGACAAGATTACTTTTGGTCGCTATCAGGACAAGCCGATTTGGGAAGTCAAGTCAGGAAATCAGTACTATTTGGTCGACTTTGAAACAGGAGCAGTGATCCAATAAGGAGGGCATATGAAACTATCCAAACGTGTACTAGAAATGGAAGAAAGCGTCACTCTAGCTAGTGATGCAAGAGCCAAAGCATTAAAAGCTCAGGGAAAGGATGTTCTTTTCTTAACCTTGGGACAGCCTGATTTTCATACTCCTGAAAACATTCAGGATGCAGCGGTAGAAGCGATTCGAGATGGACGAGCTTCCTTTTATACAGTTGCTTCAGGTCTACCAGAGTTAAAAGCGGCGGTTAATACCTATTTTGAACGCTATTATGGGTATTCCGTAGCAGCTAACGAGGTTACCTTTGCCACTGGTGCTAAGTTCTCTCTCTACACCTTCTTTATGGCTGTGGTCAATCCAGGTGATGAAGTCATCATCCCTACACCATACTGGGTCAGCTATGGAGACCAGGTCAAGATGGCAGAAGGTGTGCCAGTCTTTGTCCAGGCCAAGGAAGACAATCACTTTAAAGTAACAGTAGAGCAGCTAGAAGCAGCCCGAACAGATAAGACCAAGGTCTTGGTTCTCAATTCGCCATCAAATCCGACCGGTATGATCTACTCTCGTGAGGAACTCTTGGCTATCGGAAATTGGGCTGTTGCGCATGATGTCCTTATCCTAGCAGATGATATTTATGGACGTCTGGTTTATAACGGGAACGAATTTGTTCCAATTTCTAGTTTGTCAGAAGCCATTCGCAAGCAAACCATTGTGATTAACGGTGTATCTAAGGCCTATGCCATGACTGGTTGGCGGGTAGGTTATGCTGTGGGAAATCCTGAAATTATCGCTGCCATGAGCAAACTAACAGGACAAACAACCTCTAACCTGACTGCCGTATCGCAATATGCTACCATTGAAGCCCTAACTGGGCCACAAGACTCTGTCGAAATCATGCGCCAGGCTTTTGAGGAACGTTTGAACACTATTTATCCTCTTTTGTGCCAAGTGCCAGGATTTGAAGTTGTCAAGCCCCAAGGAGCCTTCTATCTCTTCCCAAATGTTAAAAAAGCGATGGAGATGAAAGGTTATACTGATGTGACAGCATTTACAACGGCTATCCTCGAAGAAGTCGGCCTTGCCTTGATTACAGGAGCTGGATTTGGAGCACCAGAAAATGTTCGTCTCAGCTATGCCACAGACTTGGATACATTAAAAGAAGCTATTCGCCGTTTGCATCAGTTTATGGAAAAATAAAACTTAGAATCTTCGCCGTTTTAGCGAAGATTTTTTGTATCGAAAATCTCGCGATTTTTCTCTAGTAGAACCTAGCTATCACAGTCTATTTATGGTAAAATAGTGGGTAATGATGTCTTCGGACAAGTTAAACGAAAAAAGGAAGATAGATTATGACAAAACGTGTAACAATTATCGATGTAAAAGACTACGTTGGTCAAGAAGTGACCATCGGAGCCTGGGTTGCCAACAAATCAGGAAAAGGGAAAATTGCCTTCTTGCAATTGCGTGATGGGACAGCCTTCTTACAAGGTGTAGCCTTCAAACCAAACTTTATTGAAAAATTTGGTGAAGAAGTAGGTCTTGAAAAATTTGACACCATCAAACGCTTGAGCCAAGAAACTTCTGTTTATGTGACAGGAATTGTCAAAGAGGACGAACGTTCTAAGTTTGGCTATGAGTTGGATATTACAGACATCGAAGTGATCGGTGAATCTCAAGACTACCCAATCACACCAAAAGAACACGGAACAGACTTCTTGATGGACAACCGTCACTTATGGCTCCGCTCTCGTAAGCAAGTGGCTGTGATGCAAATCCGTAACGCTATCATTTATGCAACTTATGAGTTCTTTGATAAGAATGGCTTCATGAAGTTTGATAGCCCAATTCTTTCAGGAAATGCGGCAGAAGATTCAACAGAGCTCTTTGAAACAGATTACTTCGGAACGCCAGCCTACTTGAGTCAATCAGGTCAGCTTTACCTAGAGGCAGGTGCTATGGCTCTTGGCCGTGTCTTTGACTTTGGTCCAGTATTCCGTGCTGAAAAATCAAAAACGCGCCGTCACTTGACTGAGTTCTGGATGATGGATGCTGAGTACTCCTACTTGACACACGACGAGTCACTTGACTTGCAAGAAGCTTATGTAAAGGCTCTTCTTCAAGGTGTTCTAGATCGTGCGCCTCAAGCCTTGGAAACCTTGGAACGTGATACAGAGCTCTTGAAACGCTACATTGCAGAGCCATTCAAACGTATCACTTACGATCAAGCCATTGACCTCTTGCAAGAGCATGAAAACGATGAAGACGCTGACTACGAACACCTTGAGCATGGTGATGACTTTGGTTCACCACATGAAACTTGGATCTCAAACCACTTTGGTGTGCCAACATTTGTCATGAACTATCCAGCAGCTATCAAGGCCTTCTACATGAAACCAGTTCCTGGAAATCCAGAACGTGTGCTTTGTGCAGACTTGCTTGCACCAGAAGGTTATGGAGAAATCATCGGTGGATCTATGCGTGAGGAAGACTACGATGCCCTTGTCGCTAAGATGGAAGAACTTGGTATGGATCGTACAGAGTATGAATTTTACCTTGACCTTCGTAAATATGGTACAGTACCACACGGAGGATTTGGTATCGGTATCGAGCGTATGGTAACCTTCGCAGCAGGTACAAAACACATCCGTGAAGCTATTCCATTCCCACGTATGTTGCATCGTATTAAACCATAAAAAAACTAAAACGCCGTAATAGGCGTTTTTTCAAAACACCATAATACTTGAAAGAAGAGGTGGAGAACATGTAAAGCACAGCTTAACAAGTGATAAACACAAAGATACAAATACACTTGTTAAAGGAGAAACTATGTTTAAACGAAATTACCGGAAGAATATCGGTCTCATGGCTGGTGTGGAATTTTTTGCCTTTTTGGGCATTACCAGCTTTTGGATTCTATTTCTCAGTCAAAACGGGATGTCGCTTTGGCAGATTGGCTTATTGGAAAGTATTTTTCATGCCACCAGTGTCATCTGTGAAATTCCCTCGGGAATGTTAGCTGACCGCTATTCCTATAAAACCAATCTGTATTTAAGTCGAATAGCTGGGATTGCGTCGTCTATTCTCATGTTACTAGGGCAAGGTAATTTTTGGATTTATGCACTCGCTATGGTGGTGAGTGCCTTGTCTTATAATTTTGATTCGGGGACGAGTGCAGCTATGGTTTATGATTCGGCCGTGGAGGCTGGATTAAAAGAGCGCTACTTGTCGATCTCAAGTTTTATGTCAGGAGTAGCAGAAGGAACTCGGTCTTTGGGGACCGTTTTAGCAGGATTTTTTGTCCATGGTCAATTGCACTTGACCTACTATATCATGATTGCCACTTCTATAATCGTTCTTTTCCTAACTTGGATGCTAAAAGAGCCTAGTGTTAAAGCGCAAAAATCTGAGCGTCTGACCATGAAAAAGATTATGTTGACTGTTAAAGAGGAGTTGCGGAGAAACCCCAGTCTTTTTAGTTGGATGATTCTGTCCCAAATCATCGGGACACTGATGTGCATGTTTTATTTTTACTATCAAAATCAACTGCCGGACTTAGAAGGATGGCAGATTTCGATGGTCATGCTGATCGGCAGTGTTTTGAATATCTGGGCAGTTTATCTAGCGAGTAAGATTGGAAAGAGGTATTCAGCCTTAAAACTCTTTCCAATTCTTGTACTCTTGACGGGAGGAACTTATTTGCTTTCCTATTTTGGTACGCCACTGATTTACATTTTGATTTATTGGCTCAGTAACGCCTTATATGCCCTCTTTCAGCCGATTTTTGATAATGATTTACAAAAGCGACTCCCAAGCGAGGTACGGGCAACCATGCTAAGTGTCTACTCTATGATGTTCAGCCTAAGTATGATCATCATTTTTCCTCTGACGGGATGGTTGATTGACTATCTAGGATTTGTAGCAGCCTTCCTTTACTTAGGGCTCGTTTTAGTGCTAGCCAGCTTTTTGCTATTTTTCATTTTGAAAGAGATGGCCAGAGCTTTGGAACTCAAAGAGGATGTTATTTCTAAGTAATAAAGTTATTTTTTCACTTTTATCTTTTTTACTTGCTATCTGTCAGTTTTTCTAGTATAATGGTTTATTGTGAGCGAACCTCACTTACCCCTTGCAAAGACTGGGGGTCATTAGACCAAAAGGAGGAACATATCAATGGCTAAATACGAAATTCTTTATATCATTCGTCCAAACATTGAAGAAGAAGCGAAAAACGCTTTGGTAGCACGTTTTGACTCTATCTTGACTGACAACGGTGCAACTGTTGTTGAATCAAAAGATTGGGAAAAACGTCGTCTTGCATACGAAATCCAAGATTTCCGTGAAGGACTTTACCACATCGTTAACGTTGAAGCAAACGATGACGTAGCTCTTAAAGAGTTTGACCGTCTTTCAAAAATCAACGCTGACATTCTTCGTCACATGATCGTCAAACTTGGCGCGTAAGAAGGTAGACTATGATTAACAATGTTGTACTTGTAGGGCGTATGACGCGTGACGCTGAGTTGCGTTATACCCCATCAAATGTAGCAGTTGCGACTTTTACTCTTGCAGTAAACCGTACATTTAAGAGTCAAAATGGCGAACGTGAGGCTGATTTTATCAATGTCGTTATGTGGCGTCAACAGGCTGAAAATCTTGCTAACTGGGCTAAAAAAGGCTCTCTTATCGGGATTACAGGTCGTATCCAGACTCGTAGTTACGATAACCAGCAAGGACAACGTGTTTACGTAACAGAAGTCGTGGCGGATAATTTCCAAATGTTGGAAAGCCGCGGAGTGCGTGAAGGACATTCAGGTGGAGCTTATTCTGCACCAACTGCTGGTCAATCAGCACCTGCAAACCCAGTACCAGACTTTTCACGTTCTGAAAATCCATTTGGAGCAACAAATCCATTGGACATTTCAGATGATGATTTACCATTCTAATGGACAATTAATACTATAAAGGAGAAAAAACATGGCTCAACAACGTCGTGGCGGATTCAAACGCCGTAAAAAAGTTGATTACATCGCAGCAAACAAAATTGAATATGTTGATTACAAAGATACTGAGCTTCTTAGCCGTTTCGTTTCAGAACGTGGGAAAATCCTTCCTCGTCGTGTAACAGGAACTTCAGCTAAAAACCAACGTAAAGTAACAACAGCTATCAAACGCGCTCGCGTAATGGCTTTGATGCCTTTCGTAAACGAAGATTAAAGAAAAGACCCATATGGGTCTTTTTTTCACGAGCATGGAAATGAGAGAGCGAGTTGAGGTCCAGTGGACCTCTTTTTCATGAGCTTGAAAACAAGAAAGCGAATTAAGACCCCAACGGGTCTTTTTTTCACGAGCTTTGAAACGAGGGAGCGAGTTGGGTCCGGGGGACCTCTTTTTCATGAGCTTGAAAACAAAAAAGCGAATTAAGACCCGGGTGTGTCTTTTTTTCAGGTCCCCCGAACCTCTTTTTTCAGACTTTACAGGACTCTATTAGAAAGGGCTCTCTTTTGATCTAGTAAGATTCTTTTGCCTTACTAGGTTTTTTCTTTTAATTTTTATTATCGTGTTATAATGGTAGGAGAAAGCTTTAAAGGAGCATCTTATGAAGACGACATGTTCAATTAGAAAAATGCAAGAATCTGACATTAAAGATCTATCTCAAGGATTTATCAGCCAAGGTTGGCCGGGTAGAGAAGAAATTTTGTCTAGGTATTTTCTTGAACAAGAATGTAGGGAGAGAGAAGTCTTAGTTGCAGAGGTTGGGGGTGCTTTAGCGGGTTATATCACAATTTTTCCCTGCGCTAAGCAGGGGCCTTTTGCAGAAATCTATCCAGAACTCTCAGATTTCAATGTCTTTGAGCCCTTTCAAAATCAAGGTATTGGAAATCTCTTGATGGAAGAAGCGGAAAAACGAGTTAAGCTCATATCGGATAAGGTGACCCTTGGTGTTGGTCTCCATTCAGGGTATGGACCTGCCCAGAGATTGTACATCAAACGAGGCTATATTCCAGATGGGACGGGTATTTGGTATCAGAACCAACCGTTGAAAATGAATGATACTATTCAAAATAATGATGATTTAGTTCTGTATCTATCCAAGAAATTCGAATAAGAGATAGTGAATTTCTTTGAAGATAGGGGATTTCTCTACTTTATGGTATAATGGAAAGAGTTAGATTGAAAGAGGTAGAGAGATGGATGCAAAATTAAAATATAAGGCAAAGAAGATTAAGATTGTCTTTTTTGATATTGATGATACCTTGCGTACGTCAAAGACAGGTTTTATTCCAGCTACAATTCCCACTGTCTTTAAACAGTTGCGTGAAAAAGGGGTTTTGACAGGAATTGCTTCTGGACGTGGTATTTTTGGTGTTGTTCCAGAGATTCAAGATCTCAAGCCTGACTTTTTTGTAACCTTAAATGGTGCCTATATAGAAGATAAAAAAGGAAATGTCGTTTATCAACATCAGATTGACAAGTCAGATGTTGAAGAGTACATTTCTTGGGCCAAGAAAGAGGGAATTGAGTATGGCTTGGTAGGCAGTCATGACGCCAAACTCTCCACGCGAACAGAACTGATCAGTGAGGCGATTGATCCGATTTATCCGAACCTGGGTGTGGATCCTGACTTTCATGAAAAAGCAGATATATACCAGATGTGGACCTTTGAAGATAAAGGAGATAGCTTGCACTTACCAGAGTCCTTATCAGATAAACTTCGCATGGTGCGTTGGCATGAACATTCATCTGATATCGTGCCGATTTCAGGATCCAAAGCAACTGGTGTAGCCAAGGTTGTGGAACATCTAGGCTTGAAACCAGAGAATGTCATGGTCTTTGGAGATGGTCTTAACGACTTAGAACTCTTTGATTATGCTGGAATCAGTATTGCTATGGGAGTTTCCCACGAAAAGATCAAAGAAAAAGCAGATTATATTACAAAAACAGTAGAAGAAGATGGCATTTTTGATGCCTTAGAAGGATTTGGTATGGTAGAAAAAGAATTGCATTTCCCACAAGTAGAAATTGAAACAGTAGAAGGTCCTCTAGCGACTATTAAGACGAATCATGGAGACTTGCGTATCAAGCTCTTCCCTGAACAGGCTCCCAAAACAGTAGCAAACTTTGTCGCTCTTTCAAAAGACGGTTACTATGATGGAGTGATTTTCCACCGTATTATCAAGGACTTTATGATCCAAGGCGGAGACCCAACTGGTACTGGTATGGGGGGAGAGTCTATTTATGGACAAGCTTTTGAAGATGAATTTTCAGAAGAACTTTATAATGTTCGTGGGGCTCTTTCTATGGCTAATGCTGGTCCAAATACCAATGGCAGTCAGTTCTTTATCGTGCAAAACCAACACTTGCCCTACTCTAAGAAAGAGATTGCGCGTGGTGGTTGGCCTGAACCAATCGCTGAGATTTATGCAGAACAAGGTGGAACTCCTCACCTTGACCGTCGCCATACTGTTTTTGGGCAATTGGTAGATGCAGAATCGTTTGCGGTGTTAGATACCATTGCAGCTGTTGGGACTGGTGCTATGGACAAACCAGTTGAAGATGTAGTAATTGAAACGATTGAAATTGAGGATTAAGATGAAAATCGGTGATAAGCTAACTGGGCGTATTACAGGAATTCAGCCCTATGGTGCCTTTGTCGAATTAGAGACAGGGGTGACAGGGCTGATTCACATCTCGGAAATCCGAACGGGATTTATTGAGAATATCTATGATATTTTAAAAATTGGTGATGAGGTTCAAGTACAGGTGGTGGATTTTGACGAATACACTGGAAAAGCCAGTCTTTCTATCCGTACTTTGGAGGAAGAAAAACATCAATTGCCAAGACGGAGACGTTTTTCAAATGATCGTATCAAGCATGGTTTTGCGCCACTTGCTCGAATGATGCCAGTTTGGACGCGTGAAGCATTAGAACATTTAAAAAAGAAGCCGTAAATACAATTATCTAAATCATTTGTGATGTTAACATAATTTGATATAATGAAAGTATGAAAGAAGAACAATTATTAAAATCAGGAGAGCGAATCAACCAGCTCTTTTCGACAGATATCAAGATCATTCAAAATAGAGAAGTGTTTAGCTATTCGGTGGATAGTGTTCTCTTGTCACGCTTTCCTCGCTTTCCTAAAAATGGCTTAATTGTGGACTTTTGTGCTGGCAATGGTGCAGTAGGACTTTTTGCAAGTAGTCGTACCAAGGCAAAAATTCTCTCTGTAGAAATTCAGGAGCGTTTGGCGGATATGGCAGAGCGTTCGGTTCGGTTGAATGGCTTGGAAGAGCAGATGCAGGTTATTTGCGATGATTTGAAAAATATGCCTGCTCGCATTCAGGGAAGTAAGGTGGACATGATTTTGTGCAATCCGCCTTATTTCAAGGTGGATCCGCATTCCAATCTGAACGAGAGTGAACACTACCTCCTAGCAAGACACGAGATTGCGACTAATCTTAAGGAAATCTGTCGAAGTGCTCAGAGTATTCTCAAGTCTAATGGTCGTTTTGTCATGGTTCACCGTCCAGATCGACTTTTGGATATTCTAGACATGCTTCAACGCTACAATTTAGCACCCAAGCGCCTGCAATTTGTCTATCCTAAACGAGAAAAGGAAGCCAATATGCTTTTAATCGAAGCTATCAAAGATGGGTCTATTAGTGGCTTCAAGGTCTTGCCACCGCTCATTGTTCACAATGATGATGGTTCCTATACGCCAGAAATTCAAGAGATTTACTATGGATCATAAGGCCTATATGTATGTGGTGGAGTGCCGTGACGGTTCTTACTATACAGGCTATACAACGGATGTGAAGAGGCGCCTTACCGTTCATAATAGTGGTAAGGGAGCCAAGTATACCCGAGCTCGCTTGCCTGTCAAACTTATCTATGTAGAGGCTTTTGCTAGCAAGGAAGAAGCCATGTCTGCAGAGGCTCTCCTCAAACGCAAGAAAAGACCCCAGAAAGAACGATTTTTATCCGAAAATCAAGAAAAAAATCTAGTTAACGATATTGATGTCTAATGAGGAGTCCTTTGACTCCTCTTACTTTTGTCAAAAGAAGAAAAAAGTGCTAAAATAAGATGAATAAATTTAAAGAGGTATTATCATGTCTAAGATTCTAGTATTTGGTCACCAAAATCCAGACTCAGATGCCATCGGGTCATCTGTAGCCTTTGCTTATCTTGCGAAAGAGGCTTATGGATTGGACACAGAAGCAGTAGCTCTAGGTACTCCAAATGAGGAAACAGCCTTTGTTTTGAACTATTTTGGTGTAGAAGCACCACGCGTCATCACATCTGCTAAAGCAGAAGGTGCAGAGCAAGTTATCTTAACAGACCACAATGAATTCCAACAATCAGTGTCAGATATCGCTGAAGTAGAAGTTTACGGTGTTGTGGACCACCACCGTGTGGCTAACTTTGAAACTGCAAGCCCACTTTACATGCGTTTGGAACCAGTTGGATCAGCTTCATCTATCGTTTACCGCATGTTCAAAGAACATGGTGTAGCTGTACCAAAAGAAATCGCAGGTTTGATGCTATCTGGTCTGATTTCAGATACCCTACTTTTGAAATCACCAACAACCCACCCATCTGATAAGGTGATTGCACCTGAATTGGCTGAATTGGCTGGTGTAAACTTGGAAGAATATGGTCTTGCCATGCTGAAAGCTGGTACAAACTTGGCTAGTAAATCTGCTGAAGAATTGATTGACATCGATGCTAAGACTTTTGAACTCAACGGCAATAAGGTTCGTGTTGCTCAGGTTAATACAGTGGATATTGCTGAAGTCTTGGAACGTCAAGCAGAAATCGAAGTAGCAATGCAAGCAGCTAATGCAGCAAACGGCTACTCTGACTTTGTTTTGATGATTACAGATATCGTTAACTCAAACTCAGAAATCCTTGCTCTTGGGTCAAACATGGACAAGGTCGAAGCAGCCTTTAACTTCAAACTTGAAAACAACCACGCTTTCCTTCCAGGTGCCGTTTCACGTAAGAAACAAGTGGTGCCTCAGTTGACAGAAAGCTTTAATGGCTAATAGTCTGAGTGATAGTTGAAATGAGGAAACGTTAGTTTCCTTATAGCTAAAGGGGTTTCGACTCCTTTTTTTCTAGGAGAGAAAGATGTTAGAAAATGGTGATTTGATTTTTGTGAAGGAGCTTTCAGATATGGGGCAGGCCATCCAGGCTTCTACTGGGAACTATAGTCATGTAGCCATCTTTTTGGACGGTTTTGTTTATCATGCAACTGGTGAAGTTGGTGTTATCTGTCAAGAACCAGCTGATTTTTTTGAACCGACTCATCTTTACGACCTTTATGTCTATCCAGAGCTGGAAGCTGACTTGGTAAAGGAGAGAGCTAGCAAACATTTAGGTGCACCCTATAATAGCTCGTTTTATCCGGATGGGAATGGCTTTTATTGCTCCCAGTACATCGCTGAAATCCTACCGATTTTTGAAACTATTCCCATGAAATTTGGGGACGGGGAGCAGGAGATCAGTGATTTTTGGAGGCAATATTACCAGAAACTCGAACTTCCTGTACCCATGAATCAACCAGGGACCAATCCCAGTCAATTAGCAGCATCTCCTCTTTTAGTTTGTAAAGAAAGGAATCTTCATGATTCAGATTTTTAATCCCTCCCGTTTGACTCGGCAGCCATTTTTTATAGGTTTGGTGGACTATCTGGACCAGCATAATGATGTGATCCTACGAGAAATCAAGGCCCAGTTTCCAGATATAGCAGTTGATAAACTCATGGAAGAGTATATAAAGGCAGGTTTGATCCGAAGGGAAAACAAACGTTATTCCCTTAATCTCCCTTTTTTAGAATCAATAGCCAGTCTGGTCCTTGACCAAGAGATTTTTGTCAGAGAGGATAGTCCAGTCTATCAAGCTTTGCTGAAGAAGACTTTTGAGACAGAATTGCGCAATCAAACCAATGCAGCCATTTTAGTCGAATCTACGGATTTTGCAAGAGAAAAGATGACCCTGTCGAATTATTTCTACAAGGTCAAGAATCATTATCCTTTGACACAAAAACAGCAGGAACTTTATGCTATTTTGGGAGATGTCAATCCTGAGTATGCTCTCAAATATATGACGACTTTTTTACTGAAATTTCTCAAAAAAGATCAATTAATTCAGAAACGTCGTGATATCTTTGTGGACAGTTTAGTCGTTCTAGGCTATATTGTTCAAAATGAAGCTGGAAAGTATGAGCTGGCTGTTGATTTCGACAAGGAACGGTTGACTTTCTATTTGTCTTAATGGCTTAATTTTGAGCTGATTGTTTGACTTTGCTAAAGAATAAGCATAAACTGAATGTAAGCGATAACGTTTATCGTATTAAAAGCAAAGGAGACAGAGCTATGTCACTTGAAAATAAATTGGATCAAGCAACTGGTGCTATCAAAGAAGGATTTGGTAAAGTTACTGGCGATAGCAAGACAGAAGCAGAAGGCACTGTAGAAAAAACAGTTGCGAAAGCAAAAGAAGTAGTTGAAGATGCTAAAGGTGCTGTAGAAGGTGCCGTTGAAGGTCTTAAAAACTCATTTAAGAAAGAAGACTAAAAAATCAAGGGAAATATTCCCTTGATTTTTTTATAGATAACGTTCTGCGATAGCTGCGTCTCCAGGATAGTCTTCTTTCTTTCCTTGTACGATCTGGTAACAATCAGCTCCCTTACCAGCAATAATTACGGCATCGAGTTCTTGATTTGTGATGGCCATGGCCGCCTTGATGGCTTCTTCACGATCGGCAATCTTTTCAACAGGATGACTGATATAGCTACTGATTTCTTCAGCAATGGCCATTGGATCTTCATAGTTGGGATCATCAGCGGTGAGAAAGACTTGAATCTCAGGATGTTGATTGAGAAGGAGTCCAAAGTCTTTGCGACGACTTTCACCCTTGTTTCCAGTCGAACCGAGAACCAGAGCGATTTTTCCAGTTTGATGAGTTTCAACAACAGAGATCAGTTTCTTCAGGCTGTCACCATTATGGGCGTAGTCGATGAAGACCTTGGCTCCATTTTTCTGAGTCAGGACTTCCATACGTCCAGGAACGCGGGTTGCAGCGATTCCTTTTTTGATATCTTCAAGACTAGCACCTAGACGAAGACAGGCAAGTCCTGCAGCAACAGCATTTTCTTGATTGAAGTGGCCAATGAGTTGAATATCATAATCACCAGCGAGTTTACCAGTAGCTGAAAAGCTAAAGGCTTTGGAGTTCTCGATTTGGTTGCTCGAATGGCTACCATAGAAGTCATGTTCTTGATGTTCCACTTGTTCTTTTAGCACAGAAAAGTGGTTCATGTCGCTGTTAATGACAACTGCTCGGCTATTTTTCATCAAGAGACGCTTGTGATAGAAGTAGTCTTCAAAGCTAGGATGCTCAATCGGACCGATATGGTCAGGTGTGATGTTAAGAAAGACACCTACATCAAAGGTCAGACCATATACTCGATGAACAAGATAGGCTTGGCTAGAGACTTCCATTACAAGATGGGTTCTACCATTCTTAACAGCCTGAGCCATCATGTCGAAAAGATCGATATTTTCAGGCGTTGAGAAGGAAGATTTAAAGAAGGTCCTGCCATCCAAAGTTGTGTTCATAGTTGACAAGAGAGCTGTTGGGTAGCGCTGAGATAGAATGTGGTATGCAAAGTAAGCAGATGTTGTCTTTCCTTTTGTCCCTGTGAAAGCGAGAATTTTGAGTTTTTCTTGTGGATTGCCATAAAATTCCATAGCAATCAAACTCATGGCTTTCTTGATATCGTTCACAACGATGACAGGGATACCGACTTCGTAGTCCTTTTCGGAGACGTACCAAGCTAAGCCTTGACTTATAGCGGATAGGAGGTATTCTTTTTTAAAGGCAGCGCCTTTGGCAAAAAAAAGAGTACCTTCTTTTACTTTTCGGCTGTCGTAACTGATGCTGTCAAAAACAACTTCACCGTAGTTGTAGTGGTAGTGTCCTTGGTCGATAATCTCGCGGAAGAGACCATCTTTCTTTAATATATCTAATACGGTTTTAATCTTAATCATACTTTCTATTATAAACTTCAAGCCCGAATTTTACAAGTAACAAGGAAAAGTTTATAATGGAAGATAAGGAACTTTTCCTAGTTATCAAAATTGAATGAGGAAGCTATGTCTAACGAAAACAATCACCAGCAAGCCCAGATGTTGCGAGGGACTGCTTGGCTAACAGCTAGTAACTTTATTAGTCGCCTCCTTGGTGCTATCTATATTATTCCCTGGTATATCTGGATGGGGACCTATGCTGCTAAGGCAAACGGACTCTTTACCATGGGCTACAATATTTACGCCTGGTTTTTGCTGATTTCGACAGCGGGTATCCCAGTTGCGGTCGCCAAACAAGTGGCTAAGTACAATACTATGCGAGAAGAAGAGCATAGCTTTGCATTGATTCGGAGTTTCCTAAGCTTTATGACGGGCTTGGGCTTAGTCTTTGCTTTGGTCTTGTATCTCTTTTCTCCCTGGTTAGCAGATTTGTCAGGTGTGGGGAAAGACCTGATTCCCATCATGCAGAGCTTGGCTTGGGCGGTCTTGATTTTCCCATCTATGAGTGTCATCCGGGGCTTCTTCCAAGGGATGAACAATCTGAAACCCTATGCTATGAGCCAAATCGCTGAGCAGGTGATTCGTGTTATCTGGATGTTGTTGGCGACCTTCTTCATTATGAAGATGGGTTCTGGTGACTACCTATCAGCCGTTACCCAATCGACCTTTGCGGCCTTTGTGGGGATGGTGGCAAGTTTTGCAGTTTTGATTTATTTTCTTGCCCAAGAAGGTTTGCTTAAGAGAGTCTTTGAAACACGAGATAAGATTAATAGTAAGCGACTCTTAGTCGATACTATCAAGGAAGCCATTCCTTTTATCCTGACAGGATCGGCCATTCAACTCTTTCAGATTTTAGACCAAATGACCTTTATCAATAGTATGAAGTGGTTTACCAACTATAGCAACGAAGACTTGGTTGTCATGTTTTCTTATTTCTCTGCCAATCCCAATAAAATCACCATGATTTTAATCTCTGTGGGGGTTTCAATTGGGAGTGTTGGCTTGCCGCTGTTAACGGAAAACTATGTAAAAGGCGACTTGCAGGCAGCGGCTCGCCTAGTCCAAGATAGCCTCACCATGCTCTTCTTATTTCTACTACCGGCAACGGTTGGAGTGGTCATGGTAGGGGAACCTCTCTATACAGTTTTTTATGGCAAGCCAGATAGTCTGGCCATGGGCTTGTTTGTCTTTGCGGTTTTACAGTCTACTATCCTAGGCTTGTATATGGTCTTGTCTCCTATGCTTCAGGCCATGTTCCGCAACCGCAAGGCAGTTCTTTACTTTATCTATGGTTCCATTGCCAAGCTCGTCTTGCAACTTCCAAGTATTGCTATTTTTCACAGCTACGGTCCCTTGATCTCAACGACTATCGGCTTGATTATTCCGAATGTCTTGATGTACCGAGACATCTGCCAGGTAACGGGTGCTCGTCGAAAGATAATCTTGAAGCGGACTATCTTGATTACCATCTTAACCCTTGTCATGTTCATCCTAGTTGGCTTCTTGCAGTGGCTACTCGGTTTTGTCTTCCAACCAAGTGGACGTTTCTGGAGTTTCCTTTACGTAGCTCTCATCGGAGGGCTTGGAGGAGGTCTCTATGGTTTGATGAGCCTACGGACACGACTCTTGGACAAGATAATCGGCAAAGCTCAAGCAGATCGACTACGGACACGATTGAAAATATCGTAAATGATTTATAAATAAAAGTGATAATTACAACCTTTCTATTAAAGAAAGGTTGTTTTATTGTTCAAAATATTAAAAAAGTAGAACTTTTTCTAAATTTAGTAGCGAAAAAATATGTTTTTTGACTTTTTCTTCAAAAAAAGCTTGACTAAATAAAACCAAAACTGTATAATAAGACAAATATTTAAAACAGGAGGTTCTGGAAATGAAAAAGTCTAAGGCCAAGTATCTGACACTGGCAGGTGTCGTGTTAAGCGCAGGTATCCTACTAAGCGCATGTGGAAATTCAAGTAGCGCTTCTAAAACATATAACTATGTTTATTCGAGCGATCCATCTAGTTTGAACTATCTTGCTGAAAACCGTGCAACAACCAACGACATCGTTACCAATTTGGTGGATGGGTTGATGGAAAATGACCAATACGGTAACTATGTTCCATCGTTGGCAGAGGATTGGACTGTTTCTCAGGACGGTTTGACCTATACTTACAAATTGCGTAAGGATGCAAAATGGTATACTTATGAGGGTGAAGAATACGCCCCTGTAACGGCCCAAGACTTTGTGACAGGTTTGAAATATGCTGCTGATAAAAAATCCGAAGCCTTGTACCTGGTTCAAGACTCTGTAGCAGGTTTGGATGACTATATCAACGGGAAAACAAGTGACTTTTCAACTGTCGGTGTTAAGGCGATTGACGACCAAACAGTTCAGTACACTTTGACACGTCCAGAATCTTATTGGAATTCTAAAACAACTTCAACCATTCTCTTCCCTGTCAATGCAGATTTCTTAAAATCAAAAGGGGATGACTTTGGTAAGGTAGACCCTTCTAGTATTTTGTACAATGGACCTTTCTTAATGAAATCCTTTGTTTCAAAATCCGTCATCGAATACAAGAAAAATCCAAATTATTGGGATGCTAAAAATGTCTTTGTAGATGATGTGAAATTGACTTATTATGACGGCAGTGACCAAGATGCTCTAGCTCGTAACTTTGCAGAAGGAGTCTACAGTTATGCTCGTCTCTATCCAAATAGCTCAAGCTTTGAAGGGATTAAAGAGAAGAACAAGGACAATATCATCTACAGTATGCAAGATGCGACAACATTTTTCTTGAACTTTAATCTAGATAGAAAATCTTATAATTTCACTTCTAAAACGACTGACATCGAAAAGACATCGACTCAAGAAGCAGTTCTGAATAAAAACTTCCGCCAAGCCATCAATTTTGCCTACAACCGTGCGGCTTATGGGGCCCAATCTCAAGGGGAAGACGGAGCAACGAAGATTCTTCGTAACTTAGTTGTACCTCCTACATTTGTGACCATAAATGGAAAAGACTTTGGTGATGTTGTCTCTGAAAAAATGGTCAACTATGGCCAAGAGTGGCAAGGAATCAATTTTGCAGATGCACAGGATCCTTACTACAACCCAGAAAAGGCTAAGGCTAAATTTGCAGAAGCCAAGAAAGAACTAGAAGCCAAGGGTGTTCAGTTCCCAATTCACTTGGATAAGACTGTAGAAATGACCAATAAAACAGAAATTCAAGAAATTAGCTCAATGAAGCAATCGATTGAATCTGTTCTAGGAACTGATAATATAGTCATCGATATCCAACAATTATCAACAGATGACTATGATAACTCTGGCTATCTTGCTCAAACTGCAGCTCAAAAAGATTATGACTTTTATAATGGTGGGTGGAGCCCAGATTATCAAGACCCATCAACTTATCTCGATATCTTTAGCGTGAAGAGCGGAGGTATGTTGCAAAACCTCGGTTTAGAGCCAGGTGAAGTCAATGACAAGGCCAAGGCAGTTGGACTTGATACCTATACTCAAATGTTGGAAGAAGCCAATAAAGAGCAAGACCCAGCAAAACGTTATGAGAAATATGCTGAAATTCAAGCTTGGCTCGTTGATAGTGCCCTTGCAATTCCAAACGTTTCTCGTGGTGGAACACCTAGCTTGAGAAAGACAGTTCCATTCTCAGCACCATATTCTCTTGCTGGAAATAAGGGTGTAGAGTCATACAAGTACCTCAAGTTGCAAGATAAGACGGTGACAACTGCTGAGTACGAAAAAGCTAAAGAAAAATGGCTGAAAGAAAAAGAAGAATCAAATAAGAAAGCCCAAGAAGAACTGGCAAAACACGTTAAGTAACCAGTCTATTCAACAGGATAAACGATAGTTTCTCAGGAAGCTATCGTTTTTATATAGTTTGAAACTATAACTAGCTCTTGAAAAGAAGAAAATGAGTTGGTGAAAATAAATGATACAATAGTTACTATAGATTTGGAGGTATTGTATGAGCAAAGAACGACACATTGACACAATTTTGGCCCAGGCGGGGATCAAGTCAGATAAGGCGACAGGTGCCTTGGTGACACCACTACATTTTTCAACCACGTATCAGCATCCAGAGTTCGGTCAGTCTACGGGATTTGACTATACTCGTACCAAAAACCCAACTCGCAGTAAGGCGGAGGAGGTCTTGGCAGCGATTGAATCAGCAGACTATGCATTAGCAACGAGTTCAGGTATGGCTGCGATTGTACTGGCCTTTAGTGTCTTTCCTGTAGGAAGTAAAGTCTTGGCAGTGCGAGACCTTTATGGTGGTTCTTTCCGTTGGTTCAACCAAGTGGAGAAGGAAGGTCGTTTCCATTTTACCTATGCCAATACTGAAGCAGAGTTGATTGCTGAGTTAGAAAAGGATGTGGATGTTCTCTATATCGAAACGCCAACCAATCCCTTGATGTTAGAATTTGATATTGCAAAACTGGCAAAACTAGCTCATGCCAAGGGTGCCAAGGTAGTGGTGGACAATACCTTCTACAGCCCAATTTACCAACGTCCGATTGAAGACGGTGCAGATATTGTTCTTCATTCGGCTACCAAATATCTAGCAGGGCACAATGATGTCTTGGCAGGGGTAGTTGTGACTAATAGTTTAGAACTATATGAACAACTGTTCTACAATCTCAATACGACTGGTGCTGTTTTGTCGCCGTTTGATAGTTATCAGTTGATTCGTGGTCTTAAGACCTTGTCTCTGCGCATGGAGCGTTCGACAGCTAATGCGCGAGAAATTGTGGCCTATCTGAAAGGTTCACCTGCAGTCAAGGAAGTTCTCTATACTGGTCGTGGGGGAATGATTTCCTTTAAAGTGGTTGATGAGAGTCGAATTCCTCATATTTTAAATAGTCTGAAGGTTTTCTCTTTTGCTGAGAGTTTGGGTGGGGTGGAAAGCCTGATCACCTATCCAACAACCCAAACCCATGCGGATATTCCAGTAGAAGTGCGCCATTCCTATGGATTGACAGATGATCTTTTGCGTTTGTCTATTGGGATTGAGGATGCTAGAGATTTGATTGCGGACTTGCGCCAAGCTTTGGAAGGATAAGACAGATATGGGGAAATATGATTTTACAAGCCTGCCCAATCGTTTTGGGCACCATACCTATAAATGGAAAGAAGCGGAAGCTGATCGAGAAGTTCTACCAGCCTGGATAGCAGATATGGACTTTGTGGTTTTGCCTGAGGTTCGACAAGCTGTACAAGTCTACGCAGATCAGTTGGTTTATGGCTATACCTATGCTAGCGACGCTTTGATTGAGTCGGTTCGTTACTGGGAAGCCAGTCAGCACGGGTATCACTTTGACAAGGATGCTCTCGTCTTTATCGAGGGAGTGGTACCAGCTATTTCAACAGCTATTCAAGCCTTTACAAAAGAAGGAGAGGCTGTCCTGATTAACACACCGGTCTATCCACCTTTTGCTCGCAGTGTCAAACTCAACAATCGCCGATTGATCACCAATTCTTTGGTGGAAAAGGATGGGCTATTTGAGATTGACTTTGACCAGTTGGAGAAGGATATGGTGGGAGAGGATGTGAAGCTTTATATCCTCTGCAATCCTCATAATCCTGGGGGCCGTGTTTGGGAAAAGGAAGTGTTAGAAAAGATAGGTCATCTCTGCCAAAAACATGGTGTATTGCTGGTTTCGGATGAGATTCACCAAGATTTGGCCCTCTTTGGTCACAAACACCAGTCATTCAACACCATTGATCCCTCCTTTAAAGACTTTGCCCTTATCTTGAGCAGTGCCACTAAGACCTTTAATATTGCTGGAACGAAAAATTCCTATGCTGTCATTGAAAATCCAAAGCTTCGTGTTGCTTTTCAAAAACGCCAGTTGGCCAATAACCAGCATGAGATCTCAGGCTTGGGTTATTTGGCGACAGAAGCTGCCTACCGTTATGGCAAGAACTGGTTAGGAGAGTTGAAAGAAGTCATCGAGGACCACATTAACTATGTAGTGGATGTTTTGAGCAAAGAAACCAAGATTAAGGTCATGAAACCGCAAGGTACCTACTTGATTTGGCTTGATTTTTCAGCCTATGACCTAACGGATGACCGCTTGCAAGAGCTTTTGAAGAATGATGCCAAGGTCATCTTGAACCGAGGTTTGGACTTTGGGGAGGAAGGAACCCTTCATGCCCGCCTCAATGTAGCTATGCCGAAGTCAGTACTGGAAGAGGTTTGCCAACGCATCGTAACCACTTTTGCTACACTTTAAAAATCCAGCCTTCTAGGAGAAAAGTCTTCCTAGAAGGCTATTTTCATAGGGGAAAATGTGGTATAATGAGGAGATAAGATAAAGGGGTAACTATGGCTAAATTGATTCCAGGGAAGTTGCGCATGGAGGGGGTTACACTCTATGAGACAGGCAACATTGAGATTATCAAGGAAAAAGGGAATCGCCTCTATACTCGTGTGGCGGGAGAAGACTTGCGCTACAGTTTAGAGGATGATCTGGTTTTTTGTGCTTGCGATTTTTTCCAAAAAAGAGGTTACTGTGTTCACCTCGCAGCGCTCGAGCATTATCTGAAAAATGATGAAGAAGGTCAGGTGATTTTACAAGCCTTAGAAAAAGGACATGAAGAGCAAGAAGAGGTCGAAACCAAGGTTAGTTTTGGCGGTAGTTTTTTGGAGCGGATCCAACCTCAGAAGCGAGAGAAAAACTACACTTTGTCGGCTCAAGGTCAGGTAGAAGCTGGGACCAATCGCCTCCTTTGGACTCTCCGAATCGGTTTAGTTGATAGTCAAAAATATTATGTCATTCGTGACATCCCTCTCTTTTTGAAGGTCTTAGTCCATCGAAAACCATATATGATTGGGAAACACTATGAAAATGACTTGTCTTGGGATGCTTTTGATACAGCTAGTCAAGAAGTTCTTACTTTTTTATGTGGCTTGATTGAGGAGGGACTGAGTCAAGATCTCTTTTTCCCTAATCAAGGTCGTCACCTCTTTTTCCCTCTGACCTTTTTTGAGCAAGGGGTGGGGTTATTGATGAACTTGGAAGATTTTCATTTTGACCACCAGCTTGATAGTTATGAGAATCTCCTCTTTCATGATTTAGATTCTGATGCAGGACTTTTCTCTTTTTCCGTGCAGGAGTTCCCAGATTATTTTGAAATGGAAATTTCTGAGACTGACCGGGTCAATGTATTCTATGGAGGGGCGGTTCTCTTTCGTAAGGGCAATGTTTATCTCTTAAACCCTAAACAAATGAGTCTTTTGAAGGAAATCAATGAGCTTCCTCAGGAAACAAAAGGGAGAAAATGCCTCCAGTTTGATACTGGCGATCGGGATCGATTGGCTTCCTGTCTTCCTTTGTTTGGGCATCTGGGAAAGATTTCTGCTCCAGAACGTTTACAAATACGCCCCTTTTCACCGATCTTTTACTTTGACAAGGAGAAGGATGGTCGTATCCGCTTGGATATCGAGTTTGATTATGGAGATATTCAGGTGACTAGCCATCAAGAGCTGGAAGAATTACCTTTCGCTAGTGATGCTGCCGTAGAAAATAAGATATTTCAAGTTAGTTTAGGGGCTGGTTTTGAGGCTGAATTTCAGTCTTGGAGACAGGCTTTAAAGCCAGAGGCAGTTTACTCTTTCTTTCACCATACGATTCCAGCTTTTGAGAAATTGGGTCAGGTCTCTTTATCTGATGAGATAAATCAGCTCTACAGTGTCCAAACTCCTCAGGTTCAGATTGAGTCCAAGGGAGGACTGCTGGAAATTCAGTTTGACTTCCAAGGGATTGGTCAAGAAGAGATTGATCAAGCTCTTCTTGACCAGTAATCAGGATTTCTATATCAGTTCTTCTGATCAAGTATTCTTTTTTGATGAGGAAACCAAGCAGATTCGTCAGAATTTGCAGGAACTGGGTGTTGAACTAAAAGATGGTTCTTTCCAAGCTAGGAAATCTTTAGCTTATAGTCTTTCTCAACTTTTTGAAGGTCGCGATCGGATAGCATTTTCGGAGGAATTTCAGCATTTGGCCCATGATTTGACCCATCCAGAGGACTTTCCTTTAGGAGAGGTACAGGTTCAAGCGAGTTTGAGAGACTATCAAGAAAAGGGTGTGCGTTGGCTCCAGATGCTCCATCATTACGGTTTTGGAGGCATCTTGGCAGACGATATGGGACTGGGTAAAACACTGCAGACCATTGCTTTTTTGACAAGTCAGGTTACAGAAGATAGTCGTGTTTTGATTTTGGCGCCGTCAGGTTTGATCTACAACTGGGCAGATGAATTCAGAAGATTTGCACCGCAGTTGGATTTGGCTGTTGTTCATGGTTTGAAAGCGAATCGGGAAGTGATTCTTTCTCAAAATCATCAAATCTATGTGACTAGCTATGCGAGCTTTCGTCAAGACAGTGATCTCTATCAAGAGATGTCCTTTGATTTTCTCTTTTTAGATGAGGCTCAGGTCATGAAAAATGCTCACACCAAGATTGCCCAGAGTTTGCGCCAGTTTGTGGTGCCAGCAGTCTTTGCCTTGTCAGGTACACCTATCGAAAACCATTTAGGGGAGTTGTGGTCTATCTTTCAAATTGTGCTTCCGGGGCTCTTACCAAGTAAAAAGGAGTTTATGAAATTACCGGCTGACCGAGTCGCGCAGTTTATCAAGCCCTTTGTCATGAGGCGTAAGAAAGAAGAAGTCCTTACAGAACTGCCTGATTTGATTGAAGTCGTCTATAAAAATGAACTGGAAGACCAGCAGAAGGCCATCTATCTGGCCCAGTTGCAACAGATGCGAGAGCGTCTAGCGCAAGTGACAGATCAAGAATTCCAGAGAAGTCGGGTAGAAATCTTATCTGGACTCATGCGTTTGCGTCAGATCTGCGATACCCCAGCTCTCTTTATGGACGATTACCAAGGTGCCAGCGGGAAACTCGATAGTCTCCGAGATTTATTGCTACAAGTGGCTGATGGTGGCCATCGTGTCTTGATTTTCTCACAATTCAAAGGAATGTTGGAAAAAATCGAGCAAGAACTCCCAGACTTGGGCTTGACTTCCTTCAAAATCACAGGATCAACTCCTGCTCAAGATAGACAGGAGATGACTAAAGCCTTTAATCAGGGAGAAAGAGACGCCTTTCTCATCTCTCTCAAGGCAGGAGGTGTCGGTCTTAATCTAACGGGTGCTGATACCGTCATCCTAGTGGACCTCTGGTGGAATCCTGCGGTTGAAGCCCAAGCTATCGGACGTGCTCACCGTATGGGACAGGAGCAGAAGGTAGAGGTTTATCGCTTGATTACGAGAGGAACCATTGAAGAAAAAATTCAGGAACTCCAAGAACAGAAAAAGCATTTGGTTTCCCAAGTTTTAGATGGTACAGAGTCGCGTGCGAGCCTCAGTCTGGCAGAAATTCGAGAAATTTTAGGGATTTCTGAAGCCAACACTTGAAAAATCAAGACAATACGCTATAATGAAGAGTTGAAAGGAAATACAAAATGAAACAAGATCGATTTCCATTGGTGTCAGATGACGAGATCATGCTGACCGAAATGCCAGTCATGGACTTGTATGATGAGTCTGACTTTATCAGCAATATCAAAGGCGATTACCGAGATAAAAACTATTTAGAATGGTCTCCTATTGTTGAGGAAGCTAGTGTAGTTGCTCCTGTGGTTAGCAAAAAGCCAGAACCAGCTCCAGAAGTAAAAAAAGTTGAAAAGACTTATGCAGAGTTGGCTCGAGAAGAGGCGCGTGCGGATCTAAAAAAGAAACGTTCAGCCAAGTATTTGACCCAAGACGTTAGTCATACTAGACGTCATTCTTCTTCAACTCATGCTCGTCATGGAAGCCAACCAACAGCACCATTTCAAAAGGAAAATCCAGGTGAGTTTGCCAAATTTAGCAAAAACTTGAGCCAGTCCCACTATATTTTAGCTGAAGAAGCTGGACAAGTAGCGACTCCGACTCTAGAAAATCAAGCTGGAAAAGCTAAAAAGAACAACTATGATTTTCTGAAGAAGAGCCAAATTTATAATAAAAAGAATAAGCAATCAGAACAGGAACGTCAGGTTGCCCAAGAGTTGAACCTGACAAGAATCACGGAATAAGGGAGAAAAGCATGTCAAAGACATATCATTTTATTGGAATTAAGGGATCAGGGATGAGTGCCTTGGCCTTGATGTTGCACCAAATGGGGCATAAGGTTCAAGGGTCAGACGTTGAAAAGTATTACTTTACACAACGTGGTTTGGAGCAAGCAGGAATTACCATTCTTCCGTTTGATGAAAAGAATCTGCAAGGCGATCTAGAAATTATCGCCGGGAATGCCTTTCGTCCAGATAATAATGTTGAAGTTGCCTACGCTGATCAAAATGGCCTCAGCTACAAACGTTACCATGAATTTCTAGGGAGCTTTATGCGTGACTTTGTCAGCATGGGAGTTGCTGGAGCACATGGGAAAACCTCAACAACTGGTATGTTGTCTCATGTTTTGTCTCACATTACAGATACCAGCTTCTTGATTGGTGACGGGACAGGTCGTGGTTCAGAAAATGCTAAATATTTTGTCTTCGAATCAGACGAATACGAGCGCCATTTTATGCCTTATCATCCAGAATACTCTATCATCACCAACATTGACTTTGACCACCCAGACTACTTCACTAGTCTAGAAGATGTTTTCAATGCCTTTAATGACTATGCTAAACAAATCACGAAAGGTTTGTTCATCTACGGTGAGGATGCTGAGTTGCGTAAGATTACAGCCAATGCTCCAATCTATTACTATGGTTTTGAAGCTGAGGGCAATGACTTTGTAGCTAGCGATCTCCTTCGTTCAACAACTGGTTCGACCTTTACTGTTCATTTCCGTGGACAAGAATTGGGTCAATTCCACATTCCAACCTTTGGCCGTCACAATATCATGAACGCGACAGCTGTAATTGGTTTGCTTTACACAGCAGGATTTGATTTGAACTTGGTTCGTGAACACTTGAAAACTTTTGCTGGTGTTAAGCGTCGTTTCACTGAGAAAATCGTTAATGACACGGTAATCATCGATGACTTTGCCCACCATCCAACAGAAATCATTGCGACCTTGGATGCAGCTCGTCAGAAATACCCAAGCAAGGAAATCGTGGCAATCTTCCAACCGCATACCTTTACTAGAACCATTGCCTTGTTGGATGATTTTGCACAAGCCTTGAATCAGGCAGATGCCGTTTACCTAGCTCAAATCTATGGATCTGCTCGTGAAGTGGACCATGGCGATGTTAAGGTAGAAGACCTAGCAAGCAAGATTACGAAGAAAAATCAAGTCATCACCGTTGAAAATGTATCGCCACTCCTTGACCATGACAATGCTGTTTACGTCTTTATGGGAGCAGGAGACATCCAAACCTATGAGTACTCATTTGAACGTCTCTTGTCAAACTTGACAAGCAACGTCCAATAGGAAAACCAAATGGAAATTCCAATTACTATAAGGCAAGCCACCTTATCAGATCTAGATGAAATGTTGGCGATTGAAGAAGCCAATTTTTCATCAGAAGAGGCAGTGAGTCGACAATCCTTAGAAAAGTGTATCCGCAAGTCTGCGGGTACCTTTCTTGTAGCTAGGGATGAAAATCAGCTGGTGGGCTATGTTCTTGGGGCTGAAGTGTCAGAAACACACACTCAAGCACTCCTAAAACTTGAAATCAAGCGTTTAGCCATTCATCCAGACCATTGGAGACAGGGGCTGGGAACTCTTCTTCTTGCAGCCTTGAAACAGGTGACAGTCGAACTAGATTATCAAGGTATTCTTTTGCAGAGTCCTGATGAACTACTATCTTATTTTGAAATGAATGGCTTTGTTGAAGAAGAAGTGACAGGGAGTCAATATGACAGTGGTTCTGAATGGTATCTGACTTGGGTCAATCCCTTTTATCAGGAGGAAATATGAAAATCAGACAAGCAAGATTTTCGGATTTGGACCGAATTTTAGAGATAGAGCTAGAGAATTTCTCCCTTGAAGAAGCCATTCCTCGTTCTGTCTTTGAGGCTCATTTGCGGGAAATTAAGGCCAGTTTTCTCGTAGCTGAAAAAGAAGGACGTATCCTTGGCTACATTGAGGGTCCAGTCGTTCCACACCGTCACCTTCAAGATTTGTCCTTTACAGAAGAAATAGCGGACCACGGTCACAAATCTGGAGGTTATATCTCTGTAACCTGTCTATCCATTGCTAAAGAAGCACAAGCTTTGGGTGTCGGTAAGAGATTGCTGACGGCCCTAAAAGAAGTGGCTTTAGAGCATGAAAGGGAAGGTATCAACCTGACCTGCCATGACTACTTGATTCCCTATTATGAAAAACACGGCTTTGTTAATGAAGGAGTATCCCAGTCAACCTTTGCAGGTGAGATCTGGTACGATATGGTTTGGCAGCCAGAAAATAAAGAAAACTAGCTAGGGAATGCCCTAGTTAGTTGCTTTTCTGCGACTTTTAAGATATAATATTATGGATTGTCAACAAGGAGGTAATGCTTTTGACTGAAAAATCAAGAGAAGAAGAAAAATTAAGCTTTAAAGAGCAGATTCTACGTGATTTAGAAAGAGTAAAAGAACAAGATAAAAGAGAGAAAGAAGTAGAGATTCCAAATCTGACGGCTTCATCATCTCAAGCTAGTTCAGCAACTCCTTCAGATCTTGAACCAGAAACGTCAACAGAAGAGTTGATGGCTGATTCCCTATCTGTTGTCGATAAAATCCTAAAGAATGCACCAAGTGTTCCTCCACTTTCAAGTGCTAGAACTGATGAAACGTATGGACAAGAAGAGAAAGAGATTAGACAGCCAATCATTGACAAGATTGAAGTTGTAGAATCTGAAGAACCTCTAGTAGAGCCGATTCATCTGGCTGAAGAACCTGTAGTGGAACCTGTTCAACCTAAGGTAGAACCAGTTGAGCTTAAACCCGAAGAAAAAGAATTTAACGATACTCCTACTAAGGTAGCCGTAACTTATAAAACAGAAGACAAGAAAGAGGAAATCACCCCAGGAATGCCTGAAAGAGTTGAGCCTGTTTCTACAGAATCTAGCAGTGGATTAGCTGATGCTCCACGTCGTAGTCGTCGTCAAGGTGCAACATCAACTAAGAAAAAGAAAAAATCAAAAGCTAAAGGTTGCCTAGTAACAGTTCTAGTTCTCCTAGTACTCGTTACAGTTGGTGGTTACTTTGGTTATGGTTACGTTCAAGATTCCTTGAAACCTGTGGATGCGAGCTCTAAGGACTATGTAACGGTTCAAATCCCAGATGGTGCAAATGTTCAAGAAATTGGAAGCACCTTGGAAAAATCTGGTTTGGTTAAACATGGACTTATCTTTAGTCTTTATGCTAAATACTATAGCCATGCTAACTTGAAGTCAGGTTATTACAACTTGAAGAAGAGTATGAGTACGGATGAGTTGATTCAAGAATTGCAAAAAGGTGGGACTCCTGAGGCTCAGGCGCCTGTTCTTGCAAGTTTGACAATTCCAGAAGGTTATACACTAGAGCAAATCGCTCAAACAGTAGGACAACTTCAAGGTGAATTTAAAGAACCTCTTACTGCGGATGCTTTCTTGGCAAAAGCTCAAGATGAGACCTTTATTTCCCAATTAGTAGCTAAGTATCCAAACCTACTTGGAAGCCTCCCAACAAAAGACAGTGGCGTTCGCTATCGTCTTGAAGGCTACCTTTTCCCAGCAACCTACACTATCAAAGAAAGCACAACTGTTGAAAGCTTGATTGATGAGATGGTTGCTGCTATGGACAAGGCTATGTCACCATACTACGCAACGATTAAAGAAAAGAATCTGACAGTCAATGAATTGCTCAGCATTGCTTCTCTTGTCGAAAAAGAAGGGGCTAAAACGGAAGATCGCAAGACCATTGCAGGTGTCTTCTATAACCGTTTGAATGTCGGTATGCCACTTCAAAGCAACATTGCTATCCTGTATGCTCAAGGCAAACTTGGTCAAAAGATTAGTTTAGCTGATGACGCTACAATTGATACAAATATCGACTCACCATACAATGTCTATACGCATCTTGGCCTCATGCCTGGACCAGTTGATAGTCCAAGTCTGGATGCTATTGAAGCAAGTGTAAATCAGACAAAGAGTGACTACTTGTACTTTGTAGCCAATGTAGAAGATGGTAAAGTATACTTTGCAACAACCAAAGAAGAACATGATCAAAATGTTGCAGAGCATATCAATAGCAAATTACCCCAATCAAGTAGTTCAAACTAAAATTATGTGGTTTTCCACATAATTTTGTTTTAAAAACCTAATAGAAAAAGAAAGTTGAGAAAAATGGCAGAAAAAACTTACCCAATGACCCTTGAAGAAAAGGAAAAACTTGAAAAAGAATTAGAAGAATTGAAACTGGTTCGTCGTCCCGAAGTTGTAGAGCGTATCAAAATCGCTCGTTCATACGGAGACCTTTCAGAAAACAGTGAATATGAAGCAGCAAAAGATGAACAAGCCTTTGTTGAAGGACAAATCTCTAGTTTGGAAACAAAGATTCGCTATGCTGAAATCGTCAACAGCGATGCAGTTGCACTGGATGAAGTTGCGATTGGTAAGACTGTAACTATCCAAGAAGTCGGTGAAGACGATGAAGAAGTTTACATCATCGTTGGTTCTGCGGGTGCAGATGCTTTTGCTGGTAAAGTATCAAATGAGAGTCCGATTGGACAAGCCTTGATTGGTAAAAAGACTGGAGATACAGCAACCATCGAGACACCAGTGGGCAGCTATCAAGTAAAAATTTTGAAGGTTGAAAAAACAGCTTAATGAGAATAAAAAGGAGTAGGGGAGGCTTTTCGCCTCGTTCAACTCCTTTTTGGTTTTTTAGATGAAATGGGGGACTATATGAGTGAATACAAGAAGAAAAATAAAATGGAGCGTGGATTAACCAATCGCCATGTTCAGGTGATGGCTATTGCGGGAACAATCGGAACAGGACTTTTCCTAGGTGCTGGTCGCTCTATCAGCCTTACAGGACCTTCGATCATCCTGATTTATATGATTACAGGAGCCTTTATGTTTTTAATGATGAGAGCTGTTGGGGAGATGCTGTATCAGGATCCAGAACAGCATACCTTTATCAACTTTATCACCCGTCATTTGGGGAAAGGCTGGGGATATTTTTCAGTTTGGTCTTATTGGTTGTCTGTTGTCTTTATCGGTATGGCAGAAATCACTGCCATCTCAGACTATGTCCGCTTCTGGTTCCCTACCTGGCCTAGCTGGATGATTCAGCTTGTCTTTTTAACGATTTTGGCTTTGGTCAACTTGATTGCGGTTAAGCTCTTTGGAGAAGTCGAGTTTTGGTTTGCTATGGTCAAGATTGTGGCGATTTTAGCCATGATTGCCACTGGGGTCTTTATGGTTTTGACGGGCTTTAAGACACCTCATGGTGTTGCAAGTTTGGCAAATATCAGCGACCAGTTCTCTCTTTTTCCAAACGGAGTTATGAACTTTGTCATGGCCTTTCAAATGGTATTTTTTGCCTATCTGATGATTGAATTTATCGGAGTGACAACTTCTGAAACAAAGAACCCTCGTCAGGTCTTGCCCAAAGCTGTTAAGGAAATTCCTCTCAGAATTATCTTCTTCTATGGGGGAGCTCTCATTGCGATTATGGCCATTATTCCTTGGTCTTATCTTAATTCTTCAGATTCTCCATTTGTAACGGTTTTTGAACTGGCGGGAATCAAGTGGGCAGCAGCTCTAATCAACTTTGTTGTCTTGACCTCAGCGGCGTCTGCTCTTAACTCAACTCTCTACTCAACAGGGAGACACTTATATCAGATTGCCCATGATTCGCCCAATCGTTTCTTAAAGGCCATCAAGGTCGATACCCTTTCTCGCCACAATGTTCCACAAAATGCCATCATCGCCTCAGCAATCTTGATTGCTCTCGCCGCCTTTATCAATGTGTTGCCAGGTGTTTCAGATGCTTTTGCTTTGATCACAGCATCCTCATCAGGTGTTTATATCGCTATTTATATCTTGATTATGGTGGCTCACCTCAAATACCGCAAGTCACAAGATTTCATGGCTGATGGCTACCTCATGCCTCAGTATCGCTTGCTTAATCCCCTAACCATTCTCTTTTTTGTCTTTGTTTTTGTGACCCTCTTTTTGCAAGAGTCTACTTTCATGGGGGCAGTTGGTTCTGCTATTTGGATCCTTGTTTTTGGGATTTATAGTCAGTGGAAATTTAGAAAATAAATCATGAACTCATCAACTCTGTTTGGTGAGTTTTTCTAGTTTGACAGTCTATTGAAATAAGATTATAATCAAGCTGTAGCAGTTTATTAGGAGGTTTGGATGTACCTTAGATTGGAAAATAAGGAATCGCATAAAGCGCAAGAAATAGGAAATCTGATTCGTTCTTATAATCGTTCTAAAAGAGAAGAGGCTGAAAGTAAGCCACTGAACCTTTATGTTGAGGACGAAAAGGGCAATCTCATGGCGGGCTTAGTAGCTGAGACTTTCGGAAATTGGTTGGAAATCGAATATTTGTTTGTCAAAGAGGAATTAAGGGGACAAGGAATTGGTTCGCAACTACTGCAGCAAGCAGAAAATGAAGCCAAGAATCGAAACTGTCGTTTTGCTTTTGTGAACACTTACCAGTTTCAAGCACCAGATTTTTATCTAAGTCATGGCTACAAGGAAGTCTTTACCTTGCAAGACTATCCCTATACAGGGCAAAGATACTATTACCAAAAGGATTTGTGACCTAGACTTCTTTCCTTTGAAGAGGAGCTTAGCTAAGTGGCATAAAATAACGAATACTCTTTATCATGTAAGATGATAGAGAGTTTTTTTGTTAATAAAATATTACAAAATGACATATATATATTGCATTAAGTTAGATATATGGTATAATGTTTTTAAAAGAAGCGTAACTTTTTAAAAAATAGAAGGAGGATGCAAGTGGCTAAAAATTTAAAGTTAAAACTAGCTCGTGTGGAGCTTGATATGACACAGGGTGATTTGGCAGAGGCTGTGGGTGTTACGAGGCAGACTATAGGCTTGATAGAAGCAGGGAAATACAATCCTAGTCTCTCCCTCTGCCAGTCTATTTGCAGATGCTTAGGCAAAACTTTAGATCAATTATTTTGGGAGGAAGAAGATGAAAAATAGATTTTTTTATTATCAATTACTAGACGAAAGAGAAGAACAACTGATGAATAAAGCGGGGGCTGAAAGTTTCTATATCTCTATAGCTTTCTTGCTTTTATCTTATATGATTACAGTATTAGCACCAAGTCTTTTTAATCCGAGAATGATTCTCATCATTATCATTATTGGAACTTCTTACTTTTTCGGCCGTGCTCGAGATTTGGGTGTGAACTACTATAGTCGTTTTCATTTTACAATTATAGGGTGTTTGCTGGTAACTCTCGCTATTACGACTCTTTTGATGTTGCAGAATTATCAATTCAATATCGAAATTTATCAGCACAATCCTCTGAACGTTAAATATTTGTCTGCTTGGGTTATTACTTATCTGATTTACCTTCCTTGGGTTTTTATCGGCAATCTTGGGCTTAAAAGTTATGGCGAATGGGCTCAAAAAAAGTTTGAGCAAGATATGGATGAATTGGAGAATGGAGAATAGCTTGTTAGCTTTTTATCAATCTCAGTAAAATGTGTTATAATAGTACTAATTTATCGGATGGTGTGAAAGTGGTAGAATACGTTCATACCTTTGTAAAGTAGGAAGAAGGAAAACAGATGTATCCAGATGATAGTTTGACATTGCACACGGACTTGTACCAGATTAACATGATGCAAGTTTACTTTGACCAAGGAATTCACAATAAGAAGGCGGTTTTTGAGGTTTACTTCCGCCAGCAACCGTTTAATAACGGCTATGCGGTTTTTGCTGGTTTGGAAAGAATTGTACATTATCTTGAAGACTTACGCTTTTCAGATAGCGATATTGCCTACTTGGAGACGCTTGGCTATCATGGGGCGTTCTTAGATTACCTCCGCAATCTCAAGTTGGAGTTGACAGTCCGTTCTGCTCAGGAAGGGGACTTGGTCTTTGCCAATGAACCGATTGTACAGGTGGAAGGGCCTCTAGCCCAATGTCAATTGGTCGAAACGGCTCTCTTAAACATCGTTAACTTTCAAACCTTGATAGCGACTAAGGCAGCACGTATTCGTTCGGTCATTGAGGATGAACCCTTAATGGAGTTCGGGACACGTCGTGCGCAAGAAATGGATGCAGCTATCTGGGGAACACGCGCAGCCGTGATTGGTGGAGCCAACGGAACTAGCAACGTGCGAGCAGGGAAGCTCTTTGGCATTCCTGTCTTGGGGACTCATGCCCATGCCTTGGTACAGGTTTATGGAAACGACTATGAAGCCTTCAAGGCTTATGCGGCGACCCATCGTGATTGTGTCTTTCTTGTGGATACTTATGATACGTTGCGAATCGGTGTGCCAGCTGCCATTCAGGTGGCGCGTGAGTTGGGTGATCAGATTAACTTTATGGGTGTACGGATTGACTCTGGGGATATTGCCTACATTTCCAAGAAAGTCCGTCAGCAATTGGACGAGGCTGGATTTACAGAGGCTAAGATTTATGCTTCTAATGACCTAGATGAAAATACCATCCTCAACCTCAAGATGCAAAAGGCCAAGATTGATGTCTGGGGCGTGGGAACCAAGCTGATTACAGCTTATGATCAGCCAGCTCTTGGGGCAGTTTATAAGATTGTGGCTATCGAAGATGAAAATGGTCAGATGCGCAATACCATCAAACTGTCTAATAATGCAGAAAAAGTGTCAACGCCAGGTAAGAAGCAGGTATGGCGCATTACCAGTCGTGAAAAAGGCAAGTCAGAAGGCGACTACATCACTTATGATGGTGTGGATGTGAGTGACATGACAGAAATCAAGATGTTCCATCCAACTTATACCTACATCAAAAAGACCGTTCGAAATTTTGATGCCGTTCCTCTCTTGGTGGATATTTTCAAAGCAGGAACATTAGTTTACAACTTGCCTAGTTTGACTGAGATTCAGTCCTATGCTCGCAAGGAATTTGACAAGCTATGGGATGAGTACAAGCGTGTGCTCAATCCGCAGCACTATCCAGTGGACTTGGCGCGTGATATTTGGCAAGATAAGATGGACTTGATTGATAAGATGCGCAAAGAAGCTCTTGGTGAAGGAGAAGAAGAATGAGTTTGCAAGAGACTATTATCCAGCAACTGGGTGTCAAGCCAGTGATTGACGCCCAGGAAGAAATTCGTCGTTCCATTGACTTCTTAAAAAAATACCTAAAAAAACACCCCTTCCTTAAAACCTTTGTACTAGGGATTTCTGGAGGACAAGACTCAACCTTAGCAGGGCGCTTGGCGCAATTAGCTATGGAAGAAATGCGAGCAGAAACTGGAGATAACAGCTACAAATTTATCGCTGTCCGCCTGCCATATGGCGTGCAAGCTGATGAAGCAGATGCACAAAAAGCTCTCGCTTTCATCCAGCCAGATGTCAGCTTGGTTGTAAATATCAAGGAATCAGCTGATGCCATGACAGCTGCAGTTGAAGTGGCAGGAAGTCCTGTTTCAGACTTTAACAAGGGAAATATCAAGGCTCGTAGTCGTATGATTGCCCAATATGCCCTTGCGGGTGCCCATAGCGGAGCGGTCATTGGAACAGACCACGCTGCGGAAAATATCACAGGATTCTTTACTAAGTTTGGTGACGGTGGTGCAGACATTCTTCCTCTTTACCGCCTCAATAAACGCCAAGGAAAGCAACTTTTGAAGGAACTTGGTGCGGACCCAGCACTTTATGAAAAAATCCCAACAGCAGATTTGGAAGAAGACAAACCAGGTATTGCAGATGAAGTAGCCTTGGGAGTCACTTACAATGAAATTGATGACTACCTCGAAGGCAAAATAATCAGCCCAGAAGCCCAAGCGACTATTGAAAACTGGTGGCACAAAGGCCAACACAAACGCCACCTACCAATCACCGTATTTGATGACTTTTGGGAGTAAAAAGGTCCGTGGGACCTTTTTACCCCGAGTCTAAAAATAGGAAAACGAGGTAGGTCCGGGGGACCTTTTTAGCCCGAGTCTAGAAACGAGAAAGCGAGGCAGATTCGGTAACTCGTAGAGTTCTATTTTCCTTGCCTCACCCCCGCAACGATGACTAGGTCTGAAAAATCTTGGTAAAGCGCATTTCAAACCAGACAGCTACTGCGTCAAGTAACTAGATGAAAAACTTGTTTTCTAGCTGTTACTGAGTACAGTCTTTTTACCCTGAATCTAGAAATGAGAAAGCGAGGAAGGCCCGGGGGACTTTTTTAGCTTGAGCCTTAAGCTTAGAAAGCGAGGTAACATTATGGAAGCAATCGGTACGCAAATGTTACAGACAGATCGTTTGATTTTGAGAAGATTTGTGGAGAGTGATGCGGAAGCCATGTTTCAAAATTGGGCTTCGTCTGCTGAGAATCTGACCTATGTCACCTGGGATCCTCATCCTGATGTCGAGGTGACTCGAAACTCGATTCGAAATTGGGTTGCATCCTATCCCAATCCCAACTATTACAAATGGGCCATTTGTCTCAAAGAAAATCCTGAGCAAGTGATAGGAGATATCAGCATCGTTGAGATGAATGAGAAAGATTCAAGTTGTGAAATTGGATATATTTTAGGAAAAAACTATTGGGGTCGTGGTATGATGACGGAAGCCTTGAGAGCTGTGTTAGACTTTTGTTTTACTCAAGCAGGCTTTCAAAAGGTCAGAGCTCGTTACGCCAGTCTTAACCCAGCTTCAGGCCGTGTGATGGAGAAGGCTGGAATGTCCTATCTAAAAACTATTGCCAATGGTGTGGAGAGAAAAGACTACGTTTCGGACCTTATTTATTACCAGATAAGTAGGGAAGACAGGTGATTTTCTTTTCTGTTTCTATCAAAGTCAGACCTTGTCTGGCTTTTTTTGTACCATATTTCTGAATAAACTGATTAAATTCCTATTTTTTCCTATCATTGTCCCTGTTTTTTCTTAGAGTTGGGAATTATAATAGACTTAACAAATCAAAGAATGGAGGAAGGCAATGGACAATGTATTCTTTTTTATCAGTGTTTTTCTTGCTGGAATTCTTTCCTTCTTTTCTCCTTGTATCTTACCCTTGTTACCGGTCTATGCAGGGATCTTGTTGGATGACAAAGATGGTGCTCAGGCTTCTAGCGGAAAAATTTCAATCTCACTTGTTAGTTTAGTGCGAACTCTGGCCTTTATAGCGGGGATTTCTTTTATCTTTATCTTACTGGGCTATGGAGCTGGTTTTTTAGGCAATTTGCTGTATGCTTCTTGGTTTCAGTATGTGACAGGTGCAGTTATCATTCTCTTGGGCTTACACCAGATGGAAGTCTTACATTTGAAGGGGCTCTACAAGGAAAAAAGGCTACAATTAAAGAGACAGGGTCAAAACGCTAACGGCTATAGTCAGGCATTTTTACTGGGGTTGACCTTTAGTTTTGCTTGGACGCCATGTGTGGGGCCAGTTCTGGGGTCTGTTTTGGCCTTAGCGGCTTCAGGTGGCTCAGGTGCTTGACAGGGAGCTGGTCTCATGTTGGTTTACACGCTAGGTTTGGCGCTACCATTTTTGGTTCTAGCTCTCGCCTCCAGCTATGTTTTGAAACATTTTCGAAAACTCCATCCTTACCTCGGAACCCTCAAAAAAGTGGGTGGTTTCCTCATTATCCTGATGGGAATCTTGGTGCTTTTGGGAAATGCTTCTATTTTGACAAGATTATTTGAATAGAGAGGAAGAAGAAATGAAGAAATGGCAAACATGTCTACTTGGAGTAGGCTCAATCTGTTGCTTGGCAGCTTGTTCGGCTAAAAACATGTCAGACGAATCAACTATGAAGGAGCAAACCAAAACAGAACAAGTCGGTGCGCAAACTGCGACTAAAGGTCAGGCAGTCGCTGATTTTGAACTGATGGGAGTAGATGGTAAGACCTATCGTTTATCTGACTACAAAGGCAAGAAAGTCTATCTTAAATTCTGGGCTTCTTGGTGTTCCATCTGTCTAGCCAGCCTTCCAGATACGGACGAAATTGCTAAGGATGCTGGTGATGACTACGTGGTCTTGACAGTGGTATCTCCTGGCCACAAGGGGGAGCAAGCAGAAGCGGACTTTAAGAACTGGTACAAGGGCTTGGATTATAAAAATTTTCCAGTTCTAATTGATCCGTCAGGCAAACTTTTGGAAAGTTATGGTATTCGTTCTTACCCGACTCAAGCCTTTATAGACAAGGAAGGCAAGCTGGTCAAAACGCAACCAGGTTTTATGGATAAGGATATGATTTTAAAAGAATTGAAAGAAATGGGGTAGAGAAAGATCATGAATGATAAAGTAAAATTGTTTGTCTTGGCAGGGGTCATTCTCCTAGCCATAAGCGGTTTCTATTTTCTATTGATGCGAAATGCAGGCCAGACAGATAGCTCGCAAATTGAGAAAGCGTCAGTTAGCCAAGGAGGAAAAACAGTGAAAAAAACAGAGATTAGCAAAGACGCAGACTTGCATGAAATTTATCTAGCTGGGGGATGTTTCTGGGGAGTGGAGGAATACTTCTCACGCGTGCCTGGAGTGACAGATGCCGTTTCAGGCTATGCAAATGGTAGAGGGGAAACAACCAAGTACGAATTGATTAACCAAACAGGACATGCAGAGACTGTCCATGTCACCTATGACGCCAACCAAATTTCCCTCAAAGAAATCCTGCTTCATTACTTCCGCATTATCAATCCAACCAGCAAAAATAAACAAGGAAATGATGTAGGGACCCAGTATCGTACCGGCGTTTATTACACAGATGACAAGGATTTGGAAGTAATCAACCAAGTCTTTGATGAAGTTGCTAAAAAATATGACCAACCTCTGGCAGTTGAAAAGGAAAACTTGAAGAATTTTGTAGTGGCTGAGGATTACCACCAAGACTACCTCAAGAAAAATCCAAATGGCTACTGTCATATCAATGTCAATCAGGCTGCCTACCCCGTCATCGATGCCAGTAAATATCCTAAACCAAGTGATGAGGAATTGAAAAAGAACTTGTCACCTGAGGAGTATGCAGTTACCCAGAAAAATCAAACAGAACGAGCTTTTTCAAACCGCTACTGGGATAAATTTGAATCCGGTATCTATGTAGATGTCGCTACTGGCGAACCCCTCTTTTCATCAAAGGACAAGTTTGAGTCTGGTTGCGGATGGCCTAGTTTCACCCAACCAATCAGTCCAGATGTTGCCACCTACAAGGAAGATAAGTCTTACAATATGACGCGTATGGAAGTGCGGAGCAGAGTTGGAGATTCTCACCTTGGCCATGTCTTTACAGATGGGCCTCAGGACAAGGGGGGCTTACGCTACTGTATCAATAGTCTCTCTATCCGCTTTATTCCCAAAGATCAAATGGCAGAAAAAGGTTATGCTTATTTACTAGATTATGTTGATTAAGAAGTCTTTTCTAAGCAGTTAGAGGAGAATTTTGCTATACTGATACTAGTAAGTGACAAAGGAGCAGAGCATGACCTACACAATCTTAATCGTAGAAGATGAGTATCTGGTAAGACAAGGCTTGACCAAGCTGGTCAATGTAGCAGCCTACGATATGGAAATCATCGGTCAGGCTGAAAATGGAAGGCAGGCTTGGGACTTGATTCAAAAGCAGGTGCCAGATATCATTTTAACCGATATCAACATGCCTCAGCTAAATGGCATCCAGTTGGCCAGTCTGGTCCGAGAAACCTATCCTCAGGTGCATTTGGTTTTTTTGACTGGCTACGATGATTTTGATTATGCCTTGTCTGCCGTCAAACTCGGTGTAGATGACTACCTGCTCAAGCCCTTTTCTCGTCAGGATATTGAGGAAATGTTGGGGAAAATCAAGCAAAAACTAGACAAGGAAGAAAAAGAAGAGCAGTTACAAGATTTATTAACCGATAAGTTTGAGGGAAACCTGGCTCAGAAGATCCAGTCTCATCTGGCTGACAGTCAGTTTAGTTTGAAGTCTTTGGCCAGTGACTTGGGCTTTAGTCCGACTTATCTGAGCTCCTTGATTAAGAAAGAGTTGGGTTTGCCTTTTCAGGATTACCTGGTGAGAGAGCGTGTCAAACAAGCCAAGCTCTTGCTTTTGACCACGGATTTAAAGATTTACCAGATAGCCGAAAAGGTTGGTTTTGAAGATATGAACTATTTTACCCAACGTTTTAAACAGATTGCAGGTGTGACACCTCGTCAGTTTAAGAAGGGGGAAGGTCAATGAAACGTTCTTCTCTCCTAGTCAGAATGGTTATTTCTATCTTTCTGGTCTTTCTCATTCTCCTAGCTCTGGTTGGGACTTTCTACTATCAATCTAGTTCATCAGCCATTGAGTCCACTATTGAGGGTAATAGCCAAACGACAATTAGCCAGACTAGCCACTTTATTCAGTCTTATATCAAAAAATTAGAAACCACCTCTACCAGTTTGACCCAGCAGAAGGATGTCTTAGCCTATGCTGAGAATTCTAACCAAGACCAGGTCAAGGGAATCAGAGATCTGTTTTTGACTATCTTAAAGGCAGACCAGGACTTGAAAACGGTGGTACTGGTCACCAAATCAGGTCAGGTTATTTCTACAGATGACAGTGTGCAGATGAAAACTTCCTCTGATATGATGGCTGAGGATTGGTACCAAAAGGCTATTCATCAGGGAGCTAAGCCAGTTTTGACACCAGCTCGTAAATCGGATAGTCAGTGGGTTATTTCTGTCACTCAGGAACTTGTTGATGCAAAGGGAGCCAATCTTGGCGTGCTTCGCTTGGATATTTCCTATGAAACTCTGGAAGCCTATCTCAACCAACTCCAGTTGGGCCATCAGGGCTTTGCCTTTATCATCAATGAAAACCATGAATTTGTCTACCATCCTAAACGTACTGTCTATAGCTCAGCAAGTGAAATGGAGGCTATGAAACCCTACATCGAGACGGGGCAGGGCTATACGCTGGATCATCAATCCTACGTCAGTCAAGAACAGATTGCAGGGACTGATTGGACGGTTATAGGCGTGTCTTCGTTGGAGAAGTTAGACCTGGTTCGGAGTCAACTCATGTGGACCTTTCTTGGGGCCAGTGTGACATCTCTTCTTGCCTGTATCTGCTTGGTGTGGTTCAGTCTCAAACGCTGGATTGCCCCTTTGAAGGACCTGAGAGAAACCATGCTGAAAATTGCTTCTGGTACACAAAATCTTCGTGCTAAGGAAGCTGGCGCCTATGAACTGAGAGAAGTGACTCGCCAGTTTAATGCCATGTTGGATCAGATTGATCAGCTGATGGCAGCTATTCGCAGGCAGGAAGAAGCGACCCGGCAGTATGAACTTCAAGCCTTGTCAAGCCAGATTAACCCCCATTTCCTCTATAATACTTTGGACACTATCATCTGGATGGCTGAGTTTCAGGATAGTCAGCGAGTGGTTCAGGTGACTAAGTCCTTGGCAACCTATTTCCGCTTGGCGCTCAATCAAGGAAAGGACTTGATTTCTCTTTCTGATGAAATCAATCATGTCCGCCAGTACCTCTTTATCCAGAAACAACGTTATGGGGATAAGCTGGAGTATGAAATTGCTGAAGATCCTGACTTTGATAATTTAGTCTTGCCTAAACTGGTGCTACAACCCCTAGTAGAAAATGCTCTTTATCACGGCATCAAGGAGAAAGATGGACAGGGACATATTAAAGTTTCCGTCCATAAAAAGGATTCAGGACTAATCATCCGCATTGAGGATGATGGCGTTGGTTTCCAAAATCCTGACGATAGTAGTCAAAGTCAGCTCAAACGTGGGGGAGTTGGTCTTCAAAATGTCGACCAACGACTCAAACTTCATTTTGGAGACAATTACCAGATGAAGATTAATTCTGCACCCGAAAAAGGGACGACAGTTGAAATATACATCAATAAATTAGCAACTAGCTAACTCCCAGTCAATTCTGGGAGTTTTGCTATTAAAAATCAGAATGATTAGTTGGCCTTGATAAAATCAGTAAAAAAAGATATGATAGATAGTAACAAAAGAGGTATCAAGTATGACGGAAAAAGACATTCAAAGAGCAACAAGCCAGATTGTTGAAGATGTATTAGAAAAGGCTGATTTGAAGCAAGGAGCTATCTTTGTTTTGGGCCTTTCTTCTAGTGAGGTGATAGGTGGCCAGATTGGCAAGGAATCCAGCCAAGAAATTGGGGAAATCATTGTGAAGACGATCCTAGATATCCTGGGAGGGAAAGGAATTCATCTAGCCGTTCAAGGTTGTGAACATGTCAATCGAGCCCTCGTCGTTGAACGTCAGGTGGCAGAGCAGTTTGGTCTTGAAATCGTCAGTGTCCTTCCTACACTTCATGCAGGAGGTTCGGGTCAATTGGCAGCCTTCAAGTTTATGCAGGATCCAGTTGAGGTTGAATTTATCAAGGCTCATGCAGGGATTGATATCGGAGATACTGCAATTGGCATGCATGTCAAGCATGTGCAGGTACCGATTCGTCCTGTACTACGAGAGATTGGGCATGCCCATGTAACGGCTCTCGCAAGTCGTCCAAAATTAATTGGAGGTGCGCGTGCGCAGTATCCAGAAGATTCTATCAGAAAGTCATAAGTGGGCTGAAAGTTATCGTAAGTTAGAGATATTTCAAGTATGTAGAGGTATAAGGTTGGAAAATTGTGTTTATATTATTTCAGGTCCCCCAGGCGTTGGAAAGAGCACCGTCAGCAAAGAGTTGGCCTATTCTTTTGACAAAAGTGCAGTTATAGAGGGCGACATGATTTACTTAATGATTAAAGGAGGTCTCGTAGCTCCTTGGGAAGATGATGGATTTTACATGGATTTATTCTGGGATAATATCATCAGTCTGACCAATAATTTCTTGGATCGTGGCATTACTGTCGTGATAGAGTATGTCATATTTGAAGATCAACTGAAGAAAATTGCAGCCTTCTTAAAAGAAAAACGAATTAAGCTAAAATATTGTGTCCTAATGGCTCAAGAAGAAACCTTGAAAGATAGGGATTCTTCTCGAAAAGAAATTGAGAGAACGGGCGATTTATCAATCCAAGCAAGAAATGAGTTTCTAGCTAAAAATAGTGAGAAACATCATTTTCTATTCACGGATGATTTAGATGTCAAGGAAACGGTAAACATCATTAAAACTTCAAATCAATTTTTAATTTCTGAACAGTAAAAAACAGAGAGAGTGAGGGTATAGCAACCAAGACTCTCTCTGTTTTTGTTGAATTTTTGTGAAAAGTGCTCCAAATAAGACCATTTTTTACAAGAAGAAGGGGTGCTATCTGATGGAGAATTGCCAAAAGTAGAAAAAAGCAACTTAGAGAAGATTTTTAGTTATGGAAATCAATAAACAAAGCTGGATTTAGCTGTTCTAGGTCGGCTTTTTTGTGCTATACTTAAGGTATGCATAGAAAAACAGTGATTGATTTTAGAGCTTTGGGGGAGAGATTTACCTTTACCCAGCCTATAAAAGAGTTAAAAACGAGAGATTTAGCAGAAGTCGCGGACCTGCTGGCACAGGTGGAGAGCTACCAAGAGCAAGGATATTATGTGGTGGGCTATGTTAGCTATGAGGCTGCACCTGCTTTTGAGGAAAAACTAGCAGTTCATAAAGCTCCTTTACTGGGCGAGTACTTGCTTTACTTTACAGTTCATGATAGGGTGGAAACATCCCCTATTCCACTGACTTATGAGGAAGTAGATTTGCCTTCAAAGTGGCAGGAAGTAACATCTGCAGAGGACTATGAAAAATCTATTTCCCAGATTCACCATCATTTGCGTCAGGGGGACACCTATCAGGTAAATTACACTGTCCAACTCAAGCAAGACTTGAGTGCTAATCCTTTTGCCATCTACAATCGCATGGTGGTAGAGCAGGAGGCGGGCTACAATGCCTATGTTGAACATGATGAGATGGCAGTGATTTCCATGAGCCCAGAGCTCTTTTTTGAGCAAAATGACCGAGAATTAACGACTCGTCCAATGAAGGGAACAACTAAACGTGGTCTGACTGACGATGATGATTTGAAAGAGGCAGCTTGGTTGGAGCAGGATCCTAAAAATCGCTCTGAAAATATGATGATTGTGGATCTCTTGCGAAATGATATGAACCGTATTTCTGAAGTGGGCAGTGAGCATGTGGAGTGTCTGTGCCAAGTGGAGCAGTATTCGACTGTTTGGCAGATGACTTCGACCATCAAGAGTCAGTTGCGAGAGTATGTGGACTTGGTTGCCATTTTTCAGTCACTCTTTCCTTGTGGATCCATCACAGGAGCTCCCAAAATTGCGACCATGGAAATCATCAAGGACTTGGAGCCACAACCCAGAGGAGTTTACTGTGGAACGATTGGTATCTTGCTTCCAAATGGGCGACGGATTTTTAATGTCGCCATTCGGACTATCCAACTTCACAAGGGTCAAGCCATTTATGGAGTTGGCGGAGGGATTACTTGGGATAGCACCTGGGAGTCTGAGTACCGTGAAGTTCATCAAAAGGCGGCTGTTCTCTACCGTAAACAAGCTCGTTTCAAATTGATTACTACAGGAAGAATCAGTCAGAAGAGCCTGCTATTTGAAGATCAACATCTGGAAAGATTGACAAAGGCGAGTCGTTATTTTGCCTATCCTTTTGATCCAAAAAAAATGAGACAAAAGATAGAGGAAGAGTGTCAAGCTTGTGATTCCCACCAAGACTACCGTTTGCGAATTACTATCAGCAAGTCTGGAGAGATGGAACTCAGTCCCCAAATATTGGAACCTCTTAGTCCGACCTTCTGCAAAGCCAAACTTTGTCTGCAAGAAGCTGATTTGCAAACGCCATTTACCTACTTCAAAACCACTCACAGACCGCACTTGAGCTTAGGGGAACAGGAAATCATTTACCATAATGTGGTAGGAGAGCTATTAGAAACCTCTATTGGAAATCTGGTCTTAAAAATTAATGGTAAGCTCTACACACCGCCTATCAGTCTAGGGATTTTGCCAGGAATTTATCGTCAACATTTGCTGGAAAGAGGACAGGTAGAGGAAAAAGTTTTGACTTTGGCAGACTTGAACCAAGCGGAGACTATCTATGGCTGTAATGCAGTCAGAGGCTTGTATGAGTTGGAATTAATAGTATTGTGAGTTTTATCGATTAATAGTTTTTAGTATATATTAATACATATTTGTGTTATAATGTAACCGTAAACAATAAAAATTTAAGGGAGATTTTTGATGAAAAAATCAAAAAAAATTTTAGTAACTAGCTTAGCAACTGCAACACTGGGACTTCTTTCACTTACAGATACAACTGGAGCCTTTCCTTTTTCGGCTCAGCATGTTTCTGCTCAAGAAAAGGATGTATCTAAAAACGGTAAGATTCTAAAAGAGAATACAACTTCGGCGCCAAATCAAGCTGAGAAGTCAAAAACGCCAGAGCAAAATCCTGCTGAGAAACCGAAAACACCAGCACCAAATCAAGCTGAGAAATCGAAAACACCAGCGCAAAATCAAGCTGAGAAGTCGAAAACGCCAGCTCAAAATCCTGCTGAGAAACCGAAAACACCAGCACAAAAATCTCCTGAGCAGGCAAAAAATACAAGTCCTAAAGAGGATAAGTCCAAATCTACAGCTCAGTCTGGTTGGGTAGGCTCATCATACTATCAAAATGGTACTAAAGTTACTAATAAGTGGATTTTTGATAAAAAAGCTAATTCTTATTTCTATCTAAATGCTTCGGGAAACTATGTCCAAAATGCTT
>NZ_JUQX01000025.1 GCF_001074565.1 Streptococcus pseudopneumoniae | reverse complement strand
CTGTACTTGAGTACGGCAAGGCGACGTTGACGTGGTTTGAATTTGATTTTCGAAGAGTATTATTTCTCAACGCGTGATTTGTTGGCAATATCAGCAAGGATAGCTTGAACAAAATCATCAACTGAGACAGTTTGTGTTTCTTTTTGGCCGTAGCGACGAACGTTGACAGTTCCATCTTCCATTTCCTTGTCCCCAACGATCAATTGGTAAGGAATCTTGCTTGTTTGTGAAGCACGGATCTTGAACTGCATTTTTTCATTGCGTTCATCCACATCGGCACGGACACCACAGTCACGGAGTTTCTTAGCCACTTCCCATGCGTAGTCTACGTGTTTTTCGTTAGAAACGGGGATGAGAGTTACTTGATGTGGTGCAAGCCATGTTGGGAACGCACCTTTGTAGTTCTCAATCAAGATAGCTGTGAAGCGTTCCATGGTTGAAATAACACCACGGTGAATCATAACTGGACGGTGTTCTTCCCCGTCAGCTCCGATATATTTGAGGTCGAAACGTTCTGGAAGCAAGAAGTCAAGCTGGATAGTCGAAAGGGTTTCTTCTTTTCCGAGAGCAGTCTTAACTTGAATATCCAATTTTGGTCCGTAGAAGGCTGCCTCACCTTCAGCTTCAAAGTAGTCCACACCCATTTCATCAAGGGCTGCACGTAGCATGGTTTGGGCATTTTCCCACATCTCATCGTTGTCAAAGTACTTGTGAGTATCTTGAGGGTCACGAAGAGAGAGACGGAAGCGGTATTCAGTCAAGTTAAAGTCTTCATAAACATCGATAATCAACTGAAGGGCACGTTGGAATTCTTCTTGGATTTGTTCAGGAGTTACAAAGAGGTGACCGTCGTTGAGAGACATTTCACGCACACGTTGAAGACCAGTGAGGGCGCCAGATTTTTCGTAACGGTGCATCATCCCGATTTCAGCGATACGGATTGGTAACTCACGGTAAGAATGAACATGGTGTTTGAAAACTTGGATGTGGTGTGGGCAGTTCATTGGACGAAGGACAAACTCTTCACCGTCCCCCATGTCCATGGTTGGGAACATGTCCTCTTGGTAGTGATCCCAGTGACCAGAAGTCTTGTAAAGCTCAACAGAAGCAAGTGGTGGAGTGTAAACGTGTTGGTAGCCAGAAGCCAACTCTTTGTCGACAATGTAGCGCTCCAATTCACGACGGATCGTCGCACCGTTTGGCAACCAGAATGGCAAACCTTGACCAACTTCTTGAGAAATCATGAAGAGGTCCAGCTCTTTACCAAGTTTACGGTGGTCACGTTCCTTAGCTTCTTCACGCATTTGGAGGTAGTTTTTCAAGTCTTTCTTGTCAAACCAAGCTGTACCGTAGATCCGTTGCATCATCGCGTTGTCGCTATTTCCACGCCAGTAAGCACCAGCTACATGGAGAAGGTGGAAGATTTGGATGCGACCTGTTGAAGGGACGTGCGGGCCACGGCAGAGGTCCACGTATTCACCTTGACGGTAGATGGTCAAACCACCCTCGTCTTCAGAGTGTTCTTCAATCAATTCCAACTTGTAAGGGTCGTTTTTGAAGATTTCACGTGCTTCGTCTTTAGTGACTTCCTCACGAATAGATGGGAAGTTTTCTTTGACGATTTTTTGCATTTCTTCTTCGATACGAGGAAGGTCTTCGTTGGAGATTTGACCAGCTGTGTTATCAGTATCGTAGTAGAAGCCATCTTCAATAGCTGGACCAACACCCAAGTGAATATCTGGGAAAAGGCGACGAGCTGCTTGGGCAAACAAGTGAGCAGCTGAGTGACGCAAGATTGGAAGGGCATCTTCGTGATCAGGTGTCACGATTTCGATGCTTCCATCTTCAGTGATAGCACGAGTCGTATCGATGAGTTTGCCGTTGAATTTACCAGCCAAGGCTTTTTTAGCTAGGGAATTGCTGATAGATTGGGCAATTTCAAAAGTAGTAACGCCAGATTCGAATTCACGAACAGCGCCATCTGGGAAAGTAATCTTAATCATGGTTTTCTCCTTAAATATTTATCATATTTTATAACTGAAGTTTGAAGAAGTGGGAAACTAGCTATCAACAAAGAATAATAGCAGTCGATTTGCTAAATCAATTTCATTTTAACTTTTTCAGTCTGAAAATAAAGAAAAGCGTAGAAATACATAGATAGCATACCAAGGAAAGAATGAGAGACAGGTATTCCTCCTGAGTCATCTCACCTCTCATGTATATCCATATTGGATAGCTTTTTATCGCATTGACCAAATAGATAGCAGCTGTTAAACTGAAAAGATATCCTGTTATAATGAGTTTCTTGTTGTTGAAAAACATTAAGATACCAAGAAAAGGGGCAAGGAATGGTAAGAGAGGAATGAGTAGAAAAAATGAAAAGACGACAATATTTTCCGTCCCCCATAGACTGAGCGTATTCATTAGCCATACATAGACGATAAGGAAGGTACAGGGAATCACCCAAGACAATGATTTATTCATATCAACCTCCATCTTCTTTTCTTAGCTATGTTTCATTTAACCTGGCAATATCTCTATTCTCCAAACAAAAAACGACATCCTAAAAGGACGTCGCAACGTGGTTCCACCTTCATTTATGCACAACAAAAACTGTTGACACCTCTGATTGGCTTTAACGTAGCCACCGTTTTATGTTTTCATAAAAGTCAGTAGAGTAGTATCAGTTTAGGCTTTCTATGCGTTTCCAGCAACCACGCACTCTCTAGTAGAAAGGGACTAAGTGACTTGTCTCTATGCATTATTATAGCATGATTGCGAGATTTTTCAAGGCTTTTATCCTATTTTTTTACTTTTCTGCTTGTTTGTAAGATAGCTAAGACCTCTACCTGAAGCCATACCAAGTAGGGCGAAGAATTCATAAGCTAGGAAATAAACGAGAATGAATTCATTGAAAGTGATGATGGTAAAGCAATAGAGCAGTCCAATTCCCAGTAACCACCAAAGTGAGAAATGGAAACGGTAGCTATAAAGAAGGGACACGATGAAAGTTGCCAAAGGTGAAAAGAGAATGATGTTATAAATGTACAGTCCCTTCAGTGTATATGGGTCCGTGATGAGTAGTGAGAATAGCTCATAGAGGGGCCAGTAAAAGAAGAAAATGACAAGGTAGTATGGGATATACTTAAGATAGTTCCGCATGGCAATAGTCCTCCAATCTGCAAAAATAGAGAGATGTTGAAGATCACATGATCCTAAATGAAGGGGAGCTCTCTACCTATATTATAGCACGATTTGGAAGCCTTTACAAGTTGATCAGGTAAGCAGTGATAGTGATTTTTTGGAGTGTTTTCTGCTATAATACTAACAGAAGAAGTAAGAGGAAATGAGGAGAAAGGATGACGAAAATAGCAGTTCTTTCAGATATACATGGAAATACGACAGCCCTGGAAGCTGTTCTGGCTGATGCAAGAGCGGCAGAGGTAGACGAGTACTGGCTTTTGGGAGATATTCTCATGCCAGGAACAGGGCGTAGAAGGATATTGGATCTCTTAGCTAGCTTGCCCATCACTGCAAGAGTGCTGGGGAATTGGGAGAATAGTCTCTGGCTAGGCCTACATCGTAAGTTAGATCCTACAAAGGTGAGTCATCGTTATCTCCTGCGCCAAAGTCAGTACATCTTAGAAGAAATCAGCCCTGAAGAAATAGAAGATCTCCATAATCAACCCATGCAAGTTCATCGTCAGTTTGGTGATTTGACGGTAGGAATCACTCACCATCTCCCTGATAAAAACTGGGGTAGGGAGTTGATTCATACGGGAAAACAGGAAGATTTTGATAGATTAGTGACGGAACCGCATGCCTCCATCGCAGTATATGGCCATATCCACCAACAGTTGCTTCGTTACGGAAGTGACGGACAGTTGATTCTTAATCCGGGTTCGATTGGGCAACCCTTCTTTTTAGATGCGAAGTTGCGTAAGGACCTGCGTGCCCAGTATATGATCTTAGAGTTTGATGAATCTGGTTTGTCTGATGTTGATTTTCGTCGAGTGGATTATGATGTAGAAGCAGAATTGCAACTGGCTAAGGATTTAAAGCTCCCTTATTTTCAGGTTTACTATGAAAGTTTGGTAAATGGAATTCACCACACTCATAACCATGAATTGTTGGGGAAGATTAGCGAGCAAGAAGGTTATGATCAAGATGTTGAACTTTGGATGGAAAGAGAAAAGAAGGATTGGTTTTAAAAGGAGTTTTGACTAGAAATAGGATAGTCTGATGACAGCTGTTTCTTGGGAAGTCAAAAAGGAAACGAATTGACTACTTATAAAATTTATGCTAGAATGTGGAAAAATATATAATTTGAACATCATACTAGTTGATGTTCAAAATAATAGGGAGATTATTTATGAAGCCAGAAGAATTACAGGCAATTGCGTCGGGATTAGGCTTACAGTTTGATGAGGAGTCTGGAAGCATTTATGGCGTGCAATCAGGCTACTTGCTATTGCTACATGAAGCAGATGTAAAAAATCAGTTTCGACTTAGTGTCAGTGTGAGCTTGAATGGCAATCCTGCGGATTCAGAAGAAAACGAGTTGGTGTGGGATGACTTTAAGAGCGAATCCCTTCCAAACTTATCAACCTTATCTATTAACCAGTACACTGTATCTATTGTTGTCAAGGGTGCGATGCGCAAATCAAAGACAATTGAAAAGTTACAGACACTTATAAGAGACTTTGTAGATTTCCTTGAATCCCATCACTTCGTTCAAGTTTGTGGCTACAGTGGTCAAGAGGGGCCGATTAGTCTGTATCAACTAGGGGATTCAATCTTCCTGATTAACGAGGAAAGCTATCAATTGTTGAAGAGCAATCTTCAAATTGAGGTGGATTCTTATCACAGTCAGAAGGAAAATGTTCTTCTTGGAACTATCGGGGCTTTACTAGGGGCCTTGATTGGTGGGGCGGTTGCTCTTTTTATTGCACGTCTTGGTTATGTAGCTGTCGCAGCGGGGCTTGTTCTTGGAATTTGTACCATTAAAGGATATGAAATTCTTGGTAAAAAGTTATCTCGAAAGGGGATTGTGATTTCAGCTGTGTTGATGGTGATTACCGTCTTTTTAGTGAACCAAATCGATTTGGCGATGGAAGTCGTAGCTCAACTAGGGGTTGAGTTTGCCTATGCTTTCCGAGTGGTCAATGAACTAATTGCAAGCGGAGAATATCCAGATAATTATTTCTTTAATCTAGGGATGTTAGCTGTTTTTACCTTGGTTGGTGCGGGGATTTCTATCAGTTCAGTCTGGTCAAGTCACAAAACAAAGGGAACTGCTCGTAAAATTGGATAAAAGATAAGCTTTTGTATTCTCTATGTCATTGGACTTATTAGGGAATACAAGGCTTTTTTAGAGGACACTCTTTGTGGTAATAATTGACATTACAACACAAAAGGGTATAATGGGTATCAGATAGGATGTGAAAGGAGAAGAAGATGCAAATTTCAAGTCGATTTACGATAGCGACTCATATGTTGATCATCATTGCTATCAAGAGTCAAGAGAGTAAGGTAACCAGTGATTTTCTCGCAGCCAGTGTTGGGGTCAATCCAGTCATTATTCGCAAAACCTTGTCCCAACTCAAAAAAGCAGAACTGATATCAGTTGCGCGTGGAACGGGCGGTACTGAGATTATCAAAGACCTCCAAGATATCAGCCTTTTTGATGTTTATCAGGCTGTTGAATGTTTAGGAAAATCAGGTAAACTCTTTAGTTTCCATGACAATCCCAACCCCAACTGTCCTGTAGGGGCAAATATCCATGAGGTTTTGGATCAAAAATTGCTGGATATCCAACTAGCGATGGAAAACCAACTTCGTCAGACGAGTCTGGCTCAGGTTGTGGCTGAAACTCAAGATAAAATGAACAAGTAAGAGGGCTAGAGTCCTCTTTTTCTATTGCCCTTATATTGCTAGAATGTAGTCGTGAAAGGAGGTAAAAGATGACTTGCAACAGAATTTTTCTCTGGATGGTCAGAACCAAGACAAGAGCTTAGTAGCAATAAAAACAGCTCTCCACACGGATGGAGAGCTGTTTCTTTATTCTGCTGCTTGTTGCCAGCGTTTGGCAAGCATGCGGGACAGGCTAGAAATGGCAAAGTTAAAGATAAAGTAGATCAAGGCAATCAGGATATAAAGACTGAAGACTTGCTCTGGTTCGAAATAACGGCCCATGAGAATTTGGCTAGCGCCAAAGAGTTCTTGTAGGGCGATAACAGAGTAGAGAAGGCTGGTATCCTTGATCACTGTCACAAACTGAGAAATGATGGCTGGCAACATTTTACGAATCGCTTGTGGGAGAATGATATGGTAGAGGATTTGTATGGAAGTAAATCCTTGTGACATTCCTGCTTCGTATTGTCCCTTGTCTACGGCATTGAGGCCACCTCGGATAATCTCAGCCAAGGCTGCTGAGGTAAAGAGGGTAAAGGCAGTAATACCTGCTGGTGTGGACTTCATCTTAAACACCAAAAAGATGGTGAAAATCCAGAGGAGGTTGGGAACGTTACGTACAAACTCGATATAAATGCTGGAGATGATCCGTAAGACAGGATTTTTCCCATTTCGCATAACCGCAAGTACTGTTCCGATAAGGGTCGAGAGGACGATAGCAATCAGAGAAATATAGAGGGTCAAGCCAAATCCTTTAAAGATAAAGGCTAGGTTATCTGGGGTCAAAACTTCTAAAATAGATTCCATAGTAACCTCCTAAAGTGAATAGGCTTTTTTATTGGCTTGCTCCATCTTGCGACCAAACTGAGCAACAGGGAAGCAAAGGGCAAAGTAGAGTAGAGCAGCACCTAGAAAGGCAGGGATGTAGTTTCCGTTAAGAGCTGACCAAGATTTGGTCACAAACATCAAGTCTACTCCAGAGATGATAGCAACAGTTGAAGTATTCTTGATAAGGTTAACGATTTGGTTGGTCAAAGGTGGAAGAATGATACGGAAGGCCTGAGGCAAGATGATCAAGCGCATGGCACTGATATAGGTGAAACCTTGTGATAAGGCGGCCTCCATCTGACCACTAGGAATAGACTGAATCCCTGAACGAATAACCTCAGCGATATAAGCGCCGTGATAGAGTCCCACGCAGAGAACAGCTGTCCAATAAATCGGAATCATGATGGTGTGTTCACTGATAAGAGGCAAACCATAAAAGACGATGACAAACTGCACCAAGAGGGGAGTGTTTTGATAAAATTCGACAAAGATACGAGCCAAAATCCTTAAAATTTGATGTTTGCTAGTTGATAGGACTCCAAAGATGATTCCTAAGACCATGGCGAGGATAAAGGAACCAAACGCTAGGGCAAGGGTGAAGAGGAAACCATTGAAAAATTGTCCAAAATCCTGAAAATAGGCTGTCCAAGATGATAAATCTGTCATGGGGTGTCCTCCTTAATCTGCAGTATGGCTAGATGGTTTGAGCTTGTAACGGTCATAAAGTTTCTGCAAACTACCATCCTTGGTCCATTTAGTGACCAAGGTATCAAGATAGTTGTTTAGCTCGGTATTTGATTTCTTGGTGACGATACCGTAGTCAGATGGCTTGAAACTATCATCTAGGAGTTCTGTCCGTTTGCTGATATAGCCAGATAGGATAGAGCGGTCAACGGAAAAGGCATCAATACGGTGAGCGTGAAGGGAAGTAATCAATTCTGGATAGGAACCAAGTTCGACGAATTTAAACTTCAAACCTTTCTTTTTACCTAGTTCAGTAATCAGGCGTTGGGTGATGGAGCCTTGGGCAACCCCAATGGTTTTGCCATTTAGGTCCTCAATGCTTTTGATGTTGGCGGATTTATTGACCAAAAATCCAGAGGCATCCGTGTAGTAGGGACTGGTGAAGTTGTAGAGTTTTTTACGCTCGTCAGTGATGGTGAAGGTCGCGATATCCATGTCGACCTGCTCATTGTCTAGAAGGGGACCACGGGTTTGGGCGGTAACAGGCACATAGCGAATCTTGACCTTGAGTTCGTCTGCAATCATCTTGGCCAGGTCCGTTTCGATACCAGAATAAGTCCCTGTCTTGGGATCCTTGTAGCCGAAATTGGGAACGTCTTGTTTGACACCGACAACTAGTTCACCTCTTTTTTGAATGTCTGCGACACTGGTGTCGGCCTGGACTGGTTTGGCAGCAACAAGGCTGAAAAGGCTAATCAATAATGCGGATAAAAAGAGTTTCTTTTTCATAGGCGCCTCCTTATTTGACTTTGTCACTTTCGTGGTTGATAATTTTGCTGAGGAACTGTTGGGCACGAGGTTCGCTTGGATTGTCGAAAAAACCGTCGACATCTGTCGTATCTACTAAAACTTCCCCGTCAGCCATAAAGATAATGCGGTCTGCAACCTCTCGGGCAAAGCCCATTTCGTGGGTAACGATGATCATGTTCATCCCGTCATGAGCTAATTTTTGCATAACTGCTAGAACATCCCCAATGGTTTCAGGGTCGAGGGCAGATGTTGGTTCATCAAAGAGGAGGAGTTCGGGATGCATTGCGAGTCCGCGCGCGATGGCAATCCGTTGTTTTTGTCCACCAGATAGCATGGCTGGGTAAGAATCTTTTTTGTCCCACATATTTACAAATTCTAGATATTTTTGGGCTGTTTTTTCAGCTTCTTTTTTATCAATTCCTAGAACTTTTATGGGTGCAAGTGTCACGTTTTCTAACACTGTTTTATGCGGATAGAGGTTGAAATGTTGGAAAACCATGCCGACTTCCTTACGAAGAGGAACTAAATCTTTCTGACTGCCACCTGCTACTTGGTGCCCATTGACTAGGAGACTTCCTTTGTCAATAGCCTCTAAACCATTAATCGTACGGATGAGAGTGGACTTCCCAGAACCAGAAGGTCCAAGCAGGACAACAACTTGTCCTTTTTCAAAACGGAGATTGATATCGCGGAGTGCGTGGTAGTCTCCGTAATATTTTTCGACGTGTTTAAATTCTACTAAAGCCATGAGAGATCTCCTTTGTGTTAGATTTTATAACATGATTCTACACCAAAAGAATGTTCTTGTCAAATCATATCTGAAAAAATTCACTAAAATTTTATAAAAAAGCAATCTGGATAGAGAAAATGCCTAAATCATGTTATAATGAAACGATAGAATTCTTAGAAAGAGTGGATGTTTTTTTGATAACTCCTACTTATGAATGGCAGTTTGCCCCGCAGGTTGAAGATGCGGATTTTACAAAGATAGCCAAGAAGGCTGGACTGGGTCCTGAGGTGGCTCGGTTATTATTTGAAAGAGGGATTCAGGATGAAGAAAGTCTAAAGAAGTTTTTAGAACCTTCTTTAGAGGACTTACATGATCCCTATCTGCTCCATGATATGGATAAGGCAGTAGAACGGATTCGTCAGGCCATTGAAGAAGGGGAAAATATTCTCATCTATGGAGACTACGATGCGGATGGCATGACTTCAGCTTCGATTGTGAAGGAAAGTTTGGAACAACTTGGTGCCGAGTGCCGTGTTTATCTGCCAAATCGCTTTACCGATGGCTATGGTCCCAATGCCAGTGTCTATAAATACTTTATCGAGCAAGAGGGAATTTCCTTGATTGTGACAGTGGATAATGGAGTTGCTGGTCACGAGGCCATTAAACTGGCCCAGTCTATGGGAGTGGATGTCATTGTGACTGACCACCATTCCATGCCGGAAACCCTGCCAGCTGCCTATGCCATTGTCCACCCTGAGCATCCAGACGCGGACTATCCTTTCAAATATCTAGCTGGATGTGGAGTGGCCTTTAAGCTAGCTTGTGCCCTTTTAGAAGAAGTGCAAGTGGAACTACTGGATTTGGTTGCTATCGGAACTATTGCCGATATGGTGAGTTTGACGGATGAAAACCGTATCATGGTTCAATATGGTCTGGAAATGTTGGGGCATACTCAGCGCATCGGTCTGCAAGAAATGCTGGACATGGCTGGGATTGCTGCTAACGAAGTGACAGAAGAAACGGTTGGCTTTCAGATTGCCTCTCGTTTAAATGCCTTAGGGCGCTTGGACGATCCTAATCCAGCTATTGATTTGCTGACTGGATTTGACGACGAGGAAGCGCATGAGATTGCCCTCATGATTCATCAGAAAAACGAAGAACGTAAGGAAATCGTCCAATCTATCTATGAAGAAGCTAAGACCATGGTGGATCCTGAAAAGAAGGTCCAAGTTTTGGCCAAGGAAGGCTGGAATCCTGGCGTTCTGGGTATCGTTGCTGGTCGTTTGTTGGAAGAACTAGGGCAGACAGTCATCGTTCTTAATATAGAGGACGGGCGTGCCAAGGGCAGTGCTCGTAGCGTGGAAGCTGTCGATATTTTTGAGGCTCTGGATCCCCATCGAGACCTCTTTATCGCCTTTGGTGGCCATGCTGGTGCAGCAGGAATGACGCTGGAAGTTGAGAAACTCTCAGATTTATCTCAGGTTTTGGAAGACTATGTCTGTGAAAAAGGCGCAGATGCTAGCGGCAAGAATAAGTTAAATCTAGATGAAGAGCTAGACTTGGAGACGCTTAGCTTGGAAACGGTCAAAAGTTTTGAACGCTTGGCACCTTTTGGAATGGACAATCAGAAACCTGTCTTTTATATCAAGGATTTTCAGGTCGAAAGTGTTCGTACAATGGGAGCAGGCAATGCCCATCTCAAACTAAAGATCTCCAAGGGTGAGGCGAGTTTTGAAGTGGTAGCCTTCGGACAAGGTAGATGGGCGACAGAGTTTGCTCAAACAAAAAAACTTGAATTGGCAGTCACCTTGTCTGTCAATCAATGGAATGGTCAAACTGCCCTCCAGTTGATGATGGTAGATGCGCGTGTGGAAGGCGTTCAACTCTTTAACATTCGAGGGAAGAATGCTGTCTTGCCAGAAGGGGTTCCAGTCTTGGACTTCGCTGGAGAAGTGCCAAATTTGGCGAATAGTGAGGCGGTTGTCGTGAAGAATATTCCTGAGGATATTACCTTGCTGAAGACCATTTTTCAGGAGCAACATTTCTCTGCCGTCTATTTCAAAAATGACATTGACAAAGCCTATTATCTGACAGGTTATGGGACCAGAGAGCAGTTTGCCAAATTGTATAGGACCATTTACCAGTTCCCAGAGTTTGATATTCGCTACAAGTTGAAAGATTTGGCGGCTTATCTCAATATCCAACAAATCTTGCTGGTCAAGATGATCCAAGTCTTTGAAGAGCTAGGTTTTGTGACGATCAAAGATGGGGTCATGACAGTCAATAAAGAAGCGCCGAAAAGGGAGATTGCTGAAAGTCAGATTTACCAAAATCTCAAACAAACTGTCAAAGACCAAGAAATGCTGGCGCTGGGGACAGTGCAAGAAATGTATAACTTTTTGATGAGAAAAGAGTAGAAGTTAGGAAAGAGTTGGGCAACCAGCTCTTTTTTGAAAACAAATCTTCATTTTGAAAATCATCAAAAAAATGGTATAATGGTAGGAAAAGATTCGGCTGAAAGTTTGAGAACTTTTAGAATAAGAGAGTGAACCTACCCTATAATCAAGATAAACTAAGGTTTCGGAGGAAAAATGAGTAATATCAGTTTAACAACACTTGGTGGTGTGCGTGAAAACGGGAAAAATATGTACATTGCTGAGATTGACAATTCAATTTTTGTTTTGGATGCGGGGCTTAAATACCCTGAAAATGAACAGCTTGGGGTCGACGTCGTCATTCCAAATATGGAATACCTTTTTGAAAATAGTAATCGTATCGCTGGAGTCTTCTTGACCCACGGACATGCAGATGCCATTGGAGCTCTGCCTTATCTTTTGGCAGAAGCGAAGGTGCCTGTGTTTGGTTCTGAGTTGACCATTGAGTTGGCGAAACTCTTTGTCAAAGGAAATGATACGGTTAAGAAATTCAATGACTTCCATGTGATTGATGAGGATACGGAGATTGACTTTGGGGGAACGGTGGTTTCCTTCTTCCGTACAACTCACTCCATTCCAGAAAGTTTGGGAGTTGTGTTAAAAACACCAAAAGGGAACATTGTTTACACAGGGGACTTCAAATTTGACCAGACGGCTAGTGAATCCTATGCGACGGATTTTGCACGTTTAGCCGAAATCGGCCGTGACGGTGTCTTGGCGCTTCTCAGTGACTCGGCTAATGCGGACAGCAATATTCAGGTAGCGAGTGAGAGTGAAGTTGGGGATGAAATTACCCAAACCATTGCGGACTGGGAAGGTCGTATCATCGTTGCGGCAGTTGCCAGCAACCTTTCTCGTATCCAGCAGGTTTTTGATGCGGCTGCGGAGACTGGTCGCCGAGTCGTTTTGACTGGATTTGATGTTGAAAATATCGTTCGTACAGCGATTCGTCTCAAAAAATTGTCTCTAGCTAATGAAAGCCTTTTGATTAAACCGAAAGAAATGTCTCGTTTTGAAGACCATGAGTTGATTATCCTAGAGACAGGTCGTATGGGTGAACCCATCAATGGACTTCGCAAGATGTCCGTTGGGCGCCACCGTTATGTAGAAATCAAGGATGGGGACTTGGTTTATATTGTAACAACTCCATCCACCGCCAAAGAAGCAGTTGTAGCTCGCGTTGAAAATATGATCTACCAAGCTGGTGGTGTGGTGAAACTCATTACCCAAAGCTTGCGAGTATCCGGACATGGGAATGCGCGTGATTTGCAGTTGATGATTAATCTCTTGCAACCCAAGTATCTCTTCCCTATCCAAGGGGAATACCGTGAGTTGGATGCGCATGCCAAGGCTGCCATGGCAGTTGGGATGTTGCCAGAGCGTATTTTCATCCCTAAAAAGGGAACGATCATGTCCTATGAACATGGAGACTTCGTTCCAGCTGGAGCAGTTTCTGCAGGCGATGTTATGATTGATGGAAATGCCATTGGTGATGTTGGGAATGTCGTTCTTCGCGACCGTAAGGTCTTGTCAGAGGATGGAATCTTTATCGTGGCCATCACTGTTAACCGTCGTGAGAAGAAGATTGTGGCTAAGGCTCGTGTTCATACGCGTGGATTTATCTACCTTAAGAAGAGTCGCGATATTCTCCGTGAAAGTTCAGAATTGATTAACCAAACGGTAGAAGAGTATCTTCAAGGTGACGACTTTGATTGGGCAGATCTCAAAGGCAAGGTTCGTGACAATCTGACCAAGTACCTCTTTGATCAAACCAAGCGTCGCCCAGCAATCTTGCCAGTCGTGATGGAAGCAAAATAATAAGCAGCATACCTACGGAAAAAGTCGAAATTCGGCTTTTTCTTATAGAATAGTAAAAGGAGACAACCATGGCAGTTATGAATATCGAGTATTACTCAGAAGTTTTGGATATGGAGTGGGGTGTTACCGTACTCTATCCAGATGGCAGTCGGGTGACTGAACCTGATTGCACAGATATTCCTGTTCTTTATCTTTTGCATGGAATGTCAGGAAATCAAAATAGCTGGCTCAAACGTACCAATGTCGAACGCTTGTTGCGCGGGACCAATCTCATTGTCATCATGCCCAATACTAGCAATGGCTGGTACACAGATACCCAGTATGGTTTTAACTACTTTACAGCTCTAGCAGAAGAGTTGCCTCAGGTAATGAAACGTTTCTTTCCCAATATGACCAGCAAGCGACAAAAGACCTTCATTGCGGGTCTCTCCATGGGTGGCTATGGTTCCTTCAAGTTGGCTCTCGCAACCAATCATTTTTCTCATGCGGCTAGTTTTTCTGGTGCGCTCAGTTTTCAGGAATTTTCTCCTGAAAGTCAGGATTTGGGCTCTCTTGCCTACTGGCGAGGAGTTTTTGGAGAAATCAAAGATTGGACAGCTAGCCCTCATTCGCTTGAAAGTATCGCTACGAAATCGGATAAAAAAACCAAACTTTGGGCTTGGTGTGGCGAGCAAGACTATCTTTATTCAGCCAATAACCTCGCTGTAAAAAACCTCAAAAAGCTTGGTTTTAAAGTGACCTATAGTCATAGTCCTGGCACTCACGAGTGGTACTACTGGGAAAAACAATTGGAGCGTTTTTTAGCTACCTTACCAATTGACTTCAAATTAGAAGATAGACTGAGTTAGTTTTTATAAATGAACCAATATTTATAGTTGTTTTTGGCTTAAAAATAATGATGGAAGTCAGTTTTCGCTAGACTTTTCAAACGAAAGTAGTAGAATAGTAGAGAGATACTAGTTGAAAGAGAGAATCTTATCAAGAAAACTAGTATTCCAATGAATATTTACATAGTATATGAATTAGTAATAGTGAATTGATTTATACTAATTAAGTAGGTGCTAAAAGAAAGGGAGACAGATGTTTGATTATAAAATAGGAATTTCTGAAGAAGAGCATGATACATTCGTTATTCAACACCCACAAGTTAATCTGTTACAGAGTAGTTCTTGGGCAAAGATAAAAGATAATTGGGGGAATGAGCGTTTAGGTTTTTATAAAAATGGAGAATTGGTAGCTGTTGCGAGTATTCTTATAAAAAAATTACCACTTGGTTACACTATGATGTATATTCCAAGAGGGCCAATAATGGATTATCAAGATAAGGACTTGGTAAGATTTGTGATGAAAAGTTTAAAACAATTTGGGTCTTGTAGACGGTCTGTTTTTATTAAGTTTGATCCGTCTCTAATCTTAAAACAATACCCTATTGACAAATCTTCTAAAGAATTTGCTGACAGTAGGACAACTATAGAAGCTGTTCAAAATTTAAAATCTGCCAATTGCCAATGGTCTGGTAGAACTAAAGCTATGGCTGAAACAATACAACCACGTTATCAGGCTAATAGAATACTTAAAGAAGGGGTAGATTCGGATTTTCCAAAGCATACCAAGAGGTTAATGAAAGATGCTATAAACAGAGGTGTTGTTACATATAGAGGGACCTTGTCAGATATATCAGATTTTGGGACTATTATATCTTTTACAGAACGTCGGAAGAATGTTGCACTTCGTAATCAGGAATATTTCCAAAGATTAATGGAAATCTATGGAGATGATGCCTATTTACATCTAGCGAAGATTAACCTTCCGGATCGTCTGATAAAGTATAAGGAGCAGTTGTCCCAGATAAAAAAAGATTTAGCTGAAACAGGCGAGCATCAAAAAAAGCGTCTAACCAAACTAAAACAGCAGAAAAAATCTATTGAAAAATATATTGTAGAGTTTGAAAAACTTGTTCAACAATATCCAAAAGAAATAGTTATAGCTGGGATACTTTCTGTGTCATTTGGTAATACACTTGAAATGCTTTATGCTGGAATGGACGATAGGTTTAAAAAGTTTTACCCTCAATATATTCTTTATCCAAAAGTGTTTGAGGAATCGTATAAAGATGGTAAAATTTGGGCTAATATGGGAGGTATTGAAGGTACTTTAGATGATGGATTGACTGATTTTAAATCTAACTTTAGTCCTGTTGTTCAAGAATATATTGGAGAGTTCACTCTGCCAGTAAATTTTTTGTATCATTTGGCTAACTATCTTTATCAACTTCGTAAAACATTAAGAAAAAAACATAGAAAGTAAGTATATGGTACTAATTACACTCACGAAAGAGGATTTTCAGGCTTATTCTGATCAGGTTTCTTCTCGTTCCTTTATGCAATCGATCCATATGGGAGACTTGTTAGAAAAAAGAGGGGCTCGAATCGTTTATCTTGCTTTGAAACAAGAAGGAGAGATTCAAGTTGCAGCTCTTGTTTTTAACTTGCCCATGCTGGGTGGTCTGCATATGGAGCTCAATTCGGGGCCGATTTATACCCAACAAGATGCTCTTCCAGTTTTTTATGCGGAGTTAAAAGAATATGCCAAGCAAAATGGTGTATTAGAGTTGCTTGTAAAACCTTATGAAACTTATCAAACTTTTGATAGTGAAGGTAATCCAATAGATGCTGAGAAAAAAAGTATTATTCAAGGTTTGACTGATTTAGGTTATCAATTTGATGGCTTGACAACATGTTATCCTAATGGAGAAGTCAGCTGGCATTACATCAAAGATTTGCAAGATTATGATGCTGTTTCCTTATTGAAATCTTTTAATAAAAATAGTATTCGCAACATTCAGTCAGCTTTTGATTTCAATATTCTTATTCGAAATGCAGAACGGGAAGAAATTCCAATATTCAAAAAAATTATCGAAGAAACAGGTAAAAGACAAGGTTTTGAGGATAAGGATTTAGATTATTACTTTAAATTGTATGATATGTTTGGAGATAAGGCTGATTTCCTAATTGCTGAAGTCAATCCGCAACAGTCTATAGATGCTTTAAATGTGAAGATGGCTAGTCTTGACAAGAAGTCGAAACAATTTCACCAGCAATATCAAGCTTTGCAAAAGAAAAAAGATTTTCTAACTAGCTTGGATAGTGAGTCTGGCAATGTTGCTCTAGCTTGTGCTTTGATAATCTACACAAATACAGAGGCAACTTACTTGTTTGGGGGGTCGTACGCAGAGTACCAGAAGTTCTCAGCTCCATTTTTACTTCAATATCATGCGATGAAGCAGACAGTGCAACGAAATATCCATCAATACAACTTCCTAGGGATTCAAGGGATTTTTGATGGTAGTGATGGCGTTTTGCGTTTTAAACAAAATTTTAATGGCTATATTGTGCGTAAGGCTGGAACATTTCGTTATTATCCATCTCCATTGAAATATAAGTGTATTCAATTGTTAAAGAAATTATTAAGACGTTGAGTTTGTTTAGTTTTCTTTCAGTTTTATTGAGTAAAATAGAGAATCTATCTTGATTATGGGAGACCATTGATTTTAAGATAGATTCTTATTTTTATGAAAGGTGGAGCGTCATGTTTTGGATTATTCGATTATTGTTCCGTTTTCTTTTGGGAATTTGGCGTTTCTTCTGGCGTCTGGTTTGGACTGTGGTTATTCTACTTCTCATTGCTTTTGGAGTGCTATGGTATCTGACAGGTGATTTTCATTCTGCGGTCAATCAGGTTGAAAAAATGAGTAAGATTGGTCAAGGTGGCTGGAATCAATGGAAGGAGACGGGAACGCTGGAAGTCTTGTCTCAGACAGACAGTCACCAACATGCAGAAGGCAAGTGGGCTCAAGCCTCAGCTCGCATCTATATTGAGCCTCAAATGGATGAGACCTTCCAAGGTGCCTATGCAGAAGCCATAAAAAACTGGAATCAAACGGGAGCCTTTATCTTTGAGGTGGTTGCGGATCCTAGTCAGGCAGATATTGTGGCAAGTGAGATGAATGATGGATCAACCGCTGTAGCAGGTCAAGCCGAGAGTCAAACCAATTTGTTAACCAATCAATTTATATCTGTAACGGTTCGCCTGAATCACTATTATCTATCCAATCCAAGTTATGGTTATTCTTATGAACGGATCGTGCACACGGCGGAGCACGAGCTTGGACATGCCATCGGATTGGATCATACCAACGAGACTTCTGTTATGCAGCCTGCCGGCTCCTACTATGGGATTCAGCCTCAGGATGTGAAAGCTGTTCAAGAACTCTATATCAGTAGCGACTAGATGAAGTCGGTGCAATCCGAAAAGAAATCAAAGCTCCTCCAACAAGTGATTGGTGGGGTTTTTTGTTCGTCCTGTTACCGCCTTTTTGCTATAATGGAACTATGAATAACTTGATCAAATCAAAACTAGAGCTCTTGCCTACCAATCCTGGTTGTTACATTCACAAAGATAAAAACGGCACCATTATCTATGTCGGAAAGGCTAAAAATCTGCGCAACCGTGTGCGGTCGTACTTTCGTGGCAGTCACGATACCAAGACAGAAGCTCTGGTATCTGAAATTGTAGATTTTGAATTTATCGTCACTGAGTCCAATATTGAGGCACTTCTCCTAGAAATCAACCTCATCAAGGAAAATAAGCCCAAGTACAATATCATGCTTAAGGATGATAAGTCCTATCCCTTTATCAAAATCACCAATGAACGTTATCCACGGCTTATTATTACTCGTCAGGTCAAAAAGGATGGAGGGCTTTACTTTGGTCCCTATCCAGATGTAGGGGCAGCCAATGAAATCAAGCGACTACTGGATCGGATTTTCCCTTTTCGCAAGTGTACTAATCCACCGTCTAAGGTCTGTTTTTACTACCATATCGGCCAGTGTATGGCCCATACCATCTGTAAAAAAGATGAGGCCTATTTCAAGTCCATGGCTCAGGAGGTTTCTGATTTCCTAAAAGGACAGGATGACAAAATCATCGATGATCTCAAGAGTAAAATGGCAGTAGCAGCACAAAGTATGGAGTTTGAACGGGCAGCAGAATACCGTGACCTGATTCAGGCGATTGGAACGCTTCGGACCAAGCAACGGGTCATGGCGAAAGATTTGCAAAATCGTGACGTCTTTGGCTACTATGTGGATAAGGGCTGGATGTGTGTTCAGGTTTTCTTTGTACGTCAAGGAAAACTCATCGAGCGGGATGTCAATCTCTTCCCCTACTACAATGATCCGGACGAGGACTTTTTGACCTATGTGGGACAATTTTATCAAGAAAAATCTCACCTGGTTCCCAATGAAGTGCTGATTCCGCAGGATATCGATGAAGAAGCCGTTAAGGCCTTGGTGGATACCAAGATTTTCAAGCCCCAACGTGGGGAGAAAAAACAACTGGTCAATCTAGCCATAAAAAATGCCCGTGTTAGTCTGGAGCAGAAGTTCAATCTGCTAGAAAAATCTGTCGAAAAGACCCAAGGAGCTATTGAAAATCTGGAACGCTTGCTCCAAATACCGACTCCAGTTCGCATTGAGTCCTTCGACAACTCTAATATCATGGGAACCAGTCCTGTTTCAGCCATGGTGGTCTTTGTCAATGGTAAACCAAGTAAGAAGGATTACCGTAAGTACAAGATAAAAACGGTTGTGGGTCCAGATGATTATGCGAGTATGAGAGAAGTCATTCGCAGGCGTTATGGTCGAGTTCAACGAGAAGGTTTGACCCCACCAGATTTGATTGTGATTGATGGCGGACAAGGTCAGGTCAATATCGCTAAGCAGGTCATCCAAGAGGAGCTGGGCTTGGATATTCCAATTGCTGGGCTGCAAAAGAATGACAAGCACCAAACCCATGAATTGCTCTTTGGAGATCCGCTTGAGGTAGTGGAGTTGTCTCGCAATTCTCAGGAATTTTTCCTCCTCCAACGCATCCAGGATGAGGTTCACCGCTTTGCCATCACCTTCCACCGTCAACTACGCTCCAAAAACTCCTTTTCATCTCAACTAGATGGAATTGATGGTCTAGGACCTAAACGCAAGCAGAATCTCATGAAGCATTTCAAGTCTCTCACTAAAATCAAAGAAGCCAGTGTGGATGAGATTGTCGAAGTTGGGGTACCAAGAACAGTCGCAGAAGATGTGCAAAGAAAGTTGAACCCGCAGAAAGAAGTGGAATTGGCTCAAGTGGCGGAAGAGCAAGTAGATTACCAAACAGAAGGAGGCCATCATGAACCATAAAATCGCAATTTTGTCAGATATTCATGGAAATGCGACAGCCTTAGAAGCAGTGATTGCAGATGCCAAAAATCAAGGAGTCAGTGAATATTGGCTTCTGGGAGATATTTTTCTTCCCGGTCCCGGTGCAAATGACTTGGTCGCCCTGCTAAAGGACCTTCCTATCACAGCAAGTGTTCGAGGAAATTGGGATGATTGTGTCCTTGAGGCCTTGGATGGGGAATACGGTTTGGAAAATCCGCAAGACATCCAGCTAATGCGAATGACCCAGTTTTTGATGGAACGAATGGATCCTGAAACGATTGTCTGGCTACGAAGTTTACCTATGCTAGAAAAGAAAGAGGTTGATGGACTGCGCTTTTCTCTTTCTCATAATTTGCCAAATAAGAACTATGGTGGTGACTTGTCTGTTGGGAATAACACAGAAAAATTTGACCAACTGCTAGATGCGGAAACGGACGTAGCAGTCTATGGTCATGTCCACAAGCAGTTGCTTCGTTACGGCAGTCAAGGGCAACAAATCATCAATCCAGGTACGATTGGCATGCCCTATTTTGATTGGGAGGTGTTAAAGAATCACCGTGCCCAGTATGCCGTGATAGAGGTTGAAGATGGGGAATTGGTCAATATCCTATTTCGAAAAGTTTCTTATGATTATGAAGCTGAGTTAGAATTGGCCAAGTCCAAGGGGCTTCCTTTTATCGAAATGTATGAAGAACTACGCCGAGATGACAACTATCGGGGGCACAATCTAGAACTCTTAGCTAGTTTAATTGAAAAACATGGGTATGTAGAGGATGTAAAAGATTTCTTGGAGGCTATAAAGTCAGAATATAAGGTAGACTAGTTTCTTTAACCCCCTGAAAAATAGTTGGTACTGGATGAGGGGCTCCCTGACTTAAATGATGTGCTTCGTTCGGTTGCTTATCCTTGTTCCAGTTTGTTTCTATGAAAAATCTCTGCAAGCTCTTTCAGAATATGGTAGAATGGAAGCAGTAGAATTAGAAAAGGAAATCGATTATGAAATTTCTTGAATTGAATAAAAAACGTCATGCGACTAAGCATTTTACTGATAAGCCTGTGGATCCAAAAGATGTTCGTACGGCTATCGAAATCGCAACCTTGGCACCAAGTGCCCACAATAGCCAACCATGGAAGTTTGTGGTGGTTCGTGAGAAGAATGCTGAATTGGCAAAATTGGCTTATGGTTCGAACTTTGAGCAGGTATCATCAGCACCTGTGACCATTGCCCTGTTTACTGATACAGACCTGGCTAAACGTGCTCGCAAGATTGCTCGCGTCGGTGGTGCAAAGAATTTCTCAGAAGAGCAGCTTCAATATTACATGAAAAATTTGCCTGCCGAATTTGCGCGTTACAATGAGCAGCAGGTCAGCGACTACCTGGCCCTTAATGCTGGTTTGGTTGCCATGAACTTAGTTCTGGCTCTGACAGACCAGGGAATCGGTTCTAACATTATTCTTGGTTTTGACAAATCAGAAGCCAACGAAGTTTTGGACATCGAAGACCGTTTCCGTCCAGAACTCCTGATTACAGTGGGTTATACGGACGAAAAATTAGAACCAAGCTACCGCTTGCCAGTAGATGAAATCATCGAGAAAAGATAGAAAGAAGAAAAAATGACAGCAATTGATTTTACAGCAGAAGTAGAAAAACGCAAAGAAGATCTCTTGGCTGACTTGTTTAGCCTTTTGGAAATCAACTCAGAACGTGACGACAGCAAGGCGGACGCTCAGCATCCATTTGGACCTGGGCCAGTAAAAGCCTTGGAAAAATTCCTTGAAATCGCAGACCGTGATGGTTATCCAACTAAGAATGTTGATAACTATGCTGGACATTTTGAGTTTGGTGATGGAGAAGAAGTTCTCGGAATCTTTGCTCATATGGACGTGGTGCCAGCTGGTAGCGGTTGGGACACAGACCCTTATACACCAACTATCAAAGATGGCCGCCTCTATGCGCGTGGTGCTTCAGATGACAAGGGTCCTACAACAGCTTGTTACTATGGTTTGAAAATCATCAAAGAATTGGGCCTTCCAACTTCTAAAAAAGTTCGTTTCATCGTCGGAACAGACGAAGAATCAGGTTGGGCAGACATGGATTACTACTTTGAACATGTAGGACTTGCGAAACCAGACTTCGGTTTCTCTCCAGATGCTGAATTCCCTATCATAAATGGTGAAAAAGGAAACATTACCGAATACCTCCACTTTGCAGGTGAAAATACAGGTGCTACTCGTCTTCACAGCTTCACAGGTGGATTGCGTGAAAATATGGTACCTGAATCAGCAACAGCAGTTGTTTCAGGCGACCTAGCTGACTTGCAAGCTAAATTAAATGCTTTTGTTGCAGAACACAAACTCAGAGGAGAAATTCAAGAAGAAAACGGTCAGTACAAGGTGACTGTGATTGGTAAATCAGCCCATGGTGCTATGCCTGCCTCAGGTGTCAATGGTGCGACCTACCTAGCACTCTTCCTCAGCCAGTTTGACTTTGCTGGACCAGCAAAAGACTACCTAGATATCGCTGGTAAGATTCTTTTGAACGACCATGCAGGTGAAAATCTCAAGATTGCCCATGTGGATGAAAAGATGGGTGCCCTTTCTATGAATGCCGGTGTCTTCCGCTTTGACGAAGCAAGTGCTGACAATACGATTGCCCTCAACATTCGCTATCCGAAAGGAACAAGTCCAGAGCAAATCAAGTCAGTTCTTGAAAACTTGCCAGTTGCTTCAGTTAGCCTTTCTGAACACGGCCATACACCTCACTATGTACCAATGGAAGATCCGCTTGTGCAAACCTTGTTGAATGTTTATGAAAAACAAACAGGTCTTCAAGGGCATGAACAAGTCATCGGTGGTGGAACCTTTGGTCGTCTGCTAGAACGTGGTGTTGCCTACGGTGCCATGTTCCCAGATTCTATCGATACCATGCATCAAGCCAATGAATTTATCGCCTTGGACGATCTCTTCCGAGCAGCAGCAATTTATGCAGAAGCTATTTACGAATTGATCAAATAAAACGATAGAAGTCTGAGATTTGATTCTTAGACTTCTTTTTGGAGGGAAACTAGATGTCTCAAATCGAAAGAATCAAGAAAGCCATCATGGCGGATCCGCAAAACAAAAGCTATACAGATCAGGGGATAGAGCCCCTCTTTGCAGCGCCAAAGACAGCTCGCATCAATATCATCGGTCAAGCGCCTGGACTTAAAACCCAAGAAGCAGGACTTTACTGGAAGGATAAAAGCGGGGATCGCTTGCGGGACTGGCTCGGCGTTGATGAGGATACTTTTTACAATTCAGGTTATTTTGCAGTGTTGCCCATGGATTTTTACTTTCCAGGACATGGCAAGTCTGGTGACTTACCGCCTAGACCTGGTTTCGCAGAAAAATGGCATCCGCAACTCTTGCAAGAATTACCCGATATCCAATTAACTCTTTTAATCGGGCAGTATGCCCAAGCCTATTATTTACATGAGAAAGTTAGTGGCAAGGTAACAGAGAGAGTTCGACACTATCAGGATTATTTGCCAGAATTTTTCCCTCTGGTTCACCCTTCTCCCCGTAATCAAATCTGGATGGCTAAGAATCCTTGGTTTGAGTCAGAAGTAGTGCCAGATTTGAAAACATTGGTACAAAAGATTATTCATCAATAAAGGAGAAAAACTATGGATGCTTATCAACAAGTAGCTAATAAGTTGCAAGAGTTGGGAATCACCTTTGATGTGGTGGAGCACCCACCTGTATTTACGACAGAGCAGGCAGATAGCTATATTGAAGGAATGGAAGGAGTCCGGACTAAGTCCATGTTTTTGACCAATAGGAAGAAAACTCAGTACTATCTACTCATAATGGATGACAAGAAACGATTGGATATGGATGACTTTAAAGTTCAAGTGGGAGCCGATCGGATTCGAATGGCCTCATTGGACTCCTTGGCTGAGAAAATGAACCTGCTAGCAGGAACGGTATCACCTTTTGGTTTGTTAAATAATGATGAAAAAGACATTCTAGTTTATTTTGATAAGGACATTGTATCGGAGGATATCATGACTTTTCATCCCAATACTAATGAAAAGACCATCTTTATCAAAAGCAAAGACTTGTTCCGATTTTTAGAGTCGATTGGATTTACCTATGGGGTTTTAATCTTGCCTTAATGGCATCAAAAAGAAGAAATGATGAAAGAAATTGTTTTTGACAAATTCTACCAACTTTACCAGAAAGAATCCCTTTCTGTATTAGATGTGAGAGGAGTAGAAGAGTTGGACAATGAGCAGTTGCATTATGTCATTTGTAAATCAGGGATGAGATCAGCTCGTGCTTGCCAGTTCTTAGAGGAGCATGGATGCAAGGTTATCAATGTCCAAGGTGGCATGATGGCCTTTGAAGAACTTTAAACCTATATGGCGATAGATTCTAATCTTCCCTTGCTCGGTTCTAACTGAGTAAGGGCGCTTTGTTTTTAGACAATTCTTATTTTTAAAAATATTGAAAACATTCAATATTTACTTCGTGATGCTTTTTTCAAAGTCCTAATCATGGTATACTAGGTCAGTATTTTAGAAATATGAAGGAGATTTTTATGGCTAAAAAAGGTGCCCTAACAGGCTTGCTCCTGTTTGGAATATTTTTTGGTGCGGGAAACTTGATTTTTCCACCTTCTCTAGGTGCCCTATCTGGAGAACAGTTTCTTCCTGCCATCGCAGGTTTTGTCTTTTCAGGTGTCGGCATTGCCGTCTTGACACTTATCATCGGAACGCTCAATCCTAAAGGATACATTTATGAGATTTCTAAGAAAATCTCACCTTGGTTTGCGACTCTTTATCTTGCAGTCCTCTATCTATCGATTGGCCCATTCTTTGCCATTCCACGTACAGCAACAACAGCTTACGAGGTCGGTATCAGCCCTCTCTTGTCTGAAGCAAATAAAGGCCTAGGATTGATTATCTTTACCGTGCTTTACTTTGCCGCAGCCTATCTGATTTCACTCAATCCATCAAAGATTTTGGATCGTATCGGACGAATCTTGACACCAGTCTTTGCTTTGCTTATCGTTATCTTAGTTGTACTAGGTGCCTTTAAATATGGTGGAACAAGTCCCCAAGTAGCTTCAGAAGCCTATCAAGCATCTGCTTTCGGAACAGGATTCCTAGAGGGGTATAACACCTTGGATGCCCTTGCCTCAGTGGCCTTCAGTGTCATCGCTGTTCAAACCTTGAAACAACTTGGATTTTCAAGTAAGAAAGAATACATTTCAACTATTTGGGTTGTTGGTATTGTTGTAACTCTTGCCTTCAGTGCTCTCTATATTGGTCTAGGATTCCTTGGAAATCACTTCCCAGTACCGGCAGAAGCCATGAAGGGTGGAACTCCAGGTGTTTATATCTTGTCACAAGCAACTCAGGAAATCTTTGGTTCAACGGCTCAACTCTTCCTTGCTGCCATGGTAACTGTAACCTGCTTCACAACAACAGTTGGCTTGATCGTATCTACAGCTGAGTTCTTTAACGGACGCTTCCCACAAATCAGCTACAAGGTCTATGCAACTGCCTTTACCTTGATTGGATTTGCCATTGCAAACCTCGGTCTGGATGCGATTATCAAGTACTCAATTCCAGTACTGGTTATCTTGTATCCAATCACTATTGCCATTGTGATGATTGTGATTGTTAATAAGTTTGTACCCCTATCAAAACCGGGTATGCAGTTAACAATGGGAGTTGTCACAGCAATCGCTGTTGCAAGTGTTCTTGGAAGCTCCTTTAAGATTGACTTTCTAGCAAATCTTGTGAATGCTTTGCCTTTTGCTAAGGCATCCCTCCCATGGTTGGTGCCAGCTATCATCGGAATCTTGCTTTCTTTGGTCCTTCCAAACAAGCAAGAAAGCGATGTTTTTGAAATGGAATAAAAAAACTTGGCCTTGGCCAAGTTTTTTTCTATTAATCTTAGTTGGTTTGTTCAGTGTAACCAGATTCTTCAAGCATTTTCTTCGAAGCTGCATAACTTATACGGTTTCCAAAGCCAGAAAATTCGTTCGGCATTGCTTTTTTTAGGTCTGCAAGAGTTGCAACAGTCATGTCAACTTCCATTCTTAGAATAACTTTTTCGTCTTTGATTTCAACTTTTTGTGTTACTCCTTTGACACCCTCATAACCTTTATAAGTATCTTCAACAATTTCTTTAATGCCTTCTGCGGAATTATCAAGTTTAGCAGGATCAAAAACATTATAAACTGTTTGTTTTAGAATGTCGTCTCCTTTTACAGTATAAGCTAAGGTAGACTCAATACCAGGTTTGCTGTTGTGAACAAAGGTGTGAGTTTTCGTTTCTTCTTTCTTTTCAGATGATTGTTGGCTGCTCTGCTTGGTTTCGCTTGATTGAGCAGTTTTGTCTTCCTTGGCACTACTATTGGTAGGAGTTGATGCTTGTTTAGAGCATCCCATTAGAAGGATGAGAGCAGCCGCAAGGGCAAGAGATGTTTTAAAGTAAGATTTCATATCCATTGCTTTCCTTTCGTAGTCAAAGTATCAGTATTATAACACGGATAGTGGGTGCAAGCAATCATAAGGACCTAGTAAACAATCCCATTGACAGTAAAAGGATATGCTTGGTTTTTCCTTCTTGGCTAACTTCTAGCTCTTAATCTCTATTTCATTTGATCAAGGATTTCATTTTGATTGATTCCCTCGTGATATAAGAAAACACCCCAAAGATAGCTTGGTGACTATCGTATGGGGTGGCCATTATAAGGTCAGTTTTTTGTCTGTTTTGAGGATGAAAGATTAGTTGCTTTCTTCAGTGAATCCCAGTGTCTCTAGTCCATTTTTAGTGATTGAGAAACTGACACGATTTCCAATACCAGGATATTCTTCAGGGAGTGCTTTTCTAAGTTCGTCAAGGCTTGCAGTTGAGTAATCAACTTCGAGATCTTGAACAACTTTTCCATCTTTGATTTCAATGGTTTGTTTAACACCTTTTAGCCCGTAATAACCTTTATAGGTATCCTCGAGTGTACTCTTGACCTCTTCTGGAGTTGCACCAAGGATTTCAGGATCTGCAACATTCTGAGCGGTTTGCTTGGTAACATTGTCGCCTTCTACAGTATAAACCAAGGTAGAAGTGATTCCAGGATTGCTTTTGTTGACAAAGGTATGTGTTTTAGTTGTTTCTTTCTTTTCAGATGATTGTTCAGTGCTTTGTTTGCTCTCACTTGACTGAGTTGTTTTGTCTTCTTTGCTACTGCTGTTGGTAGGTGTTGATGCTTGTTTGGAACATCCGAGAAGGAGGATAAGTGAAGCCGCAAGGGCAAGTGAGGTTTTAAAGTAAGATTTCATATCCTTTACTTTCCTTTCATAATCAAAGTATTTGTATTATAACATGGATCTATAGTGAAAGCAACTAAACACAGTTTTTCTCCTTTTGAGAAGGAGTCTGACTAGAAAAATGTTATAATGGTAGGAAAGAGGTGAAGAAATGAATCAAACTGTAAACTATATCAAAGAATTAACCGCTATTGCATCTCCAACGGGCTTCACTCGTGAGATTTCTGACTACCTAGTCCATACTTTAGAAGAGCTTGGTTACCAGCCTATTCGAACTGCTAAGGGTGGTGTCAATGTAACAATCAAAGGTCGAAACGACGAACAACATCGCTATGTAACTGCCCATGTGGACACACTCGGAGCCATTGTACGTGCTGTCAAGTCTGATGGTCGTCTCAAATTGGACCGTATCGGTGGTTTTCCTTGGAACATGATTGAGGGAGAAAACTGTACCGTTCATGTGGCTAGTACAGGTAAAAGGGTATCTGGAACTATCCTCATCCACCAGACATCTTGCCATGTCTACAAAGATGCAGGAACTGCTGAACGTACTCAGGACAATATGGAAGTTCGTTTGGACGAAAAAGTGACCAATGAAAAAGAAACGCGTGCTTTGGGTATTGAGGTTGGTGACTTTATTAGTTTTGATCCGCGAACAGTTGTGACGGAAACTGGTTTTATCAAGTCTCGCCACTTGGATGACAAGGTCAGCGCAGCAATTTTACTCAATCTCCTTCGAGTTTATAAAGAAGAAGGAATTGACTTGCCGATGACGACACACTTTGCTTTTTCAGTCTTTGAAGAGGTGGGCCACGGTGCCAACTCCAATATTCCAACTCAAGTGGTGGAGTACCTGGCTGTCGATATGGGAGCCATGGGAGATGACCAGCAAACGGATGAGTACACAGTGTCTATCTGTGTCAAGGACGCTTCAGGTCCCTATCACTATGACTTCCGTCAACACTTGGTAGCTTTGGCGAAAGAGCAAGATATTCCATTTAAGCTCGATATCTATCCATTTTACGGTTCAGATGCTTCAGCGGCTATGTCTGCAGGAGCAGAGGTCAAACACGCCCTCCTTGGAGCTGGTATTGAGTCCAGTCACTCTTACGAACGAACACATATTGATTCGGTCGTGGCGACTGAGCGTATGGTCGATGCTTACCTCAAGAGTGCATTGGTAGACTAATATGTGCTTGATTTGTCAAAGAATTGAATGGATCAAGGCAGGGGAAAATCCCTACTTTGTAAAAGAACTAGAAACAGGCTATGTTGTTATTGGAGATCACCAATACTTTAAGGGCTATACCTTATTTCTGGCAAAAGAGCATGTCACAGAACTCCACCATATGGAGAATTCTGAAAAACTTCGTTTTCTAGAGGAAATGAGTTTGGTCCAAGAAGCTGTCGCCAAAACGTTTAAAGCTGAAAAGATGAATATTGAACTCCTAGGAAATGGAGATGCGCACGCTCACTGGCACCTATTTCCAAGACGGTCGGGTGATATGAAGGGTCATGGACTTAATGGTCGTGGTCCAGTCTGGTGGGTGCCCTGGGAAGAAATGGCAGCAGAAGATTGCCAAGTACAATCTCCAGAGCTGGAAGAGATGATTAAAACCTTATCCGATGAATTGGAGAAGCATTTGGCCTAAGAGAGAGGAAGGAAGAAATGAAAAAAAGATATGTCATTTTATCTGGTTTACTAGCAGTAACCCTAGCAGCTTGTTCGCAAGAAAAACCGAAAGTTGAAGAAAATACTCAAAAGACGGAGCAAAGCAGTCAACCTGAAGAAAATACTCAAAAGACGGAGCAAAGCAGTCAACCTGAAGGAACTGTAGGCAGTGAACCCCAAGCCTCTAGCCAGAAGAAAGCAGAAGTTGTTAATAAGGGAGACCACTATAGTATACAAGGAAAATACGATGAAATCGTCGTAGCTAATAAGCACTATCCTTTGTCAAAAGACTATAATCCAGGAGAAAATCCAACAGCTAAGGCAGAGTTGCTCAAACTCATTGCAGCAATGCAAGCAGCTGGCTATCCGATTAGCGATCACTACAGTGGCTTTAGAAGTTATGAAACACAAACCAAACTTTATCAAGACTATGTGAATCAAGACGGTAAGGAAGCTGCAGATCGCTACTCAGCTCGCCCTGGTTACAGTGAACACCAGACAGGTCTGGCTTTTGATTTGATCGGGACTAACGGAGAATTGGTTACAGAGGAGAAGGCAGCCCAGTGGCTCTTGGATCATGCGGCTGACTATGGCTTTGTTGTTCGCTATCTCAAAGGCAAGGAAAAAGAGACTGGCTACATGGCAGAAGAATGGCATCTCCGCTACGTTGGAAAAGAAGCCAAAGAAATTGCTGCAAGTGGCCTCAGCTTGGAAGAATACTATGGCTTTGAAGGCGGAGATTACGTCGATTAAAAATGAAAGTTTTCTCTTGCATTTTTGGATAAATAGTGTATAATGGAAAGGTATGTGTAAAGCATACTTGTGGGAGGTAAAAATCTCTAGTTACCGCCAAAACCACAAAGGAGGATTTAAAAATGGCTAAAAAAGTCGAAAAACTTGTAAAATTGCAAATCCCTGCTGGTAAAGCTACACCAGCTCCACCAGTTGGACCTGCTCTTGGTCAAGCTGGTATCAACATCATGGGATTCACAAAAGAGTTCAACGCTCGTACAGCTGATCAAGCTGGAATGATCATTCCAGTTGTTATCTCAGTATACGAAGACAAATCATTTACTTTCATCACTAAAACACCACCAGCTGCTGTTCTTTTGAAAAAAGCTGCAGGTGTTGAAAAAGGATCAGGTACACCTAACAAAACTAAAGTTGCTTCAGTTACTCGTGCGCAAGTACAAGAAATTGCAGAAACTAAAATGCCAGATTTGAACGCTGCAAACCTTGAGTCTGCAATGCGTATGATCGAAGGTACTGCTCGTTCTATGGGATTCAACGTTGTTGACTAATCAATAACATCCCAAGATAACCCGCAAGACTTCATCATTTCGAGAAGTGACGTGGGAGATGAAAATCGATTGAACCACTTACAAGGAGAATAGAAAATGGCTAAAAAAAGCAAACAACTTCGTGCTGCTCTTGAGAAAATCGACAGCACAAAAGCTTACAGCGTAGAAGAAGCTGTAGCTCTTGCAAAAGAAACTAACTTTGCAAAATTTGATGCAACTGTAGAAGTTGCTTACAACTTGAACATTGACGTTAAAAAAGCTGACCAACAAATCCGTGGAGCAATGGTATTGCCAAACGGTACTGGTAAAACAGCTCGCGTTCTTGTATTTGCACGTGGTGCAAAAGCTGAAGAAGCAAAAGCTGCTGGTGCAGACTTCGTTGGTGAAGACGACCTTGTTGCTAAAATCAATGACGGTTGGTTGGACTTCGACGTAGTTATCGCAACACCTGATATGATGGCTCTTGTTGGACGTCTTGGACGTGTCCTTGGACCACGTAACTTGATGCCAAACCCTAAAACTGGTACTGTAACAATGGATGTTGCTAAAGCAGTTGAAGAGTCTAAAGGTGGTAAAATCACTTACCGTGCAGACCGTGCAGGTATCGTACAAGCTATCATCGGTAAAGTTTCATTTGAAGCTGACAAGTTGGTTGAAAACTTCAAAGCATTCAACGAAACAATCCAAAAAGCGAAACCAGCTACTGCTAAAGGAACTTACGTAACAAGCTTGACAATCACAACTACTCAAGGTGTTGGTATCAAGGTTGACGTGAACTCACTTTAATCAATAAATATATAAAAAACGAGTGCGAAAGTGCTCGTTTTTTAGGTACGACGGGCATTCGTTCATCTGTGGTGTAAGTCCTCTGTGGCTACCATATACTAGTAAACCCAAAAGTGATTCCCAAGCCTGACTATTGTGAGTAGCTGATCGAACGGCATTAGGATAGACTGTTTAAGTCTGACGTTGGAAATAAGAATCGGCAGAGAAAGAGATAGAGAAATCTTGGCTATACGAATAGCCACGTGATAGTAAAGCGTACTTAGCGGATAAGGAGGCCAGCAACTCTAAAGTACAAATATGTAGTTGTAACCTATATGAGTAAACTACGTGAGCAATTGAATTCGAACTAGAGAGGTGATTAATAGATTTATGCTATAGTCATGGCAGTTTGTATGCTTTTGATTCTAGTTTATCAAATAATAGATTAGAATTGTCAGACAATATAATTTTATGTTATAATGAAGAAAAAATAGAGGTGTTCAAATGTCAGAAGCAGGTCATAAGTTTTTAGCAAAACTGGGGAAAAGACGCTTACGTCCAGGTGGAAAACGTGCTACAGATTGGTTAATTGCGGAAGGAGGATTTTCAAAAGAAAAGAGAATACTAGAAGTTGCGTGCAATAGGGGAACTACAGCAATTGAGTTGGCACAGCGTTTTGGTTGTAAGATAACTGCTGTTGATATGGATGGACAAGCCTTAGAAGTGGCTAAAAAATCTGCTGAAATGGCAGGTGTTGATCATTTGATCAGATTTGAAAGAGCAAATGCAATGAAACTTCCTTATGAAGATGCTAGTTTTGATATTGTTATAAATGAAGCTATGCTGACTATGCAAGCCGATCAAGCTAAGAAAAAATGTGTAATGGAGTATCTAAGGGTTTTAAAACCTGAAGGTCTTCTTTTGACACATGATGTGCTTCTTAAGGAAGCTAAAGAGTCTGTCAGACAGGAATTGTCACAAGCAATTCATGTAAATGTGGGTCCTTTAACTCAAGATGGTTGGGAACAGGTGATGATAGAATCAGGTTACCATGATGTGAAAATATTGACTGGTGAAATGACATTAATGAAATTATCAGGTATGATTTATGACGAAGGTTGGCTAGGAACTTTGAAAATTTGCGTAAATGCTTGTAAAAAGGAGAATAGAAAGCAGTTTTTAACTATGTATAAAATGTTTGCTAAGAATAAACAGAAATTGGGCTTTATTGCTATGGCTAGTTATAAATCGTCAAATCGTTAGATAATTATTGAAGTTAACTTTTCCTTTTTTCTTTCTTAAAAAATATGGTATAATAGAGAGTAAAAAACTTTGAAAGAAAGAAAAAGATGAATTTAAAAGATTATATCGCAACGATTGAAAATTATCCTAAGGAAGGCATCACCTTCCGTGATATCAGCCCATTGATGGCAGATGGCAATGCTTATAGCTATGCTGTTCGTGAAATCGTTCAGTATGCAACTGACAAGAAAATCGACATGATCGTGGGACCAGAAGCCCGAGGTTTTATCGTTGGCTGTCCCGTTGCCTTTGAGTTGGGGATTGGATTTGCTCCTGTACGTAAACCAGGAAAATTGCCACGTGAAGTCATTTCAGCTGACTATGAAAAAGAGTACGGTATTGATACCTTGACCATGCACGCTGATGCCATCAAACCAGGTCAACGCGTTCTCATCGTAGATGATCTCTTGGCAACAGGTGGAACTGTCAAGGCAACAATTGAGATGATCGAAAGACTTGGTGGAGTTGTGGCAGGTTGTGCTTTCTTGATTGAGTTGGATGAGCTTAAAGGCCGTGAAAAAATCGGAGATTACGATTACAAGGTACTTATGCATTATTAATGAAAAACAGTCCTTGGGGCTGTTTTGTCTTCATCTGCTATATAAATTAACTATAGCTAGTTAGAGAAAAACTATAATTGAAAACTATATCTTCTTGCAGTATAATAAAAGGACTAAGTGTTTGAGATTTGACTTCAAACACATTCAATTATTTCTAAAAGAGTACAGTTAGGAGAAGGTTATGCCGATTAGAATTGATAAAAAATTGCCAGCTGTTGAGATTTTACGGACAGAGAATATCTTTGTCATGGATGATCAACGTGCGGCCCACCAAGATATCCGTCCCTTGAAAATTTTGATTTTAAACCTAATGCCCAAAAAAGTGGTCACAGAGACCCAGTTGTTACGGCATTTAGCAAATACTCCTTTGCAATTGGACATAGACTTTCTCTATATGGAGAGCCACCGTTCCAAGACGACTCGTGCAGAGCATATGGAGACTTTTTATAAAACTTTTCCTGAAGTCAAGGACGAGTATTTTGATGGGATGATTATCACAGGGGCTCCGATTGAGCATTTACCATTTGAGGAAGTGGACTATTGGGAGGAATTCAGTCAGGTGCTTGAGTGGTCCAAGACCCATGTCTATTCGACCCTTCATATCTGCTGGGGTGCCCAAGCAGGTCTTTATGCTCGCTATGGAGTTGATAAACACCAGATGGAGCAGAAATTGTCAGGCATTTACCCGCAGGATACCTTGAAAGAGGGCCATCTTCTCTTTCGTGGTTTTGATGATAGCTATGTAGCTCCCCATTCTCGTTATACAGAAATCTATAAGGAAGAGATATTAGGAAAAACCAATCTGGAAATCCTCTCTGAGGGAGAACAAGTCGGCGTTTCTATTTTAGCCAGTCGGGATCTTCGTGAGATTTATAGTTTTGGTCATTTAGAATATGACCGTGATACTCTAGCAAAAGAGTATTTTCGTGATTGTGAGGCAGGACTTGATCCTCACATTCCGGAAAATTACTTCAAAAATGATGATGTGAATGAGACACCGTGTCTCTGTTGGTCTTCATCAGCTGCCCTCTTTTTCAGTAACTGGGTTAACTATGCCGTTTATCAGGAAACTCCTTTTGACTGGAAAAAGGTAGAGGACGATGCAGCTTCATTTGGATATTTATAAGAGGAATTATGACATATTTTGACGCTTTTAAATCAGGGAACTTGGTTTTGCCAAGTGCCCTGCTCTTGCATTTTAAGGAACTCTTTCCTTCCAGCGAAGATTTTCTCGTCTGGCAATTTTTCTATCTACAAAACACCACAGCCTTAGGAGATGTTTCGCCTAGCCAGATTGCTGAAATCATTGGGAAAGAAGTGGCAGATGTCAACCAATCCATTTCGAATTTGACTGAAAATGGTTTGCTACAATATCGGACCATTGAACTAAATGGGGAAATTGAGCTCATTTTTGATGCTAGTTTGGCTTTTGAACGCTTGGATAGCTTGTTGGATAGCCAAACTCCAGCTACAACTGCTCCAAACCCGCAGAATCAGTTGAAGGATCTGGTTGAAACTTTTCAGCAGGAATTGGGACGCTTATTAACACCATTTGAAATCGAAGATCTTTCTAAGACTGTCAAAGAAGACGGAGTTAAGGCGGATTTAATCAAGGAAGCTCTCCGAGAGGCCGTTCTCAATGGCAAGCCAAACTGGAAATATATTCAAGCCATCCTTCGGAATTGGCGGCATGAAGGCATTCAATCTGTTGCCCAAGTAGAGGCCAAACGAGCAGAGCGAGAAGCGAATAATCCCAAACAAGTTCAAGCTTCAGCTGATTTTCTCGATGCTATGAATTTGTGGCAAGATTAGTCGCTTGAAAAATCTTGAAAATTAGAGTAAGGTTTGCAAGCTCTTTATAAATATGATAAAATAATAGAAAATAAAATGAAAAAAGAGGTATGTGAAATGTCACGTAAACCATTTATCGCTGGTAACTGGAAAATGAACAAAAATCCAGAAGAAGCAAAAGCATTCGTTGAAGCCGTTGCCTCAAAACTTCCTTCATCAGACCTTGTTGAAGCTGGTATCGCAGTTCCTGCACTTGACTTGACAACTGTTCTTGCTGCTGCTAAAGGAACTAACCTTAAAGTTGCTGCTCAAAACTGCTACTTTGAAAATGCAGGTGCTTTCACTGGTGAAACAAGCCCACAAGTTTTGAAAGAAATCGGTACAGACTACGTTGTTATCGGTCACTCAGAACGTCGTGACTACTTCCATGAAACTGACGAAGATATCAACAAAAAAGCAAAAGCAATCTTTGCAAACGGTATGCTTCCAATCATCTGTTGTGGTGAGTCACTTGAAACTTACGAAGCTGGTAAAGCAGCTGAATTCGTAGGTGCTCAAGTATCTGCTGCTTTGGCTGGATTGACTGCTGAGCAAGTTGCTGCATCCGTTATCGCTTATGAGCCAATCTGGGCTATCGGTACTGGTAAATCAGCTTCACAAGACGATGCACAAAAAATGTGTAAAGTTGTTCGTGACGTTGTAGCTGCTGACTTTGGTCAAGAAGTTGCTGACAAAGTTCGTGTTCAATACGGTGGTTCAGTTAAACCTGAAAACGTTGCTTCATACATGGCTTGCCCAGACGTGGACGGAGCCCTTGTTGGTGGAGCATCACTTGAAGCTGAAAGCTTCTTGGCATTGCTTGACTTTGTAAAATAATCTAGGTTATTCCAGACAGTCTTTTAAGACTGTCTTTTTTTAAAAAAAATTCTGTATATTTTTCTTAAATTATCAGTCTATTGCAACTTTTCTCAGATAGTACATTTTCCTTGATATCATTTTCTGGTAGTAGTATACTTGTATTATAGCTACTGTGAAGTAGTTATAAAAAAATGAAAAGAGGTAAGAAATATGGTTGAATTGAAAAAAGAAGCAGTAAAAGACGTTACAACATTATCTAAAGTAGCGCCAGTGGCATTGGCAAAAACAAAGGAAGTATTGAACCAAGCAGTAGCGGATTTGTATGTGGCACACATTGCCCTTCACCAAGTTCACTGGTATATGCGTGGTCGGGGCTTCCTCGTGTGGCATCCAAAAATGGATGAATACATGGACAGTCTTGATGGCTATCTTGACGAAATCAGCGAACGTTTGATCACCCTTGGTGGCAAACCTTACTCAACTTTGACAGAATTCCTTCAACACAGTGAAATCGAAGAAGAAGAAGGAGAATTCCGTAATGTTGAAGAAAGCTTGGAACGTGTTCTAGCAATTTATCGCTACCTCATCACTCTTTTCCAAAAAGCTTTGGATGTAACTGACGAAGAAGGTGATGATGTTACCAACGATATCTTTGTTGGGGCTAAGGCCGAACTTGAGAAAACAGTTTGGATGATTGCAGCAGAACTTGGACAAGCTCCTGGTCTGTAAGATATAGTTGCTACCCCTTTTATCATGAGGTGCTTGATAAGTACCCATGAACAATCATCTTTTAAAAGTCATGTAACTGTAAAAAGGTGCATGACTTTTTTGTTTGCTAGCCCTTAGGAATCATTGTCAAATCTAGGATTTTACGGTATAATAGTTGCTGTTCGAGAAATTTTGATTTTCAAAGAATAGTGAAATGTTATAAGGAGAACCCATGAACAACTTACCAAATTGCCCAAAATGTCATTCAGAATATGTCTACGAAGACGGAAGCCTCTTGGTCTGCCCAGAGTGTGCCTATGAATGGAATCCTGCTGAAGTTGCAGAAGTAGAAGAAGGTGTTGTTGCTATCGATGCTAATGGAAATAAATTGGCTGACGGCGATACTGTAACCCTCATCAAGGATTTGAAAGTAAAAGGAGCACCTAAGGATTTGAAACAAGGGACTCGTGTCAAAAATATCCGTATCGTAGAAGGTGACCATAACATTGATTGTAAGATTGATGGTTTTGGTGCTATGAAACTCAAATCAGAATTTGTTAAGAAAATCTAGCCATGAAAATGAACCTGAAATTTATCTTTTATAGCCGTGTGCTCTTGTTCTTAGCGGCTTTCACAGGAGTTTACCTAGAGATTACCAAGCGAGGTGGTTTTGGTATGCTCCTCTACTACACAGTGCTATCCAATCTCTTAGTAACAGTTTTTACAGCTTACTTGCTTTATGTGATGAGCCGTTCAGGTGAAAATTGGCAAAGTCCGACCTTGCTTCGTCTCAAGGGTGGCGTTACCATGAGTATCATGATTACCTGTGTGATTTACCATTTTATGCTTGCTCCGATTGCGACAGACTTTTACCGTGTGGAAAATTTCCTTTGCCACTATATCGTTCCACTCTGGTTTTTAGCCGACACCCTCTTCTTTGATAAACAGGGGCAATACAAGATCTGGGATCCAGTCTTGTGGACCATCTTGCCCTTGGTTTATATGATTTTTGCCTTGTTTAACGGCCTGGTCTTAAAACTCAATATTCCGAATTCCAAGGACAATCCCTTCCCTTATTTCTTTTTAAATGTGAACAAGGGTTGGGACGTGGTTATCAAATGGTGTTTGATCATTTTTGCGGCGTATATGGTTGCAGGCTTCATCTTCTATCTGATCAAGCAAATCAAGCGAAAATAGTCTTCCTATTAGGAAAGTTAGGACGGAGTCTCTAGTTCAATCGGGCTCCTTCTTTTCTTGCCATCTTCCTTTTAAAAGGATCAACAGTGAGAAATATATAGAAAGAAAATCCATGAAACAATATTTAGAACGGGCTAGTATTTTGGCCCTCTCCCTCGTTTTGATTACCTCCTTTTCCATCTCAAGTGCTCTGCCAGCCATGTTTGACTACTATCAGGGCTATCCCAAGGAACAAATCGAGCTTCTCGTTAGCCTCCCTTCTTTTGGGATTATGATTATGCTAGTCTTAAATGGGGTTTTGGAACGTTTGTTGCCTGAACGTCTTCAGATTAGTCTGGGCCTTGTCATCCTCTCTATCGGTGGAACAGCTCCCTTCTGGTATCAGGATTATAACTTTGTCTTTGCTATGCGGATTTTATTTGGTTTGGGTGTGGGGATGATTAATGCCAAGGCCATTTCCATTATCAGTGAACGCTATCACGGAAAGACACGGATCCAGATGCTAGGTCTCCGCGGATCAGCAGAGGTGGTTGGTGCTTCGATTTTAACTCTAATGGTAGGTCAACTCCTTTCCTTTGGATGGACAGCGACCTTTTTAGCTTATAGTGCTGGATTTTTAGTGTTGATCCTTTATCTGCTATTTGTCCCTTATGGAAAAGAAAAGAAAGAGACTAAGAAAAACGAGGTGGAAAGCGCTCGTCTGACAGGACAGATGAAAGGCTTGATTTTCCTTTTGGCTGTTGAAGCAGCAGTCGTTGTTTGCACCAACACAGCTATCACCATTCGTATTCCTAGTCTGATGGTAGAAAGAGGTCTAGGGGATGCCCAGTTATCGAGCTTGGTTTTAAGTATCATGCAGTTGATTGGTATCTTGGCAGGTGTGAGTTTTTCTTTCTTTATCTCTCTGTTTAAAGAAAGGTTGCTCCTTTGGTCAGGTATCACCTTTGGATTGGGGCAGATTGTGATTGCCTTGTCTCCGTCATTGGGTGTGATGGTAGTTGGAAGTGTTGTGGCAGGTTTTTCTTACAGTGTGGCCTTAACCACTGTCTTTCAGCTTCTTTCTGAAAGAATCCCAGCAAAGCTCCTTAATCAGGCAACATCTTTTGCAGTGCTAGGATGTAGCTTTGGTGCCTTTACCACACCTTTCATTCTGGGGGCGATTGGCTTGGTAGCTCAAAACGGTATGTTGGTCTTCACCATTTTAGGATGTTGGTTGATTGTCACTTCTATCTTTGTTATGTACGCACTTCAAAAGAGAGCTTAGGATTAATTTCCTAAGTTTTTCTTTTTGGAATTTGTACCCAGACAATTATTGGTTTTTAAACTTGTTTACACTTTTATTTCCTGATAAAATAGAAGTTATGACAAGATATAAAGCAACTATTTCTTATGATGGTTTTGCCTTTGCCGGTTTTCAGCGCCAGCCTCATGCGCGGAGCGTTCAAGAGGAAATCGAAAAAACCTTAACGAGACTGAATAAGGGGCAAGCCATCACTGTTCACGGTGCTGGTAGGACTGATAGTGGGGTTCATGCTCTTGGTCAGGTCATTCATTTTGATCTGCCCTATCAGATGGATGAGGAAAAACTTCGTTTTGCCCTGGATACCCAATCTCCTGAAGATATCGATGTAATCTCGATGGAACTTGTGGCGGATGATTTTCATTGCCGTTATGCAAAACATAGCAAGTCCTATGAGTTTATCGTGGATAGAGGGCGCCCCAAAAATCCGATGCGCCGTCACTATGCTACTCACTTTCCCTATCCCCTCGATGTGGAACGCATGCAGATGGCAATCAAAAAGCTAGAGGGAACCCACGATTTCACTGGTTTTACAGCCTCTGGGACTAGTGTGGAGGACAAGGTTCGCACTATCACAGAAGCGAGTTTAACAGTCGATGAAACAGGGCAGTTTTTAACCTTTACCTTTTCAGGAAATGGTTTCTTGTATAAGCAGATTCGCAATATGGTGGGGACGCTGCTCAAAATCGGAAATAATCGCATGCCAGTTGAGCAGATTGACTTGATTTTGGAGAAGAAAGATAGGCAACTTGCTGGTCCCACTGCGGCACCAAATGGCTTGTATTTGAAGGAGATTCGATATGAAGAATAATCGTATTTTAGCACTTTCTGGGAATGATATTTTTAGTGGTGGTGGTCTGTCAGCTGATTTGGCTACCTATACCTTGAACGGTCTGCATGGCTTTGTAGCAGTGACTTGTTTGACGGCCTTGACCGAAAAGGGCTTTGAAGTCTTTCCAACTGACGATGCCATTTTTCAACATGAATTAGATAGCTTGCGTGATGTGGAGTTTGCGGGGATTAAGATTGGCCTTCTTCCTACTGTCAGTGTGGCTGAGAAGGCCTTGGACTTTATCAAGCAGCGGCCAGGAGTGCCTGTGGTATTGGATCCCGTCTTGGTCTGCAAGGAGACCCATGATGTAGCAGTCAGCCAACTCTGTCAAGAGTTGATTCGTTTTTTTTCTCATGTTAGCGTGATTACGCCAAATCTTCCTGAAGCAGAATTGCTAGCAGGTCAGGAGATTAAAACCTTGGAAGACATGAAAAGAGCAGCACAAAAATTGCATGACTTAGGAGCGTCAGCGGTCGTTATCAAGGGAGGCAATCGTCTCAGTCAGGACAAGGCAGTAGATGTCTTTTATGACGGACAAAGTTTTACTGTCCTAGAAAATCCCGTCATCCAAGGCCAAAATGCTGGTGCAGGTTGTACCTTTGCCTCAAGCATTGCCAGTCACTTGGTTAAAGGGGATGAACTTTTACCAGCAGTAGAGAGTTCTAAAGCTTTCGTTTACCGTGCTATTGCACAAGCAGATCAATATGGAGTAAGACAATATGAAGCAAACCAAAACAACTAAAATCGCCCTTGTATCCCTCTTAACCGCCCTTTCTGTGGTTCTAGGTTATTACTTGAAAATAGCAACTCCAACAGGAATGCTGACTCTCTTGGATGCCGGTATTTTCTTTACCGCCTTTTACTTTGGCAGTAAAGAGGGGGCTGTCGTTGGAGGTCTAGCAGGTTTCTTGATTGACCTCTTATCAGGCTACCCTCAGTGGATGTTCTTTAGCTTGATCAACCATGGCTTGCAGGGATTTTTCGCAGGATTCAAAGGGAGATCTCAGTGGTTAGGACTTATCTTGGCAACGATTGTCATGGTAGGGGGCTATGCCTTGGGTTCAACTTTGATGAATGGCTGGGCGGCAGCCCTACCAGAAATCCTACCAAACTTCCTGCAAAATATCGTGGGTATGGTTGTAGGGTTTGTAGTCTTTCAGAGCGTCAAGAAGATAAAATAAAAAAGTCAGCTTCAATAGCTGACTTTTTGCTTGTCTAGATTTAATTAAAATAAAGCAAATCTTTGCTGGTGCTTGTAAAGAGGTCAAATCCATCCTTGGTGACAACACCACAGTCTTCAATACGAACACCGACTTTAGCAGGGATATAGATACCTGGTTCAACTGAGAAGCACATGCCTTCTTCGATGACCATGTCGTTTCCTTCCATGATAGATGGGAATTCGTGAACATCCATACCGATACCGTGACCGAGACGGTGGTTGAAGTACTCACCATAACCAGCTTTTTCGATGACTTCACGGGCAGCGCGGTCTACTTCATGAGCAGTCACACCAGGTTTGATAAAATCAAGAGCAGCTTGTTGGGCTTCAAGGGTCAAGTTGTAAATATCTTTCTTGAATTGGTCTGGTTTGCCAACAGCGACTGTACGAGTCATATCTGATGCGTAGCCATTGACCATAACACCGAGGTCAAAGAGGAGAAGGGCGTCTTTTTCGACCTTGTTTGCACCAGGAATTCCGTGTGGATTTGCAGCATTGTCACCAGTCAAGACCATGGTATCAAAACTCATTTCATAGCCTTTACGTTTTAAGGCGAAGTCGATTTGGGCGATGATATCTGTCTCTGTTTTATCAAGAGAGATATTGTCAAAACCAACTTTTACAGCTTTATCAGCATAGAGACCTGCAACCATCATTTTTTGCACTTCATCAGCTGATTTGATGAGGCGCATGCGTTGGATACGAGGAGTGAGGTTTTCAAACTCAGCAGTTTCAAAAACTGTTTTCAAACCATGGTATTTGGTCAAGATGAGATTGTCAAACTCAACTGCTACACGTTTGAAATCAAGATGTGGCAAGGCATTTTGGATTTTCTTCCATGGGTTTTCAGAGTCCACATAGCCCACAACTGGGAAGGAAACAGTGCTGGTTGCACGCTCTACTTCAAGGGCTGGAACGAAGAGAAGCGGTTCCTGATTTGCTAGGACAAAGAGGAACATTTGGCGTTCATGAGGATCACTGTAAAAGCCAGTGAGGTAATTGATAGTGACGGGGTCAGATACGACAGCGACGTCTAGTTTTTCTGATTCAAGATATGTTACGATTTGTTGTAATTTAGACATATGCTACCTTCTTTCTACCCCTCTATTTTGGCAAAAAAAGAGAGAAAATGCAAGAGAGAAGGGTAAAAGAACAAGCAAAAAAAACTCCGAAAAGATAGTGGAGTTCTTTGATATAGCTTTCATTTCTTTAAGAAAAGTCTGCCTTGCTTTTCACGTCGCTGTATTCTTCAGCGATTTCTTGGCTGAGGATGTCCTCATAGGCAGGGAGTTGGATATCTTGACCGTATTTCTTCTTGAGGGCAGTAGTGACTAGGCGATAAGCTAGATTGGCATTGCGAGAGAGGATAGGTCCGTGGAAGTAGGAACCAAAGACATTCTTATAGTGGACCCCTTCGCCGACCTTTTCTTCGTTGTTTCCATTTCCATAGACAACCAATCCCAGTGGTTTTTGGTCATCTGAGAGGAAGGTACGACCCTGGTGATTTTCAAATCCATAGTAGGTTTCATCGAAATCTTCGTTGTGAATCTTGATGTCACCGATAAAGCGGTTATTGGTCTGGTTGAGGGTATAATGGCCCATGACACCGAGCCCTTCGATGCGTTTCCCTGAAGCTTCAACATAATATTGCCCCAATAGTTGGAAACCACCGCAGATAGCGAGAACTACTCCGTCGTTTTGGATGTAGTTGTCAATGCTCTCTTTTTTAGCAGGCAGATCGCTAGCGATGATACTTTGTTCAAAGTCTTGACCTCCACCGAAAAAGGCGATGTCGTAGTGATTTTCATCAAAGTCATCATGGAGAGAAACGATATCAACTGTCACATGTGCCCCCAGTTTTTCAGCAACATACTTGAGCATGAGGATATTGCCGTTGTCCCCGTAGGTATTCATGAGGTTCCCATAGAGGTGGGCGATGTTGAGCTGATAAGGGTAGTTGCCAGCTTTTGAGGAAAGTGAAGTATAAACCATCAGTTCATCTCCTTTCTAACAATCTGACGACTAGCCAGCAGTTCGCGGAATTCTAGCATAGCAGTATAGGTAGCCAGGATATAGGCATGCTTGCAGTCTTGGTTCTCAATGGTTTTGAGAACTTGCTCCAGATTGCTTGTCTCAGTGATTTTATCAGCTGGGTAGCCTGTCACTCGTAGACGGCGTGCGATTTCAGAATGACGAACACCACCAGCATTGATTTCAGGGATATCCATATCAGTGATTTGTTCAAAGTCCGCATCCCAGATCCAGCTAGTGTCTATTCCGTCTGCATAGTTGGCGTTGAGGAGGACAGATAGGCTAAATGGATAAGGAGCTAGTTTGATCATCTCGATAGCTTGAGTTGCACCGACTGGATTCTTAATCAAGACGAGAGTACATTCCTTGTCGCCGATATGGAAGGTTTCCTGGCGTCCAAAGACAGCACGGCTCTTGTCAAATCCTTGCTTGATGAGTTGTGAATCAGCCCCGAGGAAACGGGCGATAGCAACCGCAGCAAGGGCATTGTAGATATTATAGAGTCCACCGATTTGGATGCCGTATTCTTGTCCGTCAATGACAAAGCGGGAGCGATTGTTGGTCAACTCAACCAATTCTGTCAGACGGTAGTCCAAGTCAGGACGTTTGCAACCACAATTTTCACAGATATAGGCACCCAAGTTGGCATAGGTATTGTGCTCGTATTTGAGGATGCCGTGGCAGTCAGGACAGAGGATTCCTTCAGTATTGTAGTGAGCCAGTTGGGCTGGCCCTTTTTCCAAGTCAAAACCAAAATAGTGTACAGGATTTGGAATAGCTGGCTTATAGAAAAGTGGACTGTCACCATTAAGGAGAACAGTGGCCGTAGGCACCTTACGGATGGCATCCAAAATCATGTTATAAGTCGTGTAAATTTCACCATAGCGGTCCATCTGGTCACGGAAAATATTAGTGATGACAAAAAGGCTAGGATGGATGTAGTCACAGATACGAGATAGACTGGCCTCGTCAATTTCTAGAACGGCAATGTTTTTCCCAGTTTTAGAGGATTTGGCCGTCAAGAAGGTTGTCGTAATCCCTGTTATCATGTTGGCGCCACTAGGATTGGTCAGAACCTGACCATAGATCTCTTTTAAAATGCCGACAGTGAGGGCAGTTGTTAAGGTTTTTCCATTAGTTCCAGTGACCACGACAATCTCGTAGTTCTTAGCTAGATTTTGTAAAATATCTTTATCAAATTGAAGGGCAAGTTTTCCTGGGAGCGTACTTCCACGGCCAAGACGGCTCAAAATGAAGTGAGAAGAACGCCCAGCTAGAAGGCCCAAAGTAGTTTTTAGTTTCATGTTTCTATTATATCATAAAAGAAAGAAAAGACAGATTTGAGATTTCGCAGAAACAAAAACAGCCCAAAGAGGGCTGTGAGATACGAAGAAGTCTCAACTTAAATCGCAAACAAGTCATTCAAGTTCTCAGCCAAGGTTGGGTGAGTGAAGATTTGTTTTGTGAAGTAAGTGTAAGGAATCTTGTTGTCCATTGCAACAGTGATGATGTTGATGATTTCTTGAGAACCTTCTGAGAAGATGCTTGCTCCGAGAATTTCTTTTGTTTCAGTATTGACAATAGCTTTGAAGGCTCCGCGAAGGTCTCCGTTTACGTGACCACGAGTCATGGCAGCAACAGGGATTTCCTTCACTGCGTATGGAAGTCTCAAATCAGCTGCTTGGCTTTCCGTCAAGCCAACTTGAGAAAGAGCTGGTGTGATGAACATGGTGTTTGGTACATTGAGACGGTCTTCAAGTGTGTAGCTGCCATCTCCAGCAAGGTAGCTGTAGACAACACGGAAGTCATCAAGTGAAATGTAGGTGAATTGAAGTCCACCATTGACGTCTCCAACTGCAAAGACACCAGGAACGTTTGTTTGGCAGTGTTTGTCGACCTTGATAGCACCACGCTCCGTTAGTTCAATATCTGTATTTTCAAGTTGAAGTGGTTCTACATTCGGTTTACGTCCAGTTGCGTAGAGAAGGGCATCGAAACGGTAAGTTTCCTTTTCAGTTACGACGAGGACTTGATCACCGTCGTTTTTGATTTCAGTAGTATGGATGTTTTGAAGCAATTCAATACCGTCTTCTTCCATGTATTGTTTAGCAAGAGCTGCGATGGAAGGTTCTGCACGAGGAAGGAATGTATCCAAGGCATCTAGGACTGTGACTTTGCTACCAAGTTTGTTGTAGAGTCCAGCAAATTCAAGACCAATGTTTCCACCACCAAGGACTCCAAGTTTTTCAGGCAATTTGTCCAAGTTTTGGATACCTGTTGAGTCAAAGACATTTTTACTTGTAGCAAGTCCAGGAATTGGCAAGACGTTTGAAACAGCGCCAGTGTTGATGACGATTGTTTCAGCAGTCATTTCTTGTTTTTCGTCACCAGCCTGGATCACGATCACCTTATTTGACACGAAATGTGCCTCTGCATCAATGACATCAACGCCATTATCGGCCAACATTTTATAATTTTTAGCGTTAAGACGACCAGTCACCGCACCACGCTCTTTCATGGTATCGTCAAATGACCAGCCCTTTTCAGCCGCTACAATCATAGTCTTGGTTGGGATACAAGCAATATTAATGCAAGTACCACCATACATCGCTTTACTGCGCTCGATGACAGCAACTTTTTTTCCAGCCGCATTCATCTTAGCAGCCAAAGTCTTACCGGCTTTACCAAATCCAATGACAATTAAATCGTATGTTAACATTTTTAAATCCTCCTATTTGATTTAATTCTAGCACAAGAAAAAAACTTTTGCACAAATCTGCTACGGGAAAAAATATTGGACTAAAATAGTCTAACGAAAGCTTTCGGGAATCAAGTTCAAAAAATAGAAAAATCGTTTACATGATTTTCCTTAAAGATTCTACTATCTTTTGCCTCGCTCTTGTGTTATACTAGATAGGTTGCAAAGAAACTCGTACTTTTCTTTCGTGGAAAAGAAGCAACACGGTATCTCGTTTTTAAAAAGATACATCATGAAAAGAAAAGTATATACTAAGCGCTATAGGATGGCTTCGCACCATCTTTAGAAAGAAGAAAAACGTGAAATTTAATGAATTTAACTTGTCTGCTGATTTGCTAGCAGAGATTGAAAAAGCTGGATTTGTAGAAGCAAGTCCCATCCAAGAACAGACCATTCCATTGGCTTTTGAGGGAAAAGACGTTATCGGTCAAGCCCAGACTGGTACAGGGAAAACCGCGGCCTTTGGCTTGCCAACCCTTGAAAAAATCCGTACGGAAGAAGCGACTATTCAAGCCTTGGTCATCGCTCCAACTCGTGAACTCGCTGTTCAAAGTCAAGAAGAACTCTTCCGCTTTGGTCGTAGCAAGGGGGTGAAAGTTCGCTCAGTTTACGGTGGTTCAAGCATTGAAAAACAAATTAAAGCCCTTAAATCGGGTGCCCATATCGTTGTAGGAACACCAGGTCGCCTCTTGGACTTGATCAAACGCAAGGCCTTGAAATTGCACGATATTGAAACCCTCATCCTTGATGAAGCAGACGAAATGCTCAACATGGGCTTCCTAGAAGACATCGAAGCTATTATCTCTCGTGTTCCTGAAAGTCGTCAAACCTTACTCTTTTCAGCAACGATGCCAGATGCTATCAAACGTATCGGTGTTCAGTTTATGAAAGAGCCTGAGCATGTGAAGATTGCTGCCAAGGAATTGACAACAGAGCTGGTTGATCAGTACTATATCCGTGTCAAGGAACAAGAGAAATTTGATACTATGACACGTCTCATGGATGTGGAACAACTAGAACTTGCTATCGTATTTGGTCGTACCAAACGCCGTGTAGATGAATTGACTCGTGGACTTAAAATTCGTGGCTTCCGTGCTGAAGGGATTCATGGTGATTTGGACCAAAATAAACGTCTTCGTGTCCTTCGTGATTTTAAAAATGGGAATCTTGATGTTCTAGTTGCGACTGACGTGGCAGCACGTGGTTTGGATATCTCAGGTGTGACCCATGTCTACAACTACGATATTCCACAAGATCCTGAAAGTTATGTTCACCGTATCGGTCGTACAGGTCGTGCTGGTAAGTCAGGTCAGTCTATTACTTTCGTAGCGCCAAATGAAATGGGCTATCTCCAAATCATCGAAAACTTGACTAAGAAACGCATGAAAGGCTTGAAACCAGCGACAGCAGAAGAAGCCTTCCAAGCTAAGAAACAAGTAGCTCTCAAAAAAATCGAACGAGATTTCGCAGACGAGGCCATTCGTGGAAACTTTGAGAAATTTGCTAAAGATGCTCGTAAGTTAGCTGCCGAATTTAGTCCAGAAGAATTGGCTATGTATATCTTGAGTCTGACAGTCCAAGATCCAGACAGCCTTCCTGAAGTGGAGATTGCGCGTGAAAAACCACTGCCGTTCAAACCGTCAGGAAATGGACGTTCTGGAGGTAATCGTGGACGCGACAATCGTCGAGGAGATAACCGTCGTGGTGGTCGCCGTGATGATTTCAAAAAAGGCAACCGCGGAAACGATCGTTTTGATAAAGATAGACGTTACCGTAATAAAGACAATAAAAAACCTCACAATACCTCAAGCGAAAAGAAGACTGGCTTTGTTATTCGTAACAAGGGAGACAAATAGGAAAAAGCGATTCACAGTGTGGATCGCTTTTATATATAAGGAGACCAAGGGTAAAAGAAGATGGTTGATAGTAAAGGATAGGTGAAACGGAAAGGGATTTATCATGTCATCTTCTTATAATGTTATAATAACAAAATTTATTTTTGCTGTCAACACAAAAATCCTATTTTTCTAAAATATTTTTGCTGTTCAAAATTGCAATTAAATAAGCAATTTTCAGATAATTATTGAAATAAAGACTTTTCTATGTTATAATGGAAGCGATTATATGCGAGGTAAAAAATGGCACATTTATTAGAAAAAACAAGAAAAATTACATCAATTTTAAAACGCTCTGAAGAGCAAATGCAGGATGAACTTCCCTACAATGCGATTACACGCCAGTTAGCAGATATTATTGATTGTAACGCTTGTATTGTGAATAGTAAGGGACGTCTCTTGGGCTATTTCATGCGTTACAAGACAAATACAGATCGAGTAGAGCAGTTTTTCCAAACTAAGATTTTCCCAGAGGACTATGTGCAAGGGGCAAATATGATTTACGATACAGAAGCTAATCTTACTGTAGATCATGATTTGAGTATCTTCCCAGTCGAAAGTCGCTCTGATTTTCCAGATGGCTTGACGACTATTGCTCCGATTCATGTATCAGGGATTCGTCTAGGCTCCTTGATTATTTGGCGCAATGATAAGAAATTTGAAGATGAGGATTTGATTCTTGTTGAGATTGCAAGCACGGTGGTAGGGATTCAACTCTTGAACTTCCAACGTGAAGAAGATGAGAAAAATATTCGCCGTCGTACTGCTGTAACCATGGCAGTTAATACCCTTTCCTATTCAGAACTTCGTGCCGTTTCAGCAATTCTAGCTGAGTTGGATGGAAATGAAGGACAATTAACTGCATCTGTCATTGCAGATCGTATCGGTATCACGCGCTCAGTAATCGTCAATGCTCTCCGTAAGCTAGAGTCGGCAGGAATTATTGAAAGCCGTTCACTAGGAATGAAGGGAACCTATCTCAAGGTATTGATTTCAGATATCTTTGAGGAAGTGAAAAAGAGGGACTACTAATGGCAAAGGCTTTAATCTCGATCGACTATACAGAGGATTTCGTAGCAGACCATGGAAAGCTAACTGCTGGAGCACCTGCTCAAGCAATATCAGAGGCAATCAATCAGGTAACCAGACTGGCTTTTGATCGAGGAGACTACGTCTTCTTCACTATTGATGCTCATGAGGAGAAGGATACCTTCCATCCGGAAAGTAAACTATTTCCACCCCACAACATCATTGGGACTAGTGGCCGTAACCTCTATGGCCCCCTAGCTGATTTCTATGCTGAGCATGAGTCGGATAGTCGCGTCTTTTGGATGGATAAGCGGCACTATTCAGCATTTTCAGGAACGGACCTCGATATTCGCCTGCGAGAACGTCGGGTTACTACAGTTATCTTGACAGGGGTTCTGACCGATATTTGTGTCCTTCATACGGCTATTGATGCCTACAATTTAGGTTATGATATTGAAGTTGTCAAACCTGCGGTTGCCTCTATCTGGCCAGAAAATCATCAGTTTGCTCTTGGACATTTTAAGAACACTCTGGGAGCTAAATTGCTAGATGAAAATCTGTCTGAAATTAAAGAATGATTCCCTTGGAAAAATGAAAAAAATCTGAAAAAAGTGTTGACAAAGATTTTGAAAGTTGATATACTAGTAAAGTAATCGACGCGGGGATGGCGGAATTGGCAGACGCGCAGGACTAAGGATCCTGTGACCGCTTTAGGTCGTGAGGGTTCAAGTCCCTCTCTCCGCATAAGGTAAGAGTTAGCTTTGGCTAGCTCTTTTTGTTTTTTCAAAGAAGACTACAGACCACGTTTCGTATATCGAAAAATATTGGCATCAAGAACAGTCATTGTATCATAACATTTAAACTGAGTTTTCCATTTCATCCTATCAAGAATTTCCTCAAACACAAGTCAGGAAATTAAAAGTCGAAGAAATTGAAAAATACTTAGCTGAAAGATGATGCCCATCATATATAGAATGGAGTGGATTTTTGATTAGTAAGTTATTTGTTTATATAAGAAAAAAAGTTAGTGGTCGCTAGCTTTCTTCATTTTTTCAAAAAATAAATCAAAATTTTTTTTGATTTCATAAACATTTCATATTTGGATTTTATAATAGACTTACAAATATGGAGGTGACAAATGAATCCAATCCAAAGAGCTTGGGCTTATGTCAGCAGAAAACGACTGAGAAGTTTTATTTTATTTCTGATTTTATTTGTTCTTTTAGCAGGAATTTCAGCCTGTTTGACTCTGATGAAGTCCAACAAAACAGTAGAAAGCAATCTTTACAAATCACTCAATACCTCTTTTTCTATCAAAAAGATAGAAAATGGACAGACCTTCAAGTTATCGGACCTAGCATCAGTTAGCAAGATTAAGGGACTGGAAAATGTCTCTCCTGAACTTGAGACGGTAGCAAAACTGAAAGACAAGGAAGCGGTGAGTGGCGAGCAGAGCGTAGAACGTGATGATTTGTCAGCCGCGGACAAGAACTTGGTTAGCTTAACGGCTCTTGAAGATTCATCCAAGGATGTCACCTTTACCAGTTCGGCTTTCAATCTAAAAGAAGGGCGACATCTTCAAAAAGGAGATTCTAAGAAAATCCTTATTCACGAAGAGTTGGCTAAGAAGAACGGTCTTTCGCTTCATGACAAGATTCGCTTGGATGCTGGTCAATCCGAAGCTGGGAAAGGGCAAACAGTTGAGTTTGAAATTGTCGGCATCTTTTCTGGTAAAAAACAAGAGAAATTTACAGGCTTGTCTTCTGACTTCAGTGAAAACCAAGTCTTTACAGACTATGAAAGTAGCCAAACCCTTTTGGGAAATAGTGAACCTCAAGTTAGTGCAGCGCGCTTCTATGTAGAAAATCCTAAGGAAATGGACGGACTCATGAAGCAGGTGGAAAACTTGGCTTTGGAAAATCAAGGCTATCAAGTCGAAAAGGAAAACAAGGCCTTTGAACAGATCAAAGACTCAGTTGCAACCTTCCAAACCTTCCTAACTATCTTCCTTTATGGGATGTTGATAGCTGGAGCTGGAGCCTTAATTTTGGTCTTGTCTCTCTGGTTGAGAGAAAGGGTCTACGAAGTAGGGATTTTACTGGCACTTGGAAAAGGCAAGAGCTCAATCTTCCTACAGTTCTGTTTAGAGGTGGTGTTGGTATCTCTTGGAGCTTTGCTTCCATCCTTTATTGCTGGGAAAGCCATTACATCCTATCTGCTACAAACTGTACTAGCAAGTGGAGATCAGGCAACCTTACAAGACACACTAGCTAAAGCAAGCAGTCTATCAACCAGTCTCCTATCCTTTGCAGAATCCTATGTCTTTCTGCTCTTGATTGGTTGCTTGTCCGTAGCTCTTTGTTTCCTATTCTTATTTAGAAAATCACCTAAGGAAATTTTATCATCTATTAGTTAAGAAGGAGAAATCATGACTTTATTACAATTGCAAGATGTTACCTACCGTTATAAGAACACTGCTGAGGCAGTTTTATATCAGATCAAGTATAATTTTGAACCCGGAAAGTTTTATAGTATCATTGGTGAGTCAGGAGCAGGAAAATCCACTCTCTTGTCCCTGCTTGCTGGTCTAGATAGTCCTGTTGAAGGTTCTATCCTTTTCCAAGGAGAGGACATTCGGAATAAGGGATATTCTTACCATCGCATGCACCATATTTCTCTAGTCTTTCAAAATTATAACTTGATAGATTATCTTTCTCCACTGGAAAATATCCGCTTGGTCAACAAAAAAGCCAGCAAGGATACTCTTCTTGAACTTGGTTTGGATGAAAGTCAGATCAAGCGGAACGTTCTCCAGTTATCAGGTGGTCAACAGCAACGTGTTGCTATTGCTCGCAGTTTGGTATCAGAAGCTCCAGTTATTCTAGCTGATGAGCCAACAGGAAATCTGGACCCTAAAACTGCTGGAGATATTATCGAACTGCTCAAGTCACTTGCTGAGAAAACAGGTAAATGTGTGATCGTCGTTACGCACAGTAAAGAAGTGGCGCAAGCGTCAGATATTACACTTGAATTGAAGAATAAGAAACTGACTGAAACTCGCAATACTACTAAATAATATGAGCTTGTTTTGACAGAATTATGAAATCAAATCTAGAAAGGGAACCTATGTTACACAACGCATTTGCTTATGTTACAAGGAAGTTTTTCAAATCGATTGTTATCTTCCTGATTATTCTCCTCATGGCGAGCTTGAGTTTGGTCGGCTTGTCGATCAAGGGAGCTACTGCCAAGGCTTCTCAGGAGACCTTTAAAAATATCACCAACAGCTTCTCCATGCAAATCAATCGTCGCGTCAATCAAGGAACGCCTCGTGGTGCTGGGAATATCAAGGGTGAGGATATCAAAAAGATCACTGAAAACAAGGCCATCGAGTCTTATGTTAAACGCATCAACGCTATCGGAGATTTGACTGGATACGACCTGATTGAAACGCCAGAAACCAAGAAAAATCTCACTGCAGACCGTGCCAAACGGTTTGGCAGCAGTTTGATGATTACAGGTGTCAATGACTCCTCTAAAGAAGATAAGTTTGTCTCTGGATCATATAAGCTGGTCGAAGGAGAGCACTTAACCAACGACGACAAGGACAAGATTCTCATGCACAAGGACTTGGCAGCCAAACACGGCTGGAAAGTAGGGGACAAGGTTAAACTGGATTCCAATGTCTACGATGCAGACAATGAAAAAGGTGCCAAGGAAACAGTCGAAGTGACAATCAAGGGACTCTTTGATGGTCACAATAAGTCAGCAGTAACCTACTCACAAGAACTCTACGAAAATACAGCTATCACAGACATCCATACGGCTGCTAAACTATATGGTTATACAGAAGACACAGCTATTTATGGGGACGCAACCTTCTTTGTAACAGCAGACAAGAACTTGGATGACGTCATGAAAGAGTTGAATGGTATCAGTGGTATCAACTGGAAGAGCTACACACTTGTGAAGAGCTCCTCTAACTACCCAGCTTTAGAGCAATCCATTTCTGGTATGTACAAGATGGCCAACCTCCTCTTCTGGGGTAGCTTGAGTTTCTCAGTTCTTCTCCTTGCTCTCTTGCTCAGCCTTTGGATCAATGCCCGTCGCAAGGAAGTGGGAATTCTCCTCTCTATCGGTCTCAAGCAGGCAAGTATCTTGGGGCAATTTATCACAGAATCAATCTTGATTGCTATCCCTGCTCTCGTTTCTGCTTACTTCCTAGCCAACTATACAGCTCGTGCAATCGGAAACACTGTCCTAGCCAATGTTACTTCAGGTGTTGCCAAGCAAGCCAGCAAGGCAGCTCAAGCTTCTAACCTTGGTGGTGGTGCAGAAGTAGATGGCTTTAGCAAGACCTTGTCGAGCTTAGACATTTCCATTCAGACATCAGACTTTATCATCGTCTTTGTTCTTGCTTTAGTTCTAGTCGTTCTCGTTATGGCGCTTGCTTCAAGCAATCTCCTTAGAAAACAACCAAAAGAACTCTTGCTCGATAGCGAATAAAAAACTTGCTACCTATTCTCCCCTAAATGGGGTATAATATAGGTAGCATTTTTATCTATTTTGCCTTGATAGGAAGAGGTCTTATCAAGGCAAAATAGAAAGATTAACAAGAAATTTAAAGGAATGTGAAACGTTTTTTCTATGAAAATTTTGATTGTAGAGGATGAAGAGATGATCCGTGAGGGGATCAGTGACTATTTGACGGATTGTGGTTATGAAACCATTGAGGCAGCAGACGGTCAGGAAGCTCTGGAAAAATTTTCCAGCTATGAAGTTGCTCTAGTACTGCTGGATATCCAGATGCCCAAGCTTAATGGCCTCGAAGTCCTAGCTGAGATTCGTAAAAGCAGTCAGGTTCCTGTCTTGATGCTAACCGCTTTTCAGGATGAAGAATACAAGATGAGTGCCTTTGCTTCGCTAGCAGATGGCTATCTGGAAAAACCCTTCTCCCTCTCCCTTTTAAAAGTGAGAGTAGATGCGATTTTCAAGCGCTACTACGATACGGGACGAATCTTCTCCTATAAGGATACCAAGGTGGATTTTGAGAGCTACAGTGCAAGCCTAGCAGGTCAAGAAGTAGCCATTAATGCCAAGGAGTTGGAAATTCTGGACTATCTGGTAAAAAATGAAGGCCGGGCCTTGACTCGTTCTCAGATAATTGATGCCGTCTGGAAGGTGACAGATGAGGTTCCCTTTGACCGTGTCATTGATGTCTATATCAAGGAATTACGGAAAAAGCTAGACTTGGATTGTATCCTCACTGTGCGCAATGTTGGTTATAAATTGGAGCGAAAATGAAACGAACAGGTTTGTTTACAAAGATATTTATCTATACCTTCTCCATTTTTAGTGTTCTGGTGATTTGTCTTCATTTAGCTATTTATTTTCTCTTTCCGTCAACTTATCTGAGTCATCGTCAGGAAACCATTGGCCAGAAAGCGACAGCCATTTCCCAGTCCCTGGACGGAAAGGATAGGCAAAGTATCGAGCAAGTCTTAGACTTGTATTCCCAGACCAGTGAGATCAAGGGGGCTGTTAAGGGTGAGATGACTGAGGACAAGTTAGAAGTTAAGGATAATTTTCCACTAGATACAGCTCGTCAGACAACTTCACTCTTCATTGAAGAACGCGAGGTAAAAACGCAAGATGGTGGAACTATGACTCTTCAGTTTCTAGCTTCTATGGATTTGCAAAAGGAAGCAGAGCAGATTAGTCTCCAATTTCTCCCCTATACCTTACTGGCATCCTTTCTGATTTCCCTCTTGGTGGCCTACATCTATGCTCGGACCATTGTTGCCCCGATTTTGGAAATCAAGCGGGTGACCCGTCGGATGATGGATTTGGATGCCCAAGTGCGATTGCGCGTGGATTCTAAGGATGAGATAGGTGATCTCAAGGAACAAATCAATAGCCTCTACCAGCACCTTTTGACAGTTATTGCGGACTTGCATGAGAAGAATGAAGCTATTCTCCAGCTTGAAAAGATGAAGGTCGAATTTCTACGAGGGGCTTCTCATGAATTGAAAACTCCTCTGGCTAGTTTGAAAATCCTAATCGAAAATATGAAAGAAAATATCGGTCGTTATAAGGATAGAGACCACTATCTTGGAGTTGCCTTGGGGATTGTGGATGACCTCAGTCACCATGTTCTCCAGATATTGTCTCTTTCTTCTGTGCAGGAATTGCGAGACGAGAAAGAAGAGGTTGACCTCCTTCAGATGACGCAAAGTCTAGTTAAGGATTATGCTTTGCTAGCCAAGGAGAGAGAACTTCAGGTAGACATTAGCCTAACCCATCAGCAGGCTTACATAAACCCATCTGTCATGAAACTGATTCTATCGAATCTCATCAGCAATGCTATCAAGCACTCCACTCCAGGTGGCTTGGTTCGCATAGGGGAGAGAGAAGGGGAACTCTTTATTGAGAATAGCTGTAGTCCTGAAGAACAAGAAAAGCTGGTCCAGTCTTTTTCTGAAAATGCTAGTCGCAAGGCCAAGGGTTCAGGGATGGGACTCTTTGTGGTCAAAAGTTTATTAGAACATGAGAAATTACCTTATCATTTTGAGATGCAGGGCGATCGCTTGACCTTCTTTATACGTTATCCCAAAGTCACTCAGAGCTAAGGAGAAAAAAGGGTTTATATTGATTAGATTGGAAGAAATTCAATCTAAAGTATGGGAAAAACTAGCTTTTTTTGTCAAAAAGTGATAAAATGAACAATGTAAATGGGATGTCCCAAAAAATATATAGGAGGCCTGACAAATGGCAATCGTTTCAGCAGAAAAATTTGTCCAAGCAGCTCGTGACAACGGTTATGCAGTTGGTGGATTTAACACAAACAACCTTGAGTGGACTCAAGCTATCTTGCGTGCAGCAGAAGCTAAAAAAGCTCCAGTTTTGATCCAAACTTCAATGGGTGCTGCTAAATACATGGGTGGTTACAAAGTTGCTCGCAACTTGATCGCTAACCTTGTTGAGTCAATGGGTATCACTGTACCAGTAGCTATCCACCTTGACCACGGTCACTACGAAGATGCACTTGAGTGTATTCAAGTTGGTTATACTTCAGTTATGTTTGACGGTTCACACCTTCCAGTTGAAGAAAACCTTGAAAAAGCTCGTAAAGTTGTAGAATTTGCTCACGCAAATGGTGTATCAGTAGAAGCTGAAGTTGGAACTATCGGTGGTGAAGAAGACGGAATCATCGGTGATGGTGAATTGGCTCCAATCGAAGATGCTAAAGCAATGGTTGCAACTGGTATCGACTTCTTGGCAGCTGGTATCGGTAACATCCACGGTCCATACCCTGCAAACTGGAAAGGTCTTCACCTTGACCACTTGCAAAAATTGACTGAAGCTGTACCAGGATTCCCAATCGTATTGCACGGTGGATCAGGTATTCCTGATGACCAAATCCAAGCAGCTATCAAACTTGGTGTTGCGAAAGTTAACGTTAACACTGAATGCCAAATCGCATTCGCTAACGCAACTCGTAAATTTGCTCGTGACTACGAAGCAAACGAAGCAGAATACGACAAGAAGAAACTCTTCGACCCACGTAAATTCTTGGCTGACGGTGTAAAAGCTATCCAAGCATCAGTTGAAGAACGTATCGACGTATTCGGTTCAGAAGGTAAAGCTTAATCTAGCTGAACAATACAAATCAGAAACCTGCCCATGAGGGTGGGTTTTTTGTGTGGTGGAAATAAATTATTTTTCAAGTTTAGGAGGTGGAATTTAATTTGATTCTAAGAAATTTTTTAATTTATGATAAAATAATATCAGGCTTTCAAAGAGAGGAGGAGAGTCATGAGTTCAGCAGATTTTATCTTTTTAGATGGTTATGAAAATGCAGAATTTGATATCCAAGCATTTTGTGCTTCGCTGAGAGATAGGTATTCAGGTGTGATTATAAGGGAAGAAAACGATCATGAAAAAGCCTATCGTCTTTTATGGGATTACCAAAGTCCCGAGGTCTCAGTTGAGGGTGCTTTGAATCGAAAAAATGATGTCTTCGTTATAAACTACTTTGATTCAAAAAATCGGTTACAAGATTATGCCGCCTATATCCTCTGGCTTCGGGAATGGTTTCCATCAGATCAGAAGGTTCTCTTTTGTGATGAGGACTACACGAAGATATTTCCTCTTCCTCACGACATATCTACAAAGGAGATTGAAATGAAACTTCATAATGAAGGATAAAAAAGTGAATCGAATAGATTCATTATTGAATTTCAAAGTATCAGAAGGAATCATTTGAGGCGACAAAGGTCACCTTTTTGTGTACTGTTGAAGTTGATTAAAGATAGTGAAATTTTTATCGTATATGTATAGCAATGTTGCATCGTATTGGAAAGGTTTTCGTGCTATAATATTAATTAACAATAAAATTTAGTACATCAAAAATTACTAGAGATGTGGGATGTGAGGTTTAAGATGAGACAAGCAGGACAATTTGATTGGGTAGATTTTTATAAAGAATTTGCGTTTAAACTTGTGAGCTATAAAGAGAAAAGGGCAGAGCTCATTCAAAAGGTTAAGGCAATTTATCAAATGACGGGCATTTCAATGCCAACCTTGGATAAGGACAACAATATCATGGATATTGACCCTTTTACAATTTTTGGTCTATTCAATAAAGGGTTGAAAGATGAAAATCGGATTAAAATTTTGACTGCTATTGCAGAATTATTTGAATTGTCTCATGATGTTCCAACTTCATTCGACAGTATTCCTGTTCTTAACACACAGAATGCAACCTACTATCTTTTTTATGCAGATAGAGGGGTTAGTGATATTGATGATTTGTGGGAGCTTTTTGTAACTGCATTGGCCTATTCTGAAAATTCAACATCTGAAAATAAGGATCATTTCTCACGTTATTTTGATAAAGTCATCAATAGAAAAAACAATGGCAATGCTAAAATTACGATGGGATTATATTGGATTGCCCCAAATTCGTTTCTGAATCTAGATAGTCGAAATAGATGGTATATTTACGAATCCGGGAAATTACCTCTAGAATTAGTCTATAAACTCCCAAGAATCCATTCGAAAATTTCAGCATCAGACTATTTTTCTATTGTTGACTCACTTAAAAACTATTTAGATAGTCCACAATCTGAATTGAAAAACTTCAAGGAATTGTCTTTTGAAGCTTGGAAGTATTCTGAACAGGTGAATAAAGAAGAACAAGCGAAAAAAGAAGTTAGTGAGAGTTCAGCACCTACATAAAATCTAGCATCGGAAGACACAAAAGAATTTGAAAAAGGAGATACTAGCTACGCTAGAGAAGATTTTCTAAAAGAAGTTTTTGTATCAGCAGAGGATTATGATCGATTGGCAACGATTCTTCGCCTTAAGAAGAACATCATATTGGAGGGGGCTCCGGGTGTTGGAAAAACATTTATTGCTGATCGACTAGCTTACTCACTGATGGGTGAAAAAGCGATCGATAGGGTAAAGATGGTTCAGTTTCACCAAAGTTACTCTTACGAAGACTTTATTATGGGATTTAGACCTTCTGCCAGTGGTTTTGAACTAAGAAAAGGTCCCTTCTATCAATTTTGTAAACAGGCTGAGGGCGATGAAAGCAATGATTATTTCTTTATCATTGACGAAATTAATCGAGGAAATTTGAGCAAAATATTTGGTGAATTGTTTATGCTTATCGAAATGGATAAGCGAGGAAGAGATCTACAGCTTCTTTATTCGGATGAACAATTCTCAATTCCGGAGAACTTATACATTATTGGTATGATGAATACTGCCGATCGTAGCTTAGCCATGCTAGATTTTGCCTTGAGACGAAGATTTGCATTTTTTGAGTTGAAATCAGGATTTGATTCGGATGGCTTCAAAGAATATCAATCACACTTGAAGAATGAAAAATTTGATGCATTAATAAATACTGTGAAGCATCTAAATGAAATCATCGCTTCTGATGAAAGTTTAGGAGAGGGTTTTTGCATAGGCCATAGTTATTTTTGTAATCTAATACCGAATAGTATCGACCAACAAGTTCTTTCGAGTATTGTAGAGTATGAACTGATACCTCTTTTAAAGGAGTATTGGTTTGATGAACCTAGCTTAGTTAGAGAATGGAGTAGCAATCTAAGGAGTGCGATTAAGTGATACCGATAAAGAATGTTTATTACATGCTGACTTATACATTTAAGGTTCTTAGGGGGCAGGGGTATCAGAAACTTGCTACAGAGGAATTCTGTCATACGGCTGATTTGATGAGTGCTATCTTGGCTAAAGGAATTGCCATACAGCTTAAGAGGGGCTTGGGAAAGGAATATCTTTCCAAAATGGAAGAACTCTCTACATTAAGGGGAAAAATTGAGATTACAGAGTCAATCAAAAATCAAAGTACTCTTGGGAAGAAAATATTTTGTACTTATGAAGAGTTTTCAGTAAATAATAGGATGAACCGTATTATAAAATCAACGGTCAATCTTCTGTTGAAAGCAGATATTTCCAAGGATAGGAAGAAAGAATTGCGGAAATTGATGGTTTTTTTCCGTGATGTTGAACCGATTGATTTGGAAACTGTTAACTGGAATCTGCAATACAATAGAAACAATCAATCTTATAGAATGATGATTGCCATTTGCTATTTAGTGGTAAAAGGTTTATTGCAAACGACATCAGATGGTAACATGAAGATGATGAGTTTCTTAGATGAACAACGAATGAACCGATTGTACGAAAAATTTATCCTTGAGTATTATAAAAAACATTATCCAGAATTAAATGCGAATGCAGCACAGATACCGTGGGCGTTAGACGATGGTATCGGTGAGATGCTCCCTATCATGCAAAGTGATATTCAGCTTCAAAAAGAGAATTCTATCTTGATTATTGATGCTAAATACTATAAAAGTACAACACAGATGAATTTTAGAAAGTATTCTCTTCACTCAAATAATCTGTATCAGATTTTTACCTATGTCAAAAATAGAGAATATCAAAGTCAAAAAAATGGTAGCAAAGTATCGGGCATGTTGCTGTACGCAAAGACAGATGAAGTGCTTCAACCAGACAATGTTTATCAAATGCACGGCAACCAAATCAGTGTTCGGACTTTGGACTTAAATCTTCCCTTTAAAGAAATAGGGGATCAATTGGATACCATTGTTGTATTACATTTTGGAAATGTAAAAAAGTTCCGATGAAGCAGCGGAGAGTGAATCTAGTCGTTTTCAAGATATTCGATCACTGGGATATTCTATGCTTTCTTTCCTATCCCACAAAAAACACTTGTTTTCCCTTCTTAATTACTTTATAATAGAGTGTTACTGAGGCCTTCTAATGTGATAAAGAAGGCAGATTTTAGGAGATGAGAAATTGGCTTTTTGTATTTAGAGGACACGGTTTGTTGATTTTTTACTAAGGGGAGATAGATATGGCAATGATAGAAGTGGAACATCTTCAGAAAAATTTTGTGAAGACTGTTAAAGAACCGGGATTGAAGGGGGCTTTGCGCTCCTTTATTCATCCTGAAAAGCAGACCTTTGAAGCGGTCAAGGATTTGACTTTCGAAGTACCAAAGGGCCAAATTTTAGGCTTTATTGGAGCTAATGGTGCTGGGAAGTCGACAACTATTAAGATGCTGACAGGGATTTTAAAACCGACATCTGGTTTTTGTCGGATTAACGGCAAGATTCCGCAAGATAATCGCCAAGATTATGTTAAGGATATCGGGGTTGTCTTTGGACAACGTACCCAGCTATGGTGGGATTTGGCTCTGCAAGAGACCTATACGGTCTTGAAAGAGATTTACGATGTGCCAGATTCGCTTTTTCAGAAGCGCATGGATTTTTTGAATGAAGTCTTGGACTTGAAGGAATTTATCAAGGACCCCGTGCGAACTCTTTCACTGGGACAACGGATGCGGGCGGACATTGCGGCTTCCTTGCTTCACAATCCCAAGGTTCTCTTTTTAGATGAGCCGACTATTGGTCTGGATGTTTCTGTCAAGGATAACATTCGTCGAGCCATTACCCAGATTAATCAGGAGGAAGAAACAACCATCCTCTTGACCACTCATGACTTGAGTGATATTGAGCAACTTTGTGATCGGATTTTCATGATTGACAAGGGGCAGGAGATTTTTGATGGAACGGTGAGTCAACTCAAGGAAACCTTTGGCAAGATGAAGACTCTTTCCTTTGAATTGGTGCCAGGGCAAAGTCATCTCCTTTCTCACTATGAAGGCTTTCCTGATATGACTATTGATAGACAAGGGAATAGCCTTAATATTGAATTTGATAGTTCCTGCTACCAGTCAGCTGATATTATCAAGCAAACCTTGTCTGATTTTGAGATCCGCGATTTGAAGATGATGGATACGGATATTGAGGATATTATCCGTCGCTTCTACCGAAAGGAGCTCTAAGATGGTCAAATTGTGGAGACGTTATAAACCCTTTATCAATGCAGGGGTTCAGGAGTTGATTACCTATCGAGTCAACTTTATTCTCTATCGGATTGGCGATGTCATGGGGGCTTTTGTGGCTTTCTATCTCTGGAAGGCAGTCTTTGACTCCTCGCAGGAGTCCTTGATTCAGGGCTTCAGTATAGCGGATATTACCCTCTACATCATCATGAGTTTTGTGACCAATCTTTTGACTAGGTCTGATAGTTCCTTTATGATTGGAGAGGAGGTCAAGGATGGCTCCATTATCATGCGCTTGTTGAGACCGGTGCATTTTGCGGCCTCTTACCTCTTTACGGAGCTTGGTTCTAAGTGGTTGATTTTTATCTCTGTTGGACTGCCATTTTTAAGTGTCATTGTGTTGATGAAAATTTTATCAGGGCAAGGGATTGTAGAAGTGCTAGGCTTAACGGTCCTTTATCTCTTTAGCTTGACGCTGGCCTATCTGATTAACTTTTTCTTTAATATCTGCTTTGGATTTTCAGCCTTTGTGTTTAAAAATCTATGGGGTTCCAATCTACTCAAGACTTCCATAGTGGCCTTTATGTCTGGGAGTTTGATTCCCTTGGCTTTCTTTCCCAAAGTGGTTTCAGATGTCCTCTCCTTCTTGCCTTTTTCATCCTTGATCTACACGCCAGTCATGATCATTGTTGGGAAATATGATGCCAGTAAGATTCTTCAGGCCATCTTGCTACAGTTTTTCTGGCTCTTAGTGATGGTGGGCTTGTCTCAGTTGATTTGGAAACGAGTCCAGTCATTTATCACTATTCAAGGAGGTTAGTATGAAAAAATATCAACGCATGCATCTGATTTTTATCAGACAATACATCAAGCAAATCATGGAGTACAAGGTTGATTTTGTGGTTGGTGTCCTTGGAGTTTTTCTGACTCAAGGCCTGAACCTCTTGTTTCTCAATGTCATCTTTCAACACATTCCATCCTTAGAAGGCTGGACCTTCCAAGAGATTGCCTTTATCTATGGATTTTCCTTAATTCCCAAGGGACTGGACCATCTCTTTTTTGATAATCTTTGGGCACTGGGACAACGCTTAGTCCGAAAGGGAGAGTTTGACAAGTATCTAACTCGTCCTATCAATCCTCTCTTCCATATCCTAGTCGAGACCTTTCAGATTGATGCCTTGGGTGAACTATTGGTCGGTGGCATTTTACTAGGGACAACAGTATCAAGTATTGCTTGGACTCTTCCCAAATTCTTGCTTTTCCTAGTCTGCATTCCTTTTGCGACCTTGATTTATACTTCCTTGAAAATCGCGACTGCCAGTATCGCCTTTTGGACCAAGCAGTCAGGCGCCATGATTTACATTTTCTATATGTTTAATGATTTTGCCAAGTATCCGATTTCTATTTACAATTCGCTTCTTCGTTGGTTGATTAGCTTTATCGTGCCTTTCGCCTTTACGGCCTACTATCCTGCCAGCTATTTCTTGCAGGACAAAGACGGGCTCTTTAACATCGGTGGTTTGATGTTGATTTCCCTTGTCTTCTTTGTCATTTCTTTGAAACTATGGGACAAGGGCTTAGATGCCTACGAAAGTGCGGGTTCTTAAGAGATAAAATAGAATGAGAGTTAAAAATTAAATATGTTACAAACAACCGTTGAAAATTATTGCGGTTGTTTTTGCATGTTTATTAAGGCATAAATTCTGTCCATACCCCTTTTTGCGATTTTGGTAGTTATTCCAGTTAATTGCTACTATTTTTGATGGTGTGAATGTGCTGATAATGTATCCCAGTTAACTACGAAAGTTTTGGGTTTATATTTTTTAATGTACATTAAAAAATAAATTAATGCGTGTTAATTTTTCTTGACTTAAAATTTTTTAATTGATATACTATTTTTCAGAGAGCTAACAATTATATATAAATGTACTACTCTATCCCACTAGATAATACTTAAAAAAACTTTTTATAACAAAGGCTAGCAAGGTTAAAGTTTTCTATCTATTGGGTTTAAAATAAAAAATGAAGGAATTATAATGAAAAAAAGTACGGTATTGTCATTAACTACTGCTGCAGTTATTTTAGCAGCATATGCCCCCAATGAGGTAATTTTAGCAGATGCACCTAGTTCTGAAGATGCTTTAAGAATTTCTGATAAAGAAAAAGTAGTAGCAGATGCACCTAGTTCTGAAGATGCTTTAAAAATTTCTGGTAAAGAAAAAGTAGTAGCAGATAAAGAAACAGAAAACAATGAACAATCTGAAGATATTCATAATGTTATAGAAACTTCAAAGGATATTGAGGAGAAGAAGACAACAGTTATTGAGGAAAAAGAGGTTGTTAGTAGAAAGTCTGAGATAGACAAAAAAACTAGTAACGAAGGAGCAAGTATCAAAGAAGACTCCAAGCAACCCAAAGGAGATGATGCGGACTCATTTGTAAATAAAGATACAGAAAATCCGAAAAAAGAAGATAAACTTGTCTATATTGCTGAATTTAAAGATAAAGAATCTGGAGAAAAAGCAATCAAGGAACTATCCAATCTTAAGGATACAAAAGTTTTATATACCTATAATACGATTTTTAATGGCGCTGCCATTGAAACAACTCCAGATAATTTGGACAAAATTAAACAAATAGAAGGTGTTTCGTCGGTTGAACGATCACAAAAAGTCCAACCAATGATGAATCATGCCAGAAAGGAAATTGGAGTTGAGGAAGCTATTGATTACCTAAAGTCTATTAATGCTCCATTTGGGAAAAATTTTGATGGTAGAGGTATGGTCATTTCAAATATCGATACTGGAACAGATTATAGGCATAAGGCTATGAGGATCGATGATGATGCCAAAGACTCGATGAAATTTAAAAAAGAAAACTTAAAAGGCACTGATAAAAATTATTGGTTGAGTGATAAAATCCCTCATGCGTTCAATTATTATAATGGTGGTAAAATCACTGTAGAAAAATATGATGATGGAAGGGATTATTTTGACCCACATGGGATGCATATTGCAGGGATTCTTGCTGGAAATGATACTGAAAAAGACATCAAGAACTTTAATGGCATAGATGGAATTGCGCCTAATGCACAAATTTTCTCTTATAAAATGTACTCTGACGCAGGATCTGGGTTTGCGGGTGATGAAACAATGTTTCATGCTATTGAAGATTCGATCAAACACAATGTCGATGTTGTTTCGGTATCATCTGGTTTTACAGGAACAGGTCTTGTAGGCGAGAAATATTGGGAGGCTATTAGAGCATTAAGAAAAGCAGGAATCCCAATGGTTGTTGCTACAGGTAACTTTGCGACTTCTGCTTCAAGTTCTTCTTGGGATTTAGTAGCCAATAATAATCTGAAAATGACAGATACTGGAAATGTAACACGAACTGCCGCACATGAAGATGCGATAGCGGTCGCTTCTGCTAAAAATCAAACCATTGAGTTTGATAAGGTTAACATTGGAGGACAAAGTTTTAAATACAGAAATATAGGAGCTTTTTTCGATAAAAATAAAATCCTAACAAATGAGGATGGGTCAAAAACTCCAAATAAATTAAAATTTGTATATATAGGCAAAGGTCAAGACCAAGATTTGATAGGATTGGATCTTAAGGGCAAAATTGCAGTAATGGATAGAATTTATACCAAGGATTTAAAAGATGCTTTTAAAAGAGCTATGGATAAAGGCGCACGTGCCATTATGGTTGTAAATACTGTAAATTACTACAATAGAGATAATTGGACAGACCTTCCAGCTATGGGATATGAAGCGGATGAAGGGACTAAAAGTCAAGTATTTTCAATTTCAGGAGATGATGGTGTAAAATTATGGAACATGATTAACCCTGATAAAAAAACTGAAGTCAAAAGAAATAATAAGGAAGATTTTAAAGATAACTTAGAACAATACTATCCAATTGATATGGAAAGCTATAATTCTAATAAACCGAATGTAGGTGATGAAAAAGAAATTGACTTTAATTTTGCAGCTGACACAGACAAAGAACTTTATAAAGAAGATATTATAGTTCCAGCAGGGTCTACATCTTGGGGGCCAAGAACAGATTTGCTTTTAAAACCGGATGTTTCAGCACCTGGTAAAAATATTAAATCTACTCTAAATGTTATTAATGGTAAATCTACTTATGGTTATATGTCAGGAACTAGCATGGCAACTCCAATCGTAGCAGCTTCTACTGTTTTGATTCGACCAAAATTAAAGGAATTGCTTGAAAGACCTGTCTTGAAAAATCTTAAGGGAGATGACAAAATAGACCTTACAAGTCTAACAAAAATAGCCCTACAAAATACTGCAAGACCTATGATGGATGCAACCTCTTGGAAAGAAAAGAGTCAATACTTTGCATCACCTAGACAGCAGGGAGCAGGGCTAATTAATGTTGCCAATGCTTTGAGAAATGAAGTTGTAGCGACTTTCAAAAATACAGATTCTAAAGGTTTGGTAAATTCATATGGTTCCATTTCTCTTAAAGAAATAAAAGGTGATAAAAAATACTTTACAATCAAGCTTCACAATACCTCAAATAGACCTTTAACCTTTAAAGTTTCTGCATCAACTGTAACTACAGATGCTCTAACTGATAGGCTAAAACTCGATGAAACATATAAAGATGAAAAATCTCCTGACGGGAAGCAAATTGTTCCAGAAATTCACCCAGAAAAAGTCAAAGGAGCAAATATCACATTTGAGCATGACACTTTCACTATAGGTCCAAATTCCAGCTTTGATTTAAATGCGGTTATAAATGTTGGGGAAGCAAAAAATAAAAATAAATTTGTAGAATCATTTATTCATTTTGAGTCAGTGGAAGAAATGGAAGCTCTAAACTCAAACGGTAGGAAAATAAACTTCCAACCTTCTTTGTCGATGCCTCTAATGGGATTTGCTGGGAATTGGAACCACGAACCAATCCTTGATAAATGGGCCTGGGAAGAAGGATCAAAATCAAAAGCGATGGAAGGTTATGATGATGATGGTAAACCAAAAATTCCAGGTACCTTAAATAAGGGGATTGGTGGAGAACATGGTATAGATAAATTTAATCCAGCAGGAGTTATACAAAACAGAAAAGATAAAAATACAACATCCCTAGATCAAAATCCAGAATTATTTGCTTTCAATAACGAAGGAATCAACGCACCGTCATCAAGTGGTTCTAATATTGCTAAAATTTATCCTTTAGATTCAAATGGAAATACTCAAGATGCTCAACTTGAGAGAGGATTAACTCCTTCTCCACTTGTATTAAGAAGTGCAGAAGAAGGGGTGATTTCAATAGTAAATACGAATAAAGAAGGAGAAAATCAAAGAGACTTAAAAGTCATTTCGAGAGAACACTTTATTAAAGGAATTTTAAACTCTAAAAGAAATGATGCAAAGGGAATCAAATCATCTAAACTAAAAGTTTGGGGTGACTTGAAATGGGATGGACTCATTTATAACCCTAGAGGTAGAGAAGAAAATGCCCCAGAAAGTAATGACAAAAAAGATCCTGCTACTAAGATACGAGGACAATTTGAACCGATTGCGGAAGGCCAATATTTCTATAAATTTAAATATAGATTAACCAAGGATTACCCATGGCAGGTTTCCTATATTCCTGTAAAAATTGATAACACACCTCCAAAGATTGTTTCAATTGATTTTTCAAACCCTGAAAAAATTAAGTTGATTACAAAGGATACTTATCACAAGGTCAAAGAGCAATACAAGAATGAAACGCTATTTGCGAGAGATCAAAAAGAACATCCTGAAAAATTTGACGAGATTACCAACGAAGTTTGGTATGCTGGGGCCGCTCTTGTTAATGAAGATGGAGAGGTTGAAAAAAATCTTGAGGTCACTTATGCAGGTGAGGGTCAAGGACGAAATAGAAAACTTGACAAAGACGGGAATACCATTTATGAAATTAAAGGTGCAGGAGATTTAAGAGGCAAAATCATTGAAGTGATTGCATTAGACGGTTCTAGCAATTTCACAAAGATTCATAGAATTAAATTTGCTGATCATGCTGATGAAAAGGGGATGATTTCCTATTATCTAGTAGATCCTGATCAAGATTCATCTAAATACCAAAAGCTTGGCGAGATTCCCGAATCTAAATTTAAAAATTTAGAAAATAGAAAAGAGGATAGTCTTAAAAAAGATACAACTGAAGTAGAACATCATCAAGAAAATGAAGAGTCTATCGAAGAAAAATCTAGCTTGACTATTCATAAAACAATTTCAACAATTAGAGACTTTGAAAGCAAAGATTTAAAGAAACTCATTAAAAAGAAATTTAGAGAAGTTGATGACTTTACAAGTGAAACTGGTAAGAGAATAGAGGAATACGATTATAAATACGATGATAAGGGAAATATCATTGCTTATGACGATGGTAGTGCCTTAGAATATGAAACTGAAAAACTTGATGAAATCAAATCAAAAATTTATGGCATTCTAAACCCATCTAAAGATGGACACTTTGAAATTCTTGGAAAGATCAGTAATGTTTCTAAAAATGCCAAGGTATACTATGGAAATAACTATAAATCTATAGAAATCAAAACGACCAAGTATGATTCACATTCAAAAACGATGACATTTGATTTATACGCTAATATTAATGATATTGTGGATGGATTAGCTTTTGCAGGAGATATGAGGTTTTTTGTCAAAGATGATGATCAGATAAAAGCTGAAACTAAAATTAGAATGCCTGAAAAAAATAAGGAAACTAAAACAGAATATCCCTATGCATCAAGTTATGGGAATGTAATAGAATTAGGAGAAGGAGATCTTTCAAAAAATAAACCAAACAATTTAACGGACATGGAATCTGGTAAAATCTATTCTGATTCAGAAAAACAACAATATCTATTAAAGGATAACATCATTCTAAGAAAAGGCTATGCACTAAAAGTGACTACCTATAATCCTGGAAAAACGGATATGTTAGAAGGGAATGGAGTTTATAGCCAGGAAGATATAGCAAAAATCCAAAAGGCCAATCCTAATCTAAGAGTCTTATCAGAAACAACAATTTATGCTGATAGTAGAAATGTTGAAGATGGAAGAAGTACTCAATCAGTATTAATGTCGGCTTTGGACGGCTTTAACATTGTAAGATATCAAGTGTTTACCTTTAAAATGAATGATAAAGGGGAGGCAATCGATAAAGATGGCAATCTTGTGACAGATCCTTCTAAACTTGTATTATTTGGTAAGGATGGTAAAGAGTACACAGGAGAGGATAAGTCCAATGTAGAAGCTATAAAAGAAGATGGCTCTACGTTATTTATTGATGCAAAACCAGTAAATCTTTCAATGGACAAGAACTACTTTAATCCATCTAAAACTAATAAAATTTATGTACGAAATCCAGAATTTTATTTAAGAGGTAAGATTTCTGATAAGGGTGGTTTTAACTGGGAGTTGAGAGTTAATGAATCGGTTGTAGATAATTATTTAATCTACGGAGATTTACACATTGATAACACTAGAGATTTTAACATTAAGCTTAATGTTAAAGACGGTGACATCATGGACTGGGGGATGAAAGACTATAAAGCAAACGGATTCCCAGATAAGGTAACAGACATGGATGGAAATGTTTATCTTCAAACTGGCTATAGTGATTTGAATGCGAAAGCGGTTGGAGTACATTATCAATTTTTATATGATAATGTCAAACCAGAAGTAAACATTGATCCTAAGGGAAATACTAGTATCGAATATGCTAATGGAAAATCTGTAGTCTTTAACATCAATGATAAAAGAAATAATGGATTCGATGGTGAGATTCAAGAACAACATATTTATGTAAATGGAAAAGAATACAAATCATTTGATGATATTAAACAACTAACAGATAAGACACTAAACATTAAGATTGTTGTAAAAGATTTCGCAAGAAATACAACCGTAAAAGAATTCATTTTAAACAAAGATACGGGAGAGGTAAGCGAATTAAAACCTCATAGGGTAACTGTGACAATTCAAAATGGAAAAGAAATGAGTTCAACGATAGTGTCGGAAGAAGATTTTATGTTACCTGTCTATAAGGGTGAATTAGAAAAAGGATACCAATTTGATGGTTGGGAAATTTCTGATTTCGAAGGGAAAAAAGACGCCGGCTATGTTATTAATCTATCAAAAGATACCTTTATAAAACCTGTATTCAAGAAAATAGAGGAGAAAAAGGAGGAGGAAAATAAACCTACTTTTGATGTATCGAAAAAGAAAGAAAAAACACAATCTGATTCAACTAATGATGTCAACAGTATTGTTTCTGATGAAAATGATAAAAACTTTGAAATTAACAAGAACGTTTATCTAAATGAACAAGGGAACTTAACTAATAAAAATACTAACATCAATAGTAAATCAACTAGTAACAATCCTAATGAGTTGCCAAAAACTGGAACAGCAAGCGGAGCCCAGACACTATTAGCTGCCGGAATCATGTTTATAGTAGGAGCTTTTCTTGGATTGAAGAAAAAAAATCAAGATTAAGACAAAAGCCATAGAAAAAATGGTTTATGTACTGAGATTAGATAGTGAGGTGATGACATAGTTTTGTGAAAATATTGATTTATAAATATATTATTTAGATTTCTATAAAAATGGGAGATTTGAAAGAGATATATGTAAAAGCCTTGTCTTAGGACAGGCTTTTTCTAATGGAGATGGGTTCTGTTTCAAATCCATTTCTTTGGCTTATAAAAATATAAATACAAACGGTTGTTTATATTTTGTGGTATAATGTATTGTAATAAATACTTGTTTTGATACCAATCTAGAGATGTTTTGATAGTTAATTATTCTAGAAATTTTTGCTTAGATTTTCTAAAAATTATAAAAATCCGTGGATAATAACGAATGAAGTCTCGCAAGCTTGGCTGAATATAAATCAAAAAGGAGAAAATTATGAATAAGAAAGAACGAGAAAAACAATTTGAAGAGGTCAATGGACGTAAGCGGTCTGAATCAAAGTCGGCTCCGAATAAAAATATAAAAATCTATATTGGCCTAGCACTCGCTGCTTCAGTCACTCTCATCTTGGTAAGTATTTTCTCGCATTCTTTGATTGGAAAGAAAGAGTCAAATCAAGCATCGTCTGCCGTTTCAACTACAGAGTCAACAAGTCAATCGTCTACAAGCCAAGGGAAAACAGATGAGACTGATAAGGATAAACAAGAGGAAATCCAAAAACTCAAGGATCAACTGACTGCTTTAGATACCAAAATTACGGAAGCAGAAGCACTTGTTAGCAAGCTAAAGAATGAAGCTGCCGTTCCAAAACTAGATATTGAAGCAATCAAGAACAATGATTTGTCTAGTTTAGAAGGCACTTGGCGTAGTCAATCTGGTAATGAATACATTATTAATGATTCTGGAGAAGTAGATGCGACTTGGTTTACAAATGATCAAAAGTACGAATCTGTAGTTGGATTAAAGGTATCAAAAGGTCAAGATAGTCGTAATCCTGAGACAGCTTCTATCAGTGCGTGGGTAAAAGATTCTGTTGCTGGAGGATTTGTAGTAGTGGCTGTGCCAAGTGGAGTTGTTATGCAACCTGCTGATGATGGAAAGATTACGGATAAAAGCAATCATGCTGAAGAAAGACTACTTTCTGGGCAAGAGTATGGATCGATGTTAATGAAACCAGAAGATGTTTACTATCGTGTGAAACCAGATACCAGTAAACTTGAGGAAGCAGAAAAGAACTTAGCCCAACTACAAGCAGATCGAGAAGCAATCAAATCTTCTCTAGAGTCAAAGGAAAAGAAAAACTAGATGGTATTTGTTCAAAAATACTGTTACAATCGGCAGAATCAAGAAGCACATTAGGGCTTCTTTTTCTTTTATCACTACTATTCAACCACTTAGACAGAGATATTGACCAGATAGGCAAAAGGGCTTGTTCTTGAAAAAATCCTCTGCTATAATGATTCATGTAAGGGACGTAAGGGGTCAGTATCAGACAACTCAAGTCAATAAAAAAAGAAAATGGAGACAAAAAATGAAAAAATTATTGGGACTTGTATTCTTAGTAGCTGCAGCGCTAGTATTGTATTTCGGCTCTGTTGGATGGGCAAGTTTGGATGTCAACCTCTGGTCACTCATTCCGGTAGGATTGTTCCTCTATTTTACGCTAGAAAACTTTTTGAAAAAAGACTACAAGTCTAGTCTGATGTGCTTGATCATTGCCTTTGTCATTGTAAATGCTATTTTTGATCTCTTACCAATTTCAAGTGGTTTGGTAATTGCTGCCGGTGTGCTAGCATGTGTAGGACTTGGCTACCTCTTTCCTGATAAGGATAAACAAGAAGACAAATAAAAAGTCTCGAGATTTCTCGAGACTTTTTATTATTTACCAGCGTAATATTTTTGGATCCCTTTCACAATACCTGCGACCAGTTTATCTTGGTAGTGGCTATCTCTGATTTGTTGGTTTTCGGTGAAATTATCCATATAACCAAGCTCTAGGAGGACAGCTGGTTTGGCTGTTTCGCGTAGGACAGCAAAGCTGCTCTCCAACAGACCAGCATCCTTAGCTCCTGTTTCTGCTAGAAGAGAGGAGTGGATGGCAGCGGCGAGGCGTTTGCTTTCACTCATACGATCAGGGTGATTGTGCCAGTATTGATTAATCTTACTTGGATAATCAGGTTCATCTCTATAGGAGTAGGTTTGAATACCGCTCGCTTTTGAGTAGGTATTACCAGTAGCGTTGAAGTGAATACTGATAAAAATATCAGAGTTGGTCTTATTAACCATACGAGAACGTTCGGTAACAAAATCAACGTCAATATCACTATCACGAGAGGTGAGGACCTTGTAGCCCAGTTCTTCTAACTTAGCACGAAGTTTACGGTAAATCTGCATATTGAGATCTTTTTCAGCGACATTGTAGTAAAAAGCACCGGAATCTCGACCACCATGCCCAGGATCTAGGAAGATGGTATTGCTATATTGGCCTTTTGTAAATCCGCCTTCAGTTGAAACTTCAGAAATCCATTGGCCGTATTTTTGGAACAAGTGCTCCTTGCCGTCTATCTTGTAAGTTCCTGAAACATAATGTCCACTATCGTCCAGATAGTAACGAGCCTTGTAATAGTCGTCGTAAATCCACTCATTCTTGGCCATATAACCGCCAGACTTGAGGTAGTATGCCCCAATCCACTCTTGATTTGCATAACGGCCATCCGCTTTTAGATAGAACCAGCTATTGTAGGATTTATCAAAAATCCACTCTTTTTCCGCCATGGCCCCGCTGGCCTTGAGGTAGTAGCTTTCTTTCCATTTATTGGAAAGCATGACTCCATTTTGTTCAAAAGCATACCAAGAACCATTGATTTTCTCCCATTTGTCTTGGCTATATTTCCCATATTCATTAGCGTAATACCAATTTTCATTGATTTTCACCCAAGAGTTCTCTGCCATGGCCCCGCTACTGTCAAGCAGGTAGGCACCAATGGTTGTCTGGCTGAGCATCACGCCGTTTTTATCAAAGTAGTACCAAGAACCGTTGATTTTCTCCCACTTGTCTTGCGAGATTCTGCTAGATGGTGTGACATAGTACCAATTTTGGTCAACCTTCACCCAGCCATTGTTAGCCATAGCCCCACTTTTAGTAAGGAGATAACCATCAACGATTGTCTGACTGAGCATGACGCCATCTTTGTCGAAGTAGTACCAAACTCCTCCGATTTTTCCCATTTTTGCTGGATGATTTTTCCAGACTCACTGGTGTAGTACCATTTCCCTTCAAGAGCCACCCAACTATTTTCTACCATGACCCCGTCTTTATTGAGAACATAGCCGTCAAAGATAGTATCGCTGAGTCGATTTCCCTCTTGGTCAAAATAGAACCACTTATCTTGAATTTTTTTCCATCTTAGGACAGGCTGATTATTTTCATAGAAACGCCACTGCTTGTTTTCTTCCTGCCATCCTTCTTTTTTAGGGGCTTCTTCTTTTGTCTTGTCTTTTGGAAGTGATGCAACCTCCTCTTCAGTTTTAGTTGAAAGATCTTTCTTATCTTCCTTAGAGTTGCTTTGTTCGGTGGTAGCAGGAGGATTAGCGTTGCTTTCCTCTGCGTAGATAGGTGCTTGGGTCAATCCTGCCATTGAAAGGACAACAGCACTTGCCAATATAAACTTTTTCAACGATATTCTCCAATCATTATTTTCTAAGAAATATTATAAAATATGTCTGATGGTTTATCAACTATCAAACTGAACTTCTTCTAGTAGATACTCGATAAAGCGTTCGCCCATCTTAGACAGGCTGGTTTTTTCATGCTGGATATAGACCAGCTCAATGGGATCGTTTATGTCCAGTGGAATGGAAACGATATTGTCTCCGTTGAGGTTGCTGTTTAAAATCCCTGTTGCAATCGTGTATCCGTCCAAACCAATCAAGAGATTAAAGAGAGTGGCACGGTCGCTGACCACGATAGATTTTTTGTGGTATTCCTGCGAGAGAATCTCTTCAGAGAAGTAGAAGGAGTTGTGCGTCCCTTGGTCATAGCTGAGGTAAGGGAAGTTCTCCAAGTCTTCTAGTTTAACCTTATCTTTCTTTGCTAGAGGGTTGGTCTTGCTGACAAAGATATGGGGCTGGGCTGTAAAGAGATGGTGGGCCAAGAGGTGGTTGTCATCCAGCATTTTTGTTAAAACATCACGGTTATAACTATTCAAAAAGAGGACACCGACTTCACTACGGAAGTTCTTGACATCGTCGATAATCTCCCAAGTCCGAGTTTCACGAAGGAAAAGTTCGTATTTTTCCATATCACTTTTCTTGAGCAGAGAGACAAAGGCATTGACTACAAAAGCATAGTGTTGAGAGGAAACGCTAAAGAGCTCGCGGTGGGCGACAGGGTTTTTATAGCGTTCCTCCAGAAGCTGGGTTTGCTCGACAACTTGACGGGCATAGGAAAGAAACTCCATCCCATCACGGGTCAAGGTAATGCCCTTGGGATTACGAATAAAAATTTCAATACCCATTTCATTTTCCAAGTCTCGAACGGCATTGGAGAGACTGGGTTGGGTGATAAAGAGTTGCTTGGCTGCTTCATTCATAGAGCCAGTTTCGACGATTTTGATAATATAGTGTAATTGTTGAATTCTCATGCTTTTATTGTACCACACTTGGTGAAGAATGAGCAAAGAAGATGAAGGGAAGAGAGGAAAGACCCAAACTGGTATTGAAAAAAAGTCTAAAATCTGTTAGAATGAAAGCTATGAAAACATTCTATGATGTGCAGCAATTTCTCAAACAATTTGGCATTATTGTCTATGTGGGGAAGCGCTTGTATGATATTGAACTGATGAAGCTCGAACTTTCTCGGATCTATGATGCAGGTCTGATGGACAAGCTAGACTATCTAGAGGCGGAAGCTGTTCTTCGTAGAGAGCACAAGATAGAATTAGACTACATAGAGAAAAATGGAGAGAAGAACTTATGACAATTTGGATTTTGTGGGGAATCGTACTAGCGATGGCAGCATGGATGGGCTATAACTACCTTCGTATTCGTCGTGCGGCTAAGATTGTAGACAATGCAGAGTTTGAAGCCTTGATTCGGAAAGGACAGTTGATCGATGTCCGTGAACCAGCAGAATTTCACAGAAAACACATTCTTGGTGCGCGCAATATTCCTTCAAATCAATTGAAGTCAAGCCTTGCAGCCCTTCGTAAGGATAAACCTGTCCTTCTCTACGAAAACCAACGTGGACAAGGAGTGACCAATGCAGCCCTCTATCTGAAAAAGCAAGGTTTTTCTGAGATTTATATCCTTTCTTATGGATTGGATTCTTGGAACGGGAAAGTCAAGACTAGCTAACATTCTGTAAAAATCTGTCGAATGATAGATAAAGCTAGCATTTTATGGTATCATCATTTATATTAATTTTAAGGAGGTTTTATAATATGAATTCACAACAAAAGAAAAAAGCCCCACTTGTTTTAGGTATCCTATCTATTGTGCTCGGTTTGCTATTTCCAATTGTAGGCCTGATTTTGGGTATCATAGGATTGGTCTTGGCTATTTCATATCAAAAAGAATCTCAATTAGCCTATAAAACAGAAAAAATTCTGAATATCGTAGGACTTGTGGTTTCTGTACTTAACTGGATTGTAAACGTCGCAGTATTTTTTATTTTAAGATAAGCAATAAACAAAAAGCTTTAAACATAAAGCTTTTTTTGTTTTATCGACTCATCTCTAAATAGATTTTAATAATTTCTAATTCCTCTGGATTCAAGGAACAGTATTGTCCTTCTGCTAGTTCTGGGTCTAATGTAAAGTCACCGAACTGAACTCGTTTGAGAGAGGTCACCTTTACACCAACTGAGAGAAACATTTTCTTGACTTGATGAAACTTCCCTTCAGAGATGGTGATGGAGGCATGGCTCTCTGTTGGGCTTGCGGATAGAATTTCTAGTTTGGCAGGTTTGCAGAGTGTTCCATCTAAAAAGACAATCCCATCTTTGAACTTTTGGATATGATCGGATGAGAGCGGTCCATTAACCTTAACTTGGTAAGTTTTATTCACATGATATTGAGGATGGAGGAGTTGAAAACCAAGAGGTCCATTATCTGTCACAAGGAGCAGTCCTGTCGTATCGCGGTCTAGCCTACCTATCGCATAGAGTTGGTCTGACTGAATGTCAGGTGGAAGGAGGTCCATGACGGTTGGTAGGTCCTTATCCTTGCTAGCTGTAACGACTCCGTTTGGCTTATGAAGCATGAGGTAGGTGTGCTCGTATCCTTGAATCTGCCGTCCTTGAAAAACTAGTTTCTGCAATCCAGTGTCGACATTTTGAGCGAGGGAGCTGGCTGGACAATCGTCCACTATGATTTCTTTTTTCAAAAGTGCCTGTTTCATAGCCTTGCGACTGACCTTTTCTTGGGCTAATAATCTATCTAAACGCATACCAGCTTATCTTATCATAAGTCTCTGACTTTGAAAAGAGTTGCCTTGACTAGAAAAGCGGAGTGAAAACATTTACACTTGCTTGAGTTATGTTATTTACTTGAAAATATGGTATAATTGCTCAGTTAGAAAATAAATTTTAAATATTATAGAGGAAATCATGACAAAATTAAGAGAAAATATCCGTAACGTAGCCATTATTGCCCACGTTGACCACGGGAAAACAACCCTCGTTGATGAATTATTGAAACAATCAGAAACGCTTGATGCACGTACTGAATTGGCAGAGCGTGCTATGGACTCAAACGATATCGAAAAAGAGCGTGGAATTACCATCCTTGCTAAAAATACAGCCGTTGCCTACAACGGAACTCGTATCAATATCATGGACACACCAGGACACGCGGACTTCGGTGGAGAAGTTGAGCGTATCATGAAAATGGTTGATGGTGTTGTCTTGGTCGTAGATGCCTACGAAGGAACAATGCCACAGACTCGTTTCGTATTGAAAAAAGCCTTGGAACAAGATCTTGTCCCAATCGTGGTTGTTAACAAAATCGACAAACCATCAGCTCGTCCAGCAGAAGTAGTAGACGAAGTATTGGAGCTCTTCATTGAGCTTGGTGCAGATGACGACCAGCTTGACTTCCCAGTGGTGTATGCTTCAGCTATCAATGGAACATCTTCCTTGTCTGATGATCCTGCTGACCAAGAAGCAACAATGGCACCAATCTTTGACACGATTATCGAACACATCCCAGCTCCAGTAGACAACTCAGATGAGCCTTTGCAGTTCCAAGTGTCACTTTTGGACTATAATGACTTCGTTGGGCGTATCGGTATCGGTCGTGTTTTCCGTGGTACTGTTAAGGTTGGGGACCAGGTTACCCTTTCTAAATTGGATGGTACAACCAAGAACTTCCGTGTTACAAAACTCTTCGGTTTCTTTGGTTTGGAACGTCGTGAAATTCAAGAAGCCAAAGCAGGTGATTTGATTGCCATTTCCGGTATGGAAGACATCTTTGTCGGTGAAACCATTACTCCGACAGACGCAGTTGAAGCTCTTCCAATCCTACACATCGATGAACCAACGCTTCAAATGACTTTCTTGGTAAACAACTCACCATTTGCAGGTCGTGAAGGAAAATGGGTAACTTCTCGTAAGGTGGAAGAACGCTTGCAAGCAGAATTGCAAACAGACGTTTCTCTTCGTGTTGAACCAACAGACTCACCAGATAAATGGACTGTTTCAGGACGTGGAGAATTACACTTGTCAATCCTGATCGAAACCATGCGCCGTGAGGGTTATGAACTTCAAGTGTCTCGTCCAGAAGTTATCATTAAAGAAATCGATGGTGTTAAATGTGAGCCATTTGAACGTGTGCAAATCGATACTCCAGAAGAATACCAAGGATCTGTTATCCAAAGCCTTTCTGAACGTAAGGGTGAAATGTTGGATATGATTTCAACTGGTAATGGTCAAACTCGCTTGGTCTTCCTAGTCCCAGCGCGTGGTTTGATCGGATACTCAACTGAGTTCTTGTCAATGACTCGTGGTTACGGTATCATGAATCATACCTTTGACCAATACTTGCCATTGATTCCGGGTGAAATTGGTGGACGTCACCGTGGTGCCCTGGTTTCCATCGATGCTGGTAAGGCTACAACATACTCAATCATGTCGATCGAAGAACGTGGAACCATCTTTGTCAACCCAGGTACTGAGGTTTACGAAGGAATGATCATCGGTGAAAACTCTCGTGAAAACGACTTGACAGTTAATATCACCAAGGCCAAACAAATGACCAACGTCCGTTCAGCTACTAAGGACCAAACAGCGGTTATCAAGACACCTCGTATCTTGACCCTTGAAGAGTCTCTTGAATTCTTGAATGACGATGAGTACATGGAAGTAACGCCTGAGTCAATCCGTTTGCGTAAGCAAATTCTCAATAAGGCAGAGCGCGAGAAAGCCAATAAAAAGAAAAAATCAGCTGAATAAGAGCTAGAAAGAGATAAAGATGGTCTATTTAATCATAGGGATACTCTTATTACTACTCTATGTATTTGCGACACCTCAAAGTATCAAAGGAACAGTCAACATCGTTATCTTGGTCTTTGTAGTTGTTGCACTCTTGATTTTGCTGTTCTTGTCCGTCCTGCAGATTTTCCAATTACCGACAGAATTTTTTGTCACAATCGCCATGCTGGCCCTAGCCTACTTTAGCTTGAGAGACATTACGCTCATGTCTGTAAAAAAGAGCAAAAGAAGATAAATAGAAAGAGAGCTACGGCTCTCTTTTTCGATGTTATAATGAGGGCTAGAGCATTTTCGTTTAGTAATATTTCCATAAAAATGGTAAAATAGTAGGAGTAGAAATGGAGTTTGAGACATGAAAGTAATCGATCAATTTAAAAATAAGAAAGTACTTGTTTTAGGTTTGGCTAAGTCTGGTGAGTCTGTGGCCCGTTTGTTGGACAAGCTAGGAGCTATTGTGACAGTAAATGACGGCAAGCCTTTTGAGGAAAATCCTGCTGCTCAAAGCTTGCTGGAAGAGGGAATCAAGGTTGTCACTGGTGGGCATCCTTTGGAACTCTTGGATGAAGATTTCGCTCTGATGGTGAAAAATCCAGGTATCCCGTATAGCAATCCCATGATTGAAAAGGCATTGGCAAAGGGGATTCCAGTCCTGACTGAGGTGGAATTGGCTTATTTAATCTCAGAAGCGCCAATTATCGGTATCACTGGTTCAAATGGGAAAACAACCACAACGACGATGATTGGGGAAGTTTTAACTGCTGCCGGCCAACATGGTCTTTTGTCAGGAAATATCGGCTATCCTGCTAGTCAAGTGGCTCAAACAGCGACAGACAAGGACACGCTCGTCATGGAACTTTCTTCTTTCCAACTGATGGGTGTCCAAGAATTCCATCCTGAGATTGCGGTTATTACCAACCTCATGCCAACTCATATCGACTATCATGGTTCTTTTGAGGAGTATGTGGCAGCTAAGTGGAATATCCAGAACAAGATGACAGCAGCTGATTTCCTTGTCTTGAACTTTAACCAAGACTTGGCAAAAGAATTGGCTACCAAAACACAAACTACTGTTGTACCATTTTCAACACAGGAAAAGGTTGATGGAGCTTATTTGGAAGATGGTCAACTCTACTTCCGTGGAGAAGTGGTCATGGCAGCTAGTGAAATCGGTGTTCCAGGTAGCCACAATGTAGAAAATGCACTTGCGACTATTGCTGTAGCCAAGCTCCGTGGTGTGGATAACCAAACCATCAAGGAAACTCTTTCAGCCTTTGGTGGTGTCAAACACCGTCTCCAATTTGTGGATGAAATTCAGGGTGTCAAATTCTATAACGATAGCAAATCAACCAATATCTTAGCGACTCAAAAAGCCTTGTCAGGATTTGACAACAGTAAGGTTATCTTAATTGCAGGTGGTTTGGACCGTGGAAATGAGTTTGACGAATTGGTGCCAGATATCACAGGCCTCAAGCAGATGGTTATCCTCGGTCAATCTGCAGAACGTGTCAAACGGGCAGCGGATAAGGCTGGTGTGGCTTATGTAGATGCGACAGATATTGCTGATGCGACCCACAAGGCCTATGAGCTAGCGACTCAAGGAGATGTGGTTCTTCTCAGCCCTGCCAATGCTAGCTGGGATATGTATGCTAACTTTGAAGTACGTGGCGACCTCTTTATCGACACAGTAGCGGAGTTAAAGGAATAATATGAAAAAAATTGTCTTTACAGGTGGGGGGACGGTTGGACATGTCACCCTCAATCTTTTGTTAATGCCTAAGTTCATCGAAGACGGCTGGGAAGTTCATTATATCGGTGATAAACACGGAATCGAACACCAAGAAATCCTCAAGTCAGGTTTGAATGTGACCTTCCATTCTATTGCAACTGGGAAGTTGCGTCGCTATTTCTCTTGGCAAAATATGCTGGATGTCTTCAAAGTTGGTTGGGGAATTGTCCAATCCCTCTTTATTATGTTACGACTTCGTCCACAGGCTCTTTTTTCTAAGGGAGGATTTGTCTCAGTACCGCCAGTTATCGCAGCGCGTGTGTCTGGAGTACCTGTCTTTATCCACGAATCTGACCTATCTATGGGTTTAGCCAATAAAATTGCCTACAAATTTGCAACCAAGATGTACTCAACCTTTGAGCAGGCTGCTGGTCTCGCAAAAGTTGAGCATGTGGGAGCAGTGACCAAAGTTTCAGACCAAAAAACTTCAGAGCCAGATGAATTGGTGGATATCCAAACCCACTTTAATCCAAAATTGCCAACTGTATTGTTTGTTGGTGGTTCTGCAGGAGCTCGTGTCTTTAACCAATTGGTGACAGAACATAAAAAAGAGCTGACAGAGCGCTACAACATTATCAATCTCACTGGAGATTCTAGCCTCAATGAATTGAGTCAAAATCTCTTTCGTGTTGACTATGTGACGGATCTCTATCAACCCTTGATGGAGATGGCAGATGTGGTGGTGACGCGTGGCGGTGCCAATACGATTTTTGAGCTCTTAGCCATGGCGAAACTCCATCTCATCGTACCATTGGGTCGTGAAGCAAGTCGAGGAGACCAGATTGAAAATGCAGCCTACTTTGTTAAGAAAGGCTATGCAGAAGAACTTCAAGAAAGTGACTTGACCTTGGAAAGCTTGGAGGCGAAACTCAGTCACTTGCTTAGTCACAAGGATCAGTACCAAGCTAGCATGAAAGCTTCGACTGAATTGAAATCTCTTGCAGATTTTTACGATCTACTAAGAAAAGACCTATCATAAGGAATATCAATGTCAAAGGATAAGAACAAAGAATCAAACCAGAAGCAAGAATTGTCTGAATGGCAGAAACGAAACCAGGAATACCTGAAGAAGAAGGCTGAGGAAGAAGCTGCCCTAGCTGAGGAGAAGGAAAAGGAAAAACAAGCTCGAATGGGGAAAAACTCTAAGTCGTTAGAGGAAAGTAAGAAGTTATCAAGTGATTCCGACCAGAACGAAACTGTTCCAGACGAAGAATCATCCGAAAAAGAAGAAAAATCTAAAAAGGGTGATCCTAAAGTCAAAGAAGAAAAAGAGAAGAAAAAAGAAAAACCAGAGAAACCAGCCAAACCAGCCAAGCTTAAAATTGCGCCTGTTCATATTTGGCGAGCTGTGAGTATCTTGGTACCCAGTGTCCTAGTCCTCCTTTTTTCAGTCTATCTGTTGACTCCACTTTCGACCATCAAAAATATCGAGGTTAAGGGAAATAGGAACACCCAGGCGGATGACATCAAACAGGCTTCTGGAATTCAAGATAGCGACTATACCTTAGCTCTATTGTTGGATAAGGAAACATACGCTGAGCGAATCAAGTCCAATCATTGGATAGAATCGGCGAAGATTAACTATCAATTTCCGACTAACTTTACGATTGAGGTTAAGGAGTTTGATATTGTCGGTTATTATGTGTCTGGTGAAGAGTATTATCCAATTCTTTCTAGTGGTGCGGTTGAGTCAACTCCTGTAAATCGCTTAAACTTGCCTGAGACTTATCTGACAGTTACCTTTAATGATGAGCAGCAGGTGAAAGAGCTGGTCACAGGATTATCTACTATCAGTGAGGATATCAAGAGTCAAATCCAGAAAATCGAATTAGCTCCGAGCAAGGCAACAGCAGATCTTTTAAAAATTACTATGCTGGACACAGATGAGATTTTGGTTCCCTTGTCAGAATTGAGCAAGAAATTGCCTTATTACAGCAAAATCAAGCCACAATTGACAGAACCGAGTGTAGTCGATATGGAGGCTGGAGCATACAGCTATACCATAGCGGATAAATTGATAGAAGAGGCTGAGGAAAAAGCCAAACAAGAGGCCAAGGAAGCTGAGAAGAAAAAACAGGAAGAAGAAAAGAAAAAACAAGAAGAACAGGGAAGTCAAACGAGCCAGCAATCACAGAGTCGTTAGACTAACTTTTCCTCTTGATTTTGAATGGTATAGAAGTCCAGTTTCGAGTTTTTGCTTGACAAGTCCTACTATAAATAATAGAATAGAAAAAAACCTTTAAAGCAGTCCAGAGAGGCAGCTAAGGTTAGACGGTGAAAGGGTGGACTCTACCCATTTTTCGTGGAACCTTGCTGTTGGCAGGTTCCTTTTTTCATGCTCTCTAGCTTACAAAGGTAAAAGGAGAAAAGTATGCGTGAACATCGTCCAGTTATTGCTCTTGATTTTCCTAGTTTTGAGGCAGTCAAGGAATTTTTATCTCTTTTCCCGGCAGAAGAAAGTCTTTATCTAAAAGTAGGGATGGAGCTTTATTATGCGGAAGGTCCAGAAGTTGTCCGTTATTTGAAGTCATTGGGGCATAGTGTCTTTTTGGACCTCAAGCTACATGACATTCCCAATACAGTCAAATCTGCCATGAAGGTCCTATCTCAGCTTGGTGTGGACATGACAAATGTTCATGCTGCTGGTGGTGTGGAGATGATGAAGGCTGCGCGTGAAGGTTTGGGGACACAAGCCAAATTGATCGCTGTGACCCAGCTTACATCAACGTCGGAAAGCCAGATGCAGGATTTTCAAAATATCCAAACCAGCCTGCAAGAGTCTGTGATTCACTATGCCAAGAAGACAGCTGAAGCGGACTTGGACGGTGTCGTTTGCTCGGCTCAGGAAGTCAAGCTTATCAAAGAAGCAACAAGCAAAGATTTTATCTGTTTGACACCGGGAATTCGTCCAGTGGGAGCCACAGTTGGAGACCAAAAACGTGTCATGACACCTGCTGACGCCTATCAAATCGGTAGTGACTATATCGTAGTGGGACGTCCTATTACCCAAGCTGAGGATCCTGCTGCAGCTTATCATGCTATCAAGGATGAATGGAACCAAGACTGAAATGAAAGAAATAGATTATAAAAACAAAAGGAGAATACTATGACACTTGCTAAAGATATCGCTAGCCACCTCTTGAAAATCCAAGCCGTTTACCTCAAACCAGAAGAACCTTTCACTTGGGCATCAGGTATCAAGTCACCGATTTATACTGACAACCGTGTGACACTAGCCTATCCAGAAACTCGTACTCTCATTGAAAATGGTTTTGTAGATGCTATCAAAGAAGCCTTTCCGGAGGTTGAAGTGATTGCAGGAACTGCGACAGCAGGGATTCCACACGGAGCTATTATTGCTGACAAGATGAACTTGCCATTTGCCTACATCCGTAGCAAACCAAAAGACCACGGAGCTGGTAATCAAATCGAAGGCCGCGTAGCTCAGGGTCAAAAAATGGTAGTGGTTGAAGACCTTATTTCAACAGGTGGTTCTGTTCTTGAAGCAGTAGCAGCTGCTAAACGAGAAGGAGCAGATGTGCTTGGAGTTGTAGCGATTTTCAGTTACCAATTGCCAAAAGCAGATAAGAACTTCTCAGACGCAGGTGTCAAACTTGTGACGCTTTCTAACTACAGTGAACTCATTCACCTAGCCCAAGAAGAAGGATATATCACACCAGAAGGACTCGACCTTCTAAAACGCTTTAAAGAAGACCAAGAAAATTGGCAAAACGCTTAAAACATAGAAAATCAGGTAGTCGCTAGGATTACCTGATTTTGTTTTTAATACTAAAGTTGAGCGATAACTTCCTCAGTTGTCAAAACTTGGTTGGCAATGTAGCCATAGTTTGTCAGGGCAGCTTGGTAGGCTTCTTCACCTGGAGCACCGACAGCATCGTTAACAACAATGACATTGTAGCCTAATTCTATGAGTTCACGCATATGTGAATCCACGCAGAGATTAGCATTCATACCAGCCAAGATGACGGTGTCGATACCATTTTTGCGGAGTTGAAGGTTAAGGTCGTTGCTTTCTGGGCCAAAGATTTTATGTCCGTTGACAACAATAGTATCTTCATCCAAAAATGGTTTAATCTCTTCAATCATATCTGCTCCAGAGCCTTCTGGAATTGCTGAATACTGGCTATCACGCCAAAACATTTCGTTTTCAATCATCATCGTTTCACCAGCAGCTTTAAATTGCCACTTGTGATCGTGTGGATAGAAGTAGTGCGGTGAGATAAAACGCTTGTAGCCACGCTCTTGAGCAAGAGCGAAAAGCTTTGTCAGATTTTCAATAGTATTAACTTTTTCAAGAACGTCTTTAGTTGCTCCGAATCCTTTACCAGTATGTTTTAGGAATTCAACTTGTGGGTCTGTGATAACAAATGCGACATTTTTCTGATTGAACATGAGGTTCCTCCTAATATGATTTGATTAACAGCCAATAGGAATTTAGACTGTTAGTTTGATGATTTTCCAAATGGTAGTTTTAGTTATATACTGACCATTCGGTACAATTATAATAACATCTAAAATTGAATTTGTAAATTAATTTGCTCAGAACAAAAATTTTAATGATAAAACAGTGGCAAAAGGAGGTGGTTTCAATTGTTTGGTTTCAGGCTCTGAATCTGCTATAATAGGAAAAAGAGAGGTGAGCAGATGAGTGTTAAAGAGCGTATTTTACAAAGTGCTGAGAAATTGATTTATCAGAAGGGTTATGTGGCCACCTCCATCAGTGACATCATGGAGGCAGCTGATGTTGGCAAGGGGCAGCTTTATTATTATTTCAAATCTAAGAAGGAAATTGGTTTGACGGTCATTCAAGATATTTTAGCAAATTGGCGAAAAGAGCTTTTTGAAGATATTTTTGAAGCAGACAAGTCTGACAGTGACAAGTTTTCGGATATGATTGACTGGGTTTGTCAATTTCATGAAAGTCAGACGGTCTTTTATGGTTGCCCAATTGGTAATCTGATTGTGGAATTGTCCACAGAAGATGAGAACTTCCGCTTTCCTCTCAATGATTTTATGACCCAGTGGACAGAGAAGTTAGCCAGCCTCTTGCAAGACCTGCATGCTGACTGGTCAGAAGAGCGGGCGCAGTTGCAGGCCCGTCAAGTCATCTCCAGTATTCAAGGAAGCATTGTCATTCTCAAAGTCAGCCAAGACATCCAAGTTTTGGAAAATAATATGACGGATTTGAAAAAGAATTATTGTTAATTTTTAGCCGAAGAATTAAAAGTATGTTAATTTATGGATTGTGGTTAAGAGGTAAGAATGACAACAGATATTAAAACTGAAATTGGTCATAGAGTAAGACAGGAACATGAACGTCACAAATTGACGAGAGAAGAGGTCTGTGGACAGAAGCTGACTTAATAATCAAACAGCTGATGCGTACTGAGCTTGGGCAATCCTTGCCAACAATTACTAAGTTACAATATTTATCTAAGCGATTAGAAGTTCCGATAGATACTTTTCTTGAAAATAAAGAACTAGCTCTTCCTGAGGAAGAGTTGCTGAGTCTAGACTTGATTGAAAGAATATTAGACTTGATAAGGACAGGGACAGGTAGTTTCGCTGAAGATATTTTTGATGATTATTTTAAGCAAGTAACACTAAAGCAAGTTTACACATTCAATGATTTACTATTAATTGATTATTTTGCTATGCAATGTCAAGACTTGATTTATAGAAGAGAGCATTAGATGATTTTCGGATTAAGTTGTTGAAACAGCAATTAGTTAGTGATGAAATGTATAATGTAGAGCTACTATCAGTTCTTTGTGCCATAGCGGGTGTTTATGTTGTTCATAGTGACTATAAGCATATGATATCTCTAGTAAAAAAGATGAATGAAATTTTATCAGTAACAATGTTGCAAGTCTATAAATCTGGAATTTCAGTATTTGAAGCTAAGTGCTATCTTTATTTTGAAAATGATAAAAATAAAGCAAAGGAACTTTATCACTCAGCAACTATACTAGCTGAACAATTTGATGATAAAGTATTAGAAAATGAAAAGATTATTTGAATTTCCATAACTTAAGAAAGTTCATCATTTTTAATTATCTCTGTAAAATGATTGAAAGCATGAAATTTCCAAACAAAATATTTGAAAAATTTTGAAAAAAGAGTTAGAATATTTTTTGTAATATACAAAGTAAACGCTTACTTATCAAGGAGGACATTTTATGTCATACAAAACAAGCAATGCAGAAGGTCATGTAGATTTCATCAATACCTATGATTTGGAGCCAATGGCGCAACAAGTTATTCCTAAAGCAGCATTTGGCTATATCGCTAGTGGGGCGGAGGATACTTTCACTTTGCGTGAGAATATTCGTGCCTTTAACCACAAACTCATCGTTCCTCATACACTTTGCAATGTAGAAAATCCAAGTACAGAGATTGAATTTGCAGGCGAAAAATTGTCTTCACCAATCATTATGGCGCCTGTTGCGGCTCATAAATTGGCAAATGAACAGGGTGAAGTGGCGACTGCGCGTGGTGTGCATGAGTTTGGTTCTCTCTATACAACCAGCTCTTACTCTACTGTCGACCTTCCAGAAATTACGGAAGCCCTTCAAGGGACACCTCATTGGTTCCAGTTTTACTTTAGTAAAGATGATGGTATCAATCGCCACATCATGGACCGTGTGAAGGCTGAAGGTTATAAAGCGATTGTCTTGACGGCTGATGCTACGGTAGGGGGCAATCGTGAGGTCGATAAGCGTAATGGTTTTGTCTTCCCAGTTGGCATGCCGATTGTTGAAGAATACCTGCCAGAAGGTGCTGGTAAATCAATGGACTTTGTTTACAAATCAGCTAAACAGCGCCTATCTCCACGAGATGTAGAATTTATCGCTGAATACTCAGGACTTCCTGTTTATGTCAAGGGGCCACAATGCCGTGAGGACGTTGAACGTTCGCTTGCTGCTGGAGCTTCTGGTATCTGGGTAACCAACCATGGTGGCCGTCAAATCGACGGTGGGCCAGCTGCCTTTGACTCACTTCAAGAAGTAGCAGAAGCAGTTGACAAACGCGTACCAATTGTCTTTGACTCTGGTATTCGTCGTGGCCAACACGTCTTTAAAGCCTTGGCTTCAGGAGCAGACTTGGTAGCTATTGGCCGCCCGGTTATCTATGGCTTGGCTCTCGGCGGTAGTGTTGGTGTGCGTCAAGTCTTTGAACACTTGAATGCAGAATTGAAGACAGTTATGCAGTTATCTGGAACTCAGACTATTGAAGATGTCAAACACTTCAAACTCCGTCACAACCCATACAATCCAACCTTCCCAGTTGACCCTCGTGACTTAAAATTGTATTGATAAAATAGCTTGCCTCCACTTGATGTGGAGGTTTTTCTTCGTCTATAGGAAGAATAAATCACCATTGAAATCTATATAAATATATTTTTCAGTCAAATATCTTGCTAGGGCTTTCATTTTTTGCTATACTGGTGCAGTAATTAAATAATAAAGACATTTGGGGTGCTTTAGGCTGAGATGATACCCATTGAACCTGA
>NZ_JUQX01000003.1 GCF_001074565.1 Streptococcus pseudopneumoniae | reverse complement strand
ACTATGTCCAAGAATTTGTTGAATATATCGAATATCTACATCACTATCTAGAAGCATTGTCGCAAAGCTATGTCTAAACATATGCGGTGTAATAGTTCTAGAAAAGTTATTTTGTTCAACGATTCTCTTTATTACTAAACGTACACTTTGCTCTGACAATGGTTTAAGTGAGTGTTTCCCTGGGAACAAGAAATCATTGGATTCATTTCTTGTTTTATTTATATATGTTTCTAATAAATTGAATGTTTTTTGATCTCCTAGAAATAGGATACGTTCTTTCTTCCCCTTTCCTATAATATGGAGTGTCTTATTGGAAAGATTAATGTCTTTGAGATGAATGTGGCAAAGTTCAGAAATTCTGATGCCTGTTGAAAGTAAAAGTGAAATAATTAGTAGATTTCTTTCAGCGTGTTGTTTCTGATAGTCAGTTTTATATACAATTACTTTCTGTTCTAAATATGAAAAAATACTTTTCAAAATGTCATACGGAATCGTTTTAGGCAATACTTTTTCAGTTCTAAATTGAAAGCGCAATTGATTGAAGGGATTCTCTTCAATTATGTTCTGGTATTTTAGATAGTTATAAAACACCTTGATACAAGCAATTTTTCTTCTTAATGTATTCGTTTTTATGTTAGATTGTGTCAAGTGTTCAATATAGGATTCGACATTATCATAGTCTGAGTTATAGAATTGCATAAGATCATTCTTATAAGCGCGAATCGTGTGTGAACTCAAACGCTTATGAGCTTTGCAATAATCTAAGTAAGTAGAAATAAGTTTATAATCCATAAAAATCTCCTTTATCAATAATCATGCTATTATAAAACTATTTGAGTGTTTTGTATAGTGATAATAAATAGTTATCGATAGGAGAAGTCAGTGTATAAAATTAATAAATTTGAAGATGAAATCTATCAAAAGTTAAATGAAATCTTGATTAATATAACATGATATGATACAATAAAAGAAAGTTTAAGATTATTTTAATTTAGTAGTGATATTAATTTTTATATGAGGAGTTATTTTTTATGACTAATGACTTAATGAATAAAAATGTGAAGAGTTTACCCGGTGATTCATTCATTGGCTTTGAAAGTTACTTAGCGAGTTATGGATTACCTACTGAGAATGTTATTGCTTCCGAGGGAGAGCGAAAGATGATGCAAGAGCTACTTCCTCAGGTTTTAAAGGAGATACCTGAGGAAGCAAAAAGTGATGCTAGATATCTTTCAAAATTTGTTGCAGGGGCAGCAGTGGGTTTGTATGATGCCTCATTGAATTTTGTTTGGAATGAAGTGATGACCAAGATTTACCAAAAAATAATTCATTATGGTGTTGAAATATTTTTTAACTCAGCAGTTAGTGAATCTGATAGAGGGTTATTTAAGACGGAAGAAGATTTGCCACATCTAAAAGATCGTGTAGTTTTAGACCATTGTAAAAAATTAGGCTTGATATCACAAGCACTATATTTACGACTTTCTCACATTTTAGATATGCGAAATCATGTTGGTGCTTCGCACCCAAATGATGATCAAATTCGGACTATTGAACTATTGGGGTGGTTACAGACTTGCGTAGATAATGTTATCTCTGAAAAAATAAACCATCATGCAATAACAGTAAAAAGTATTATTGATAACACCAAGAGTAGAGAGTCTACTTTTTCACCTATTGACTTAGAGCAATTTGAAGTTAGTATAAGAGAGCTATCTTCTCAATTTATTGAAAATCTAACTAATACACTTTTTGGAATATTTGTTTCTAAAAATTATGAAGGAAAGCAGGTAGTTTTAAATAACTTTTTATCTCTGTCCATGATAAGCTGGAAGTATACGTCAGATAGTTTTAAATATGGTTTGGGAGAAAAACTAGATGTTTTTAGATCTCAATTGGATGAATATAAAATAAATCAGTCTGAGTTATTTTTTGAAAAGGTAGATGGAAAAAAATATTATTCAACAGACCATAAAGCGATTCAACTTTCAGTAAAATGTGAACAGTTGAGAAATGCTCATTTTAATTGGGATAATTACGCTAATGAGACTCCGATTGCAAGAGAGATATTAGAATTAGTTCCGAGTTCATCAGATATTCCTGAAATAAGGAAAGATATATTAGTAGAAACGTTTTTAATTTGTAGAATTGGTAAGAATGTTTCATATCAAAATGGAGTATCACCTGGAGGAAGATTATATTATGATAAGTTCTTTCAAAATTCTGATGAAGATATAATAAAACGGGTATTGATTTTATTAAGTGAAGGTAATATTAATATTTATAGTAAAATCCAAAATAGTAATCTATTAGAGGTATTAAAATTAATACCTAAATCGATGATAGGAGCGCAATATATAGAAATACTAGAAAAATTAATAATTTTTCTTGATGATGGTAAAGATGCTATAAATTTCTTTAACACTAAAGAATTTAAACAATTTAAAAGAAATTTCCTTTCTTAATATTTTTCTTTGAGAGCTTCGGCTCTCTTTTTTCTTTCTCCGTTTTTCTGTGATAATTTTTTCAATTCTGTCTTGCTATTCTTATCTTATTACTTAAAAAAATCAATTCTTGATTATTAAAGAGGGGTTTGGGGGCGTGCCACCATAGTTTCTTATCGTTGGCTGGCAAAACTGAGAAGGTTTTTATCGGCTGGCGATATGGTTTTTGGGATATTGTGGACACAATATCTGAGCTCGCAAAAGCCGAAAAATAACCTTTTGAGGCTTTTAGGAAGCACCCGTATCCCATACGGTATCGGGGATAACCCGATAGAGGCAAGTAGAGAAGGAGTATGACAAGATGACAGACCAATACCGCATTATCCGTAAGGAAATCAATCTGACACCAGAGGAGCTGGAACAGATTCAGAAGCTGATGAAACAGGAACATGTAGAGCAATTTTCTCCCTTTGTTCGTCAAAAGTTACTTGATGCAATCGAGGGAAGAAAGTCAATGACGGATTGGTTTACCCTCTGGCAATACCAAAAGATTGAACAAATCAGCCGAGATATTTTACAGGTGACTATCTTGGCTGAACAAAGCCACCAAGTCACGGCAGAGCACCTACGGATTATCTTGACCTGCGTACAGGAGCTAATAGCAGAGGTTAACCAGACTATCCCACTCAGTCAAGACTTTCGGGACAAGTACATGGGAGGTTAGGGATGGAAAATCGTTACCGAACTAATCTTAAAAAAGTTTTTCTGACAGACCAGGAACTTGCGACCTTGTACGACCGTATCGGACATAGTCGCTGTAAAAATTTCTCTGCTTATGCTAGAAAAGTTTTGCTTAACCCTAACATGACCTTCCTAACCATTGACACCAGCAACTATGAAGATCTGGTCTTTGAACTGAAACGTATCGGAAACAACCTTAATCAAATTGCACGGACGGTCAATCAGACTCACATCTTAAAACCATGTGACCGTGAGTTGTTGGTACAGGGCATTGGTCAATTGATTAAAGAAGTTGAAAGTGACTTTAATATTAAATGTCAGCAACTGAAGGAGTTTTATGGTAGTCACTAAGCACTTTGCGGTTCACAGCACCAAGTATCGCAAGAGCCTCATCAAGTATATTCTCAATCCTGAAAAGACGGAGCAGTTGAAGTTGGTTTCTGATTTTGGCATGAGGAACTATTTGGTTTTTCCTAGTTATGAGGAGATGGTGGATATGTATGAGGCCAACTTAACTAACAATGACAGGCTCTACGATTCCAGAAACGACCGCCAACAGGTCAAACAAACTAAAATCCATGCCCATCACTTGATCCAGTCTTTCTCGCCTGATGATAAGCTGACACCAGAGGAAATCAACCGCATTGGCTACGAGACCATCAAGGAACTGACAGGTGGAAACTTTCGTTTTATCGTGACAACACACACAGATAGAAACCATGTGCATAATCATATCCTGATAAACTCTGTTGACCTCAATTCTGACAGGAAGCTCAAATGGGATTACGCTCAAGAGAGAAACCTTCGCATGATTTCTGACCGCTTGGCCAAGGAAGCAGGAGCAACGATTATCCAGCCTAACCGTTATTCGCACGAGAAGTTTGAGGCTTACCGCAAGACCAATCATAAGTTTGAACTCAAGCAACGGCTTTATTTTCTCATGAAACACAGCAAAAACTTTGAGGACTTTTTGGCCAAGGCTCCTGCTCTAAACGTGGAGATGGATTTTTCCCACAAGCACGCCAGATTCCTCATGACTGACCGAGAGATGAAACAGGTCATTCGCGGTAAGCAGCTGGATAAGAGACAGCCCTACACCGAGGACTATTTCCGAGAGCAGTTTGCGACACGAGCCATTGAGCAGCGATTGGATTTTCTTTTGCCTAGAGCCCGTGACCTCTCTCATCTTTTGGAAATGGCAGAGCAGTTAAACCTGACAATCTCCCTGAAGAAAAAGCATGTGACCTTTACCTTGACTGAGAACAGTCGAACCATTTCTATAGAGAATAAAAAGGTCAGTACGAAAAATTTGTACGATGTCCAGTTTTTTGAGGATTATTTTGACCAAAGAGAAAGCATAACAGAGTCTGACTTGACTAACTTTGTCTATGATTTGAAGACTTATCAAGAAGATCAGGACAAGGATAAACTCTCAAGTGAGGAACTCCTAACAGCCTACAAGGAGTTCAAAGAGAAACATGACCAGATTCAGGAGTTTGAAGTTGTCCTAGCAGAGTATCAGATTGATAAGGTGGTCAAGGAAGGTCTTTTCATCAAGATGAATTACGGTGTCAAAAAAGACGGCTTGGTCTTTATCCCAAACCGAAACTTGGATATTCATGAGAACGAACAAGACAAGTCATACCATGTCTTTATACGAGAGACCGCCCAGTTTTTCATCTTTAACAAAGAAAGTTCAGACCTCAATCGTTACATGAGAGGGCGTGAACTAATCCGTCAACTTACTCACGACAGCACGCATATCCCTAAACGTAGGCGGCCAACCATTGCCAACCTCAAAGAGAAAATCGCAGAGGTGAATCTTCTTATCGAATTAGACCTTAACAATCAGTCTTACCAGGAAATCAAAGATGAGTTAATCAAGGAAATCGCCCAGCTGGATTTGATCATTACAGATTTGCAGGATAAGGTTGCTCATCTAAACAAGGTAGCAGAGGTCTTAATCAATCTTAACAACTTAGACCTAGAAAATAGAAGACTGGCAAAATATGACTATGCCAAGATGAACCTGACTTCAGCTATCAAACTGGAGCAGGTGGAGAAAGAAATCGAAGAAAATCAAAAATTTATGACTAAATGGATAGATGATTACGAATATAAGGTTAGGAGATTAGAGAATTTTATCAATATACTTGATAATACAAGAAATCAAAATGTTACCAAATTAGAACGGGAAACAAAATCAGTATAGTTATTTGAGATACCATGGAAAAATTATAAGGCTGATAGTATTAATATCACTATCAGCCTTACAGGTTATTTAATGTTTAAGTAGCACTCCAATATCAAGATAAACTAAACAGCATCTAGTTCCTTCAAATAATTTTCTATCTTCATCAGCATTAAAGGATTGTTATAAATCTTGCATAGCTCTCTTGCTTCTATATAATAATTTTTGACTTGTTCTTTGTCTAGAAATTTGGCTCCAGCATTTCCTACAAGAATAAGTAGGGGAGCTAGTTGGTAGCTTGTCTGTCTTTGTTTACAGAGTTCAATAGTCTCAAGAGCTTCTTGGATGGCTTCGTTATATTTTTCCTTTGACACTAGGTAGTGCGCGTAGTTGTAACGAACTCTGATGTAGCCAAATAAAAACTCTTGATGCTCAAAATTTTTTGTCTGATATAACTCCATTAAATGAGAGTAGTTTGCCTCATATTCTTGTTCACGACCCACTAAGGAATAGAAATTAGATAGAGTATTCAATGCCTTTAAATAAATCAGAGTATTTGAGGAGACTTTTAATAATAAATTTTCCAATGAAGAAATAGCCTCACACTTACTGTCATATTGATAGAAGTCAATAATAGCTTTAATCCATTCAAGGTAAGTTCGGTCTTCTAGTGTTAGAAAAGTACTTCGTTCAATCTCTATTCGATAAATATATTCCAAATCGTCATAATTTCTGTCATCTAATAGTCGAGCAGATAACTGCTTGAAATTAGAGAGGTTAGATTTAATTTCAATTTGTTCATTAAAAAAATAATCTAATGGTACTTCAAGTCGTTGTGAGAGTTTGAACAAAAGGTCTGCGGAGGGAATGAAATGCCCTCTCTCAATTTTACTAATCTGGCTTTGTTCACAAATTCCTTCTGCAAGAGTTTGTTGGGAGAGTCTCAACTCTTTTCTTTTCAATCTGAATTTCTCTGCGAGTGTATTCATTAAAGATAATAAACCTTCCTATTTGCTTAATTTCATTATAAAATTTTTAGTTCAAAATAGCAAGTCAAAGGAATGAATAATTCTTTATGGTAATAAAAAAAAAAAAAAGTTCAAAATGTAATAAAAATGATTGACTAAATAATATATATGTGTTAGAATAAAAACAAGGAAACAGAAAGGGGTTTCATTGCATGAGAAAAAAACGTGGAATTAAAAAATTAGTTACATTTGCATTACTAGGTGTTTTTATGTTTAGTAATACAATTCCTTACCAACAGTTTATTCAGAAGAATAAACAATTGGAGATTCGAGTGCAATCACAAAAGAAGTCCAATGGTCTTGATGTTGGGAAGGCTGATTAATTATTTGGGATAGGAGTGCATACATTTTTACATATTAGGAGGGATTATAATGAATAATATTGTTGGTTTATATACTACTATTGATGATATCGGAAATCATGAGCGTCACTACACAAAAATTGGTGATTTCCAAAAAGGAAACAATCCTTGTATTGTAAGGTATGTCTCAGGCAGTGATGCAACTGTGAGATATCAAGATGAGGTTTATTCGCTTGAAGCAGGGATGATTCTTGGTGCGGATGCCCTAGTTGATACAAATAATTCATTTGTTGAGATTACTGACTCATATGAAAATATTTATAGACTTGCACCTGAAAGTCAATTCTGTTTAGAAATGACAGTTAAGGGAGTAATTCCAGTTCATTTTGGACATGTTCATGTTATTCCTTCTTATCAGACAATTGAAGCAGGAGCTAAATATAGAACAAGTTGTTATACAGGTCATAATCAAGTTACTATTGAAATGGTTGCGAATAATATAGATGTATATTATTCATATGATAAACCCGTTGAAGTATTTGAGTTTGATGAGTTAGGAAATAAATTTACTTTGTTTACTTTGGCACCGTATCAGAAATGTATTCTTCAAGACCAAGGTGGTAGTATGCGAGATAGATACCATGTTTTAGAACAATCTAACTTGGAAAATAGTGAAGTCATAAGATTGTATGAAACTTATTGTATGCCATTTAATTGGAGATTACAAGCTGAAGAGGTGCAACTAAGTGCACAAGCTAATTAGTATTGTGTTGTTGTATTCTGGCTAAACGCTTAGAAATTAAAGTATGCACTTATATAATTTGGGCTAGAGTTTATTCTAGCCTAAAATTTTATTAAAAGGTAGTTTGAACATGGAAAAAATATTTAACTATTTAAATTTATATCTAAAAAGTTTGAATTTTGTGTGGAAAACATCAAAGTCTATAATGTTGTGGATGATTTTAATGGTTCCTATACAATCTATTCTTCCTTCTATCAGTATTTTTATTACTAACATAGTTGTCAATAAAATATCCTCTTTGAATTCCATAAATCTTACTATGCTTATTGCGGTTTGGGGGGGATCTTTCTTTCTTAACAATCTAATATCCCCACTGCTCGTGATGATACAAGGTCGCATGACTGATTTATTGACGTATCAATTAAATACGGAGTTGATGCGTAAATCAGAGAGATTACAGAATATTAGTTATTTTGAAGATAGCGAATTCTATAACGATATACAGTTGCTTAGTTCAGAAGCAAGTTGGCGTCCAGTAAATTTATTAGTATTTGGAACTAGCCTTATCTCCAATGCAATTGTATTTGCTTCTATGCTGTTAATGGTTAGCTCTGTGAATATACTAGTAAGTTTACTACTGTTTGTTGTATTGATTCCACAAGGTATCATAGCTTATAGAATCCAGCAACAGGCATTTGAAACACTTGTGTCTAATAGTGAAGAATCTCGTAAGTTAGATTATTATAGTCAGGTTCTTTTGAGTAACAATCACATTAAAGATATTCGGCTTTATAATTTATATTTCTTTTTTATTACAAAATATACAGATGTATTTACATCAATAACTGACAAGCTCCAAGTTGATCGGAGAAAAAAATTTACCAATTCAGCTTTATTTATAACTCTTAATAGTATCGTCATAATTTTAATGTTTGGATATGTTATTATTCAAATCAAAAAAGGTGTTTTAGATTTAGGTGTTATTTTTGTGTTTTCTACTAGTATTATCTACTCAATAAATAGTATGGCTAGACTTGTAGAAGATAGTTCACTCCTCTATGACACTCTCCTCTACATGGAAAACTTTTTTAAGTTTATTGAAATTGAAGATGAGCTAAGTACAGAAGTACCAATTACTAAAACTGAAAATAATTTTGGTGATGATATCATAGAATTTAGAAATGTTAACTTTTCTTATTCAAACAATTCTGATTTGGTATTAAGTAACGTTAGCTTTAAAATAGCTGAGGGAGAGAAAATTGCAATAGTTGGGGAAAATGGAGCTGGAAAAACGACTCTAGTCAAATTGCTATGTGCTTTCTATCCTAACTATTCGGGTGATATAATAGTAAACAATAAGTCACTTAGAGAATATGAATTGACAGATTATAGAAAGCAGATTACTTCAATTTTCCAAGATTTTTCTAAATTTGATATTTCATTAAGAGAGAATGTTGCACTGTCCGATTTATCTAGGATATTTAAAAATGAAGATATAACTAAAGCGCTTGATAAAGGTCGGTTTAATATGAAAGATATGTCATTAGACCAAGTTTTGGGAAGAAAATTTGATGGTGGGAAAGAATTATCTGGCGGGGAGTGGCAGAAAGTTGCACTGTCCAGAGCGTTTTTTTCAAATGCACCAATCTTAATATTAGATGAGCCGACGGCATCAATTGATGCCAAAGCAGAATATGAATTATTTCAAGATTTTCTGCAATTGACACAAGGAAAAACTGTTTTCTATATTACTCACAGACTTGCGAGTGTAAAATTTGCTGATAAAATTTTGGTGTTAAAATCCGGTGTAATTCATTCATTCGGAACTCATAATGAGTTAATGAATAAGGATGAGTATTATAGAAAATTGTATAAAATGCAATCGTCAATGTACGCTGAAGAATAGTTTGAAATATAGGAGCTGATATGGAAGTTCTCCGCATGAAAAATATCGAAAAACAAATTAATTCACGACATATCCTTCAAATACCTGAGTTAATTCTTCATCATGGTGAACGGATAGGCATTGTGGGGAGTAATGGTGTAGGAAAAACAACTTTGCTAAGAATGATTATCCAGGAAGATATTGATTACAAAGGTATGATAACAGTGAATGGAGATATTGCTTATGTTCCTCAAGTTAAGGAGATTAGAGATGGATCAGGAGGAGAGATTTCTTTAAAGTTATTAAAGGAGGCCTTTTCTTCAAGATCCTCTATACTAATTTTAGATGAGCCGACATCTCATTTGGATCAGCATAATGTTCAATGGTTAATTCATAGAATATCGAAATTTGATGGTACAATAATTTTGGTTAGTCACGATCGTTTTTTACTAGACAATATTATAGAAAAAATTGTTTTCATTGAAAGGAGTCAAATAGGAGTTTTCAAAGGAAATTTTACGGAATTTGAAAATGAAAGAAATCAAATAGAAGAGCAATGTTGGAAAAATATTGCTCAATATAACAATGAGGTGGCTAGGTTAACTAAAGAATTAGAAAATAAAAAGATAAGATCAAAAAAAATTAGTAAGAAAAGTTCTAATAGAATCAGCAACTCAGACTGGAAAGCGCGTTCAAAAATGGGGAGCTACGATAGTCAAGAAAAAGCCATGGCCAAATCAGCCAAAGCTATTGAAAAAAGATTAAGTAGATTGACTGCACCTTCCCGACCTTCACCTAAAACACAAATTAAGTTTAAAACAATAAGCTCCACATTAGAGTATTCTTCTAATACAATGATCGAATTAAAAGAAAGCAAGCTAAGTACAAATTTTATAGATCTTTATATACCTCAAATAAAAATGAGGTTTGGAGAAAAATGGTTGTTAACTGGAAGAAATAAATCTGGAAAGACTACATTATTAAAAAGTATAGTAAATCAAGAAATAGATGGATATTTTTCAAAAGGTTTAAAAATTGGGTATTTTAGTCAAGAATTAAATACACTAGACCAAGATAAAACACTCTTTGATAATATATATGAAACAAGTAGTCATAATAAACAATTAATTATAAACTTTCTTGCAATGCTAGATTTAAAATTTGATAAAATATTTGTTCCGTTTGGCAAGCTCTCTGGGGGTGAGCAAGTTAAAGGCCAACTTGCATCAGTCCTTCTGAGCGATTCAAATTTTCTTATTTTAGATGAACCAACAAACTTTCTTGATATTACCTCACTTAATGCACTAGAAAAATTCTTATTAAGTTATCCAGGTTCGATACTTTTGGTTTGTCATGACACATATTTTCAAGAAAGATTACATTTTAAAAAGTTATGCATTCTAAATAACAACTTGCTTCTAGAGGATTACTTTGAAGATTGATTGAGTAAGCTAAATAGGTGAACCATTTTATTTTTTGATAGCTAATCAATATCCATGATGTAAAAAGCAGCGTAAAATCGTTGCTTTTTTTCTTTGTACGACTTATCCCGTGAGGTCTCATGGGAGTAAATAAGACGTAGTAACAACTAATCATAAGAAGTACCCTCGCCTATTGTCGTTATCAACTTATTCTTCGTTGAACAACAATGGCTGGGGCAGGCTCTCAGCCGAAGCCATAGTAGTGATGAAATTTCTGTAATGGAAATGGAGCGAAGGACTGAATATTTCAACAGTCAGGGGAGTGACTGTTGAAAGTTTGACACTGGAAATACAGGCTGTCGAACCGAAGTATACCTACTTCACTTGTGTCTGTAAAAGAACGGTCTGATAGAACTGGAGGCGGTCACGTATTGACTAGAAGAAAGTTCGCCAATATAAGATATCCTACAGACACCTAAACAAGAAAGGAATACACACATGTCACAGTTACTAGATAATATCCTATCTCGTTCAAATATGTTGGATGCTTACAATCAAGTTAGAGCTAACAAAGGTTCAGCAGGAATTGACGGCGTAACCATTGACGAAATAGATGACTATCTCCGCAAACACTGGCGTTCAACTAAAGAACTCATAAAGCAGAGGAAGTACAAGCCTCAGCCAGTTTTACGAGTTGAAATTCCCAAAGCTAACGGCGGAGTTCGTCAGCTAGGTATCCCAACGGTTATGGATAGAATGATACAACAAGCTATTGTCCAAGTCATTACTCGATTGTACTGTTAGATTATAATATTTTAGTCTAGTCATAGAGTTCCTTAGTTAACGTGATATTAAGACCATCTTTTCTAAAAACCGGCGGTAAAATAACCTGATTTTTCACTCTTAATAATGAAGACAAAAAATTGAGAGTTTTTATGAAAAAGCGTGCACCTCCGATTCTCCTCTAATACTTCAATCAAGAATAAGAAGGAGGAAAAGTATGGTTTATTTTATACATGTTAATAACATAAAGATCCCTGTTTCTGATCTTGCGTTATGATACATCTTGATTGACATATTCTACCTTCTTATCTAAGAGTTTCCTTGAGATAGCATAGCAAGTTTGTCACTCTACTGAGATCAGAATAGAAGGTTTACTGACCATATTTTAAGCAATAACAGATTCTAGTTCACAATATCAGAAACGTATCCAATTATTAATTTATTCTACTCCATCATAAATTTGTATCACCTAGTTGTTTTTAGGAGATATAGTCTTGGTAGATTTATTAAAAAGTTGTACAACACTAGGTAATTTAATAAACTTTTCTTGATGCATATAGTCATAAATCATCTTGATTTAAGAAACAACTGAATCAAAATGTTGGAATTTATAAGTGTGAATAAAAGTTTTCATACTATATCCCCTTGGTTTTTTTCTTCACTTATGTGAACTCTGTCAGAAAGTCAGGCTAAATCTTATTTAGTTACAAGTAATAGCTAGCTTCTATAGAATGATAATGAAAATTCTAGATTGGATTTGCATAATACTGTTATCAGTAGATCTTCTATCATTGATTTGTTTCACCGGTGTTACAGAATCTAGATTAGTTTTACAAGTAAAAATAGAACGTTTTCTATCCTAACGACGAGCAGTATAAGCAGTTTTTTCCTTTGTTTAAATAAAACTAAAATTTAGTATTGTTCAGCTTCAGAGAAGTGCTTGTATGATTGATTTGTGAACATTTTCCTATAATTTTGTAATATTTTTGAGACTATAATATATTAGACAAACATGTCTTTTGTGTTTCACTTTATTTTACAATAAGACTAATTTTTGAAAGTCAGTAATTTTAAATAGTTGATAAAATCTTTGCTCTCAGACGGTTAATAGATATGCTTATGAGAAGTGTTTAATAAATTAATTTTAGTTCAAAATGTCCAGTTTGGACACTTTGAAAGATTTCTTAGTTTTATATATTATACTTTTCTCAGGAGAAAGCTAGATGTACAGACGTTTGAGAGATTTGAGGGAAGATCACGATTTGACCCAAAAACAAATAGCTAAAATACTTTCGTTTACAAACTCAGCTTATGCTAAAATTGAACGGGGTGAGCATGCCTTGACGGCAGATGTATTGGTAACTCTCTCAAACTTTTACGATGTCAGTACAGACTATCTATTGGGATTGACAGATTTTCCTGATAAAATTCGCTTTAGAAAATAATCTCCTCAATTTCATAGAGTGTGAAAATGAGGAGATTTTTTATTTGTTCTTTGACAATTGAATAGTCCAAAATGGTACTTTCCTCATTTGTGGAGCAGATTTGAATGGCTCGCCATGACAAGAGCGATTTTAAAACCATCAATAAAATAGAGCGATACTTTATATGCCATGATACAAATGATATACAATGATACTTCTGACCGTTCAGGCTGCCACCGTAAAAGAGCAGCAAGTGAAATTCTTATGATGACTTCATCAGTCATGCCATGGAGGTGAAAAAATCTAAGAAAGGAAGTAGTAAAATCATGGAAACAGTAAACTATAAAGATTTAGTTGCGATTGGTTTTCCAGAGCACACATCGAGAAATATTATTAGACAAGCAAAAAAAATTGCTGTAAAAAAGTTTGAAGAAGCTAGAAAAAATGATAAGAATGCGGTACAATTAGGATGTTCACCTTTCGATAATAAAAGGTTAGGCATTGCTCCTAAAAATATTGTAGAAAATTTAATTGGTATTTCTTTTTCAGATATAGAAGGTGAGAAAAATGGTTATATCAAAGACAAAGAAATATAAAGGTGTATACAAAGATTCAAAAGGAAAAATTTATTTTCAAATTGAATTAGGAGTTGATTCAATAACTGGGAAAAGAATTCAAAAGAAAGGAAGGAAAAATCAACAGGGACTACCGTTTAATTCTTTTAAGGAAGCATATGAAGAGATACTTCGTTTAAAACATGAATTTGTGAACTCTACTATTAATAATAGTTTTCTAACTTTTAGAGAGTTTATGGAAGAGATTTATTTAAAATATTATCAACAAAAAGTTCAATTTGTAACTTATCAGACCGCTTTACCACATCATCAGTTATTTATTAAGCAATTTGGTAGTAAAAAATTATCAGATATTAGTACTATTGACTGTGAAAGATTTCGCTTAGCTATTATAGACAAGTATTCTAGTAATTATGCTAAAAATATGTGGTCTAGATTTAAAGCATGTCTGGGATATGCAGAAAGATTGGGTTATATTGATAGAGTTCCTTTTAAAGGATTAGATAATCCTAGAGGAAAGCACCCTGATACAAAATTTTGGACATTTGATGAATTTAAGAAGGTAATAAACTCTTTTGATATTAGTGAGTATGAGGGACTCCATAATTACATGACGATCTGGTTATATTTTATGACTGGTTTAAGAGTTAGTGAGGGTATTGCTCTTAAATGGGAAGATATTGATTTTGAACGTAAATGGATTCATGTTCATTCGACAATTGAGAAAGATAAAAACGGTGTATGGTATGCTAAACAACAAACAAAGACAGTAGCAGGGAATCGTAAAATTGATTTAGATGATTTTACGATTACAATACTTAAAAAATGGCGAGAAGTTCAAATCAAGAATGATGATAAAGATTATGTAATATCACGTTTTGGTGCCCCCTTGTGTAAGTCTACAATTTCTAGGATAATAAAAAGGCATGCTAAGATTACTGGTGTACCAGAAATTACGGGGAAAGGTTTAAGACATAGTCATGCCTCCTACCTTATAAATGTATTACATAAGGATACCTTATATGTTTCATATCGATTAGGACATGCTGATAAGTCAACCACGTTGAATACATATAGTCACTGGTATTATTCAGGTGATTCAACAATTTCAGAAGAGATTACAAACAGTTTAGATAATCTTGGATTATCAATTTACCTACCAAGTTCCTGCCAAAGTTGAAAATGGAGGAATTAACCCACTAATACTGGGAGAAAATAAGATTAGCAAATTGTTACTCTTAAATAATAGAGCAACTACATTAGTAGCTTAAAAACATGAATAAACCGCTATTCTTAGGAGTAGCGGTTTTTTATATTTTTATAAAGTATTGTCCAGAAATGATGATTTATATGTATGGGTTGCCTTTTCAATAAATGGATTATATAATAGAACTATAGTTAGAGAAGATTGGTCTGAACATTTTTATAAAGAAAAGGAGAAAAGATGGCATTAAATTTGTTTGATGTTATTCGTTATGAAGGTGAGGAAACAAGGAATATACTTGCTTGGAGACATCCTAAAACGAATATTAAGATGGGGGCAACTGTAATTGTAAATCCTGGTCAGCGTGCTGTGTTTTTTTCAAATGGAAGAGCAGTAGCTATTTATGATGCTGGTAAACATAAGATTGAAGGAAATGATATTCAGACAGCTTCAGGAATAAAAAACTTTCTAAGTGGAGCTACTTCATCTGACTCATCATTTTTGTGGTTTGTAAACATGTATGATTTACAACCGATTGGGTGGGGAACTTCTTCTCCTATAATGGTTCGAGATCCAGAAAGTGATATTCCTGTTGAATTGAAAATACATGGGAATTTCATTCCTCGAATTGTAAAGTTGGAAGCTTTTATACTAGAATTTATGCCAAGTCACCCTGATCTTATAACAGCTGCTATTTTACAAAACCGATTTAGACAAACTGCCAGTGGACTGATTAGTTCGGCTATTTCACAAGTAATATATAACTATAAGATTCCAATTATTGATATTGAGATGCACAGTTTTGATATAGCTGTTGGTTTGTCGGAAATTTTATCTAGCCATTTTGCTAAGTATGGAATGAGTATTGAAGAATTTAACATTGAGGCTTTAAAGGTAAATCAGAATAGCAATGGATATAGAGAAATCTTTAAATTCCACAAGCAAATTTTAGAAGCCAAAAGCAAGCAGGCTAGTCGAGATATTGAAGAGTATACTTATCAAGAAGAGAGACAATTTGATATTTTAGAAGAGGCTGCTAAAAATAATGATTCTACAGGAAACCTAATGGGAGCAGGCATGAAAATCGCTATGGGACTTGGTTTAGGAGCTAAATTTGGCAATTTGGTGGATCAGATTGAAGATAGGAATTCATTTGACAAAGATGTTAATCAGCATCAAACTGACCTCAAAGGCGAAACAGGCTTAGCTAATTTTTGTAGCCAATGTGGAACTGCTTTTTTGGAAGGTGCAAATTTCTGTTCTAATTGTGGTAATGGAAGATAGTTCGAACCTTAGGAGAAAATAATTTTTATACCAATCTAGGTTGGATACTATCTTTAACTTTTGTTTTTTTGTATTGTCACATTTATTTTTGATTTTATTTGGGAAGTCTGGGATTGCCAGAATTTCCCTTTTTCTTAGAAATCTGAAAACTAAGGTTTCTTTGTTTGTATCTTTAGATCATTCAAATTATGTAATTCCAAGTATGAAAATGTATGAATAAATACAAAGAACTATGAAAAGTACTTGGAAAGTTTTTAAGAAAGTAAGGGATTTACTTAGACAAGTTCTATGACAGGAGGATATTTTGGATGTACCAAGTATTTCGTTTATTAAGTATACTTTTTATGGGATTAACAAGTGCAACATTTTTTATTTCACTATGGACAGTAACCCTATTTCTAGAACATGGTGAGCCAATTTTCTCAATAGTGATTCCTATTATTTTTTCTTTATCAGGTTTCTTTTTGTCTTCCTTTGCATTTTATAGCTTTGGTGTTTTAGAAAATATAAAAATTAAAGTCAAAGCTTTGGATGAGATATATAATGGGAAAGCCCTTTATAGAGAATATATAGCAACTAGAGGAGAAGATAGGTGAAGCAGTATATTAAGAATAATTGGAAAAAAGGCTTTCATTGGTTAATTTCAAATATAGTAATACTCTGTTTTGTAGTTTTATCACTTGCTATCTTTTCTATAGATGATGGACCAACTATCTTTATATTGAAAAATCTTGCTTTTATAATTTTGGCAAAATCTATTGGAATTCCCATTGTGATCAGTTTTTTATTTTTATCATTTCAAAATGTTATCTTTCTACCGATTGCTTTAATTATTTTATATTTATTTCGAGATAAAATTAAAGATTCCTTTTCCTTGAAGAAATTAAAACAGAAGAATTTACTTCAAATGCTTGTTTTAATCATTTTGTCATCACTTTTTGAAATTGAAAAATCTAGGGAATGGTCTATTCGATTTCTATTTCTATTTCTTTTAGCTCCGTGGTATTTATTTAGTCTATTCTCTATATTGGTAATGACTTATTGTGAGTCTAAGAGACAAGAAGAAGTCAAGAAGCGAAATCAAATACAAGCTTTATTCACCTTATTTGAAAAGCACCAGATTAACAAAAATACCTATCCTGTTATTTGTCAATCATGTAGTGGTGAGAATCTGCTTGACCTAGGGCAAGGTAAATCATGTGATTATTGCGGTGCATGGTTATCTAGAAAGGAAATATAAATGAGACGCTATCGTTTAATCATTTCCAAGGTTGTTTATCCTGTAGTATCTTTCATATGTATTGTCTCAGGATTGAAATTTTATCAGTACATTGATAACTACATAAGATGGATTTTAGGAAAAAAAGAAGGATTACTTCACGATTTCTACTTTATGTGGCTTTTAATAGTTACAATTTTGTTTGTTTTATTTTTCCTATTTTTGATTCTATCCTCTTTTTTATTTTTAAAACAGCCACGTATGAAACAATATGACAAAGCTTTGATAACAGTTCTTAAGTTTGAAGAACAAGGTGAGGATGTTATTGAAATTAAAGGAAAAGAATTGCGAGACGAGTTATCTTATAGACTATCAGCAAAACGTGTTTATTGTCCTACTTGTCATAAACCAACAGATGGAGTGATCGGAACTAAATTAACTTGTGGAAATTGTGGTAAAACTTTTATAGTTTCTTGATTTAAGGACATTCGTAATGAAATAATCTTATCAATTTCTTTAACAATAAATTAAGATTGATTGTAGAAACATAGTAAGTTTATTTGCTACAATTAAATTTTAAAATACGAAAAGCAACAGCTAAGCAGCTGTTGCTTTTGATAACTTTTTTAACTCTTAAACAATACCTTGACAATCATAGTATTGGCTACATTTTTAAAAGTTGCTTTAGCTGTGTTAAGGGTGTTGGTCATGATGCCTTTTAGACGGTCAGAGTATATTGACATCTATTCGTCTGATGAGAGGGATTTTATCATCCAGATATTCATAGCTGAGTGGCCGGCGGCGTTAAAAAGTGGTTCTTGCAGTGATGTGAAACCATAGTGTTGATAGATGGCCACGGCCGTAGCCAGTTCAGTAGAGGTTTCTAGATAAAGTTGTTCATAACCTGCTAGGCGGGCTTCATGGAATATCCGCTTTATCAACCTGCTGGAATAACCTTTGCCACGGCTATTTTTAGTGACATACAGTTTTTGTAATTCAGCAATCTTATCGGACACAGGTGCAAAGCCACCACAGCCAATCAGTTGCCCTTCATCTTCCAGGACAAAGTAAGCTGCTCTCTCCTGCTGTTGATAGTAGTCGGCCAAATGATCTAGATGAGAATCAAAGTAGACAGTTCCTGGTTTGTCAAGCCCGAATTCTTCTAGGCTGGCTCGAATGAGCTGCGCTACAGCTAGATTGTCTCTCACTTCCATTGGCCGTAAGTTCATCATTTTCCCTCCGATAGGATGTATCGACTAATTAAACAATACCTTGTGCAATCATAGCATTGGCTACATTTTCAAAGGCAGCGATATTGGCTCCTGCAAGGTAGTCAGTACCAAGACCATATGTTTCAGCAGTTGTTTTAGCAGTGTTGAAGATGTTTGTCATGATATCTTTGAGGCGTCCATCAACTTCTTCACGTGTCCATGAAAGGCGAAGGCTGTTTTGGCTCATTTCAAGGGCTGAAACGGCTACACCACCAGCGTTGGCAGCTTTGGCAGGTCCGTAAAGGATTCCGTTTTCTTTGTAGACTTTAATCGCATCAAGGTCACTAGGCATGTTGGCACCTTCAGATACACAGATAACGCCTTGAGCAACTAAGCGTTTAGCCGCTTCACCATTGATTTCGTTTTGAGTCGCACATGGAAGAGCGATGTCGTAGTTCCCAGCGTAAGTCCAGACAGAACCTTCATGGTAAGTAGCAGTGGCTTTTTCAGCAGCGTACTCTGTCAAACGGGCACGACGGTTATTTTTCACATCTGCTAGAAGATCAAAGTCGATACCGTTTTCATCGATGACATAACCGTTTGAGTCAGATACAGAGATAACAGTCGCACCGAGTTCAGTCGCTTTTTGAAGAGCGTATTGAGCTACGTTACCAGAACCTGAAATGACCACTTTCTTACCTGCAAAACTGTTACCATTTGCTTTGAGCATTTCTTCAGTATAGTAAACCAAACCGTAACCAGTGGCTTCTGGACGAATCAAGCTACCACCGAATCCAAGAGGTTTACCAGTCAAGACACCCGCATCAAATTGATTAAGGCGTTTGTATTGTCCGTAAAGGTAACCAATTTCACGTCCACCAACTCCGATATCGCCGGCTGGGACGTCAAGTGATGGTCCGATGTATTTTTGCAATTCAGTCATGAAGCTTTGGCAGAAGCGCATCACTTCAGCGTCAGTCTTTCCTTTAGGATCGAAGTCTGATCCCCCTTTACCTCCACCGATTGGAAGTCCAGTCAAGACGTTTTTAAAGATTTGTTCGAAGCCGAGGAATTTCAAGATCCCTTGGTTTACAGTTGGGTGGAAACGAAGTCCGCCTTTATATGGTCCAACAGCTGAGTTGAATTGAACACGGTAACCACGGTTGACTTGGACTTTTCCATCACGGTCCACCCAAGGAACACGGAAAGAAATCACGCGCTCAGGCTCAGTGATACGTGCCAAGATGTTTTCTTCGATATACTCGGGATGTTTTTCAAATACAGGTTCCAAAGTGCTGAAGAATTCTTCAACCGCCTGGAGAAATTCAGCCTCATGCCCGTTACGAGCTTTCACAGTTGCAAACACGCTTTGGATATAGTCTTTAGCAGATGTCATATCGTTCTCCTTTTGTTGTTATATTTTATTACATGAGCCATTATAGCAGAATTTTTTTTGAGTGTAAAGAAAAAAACAGAAATTTTCTAAAAATTCTTTCAATTTACAAAACCGAACGTTTTATATAGAAATTAGTTTCTCAAAGAGAAAATCTTAAAGTATGGTATAATATTAGAAATAAAAGGAATCTGGAGGATCAGAATCATGGTATCAACGAAAACACAAATAGCTGGCTTTGAGTTTGACAATTGCTTGATGAATGCAGCGGGTGTTGCTTGTATGACGATAGAAGAGCTTGAAGGGGTCAAAAACTCAGCAGCGGGTACTTTTGTCACAAAGACAGCGACCTTGGACTTTCGTCAGGGAAATCCTGAACCGCGTTACCAAGATGTTCCGCTTGGTTCTATCAACTCCATGGGCTTGCCAAACAATGGTTTAGACTATTATCTGGACTATCTTTTGGATTTGCAGGAAAAAGAGCCAAACCGAACTTTCTTCTTATCTCTAGTCGGCATGTCTCCAGAAGAAACACATACCATCTTGAAAAAAGTTCAAGAGAGTGAATTCAAAGGACTGACAGAGCTTAATCTATCTTGTCCAAATGTTCCAGGAAAACCTCAGATTGCTTATGATTTTGAGACAACAGACCGTATCTTGGCAGAAGTTTTTGCCTACTTTACCAAACCTCTTGGAATTAAGCTCCCACCATATTTTGATATTGTCCACTTTGACCAAGCGGCAGCTATTTTTAACAAGTATCCACTCAAATTTGTTAACTGTGTTAACTCTATCGGGAATGGTCTCTATATCGAAGATGAGTCTGTCGTTATTCGCCCTAAAAACGGTTTTGGAGGCATTGGTGGAGAGTATATCAAACCGACTGCTCTAGCGAATGTGCACGCCTTTTACCAACGTTTAAATCCCCAAATCCAAATCATCGGAACGGGTGGCGTTCTTACGGGTCGTGATGCCTTTGAACATATCCTCTGCGGTGCGAGTATGGTGCAAGTAGGGACCACTCTTCACAAAGAAGGTATCAGTGCTTTTGAACGCATTACCAATGAACTGAAAGCTATTATGGCGGAAAAAGGGTACGAGAACCTAGAAGATTTCCGTGGGAAATTGCGCTATATTGATTAAGTTTAATAAAAAATCAGAAGAAAGGAGAGATGATGCTAGCCATTGAAGACAGTCAGAAGTTGACTTTATCAAATCTATCTAGCTTGAATCTATTTACAGGAACAGATCAGGGCCAGTTTGAAGTTATGAAGAGTCAGGTGTTGAGGCAGATTGGTTATGATCCAGCTGATCTCAATTTTGCTTACTTTGATATGAAAGAAGTAGCTTATAAAGACTTAGAGTTGGAGTTGGTCAGTCTCCCTTTCTTTGCGGATGAGAAAATCGTGATATTAGACCATTTTGTCGATATCACAACAGCCAAGAAACGCTTTTTAGCAGATGATGAGCTCAAGTCGTTTGAAGAATACCTTGATAACCCTTCACCAACAACTAAGTTATTGATTTTTGCAGAAGGAAAGTTAGATAGTAAAAGACGGCTGGTCAAATTGCTCAAACGAGATGCGACTGTCTTTGATGCTATTGAACCCAAGGAACAAGAACTCCGCCAGTTTTTCCAAAAATGGAGTCAGACACAAGGTCTGCAGTTTGCGGAAAAATCTTTTGAAAATCTACTCATCAAGTCTGGTTTTCAGTTTAGCGAAATCCAGAAAAATCTCCTCTTTTTACAGTCTTATAAGTCAGATGGCATGATAGAGGAGAAGGATATTGTCGAGGCTATTCCAAAGACCCTGCAGGACAATATTTTTGATTTGACTCAGCTTATCTTGGGCAAAAAGATCGACCAGGCGCGCGACTTGGTTAGAGACTTGACCTTGCAAGGGGAAGACGAAATCAAGCTCATAGCTGTCATGTTAGGACAGTTTCGAACCTTTACCCAAGTGAAGATTTTATCAGAGACTGGTCAGACGGAATCGCAGATTGCAAGCAGTCTGGGAACTTATTTGGGGCGCAATCCTAATCCTTATCAAATCAAGTTTGCATTGAGAGATTCGAGAGGGATTTCCATTTCCTTTCTCAAGCGAGCGATTTCTTATTTGATTGAAACAGACTACCAGATTAAGACAGGTGTCTATGAAAAGGGGTACCTGTTTGAAAAGGCACTTTTGCAGATCGCGGCAGAGGCAAATTGAGCAAAAAACTTGAAAAAAGAGGATGATTGCGTTATCATTTTCATATAGAAAGAAAAAGAGGTATTACAGATGGCTATTATCTTACCAGACCTTCCATACGCATATGACGCTTTGGAACCATACATCGATGCAGAAACAATGCACTTGCACCATGACAAACACCACCAAACTTATGTCAACAATGCAAATGCAGCTCTTGAAAAACACCCTGAAATTGGTGAAGACCTTGAAGCTTTGCTTGCTGATGTAGATTCTATCCCAGCTGATATCCGTCAAGCACTTATCAACAATGGTGGTGGACACTTGAACCACGCTCTTTTCTGGGAATTGATGACTCCTGAGAAAACAGCTCCATCAGCAGAACTTGCAGCAGCAATCGACGCAACATTTGGCTCATTTGAAGAGTTCCAAGCAGCCTTTACAGCAGCAGCTACAACTCGCTTCGGTTCTGGATGGGCATGGTTGGTTGTTAACAAAGAAGGGAAGCTTGAAGTGACTTCAACAGCAAACCAAGACACACCAATCTCAGAAGGTAAAAAACCAATCTTGGGCTTGGACGTTTGGGAACATGCTTACTACGTGAAATACCGCAACGTGCGTCCTGACTACATCAAAGCTTTCTTCTCAGTCATTAACTGGAACAAGGTAGACGAGCTTTACGCAGCAGCTAAATAATAAAATATGGAGGGAAGAATTGTTCTTCTCTTTTTAAAGTTATAAAGCAGAAGTCTGACAAAATCGTCAGACTTTTTTCATTTTTATGAGAAACGTGCTAACTGCTAGAAATTATGGTAAAATAGAGTGTTAAGTAATCGTGGAAAAGGAAGACTATGCGTAAAGAAATTGCACCTGAATTATACAACTATAACAAGTTTCCTGGCCCAGAATTTCATGTGAATGGGGATAAGGTTGAGACTGAAGGGATTGCTTTTACCTTGGTTGAAAATATCAAGGATGCTTTCGATGTGACAGTCTTTAATCAACGCTTCTCAGAAGTGTTGACCAAATTTGATTATGTCGTGGGGGACTGGAGTAATGAACAGCTCCGCCTACGTGGCTTTTACAAAGACGATCGAACAGAGGAAAAAATTGAAAAAATCAGTCGCTTACAGGATTATCTTTTAGAGTATTGTAGTTATGGTTGTGCTTATTTTGTTCTAGAAAATCAAGCACCGAAACGGGCTTCATTTGACAAGAAAATGCGTAAAAAGGAAGAGGAAAACCTTCCTAGAAGAGGCAAGAAACCTTCGCAAAACAAGAGAAAATCAAATACGGATAAGCGAAATAGACGTCGTCTTAAGGACCAAAAGTCTCAGAAAGAGGACAAGGGACAGCGCCATTTTGTCATTCGTCAGAAATAGATAGAGAATAAGGAGAAGAGATGAAACCGTCTATTTATAGTTTAACACGTCAAACCATGCAAGAATGGGTTTTAGAACAAGGAGAAAAGAAATTCCGAGCAGATCAAATCTGGGAATGGCTCTACCGTAAACGTGTCCAGTCGTTTGAAGAAATGACCAACCTTTCCAAGGATTTGATTGCCAAGCTTAATGACCAGTTTGTGGTCAATCCATTGAAACAGCGGATTGTACAAGAGTCTGCTGATGGTACTGTTAAGTATCTTTTCGAGTTGCCAGATGGCATGTTGATTGAGACAGTACTCATGCGTCAACACTACGGTTTGTCAGTCTGTGTGACCACTCAGGTTGGCTGTAATATTGGTTGTACCTTCTGTGCATCAGGCTTGATCAAGAAGCAACGTGACCTCAATAACGGGGAAATCGTAGCACAGATCATGCTAGTTCAGAAATACTTTGACGAACGTGGTCAGGACGAGCGTGTCAGTCATATCGTTGTCATGGGAATTGGTGAACCATTTGATAACTACAACAATGTTTTGAATTTTGTCCGTACCATCAATGATGACAAGGGGATGGCAATCGGTGCTCGTCACATCACAGTTTCAACTTCCGGTTTGGCCCATAAAATTCGTGACTTTGCTAATGAAGGTGTACAGGTTAATCTGGCTGTTTCCCTTCACGCACCCAATAATGAATTGCGTTCAAGCATCATGAAGATTAACCGTGCCTTTCCGATTGAAAAACTCTTTGCTGCTATTGAGTACTATATCGAAACAACCAATCGCCGTGTGACCTTTGAATACATCATGCTCAATGAAGTCAACGATGGTGTAGAACAAGCCTTGGAGTTGGCGGAGTTGCTCAAGAACATCAAGAAATTGTCTTATGTAAACTTGATTCCTTATAACCCTGTTAGTGAGCATGACCAATATAGCCGTAGTCCTAAAGAGCGCGTGATGGCCTTCTACGATACCCTCAAGAAAAAAGGGGTCAACTGTGTTGTCCGTCAAGAGCATGGTACAGATATTGATGCAGCTTGTGGACAATTGCGTTCTAATACAATGAAACGTGACCGCCAGAAGGCAGTCGCAGCGGTAAATCCATAAAATGACTAGAAAAAGAGAATTAATCTTGAGATTGGGAGTGGCTATTTACAGTCTATGCATTGTCTGTTTTTGTTTTACTCCCCAGCCTCAACTTCCTACAGGAGTGGAAACTCCAGGTATTCAAACTTTTGAACGCCTGGTTTTTCTTTTAACTCCCTTAAACTCCCTGTGGAATCTGGGTGAAGTGACCAGTTTGGGACAAGTCCTTTGGATCTTTTTGCAGAACATTTTAAATGTTTTCTTGCTTTTCCCACTAGTCTTTCAACTGATCTATCTCTGTCCAAACTTGCGGCAAACTAAAAAAATCATCCTTCTCAGTTTTTTACTGAGTCTAGGAATTGAGTGTACGCAACTGGTTTTAGACTTTTTCTTTGATTTTAATCGCGTCTTTGAGATTGATGATTTGTGGACCAACACCTTGGGAGGCTATCTGGCTTGGCTCCTCTATAAAGGATTGCATAAAAACAAGATAAGGAATTAGAATGAGTATCTTAGAAGTTAAAAATTTGAGTCACGGTTTTGGTGACCGTGCGATTTTTGAAGACGTTTCTTTCCGTCTCCTCAAGGGAGAGCATATCGGTTTAGTCGGTGCCAATGGTGAAGGAAAATCAACCTTTATGAGCATCGTGACTGGTAAACTGCTACCAGATGAAGGGAAGGTTGAGTGGTCTAAGTATGTGACCGCTGGCTATCTGGACCAGCACGCTGTGCTAAAAGAAGGACAAACCGTGCGTGATGTTTTGCGTACAGCCTTTGATGAGCTTTTTAAAGCAGAAGCTCGTATCAATGACCTCTACATGGAAATGGCAGAAGAGGGAGCAGATATCGATGCGCTGATGGAAGAAGTTGGCGAACTCCAAGATCGTTTGGAGAGTCGTGATTTTTATACTTTAGATGCCAAGATTGATGAAGTAGCGCGTGCCCTTGGTGTCATGGACTATGGTATGGATACAGACGTAACAGCCTTGTCAGGTGGACAAAGAACCAAGGTGCTCTTAGCTAAACTCCTCCTTGAAAAGCCAGATATCTTGTTACTGGACGAGCCAACCAACTACTTGGATGCCGAACACATTGACTGGCTCAAACGCTATCTCCAAAACTATGAGAATGCCTTTGTCCTTATTTCGCACGATATTCCATTCCTCAACGACGTGATTAATATCGTCTACCATGTGGAAAATCAACAATTGACTCGCTATTCTGGAGACTATTACCAGTTCCAAGAAGTCTATGCTATGAAGAAATCTCAGTTGGAAGCGGCCTATGAACGTCAACAGAAAGAGATTGCAGACCTCAAGGATTTCGTGGCTCGAAACAAAGCCCGTGTTGCAACGCGTAATATGGCCATGTCCCGTCAAAAGAAACTGGACAAGATGGACATCATCGAACTTCAAAGTGAGAAGCCAAAACCATCCTTTGATTTCAAACCGGCTCGTACACCTGGGCGCTTTATCTTCCAAGCCAAGGACTTGCAGATTGGTTATGACCGTCCCCTTACCAAGCCTTTAAACCTCACCTTTGAACGCAATCAAAAGGTTGCCATTATTGGGGCAAATGGTATCGGGAAAACAACTCTCTTGAAGTCTCTCTTGGGAATTATTCCTCCCATTGCTGGGGAAGTTGAACGCGGTGATTACCTAGAACTTGGTTATTTTGAGCAAGAAGTAGAAGGTGGCAATCGCCAGACTCCTCTAGAAACGGTCTGGAACGCCTTTCCAGCACTCAATCAGGCAGAAGTTCGTGCAGCCCTTGCTCGTTGTGGTTTGACAACTAAGCATATCGAAAGTCAGATTCAGGTCTTATCAGGTGGGGAACAAGCCAAGGTGCGTTTCTGTCTCTTGATGAATCGTGAAAACAATGTTTTAGTGCTGGACGAGCCGACCAACCACTTGGATGTAGATGCCAAGGATGAACTCAAACGGGCGCTTAAAGAATACAAAGGAAGCATTCTTATGGTTTGTCACGAACCAGACTTTTATGAAGGCTGGATGGACCAAATCTGGGACTTTAACAAGCTAACTTAAAAGCAGTAAAAAAGCCAAGTCATTTAGACTTGGCCTTTTTGACTAGTAATTTAAGAAGCTTTCAACTTCAGCTTTCTCAATTTCTTTACCATAGTGGCAAATCGGACAAGAAACGAAGTAAGTTTTACCGTAAGGAAAAAGTGGAATCCAGTAGAGGGTAAATTTGCGTCCAGTTTCTACAATCTCCCAAGTGTCAACATTGTTACAGTGACCACATTCGATCGCAGTTTGCGTATGTCCCAAATCTTTCTGATATCCTTTAGAACCCCAAAATAGAATCATATCATCGTCTCCTTATCTGCTGATGGCTTATTTTTTGCTGAAGTCGTAGTCCTTGACTACTTCGATACTATCAATGGTGATAGCAGAAGTCGGTTTGTCTTTCTCATCTTTTTCAGCTTTGGCAATCTTGTCAACAACGTCCATGCCATCGATGACTTGACCAAAGACAGGGTGTTTGCCGTCTAGACTCGGATTTCCACCTTCTTTATAGGCTTCGATGATTTTCTTTGGATACTTGCTTGTAGGGAGTTTAGCTGAAATATCTGTTGAGTTTTGGTTGATGAAGAACTGGCTACCGTTGGTGTTTGGTTGACCAGTGTTAGCCATAGCAAGGGCTCCTCGGATATTGTATAGGTAAGGAGAGATTTCATTTTTGAAACCAGTTCCTTTGTCCTTCGTTTTATCCTTATCATGCCAGATAGATTGGCCCCCTGTACCATCTCCCTTAGGATCTCCAGTTTGGACCATAAAGCCATCGATGACACGGTGGAAGGTGATGCCGTTATAGTAGCCTTCTTTGGCGTGAGTAAGGAAGTTTTCAACGGCTAGAGGAGCGAGTTTAGGGAAGAGTTTAATACGAATATCACCCTGACTTGTGTGGAGAACCACTTCGGCTTCATCTTCAGCAACTTCCTTAGAAAGTTGAGGGAAGTTGGCATTTTCATTGGTCAAAGCGTCATTCAAATCTTTGGCAGCCTGAGCAGCTGCTTTTGAGCTTTCTTCTGCTGCAAGACTAGAGTCGACATAGTCATCACCACGGAGACCACGTTGGATACTAGTGCACCCAGCAAGGGCAACAGTTGATAGTAAAAGAAGGGTTGCTAGTTTTTTCATTATTTTCCTCTCAAAAATTCATTTCTACCATTGTACCTTAAAAGTAAGGTGATTTCAAATGTTAATGATTTTACTAAAAATTCCGAGTAGTTAAAAAATTAAAAGTTTGTCAAGTTTTTTTCTTGACACCTGTCGAAAATCTGCTATAATAGAACATGTGCTAAATAGCTCAGCTATTTCACCGAAATAAAAAATAAGAAAAGAGACATTAAAAAATGGCAGTTAAAATCCGTTTGACTCGTATGGGTTCTAAGAAAAAACCTTTCTACCGTATCAACGTAGCAGACTCACGTTCACCACGTGACGGACGTTTCATCGAAACAGTTGGAACTTACAACCCACTTGTTGCTGAAAATCAAGTAACTTTGAAAGAAGACCGCGTTCTTGCATGGTTGGCTGATGGAGCTCAACCTTCAGATACAGTTCGCAACATCCTTTCAAAAGAAGGCGTATTGAAAAAATTCCACGATTCTAAATTCTCAAAATAAGTTTAAAGTAGGTTGACAGATGGATACGATTGAAAATCTCATTATTGCGATTGTGAAACCTTTGATTTCACAACCTGATGCCTTAACTATCAAGATCGAAGACACACCAGAGTTTTTGGAGTATCACTTGGATCTTGACCAAAGCGATGTCGGTCGTGTTATCGGTCGTAAGGGTCGCACTATTTCTGCGATAAGAACGATTGTCTACTCTGTCCCAACTGAAGACAAGAAAGTAAGAATCGTTATCGATGAAAAATAAAAAAGCGGGACAGATGTCTCGTTTTTTTTGTGAGGAGGAGAAGATGAAGGATTTAACGCTTAGACAATTACAAGCTTACTTACTAGATCATTACCAGCAATCTCGAACTGAGGAAGGCCTCTTTATCAAGCTAGTGGAGGAAGTCGGAGAGGTAGCAGAGGTCTTGAATGGGCGCTCTGGTCGAAAAGAGGGTGTCCAGGACTCAAATGAGGAACTAGCCAAAGAACTGGCTGATATTATTCACTACACTGTCGCAATTGCAGCTATTAACGACATTGACCTAACCAAAAGCATCTTTGACAAAGATAAGAAGGGTGCCATTAAGTACCAACATGAACGAGATTTGGAAGGATTTTTGGAAAACCTCCAAGAAAACTAGGAGTAATCTCTTTTCACTAATATGAAAGGTGTCTCCTAGCTTACGCTAGCTAGTAAGAAAGAATGAGAAATCAATGAGACCAGAGGATTATGCATGGAATGAGTTTGAACGAACTGCCTATAAGACTAAAATGAATCACCTACCTAGTCCTTACAAAGTTGCCATTTGGGACGACTCTGAGAAAAGATTGGAACTAGAACAAATACTGGATAGACTTCCTCAGAAAGAACTAGCTCGATGGGCATTAGAGAACTCGCGAGATTTCTTATCTTTAATTGATATTGGTGATGAAGGTGAGAAAAATAAAATAATTCGGCAAGCTTATGAGGCTTTTGATGCACGATTGAGAAATGAGTTCACACCTCATGAGTTGAGAAAAGCAGGTTTCGCAGCAAATCTCCTCTCTAAAAATGCCCAAAACCGAATCGCTAAGTACGCTGCCAGAGTCTTTGTACAAGCTATTTCAACAGCCCATATGCGAGGACATGCCATCGTTTCCGCGGATTATGCTATCAAAGTAAGGAATCTCCAAGAAGCAGACAAGTTAGAACTTGTGAGACAAGAACGAGAAAAGCAGATCAGACTGGCTGAATCCTTTTTAGCTAATGTAATAGATAAACGGTGAAAGAAGGAATAAAATACCAATCCTAGAAATAGCATCTAGGATTTTACTATGCTAAAATGGATAGACAGTCTCAAAGAATTCTAGTCAATCAATCTTGAGAATAGCTATTTTTAAAGGGAGTAACATTCTATGAACGAGAAAACAAAAGCTTACCTAGCAGCCTTATCCTTTTCAGCAATCATTGGTTTTTCTTTTTTATTTACTAAAATTGCTTTAGGCTATGCCAGTCCTCTCACAAACTTAGCACATCGCTATACAATCGCTGCTTTGGTATTGGTCGTCCTTCATCAAATCAAACTTATCAAAGTGAGTTTAAGTAGAAAAGATATTCTTTCTATTTTTCCTATGAGTTTTTTCTATCCACTCTTCTTTTTTATTTTCCAATCCTTTGCTTTACAGTATATAACGTCTTCTGAAGCAGGAATTTTACAAGCGCTTGTCCCGATTTTTACTCTCCTTTTAGCATCAGTCTTTCTCAAGGAAAAGACAAGCTTGCTACAAAAGTTCTTTTTAATTTTATCCGTAGCAGGAGTAGTTTTCATCTTCCTTAGCAAAGGAGCGAACTTTGGTACAGAGACTGCTAGCTTGGGCTTTCTCTTGATGTTGGGATCTGTTCTCGCCAATGCAATAAACAATATCCTCAGCAAGTCCAAAGGAGGTCGCTATCGGGCTATGGATATGACATCTGTTGTGATATTTGTTGGTTTCATCACCTTTAATATGCTAAGCCTAACCTCGCACTATCTAGATGGCAACATACTAGCCTACGTAGAGCCGCTTGGACAGATGCCCTATCTGCTTTCCATCCTCTATTTGGGAATTCTAGCTTCTATCGTGACTGGTAGTCTCTCTATCTATGCTATCGTTCGCCTCGGGGCATCAACCGTCAGTGTCTTTGGTAATCTTGGAACAGTTTTGACCATTCTAGCTGGGGCGCTTATCCTCCACGAACCGATTTATAGCTACCATGTCATCGGAGCAACTTTGATTATTGCTGGAATTTTAGGCATGAATCTGATGAGAAAAAAGTAAAGATTGCTTAGCAGTCTTTTTCTTTATCTAAATGATGCAGAAAATTCAAAATTTTTAATAAAATCAAGTTTAGAAAACCATGATTTTAATATAGCATGATAAAATAGATACAAAGAATGATATCAGGATAAAGAGGAGCGAATGTAGTAATGAAGCCAAATGATATTGCTGAAGCTATTGCTTTTTATAACAGAGAACACGAGATGTTGAAACGTCACCTTATAGCAGTCGTAGATTGTGATTTGGTTGTTTATCATCGTCCTGGGAATGCAAATAAAGGCCACATTATTTTCTATCATGGAGCTTGTGGACGCAGTCAGATGTGGGCCCACCAGTATGATGCTTTTGATGGATTTGACCTTTACTTTGTAAATGTTAGAGGGCAGGGTGAATCACCTATGAAAGTTGGGCTACCCGACTTGGAAGGCGCTATTCAAGATGTAGATGCCATTTTGTCCTATTTTAAGCTGGATAAGGTGATATTGGTTGGTCATTCTTGGGGAGGAAATCCACTTCAAGAGTATACCTATCGCCATCCAGAAAGAGTCCTAGCCTTGGTCATGGTAGATAGTTGGGGACAGCATCGTTACCTATCAGATAAAGAAAGAGGTCGAATCAAATATAGTTCTCTTATGTACAAAACGATTCCTTGGAAGGTGATTGCTGATAAGAACTCAAAAATGTGTACTGATAACCCTATCACAAGAGAATTGGTCAAGACGGCCATTATAGAAACTGGGCGAGATGTTTTCTTGAACCTTGGGATCACAGGGTTCTTGGCAGTCCATGAGATAGAAGGATATGAAGAAAATCCTCCCATGCTATTAGTAAGAGGCGAAAACGATTTTCCTAAACACCTAAAAAAAATCTATGATGGTATCATTGCTCTAAATCCCAATGCGCGTCAAGTAACGATTTCAGATAGCAAACACCAACCTATGAATGACCATCCTGAAGAGTTTAATCAGATAGTTGGTGATTTTTTTGAAGAAGTAGTAGCCTTGTAAGATAGGACCTATTCAACTTGTGAAAATCCCTGTAACATGATAAAATAAAGGATAGAAATAGATACAGGAGACAAGATGAACTACTTTAATGTTGGGAAAATCGTCAATACGCAGGGTCTGCAGGGTGAGATGCGAGTCTTGTCTGTGACGGATTTTGCTGAGGAACGGTTTAAAAAAGGGGCAGAGCTGGCTTTATTTGATGAAAAAGACCAGTTTGTTCAAACAGTGACCATCGCTAGCCACCGTAAGCATAAGAATTTTGACATTATCAAATTCAAAGACATGTATCATATCAATGCGATTGAAAAGTACAAGGGTTATAGTCTCAAGGTCGCTGAGGAAGATTTGAATGATTTAGATGATGGTGAATTCTACTATCACGAGATTATTGGTTTGGATGTTTACGAGGGAGATAACTTGGTTGGAACCATCAAGGAAATTCTGCAACCAGGAGCCAATGATGTCTGGGTGGTAAAGCGAAAAGGTAAGCGAGATTTGCTTTTACCTTACATTCCGCCAGTAGTTCTCAATGTTGATATTCCAAACAAACGGGTTGATGTGGACATCTTAGAAGGGTTAGATGATGAAGATTGATATTTTAACCCTCTTTCCGGAGATGTTTTCTCCGCTAGAGCACTCGATCGTTGGAAAGGCTCGAGAAAAAGGGCTCTTAGATATCCAGTATCATAATTTCAGAGAATACGCTGAAAAGGCCCGTCATGTTGACGACGAGCCCTACGGAGGCGGTCAGGGGATGTTGCTCCGAGCTCAACCCATTTTCGATGCTTTTGATGCTATTGAAAAGAAAAATCCCCGTGTCATACTTCTTGATCCTGCTGGGAAACAGTTCAATCAGGCTTACGCTGAAGATTTGGCCCAGGAAGAGGAGCTTATCTTTATCTGCGGTCACTACGAAGGGTATGACGAGCGCATCAAGACCTTAGTAACCGATGAAATTTCTCTAGGAGATTATGTCCTGACTGGTGGTGAGTTGGCAGCCATGACCATGATTGATGCTACAGTTCGCTTGATCCCAGAAGTGATTGGCAAGGAGTCTAGTCACCAAGATGATAGTTTTTCTTCAGGACTTCTCGAATACCCCCAATACACACGCCCTTATGACTATCGAGGCATGGTGGTGCCAAATGTGCTTATGAGTGGGCACCATGAAAAAATTCGCCAGTGGCGACTGTATGAGAGTCTAAAGAAAACCTACGAGCGCAGACCTGACTTATTAAAAAATTACCAATTTACAGCAGAAGAAGAAAAGATGCTGGCTGAAATCAAAGAAAACAAAGAATAAAGGAGAACCTTATGCAAGTAATCAAACGTAACGGAGAAGTTGCCGACTTTGATCCAGATAAAATTTACCAAGCTGTCCTAAAGGCAGCTCAGACAGTTTATGTTTTGACAGATGATCTACGTCAAAACCTAGCTCAAGTTACTAAAAAAGTAGTCTTGGACTTGGAAGAAGCAAAAGTAGAACGTGCGACCATCAGTATGATCCAATCAATGGTTGAAAATCGTTTGCTGGGAGCAGGTTATATCACCATTGCAGAGCACTATATCTCTTATCGCTTGCAACGTGATTTGGAGAGAAGTGGGTATGGTGATCATATCGCAGTTCACCTTCATTTTGAACAAATTCGTTAAGAAAAAGAGTGGGATGCAATGAACATCTCACTCTTTCTTAAATAGACTTTTCTGTGCTTTTTCTACCGTAGAAGGGACAAAACGGATTCTCTTGATGTCACCAATCCGAATGATACGTGTCACATTTCTAGTGAAATTTTTGACAATAATCTGCTGACGACTGACATCATATTTGACAATATCACCCGTAAAACTTGTATCAGCTAGTATGATATGAACAGCAGATTTTTTCTGGATAGCCTGCTCGATTGTAGCTGTTAGGGAGTTGTCTTCGGTTTGATGAGGTTCGTCATTTCCATTGAGAAAACTCTGTAGTTTGTTTAGTACAAGTTTAAATGTTTGTCTCATAAGATCCTCCCTTCTTATCTATCCATATTATATAAAAATTTCCTAAAATCCACAAGGTTTTTACGAATAGACTAGTGAAAGCATATCACATAAAGGAGTTAAAAATGGCAGAATTTACATTTGAAATCGAAGAACACTTACTGACCTTGTCCGAAAATGAAAAAGGCTGGACAAAAGAACTAAATCGAGTTAGCTTTAATGGTGCACCAGCAAAGTTTGATATTCGAACTTGGAGCCCTGACCATACCAAAATGGGCAAAGGAATCACGCTTTCCAATGAAGAATTTCAGGTAATGGTTGATGCCTTTAAAAGGGGGCAATAAAAGATCTTGAGTTAATCTCAAGATCCTTTTTTATGACACGATATAATTACATAGAGAAGTCTTAGCTAGCTGGATGAAAGTATCCCTGAATTCCTTAGGCGGTATTGGATTTTCTTTGCGAATCCAGACCTCGATGAATGAAATTGCCATGGTTGTGATAATGTGGGCGATGTCTTGGTCACTAAAACCAAATTTTTTACTGTAATGAACGTTTTTCAGAACCCATTTAGAGTATGTATCACGCAAAAATTCTCTCCAACAAGGGTCAGCTTGGGAATTATAAAGAGTACTGATAACTTCACGTTTTTCATAAATGAGTGGAAGAATATAGTCCGCTAAGAAGGTGATGGGATCGCCATCTCGATCAGGAAGGTATTGGTCAAAAATATTGAAGATCTGTTGGTCAGTTTCCTTATGAATGTAGGCAACGATATCTTCAAAGTTGTTAAAATGCTTTTGATAAATCGCTTGTCGTGAGATACCAGCTTCAGCAGCAATTTCAGTTATTGTAAAGGAACTACGTTGAGGATTCTTCTTAGCTAGTGTGATGAGAGCTCTAATGATTAGCTCACGAGTATTCTTTGGCATAGGATCACCTTTCTACTTATAATTATTTACAGTTATTTTTGAATGAAGAAAAATCAAAAAGTTCAAGTTAATATAAATTATCAATGAACATAAAATTTTCTGAATCTTTTAGGTAGCTCTATTGTATCACAATTAATTTATAAAATATAGCTCTATCAGTGAAAATGCGTTTTCTGAAAAGTATACAATTATAAACCTTTCAAAAACAATGGAAGCTTATTTGGTTTGAATCAATTAGAATACTTTTCTACTTTGCATATCGTGAAAAGCTGTAATTTGAAGGATAAAACGATTAATATTCATGACAGTATAAGAATAGTCAAGTAGCTAAATAGTGTACAGTTGATTCTTAGAAAGGAAATAGTCCAGAACATTTGTTCTGGACTATTTTTTATCTTGAAAAATAAGTAAGGCTTTTCAATCGTTCTAGTAGGGGACGACCAATGAAACTAATGGCAATGATCTTACCAAGGTCAGGGAGGATAAAGGGAAGGACACCAACTGCAAGCGCCTTATCGAATGGCATCCCAGCAAGGAAGTGGAGGCTGAGAATACCTCCGACAAAGACGAGGGAGTCACCCAAGAGGTTGGCTAGGAAAATGCGAATGTAGCCACTATTTTGATGGATGAGATAAGATGTAAGTCCAGCATAGACAAGATCGAACCAAAGATAGCCTGCGCTTGGGCCGACTAAAACGTGAAATCCAGCTCCTCCCCCTGCAAAAACAGGTAAACCAATGGCACCCAGCAGGAGATAGAGAGCTACAGATAGAACAGCTTCTCTGGGTCTAAAAACAGTAGCAATCAGACCGATCGCAAAGTTTTGTAGAGTGAATGGGACAGGACCGATAGGGAGACTGATTTGTGCCAAAACGGCGATGAGAGCCGCACCGATAGCAGGGATAGCGTAGATATGAGCTTTTTTCAAAACTGTTAACCTCTTTTCAAAATTATAGTAACTATTATACTAATTCAGAAGAAAAAGTCAACCTATTTTTTATAACGAGGTAACAATTTTGTAACAGCCGATTTTATATGTAAAAAGAGACCTCTTCAGGTCTCTTGCGATAACTAGCGCATGGTCACAAATTCTTCAGAAGCAGTTGGGTGGATAGCTACTGTGGCGTCAAAGTCTGCCTTGGTTGCTCCCATCTTGATAGCGACTGCAAATCCTTGAATCATCTCATCCACTCCGTATCCTAGTCCGTGAAGGCCAACAACTTTTTCATCATCACCAGCTGTGATGAGTTTGAAGCGTGATTCTTGACGATGGTTTGTAACGGCAGAGTACATAGATGCAAAGCTTGACTTGTAGACTTTGATGTTATCTTGGCCGTATTCTTTGATAGCTTGATCTTCAGTTAAACCGACTGTTCCGATTGCTGGGTGGGAGAAGACAACAGTAGGGATAGTCGTGTAGTCCATCTTAGCACTTGTTTGCCCATTAAAGAGACGTTCAGATAGGGTACGTCCAGCCTTGATGGCTACTGGAGTTAGTTCCTTCTCACCAGTGACGTCTCCGAGGGCATAGATGCCATCTACAACTGTATTTTGATACTCATCCACTTGGATAAATCCACGTTGGTTGAGTGTGACTCCAGCCTTTTCTAACTCCAATCCGTCTACATTTGGACGGCGGCCGGTAGCCCAGATAACTTGGCTCGCAGTGTGATTAGAACCATCTTCAAAATGAATCGTAATGCCTTGCTCTGATTCTTCTAGTTTGACTGGTACCTTATGGGTGTGCAAAGGAAGGCCTGTTTTTTCCATTTCATTGACAAGACCTTCAACGATGTAGCTGTCAAAACCACGTAAAGGACGATCTCGGCGGACGAACAAATCAGTTGTTACACCGAGTGCATGGAGAACACCAGCTAGCTCAACAGCGATATAGCCTGCGCCTAGTATAGCAACGGATTCAGGAAGTTGCTCCCAAGCAAAGACATCGTCTGAGCTACCACCGAGTTCAGCTCCAGGGATAGTTGGGATGCTTGGGCGAGCACCAGTCGCAATCACGATATGTTTGGCACGAATCAATTCACCATTAACACTGACAGTGTGAGAATCAACAAAATGAGCACGCCCCTCAATCAAATCAACTCCGTTGCGTTTGAAACTTCCATCATAAGATGAGCGAGCGCGATCGATGTAGGCTTCACGGTTTTGACGAAGTTTTGCGAAATCAAATTGAACATTTGAACTCGTAAACCCATAGTCAGGACCGTAGTGGTGGAAGCTTTCAGCGATTTGGGCTCCATACCACATGATTTTCTTAGGAACACAGCCAACGTTGACACAAGTTCCACCTAATTTTTTCTCTTCGATAACAGCTGCTTTGGCGCCGTGTTCACCAGCTCGGTTCATAGTGGCGATGCCGCCACTCCCTCCACCGATGGCGATGATATCATATTCTCTCATAGAAAACTCCTTATAGCTTTGATAGTCATATTCTATCGTTTTTACTATTTGAATGCAAAAATCTGCTACGTTTAAAAAAATTAGAAAAACACTTGCCATTTTTTCAAAGATAGTGTATTATATATCTAGTACAATAATCCAAAAACAAATACCGAACGAAATATTTTTCCTGAACTGTCATTGTTTCTCTCTGAACGATCATTGTATGGGTCTAGTATTTCTGATATAATGGTTTTTGTAAACTTAAAGTGAAAAAGGAGCTTAACTATGAAAAGAACTAAAAAGGTCAAAAAATGGCAATTATTTACCGCTATTGGTGTTGCAAGTGCTATTGTTATCAGTGCTGCGGGGATTATGATTTTTAGACAACCATCCCAGTCAGCTGTTCAGGATGAGACCTCTCATATTGTTGTTGCCAAGGAAGGTTCCGTCGCCTCATCAGTTCTCTTGTCAGGTACCGTCACAGCAAAAAATGAACAATACGTTTATTTTGATGCTAGCAAGGGAGATTTGGATGAAATCCTCGTTTCAGTTGGCGACAAAGTCGAAGAAGGGCAAGCTTTGGTCAAATACAGCAGTGCTGACGCTCAAGTAGCCTACGATGCAGCCAGTCGAGCAGTTGCAAAGGCAGACCGTCATATCGAGGAGTTAAACAAAGCTCGTGAAAATGCATCAGCTGCACCAGCTTCTCCACAGGTTCCAACAGAAGCTGGACTCCCAGAACAAGCGCAAGCAGCGACTTCTTCCGTATCCTCTATTGATTCTCAAATCAGTGATGCCAAAGATAACCGTGAAGATGCTGTGGCCCAACTCAACAAGGCCCAAGCTCAACTGGATGCAGCAACTGTTCTCAGTACACTAGAGGGAACCGTTGTGGAAGTCAATCGTAATGTTTCCAAATCACCAACTGGTAGCAGTCAAGTGATGGTTCATGTCGTAAGTAATGAAAACTTGCAGGTCAAAGGGGAATTGTCTGAATACAACCTTGCTAATCTTTCTGTTGGGCAAGAAGTTACCTTTACTTCGAAGGTTTACCAAGATAAGAGCTGGACAGGTAAAATCAGCTATATTTCTGATTATCCTAAAAACAACGGAGAAGCAGCAAATGCAGCCCTTGGAGGGAATACTGGATCTAAGTACCCTTATACTGTTGATGTGACTAGCGATATCGGTGAGTTGAAACAAGGCTTCTCAGTCAGTGTTGAAGTCAAAAACAAAAGTAAAGCCATCCTTGTTCCTTTGACAAGTGTTGTTACCGAAAATGGCAAAAACTATGTCTGGCTCGTTGACGACCAGAAAAAAGCGAAGAAGGTAGAAGTTACTTTGGGGAATGCGGACGCAGACAACCAAGAAATTACTTCAGGTTTGACAGACGGTGCCAAGGTCATCAGTAATCCAACATCTTCCTTGGAAGAAGGAAAAGAGGTGAAGGCTGATGAAGAAACTAATTAGTCTCAAAAATATCTGCAGGAGTTATCGAAATGGTGACCAAGAACTGCAGGTTCTAAAAAATATTAACTTCGAAGTTCAAGAAGGTGAGTTTGTCGCCATTATGGGACCGTCCGGTTCTGGTAAGTCTACGTTGATGAATACCATCGGAATGTTGGACACACCAACTAGTGGGGAGTACTACCTTGAAGGACAAGAAGTTGCAGGCCTTGGAGAGAAACAGCTTGCCAAGGTTCGCAACCAACAAATCGGCTTTGTCTTTCAGCAGTTCTTTCTCTTGTCCAAGCTCAATGCGCTTCAAAACGTTGAATTGCCCTTGATTTACGCTGGAGTTTCAGCTTCAAAACGTCGAAAATTGGCTGAGGAATTTCTGGAAAAGGTTGAGTTAACGGAGCGCAGTCATCATTTGCCTTCAGAGTTATCAGGTGGACAAAAGCAACGTGTAGCGATTGCGCGTGCCTTGGTAAATAATCCCTCTATCATCCTAGCTGACGAACCCACAGGAGCCTTGGATACCAAGACAGGAAATCAAATCATGCAACTGTTGGTGGAGTTAAACAAGGAAGGGAAAACCATTATCATGGTCACGCACGAGCCCGAGATTGCTGCCTATGCCAAACGCCAAATTGTCATTCGTGATGGGGTCATCTCATCAGACAGTGCTCTGGTAGAAAAGGAGGAAAACTAGATGCAGAATCTGAAATTTGCCTTTTCATCCATCATGGCCCACAAGATGCGTTCCTTCCTCACCATGATTGGGATTATCATCGGAGTTTCGTCTGTCGTTGTCATCATGGCTCTGGGAGACTCCATGTCTCGTCAGGTCAATAAAAACATGACCAAATCACAAAAGGATATCCATGTCTTTTTCTCTCCTATCAAAAGCAAGGACGGCTCCTTTACGCAGAAACAATCCGCTTTGACAGTCAGTGGGAAAGAAAAGGATGTTCATGTTGAACCACCAAAACCACTAGAATCCTGGGTCAAGGAGGCTGCTAAACTTAAGGGAGTAGACAGTTACTATGTCACCAACTCGACCAACGTTACCCTATCTTATAAGGATAAGAAGGTTGAACGAGCGACTCTGACAGGCGGAAATAGCACCTACATGAACGCAGTTGAAAATGAAATCGTTGCGGGTAGAAGTCTAAGACCGCAAGACTACAAGGAATTTGCCAGTGTGATTTTGTTGGATGAAGAACTATCCAAAAGTTTGTTTGATAGTCCAGAAGCCGCGGTTAATCAAATCATCTCTGTCAATGAATTTAGTTACCGTGTGATTGGCGTTTATACTAGCAATGAAGCTAAAACTGCTAAAGCCTTTGGGATCGGTGGTCTTCCAATTACGACCAATATCTCTCTCGCAGCCAATTTTAATACTGATGAAATCTCGAACATCGTCTTTCGTGTCAATGATACTAGTCTAACGCAGACATTGGGTCCAGAGTTGGCTCGAAAACTGACCGAGATTGCTGGTATTCAGCAAGGGGAGTACCAAGTTGCGGATGCAACTGCCGCTTTCCAAGAGGTACAACAACTATTTGGTTTTATGACAACCATTATCAGTGCCATCGCAGGAATCTCTCTCTTTGTTGGGGGAACTGGTGTTATGAATATCATGCTGGTTTCGGTGACAGAACGCACGCGTGAGATTGGTCTGCGGAAAGCTCTCGGTGCTACACGGGCTAATATCTTGGTACAGTTTTTGATTGAATCCATGATCTTGACCTTGTTGGGTGGTGTCATCGGTCTTGGAATTGCTGCTGGAATGACCATGTTAGCCGGAGTACTGCTTCAAAACATGATTGCAGGTATCGAAGTTGGGGTTTCCCTCCCAATCGCTCTCTTTAGCTTGGCTGTGTCAGCAAGCGTTGGGATGATTTTCGGAGTCTTGCCAGCTAATAAAGCGTCTAAGCTCGATCCAATCGAAGCTCTTCGTTATGAATAAGATATAGAACAGAAAAAACAAGATGGACATTTGTCTGTCTTGTTTTTGTATGGATTTTCCTATCGAAAATCACTAAAAATATGATATAATGAAGTGTTAGAAAATCAGGTTTCATTTGCCTGGAAAGGAAGAATTATGTCTGAAAAGAATTTTTATATTACAACACCGATTTACTATCCATCTGGTAAACTTCATATCGGTTCTGCCTACACAACCATTGCTTGTGATGTTTTAGCACGTTACAAACGCCTTATGGGCTACGATGTTTTTTATCTAACAGGTTTAGATGAGCATGGCCAAAAGATTCAACAAAAAGCAGAAGAAGCTGGGATTACACCTCAAGCTTATGTTGATGGGATGGCAGTTGGCGTCAAAGAACTCTGGCAATTACTAGATATTTCTTATGATAAATTCATCCGTACGACGGATGACTACCATGAAAAAGTAGTGGCGCAAGTTTTTGAACGCTTGCTTGCTCAAGATGACATCTACCTAGGTGAGTATTCTGGTTGGTACTCAGTCTCAGATGAGGAATTCTTTACAGAGAGCCAGCTTGCAGAAGTTTTCCGTGATGAAGCTGGAAATGTAACTGGCGGTATCGCTCCATCAGGTCACGAAGTGGAGTGGGTTTCAGAAGAGTCTTATTTCCTTCGCCTCAGCAAATACCAAGACCGTTTGGTTGAATTTTTCAAATCGCACCCTGATTTCATCACTCCAGATGGTCGACTTAATGAAATGTTGCGTAACTTCATTGAGCCAGGTTTGGAAGACTTAGCGGTTTCTCGTACAACCTTTACCTGGGGAGTTCCAGTCCCATCCAATCCAAAACACGTGGTCTATGTTTGGATTGATGCCCTTCTTAACTATGCGACTGCTCTTGGTTATGGTCAAGATGAGCATGGCAACTTTGACAAGTTCTGGAATGGAACAGTATTCCACATGGTTGGAAAAGATATTCTTCGTTTCCATTCTATCTATTGGCCAATCCTTCTGATGATGTTGGATATCAAATTGCCTGACCGCTTGATTGCCCACGGTTGGTTTGTCATGAAAGACGGTAAGATGTCTAAGTCAAAAGGGAATGTCGTTTACCCTGAAATGTTGGTAGAGCGTTATGGACTGGATCCACTTCGATACTACCTCATGCGTAGTCTTCCAGTTGGTTCAGACGGCACCTTCACTCCTGAGGACTACGTCGGCCGTATCAACTATGAATTGGCAAATGACCTAGGAAACCTCCTTAACCGTACGGTTTCCATGATCAACAAGTACTTTGATGGTCAAATCCCTGCCTATGTAGAGGGTGTAACAGAGTTTGATAATGCTCTTGCTGACGTTGCAAAACAATCAATCGCAGACTACCATACACACATGGAAGCAGTTGACTACCCACGTGCTCTTGAAGCTGTCTGGACCCTTATCTCTCGTACCAACAAATACATTGATGAGACTGCTCCATGGGTCTTGGCCAAGGATGAAGCTCTTCGTGACCAATTGGCAAGTGTGATGAGCCACTTGGCAGCCAGCCTTCGTGTCGTAGCACACTTGATTGAGCCCTTTATGATGGAAACCAGTTTTGCGGTCTTGACTCAACTTGGTCTAGCAGAAGTTTCTAGCCTTGAAAACTTGAATTTGGCTGACTTGCCTGCAGGTGTCACTGTAGTTACCAAAGGAACACCAATCTTCCCACGTCTGGACATGGAAGAAGAGATTGCCTATATCAAAGAACAAATGGAATGCAACAAACCAGCCGTTGAAAAAGAATGGAATCCAGACGAAGTCGAACTCAAACTAAACAAGGAAGAAATCAAGTTTGAAGACTTCGATAAGGTTGAAATTCGTGTCGCAGAGGTCAAAGAAGTTTCTAAAGTGGAAGGTTCTGAAAAGTTGCTTCAATTCCGCCTAGATGCTGGTGATGGTGAAGACCGTCAAATCCTCTCAGGAATTGCAAAATACTATCCAAACGAACAAGAATTGGTCGGCAAGAAAGTCCAAATCGTTGCCAACCTCAAACCGCGTAAGATGATGAAAAAATATGTCAGCCAAGGAATGATCCTCTCAGCTGAACATGAAGGCAAATTAATCCTTCTCACAGTGGATCCAGCTGTACCAAATGGAAGTGTAATTGGCTAAAAGTAAAAAACCAACGTTAGGTACGTTGGTTTTTCCTGTTATGTGGGTTATTTTCTAAGAAGTGGTCTATCACCTTTTGTGACCGGAGGACAATTCCTTTCTCTGGATAGGTTTCTTGAATCCCCTTGTAGCGTTCTTTAGCATTCTTTTTCCGCCCATCCCAGAGAATCCATCTGATAAACTCCCAGTCAAAGCGTTCAGGACAGCCAGCCGCCATGCTTTCTCGAACTTGACCTCTGTATTTGAGATAACGCTTAAAGGCCCTCAGTAAGCAAGTCCAAGGTGAAAAATTAAGGAAGATAATTTGATCGGCTTCCTGCATTCTTTCCTCGTAATAGCACCAAGAATAATTGCCATCGATGACCCAGTCTGAGTGATTGGTGAGGAAGTTTTTCATCTCGGCTTTCATCCAATCACGGTCACTATCTTGCCAACCTGGTTGAAATTGGAGGGTGTCCATATGCAGTTTTGGGATAGAGTAGTAGTTTGACAACTTTTCTGCTAGAGTTGACTTACCAGCACCAGAATAGCCGATAATTGCGATTTTCATTTTCTACCTTTTTGTAATGGAGGACAAAAAAACAGCCTCTGTGGACTGTTTCTTATTTAGCAAGTTTAGCTGAAAGACGAGCTTTATCGCGGCTTGCTTTGTTTTTATGAATCAAACCTTTAGTTTCTGCTTTGTCGATAGCTGAGCTAGCAGCACGGAAAAGTTCTTCAGAAGGGTTTGCTTCGAAAGCTTTGATAGCAGTACGCATAGCTGATTTTTGAGCTGAGTTTTTTTCGTTTTGTTTAACGTTCAATTCAGCGCGTTTGATAGCTGATTTAATGTTTGCCAATGTTCTTACCTCCATATTTACTAACTATACTATTATATCTGAAAACTTATGTTTTGACAAGGGGAAATTATTTTTTTAGGTAAATTTCATCGATTTCATGGTTTTTAGCCTTGTGGAGAATAACCTCGGCCCGATTCCTTGTTGGTTCAATATAGTTTTGTAGATTTGTAAGGTTGATATCACTCCATACTTGGTGGGCAAAAGACTCTACTTCCCCTATTGGCATTTGCGTAAAGTGGTGGTAGTAGCTGTCTGGATCGTTTTGGGCAAAGCTGAGAAGTTTCAAAAAGCGGTCTAAATACCAGCTTTCAATGTCTTCGACAGCGGCGTCTACGTAGATGGAAAAATCAAAGAAGTCGGTGATGTAAAGACGCTCATTTTGAGGATTCTGAAAGACATTGATTCCTTCAACAATTACAAAATCTGCAGCCTTAACACATTGTTTCTCACCAGGAACAATATCATAAACCTCATGAGAATAGACAGGAATATCAACGTCTTGGCCATTTTTTAGGCGGTCAAGGAAATTCAGTAAGGCCTCCATGTCATAACTCTCTGGAAAACCTTTGCGGTTTAAGATACCTTGGTCAATTAACGTTTGATTGGGATAGAGAAAACCATCAGTTGTCACTAACTCCACAGTGGCGTCAGTAACTGTACGAGACAGAAGGATTTGCAGAAGTCGGCTAGTTGTTGATTTGCCAACGGCAACACTTCCCGAAACTCCGATGATGAAGGGCTGAGATTTACTCTCTCTTTGGAGAAAAATTCCCTTAGAGAAGGCTAAATCCTCTTTGGTGCGTTTGTAAATTTGGATGAGATGAGCCAATGGTAAATAAATATCTGTCACATCTTGTAGGCTAATTTGGTCGTTAAAACTCTTGATTGAGTCTAGTTCTTCTTCCGTCAAGGGAGGAGTTGACTTGCGGTGCAAGGACTGCCAGGTTTCACGGCTGATTTTTTCAAAATGTAAAAATTCGTTGGTCATATTTTTTCCCCTAGATATTTTGTCTATCATACCATAAAAAGCTAAAAAAATAAAGCGGTTTCTTGATGATAGTAAGCTAATATCGTATAATATAGGTAGATAGAGTCCGAACAATTTAATGATGAAGTAGGAGATTTTTTCTGCTGATTTATAAGCTAATAAAGGAGAATTTTTAGTTCACAACTTATAGGAGGTGTACTATGAAAATCTTGAAACGTTACATATTGGAACTCTGTTTTATTTTAAGTTTTGCACTACCTTTTATAAAAGGAGCGAATGCTGACAATGGTAGACGTTTTGTGGAAACCTATTATGGTTTTACTTTTTTGATGGAACATGCTATTGTAACAGTTGTCTTTATCAGTTCGCTCTTGATTGCTTTCTTCCTAAAAAAACGGTGGACGAAATGGCTTGCTGCTGGTAGTTATCTATTTTTGATTTTGTGGATTGCTACAGAGGGTTATTTCTTCCGTATGTCGCTAGAAGATTTGATACGACTTTGGACAAGTTTGGAAATCCTGACTCAAACATATCAGTTGGGCTTTTATCTAAACATTTTGTTGGGAATCCTGTTGATAATAAAGTATTTTAAGGTTAAAAAATGGTAATAAAAATGCGCCTGATTACAGATGATCTGTTTTTCCTGACTATGATACCTTATAGCTCCCAATGACTTGTCATTCATTTCCTAATAATTGAAAGAGATTGAAGAAACGGTTGTACTTACTAGCTTTCTTCAGTCTTTTTCGTTTTATTATCAATTTGTAAACGATGTACAATTTAAGTCAAATTATGGTAAAATAGTTTTATGAGTAAAATGTATTATGCAGAAAATCCTGATGCAGCTCACGATATTCATGACTTGAGAGTAGAGTTGCTGGGACATAAATTGACCTTTTTAACGGACGCAGGTGTCTTTAGTAAAAAGATGATTGACTTTGGTAGTCAGCTTTTACTAAAGAGTCTAGAGGTTGAAAAAGGCGAGCGAGTGCTAGATGTCGGCTGTGGGTACGGTCCCCTTGGTATTACTTTGGTCAAGGCTTACGGAGTCCAAGCAACCATGGTCGATATCAATAATCGTGCTTTGGACTTGGCGCGACAAAATGCTGAGAGAAATCAAGTTTCAGCAACTATTTTCCAATCCAACATCTATGAGCAAGTTGAAGGGAAATTTGACCATGTCATCTCCAATCCTCCGATTCGTGCGGGCAAGCAAGTTGTTCATGAGATTATCGAAAAGAGTAAGGATTTTTTGGAAGACAATGGCGACTTAACAATCGTCATTCAGAAAAAACAGGGTGCCCCTAGTGCCAAAAGCAAGATGGAAGACGTTTTTGGAAATTGTGAAATCATAAAGAAGGACAAGGGTTATTATATCCTTAAGAGTGTGAAATCATGAGAGCAGTTGATTTAATCCAAAAGAAACGAGATGGTCAAGAATTGTCTTCAAGTGAAATCAAGTGGTTGGTAGAGGGCTATGTGGCTGGAACAGTCCCAGACTATCAAATGTCTGCCTTTGCTATGGCGGTTTATTTCAAAGGGATGACCACACGTGAGATTTCTGACCTGACGATGAACATGGTTAAGACGGGGCAAGAGTTTGATTTGTCAGCCATAGAGGGCATCAAAGTAGATAAGCACTCAACAGGTGGTGTTGGTGATAAGGTGACCTTGATTTTAGCTCCTTTAGTAGCCAGTTTTGGTGTTCCAGTAGCCAAGATGAGTGGTCGTGGACTAGGACACACTGGTGGAACCTTAGATAAGTTAGAAGCAATCAAGGGCTACCAAGTGGAACGTAGTCAAGAGGATTTCATCAAACAGGTTCAAGATATTGGTGTATCTGTCATTGGTCAGTCTGACCAGCTGGTTAAAGCAGACAAACTTCTCTATGCTCTTCGTGATGTGACAGCAACTGTCGATACGATTCCTTTGATTGCTAGTTCTGTCATGAGTAAGAAAATAGCTGCTGGGGCAGATGCCATTTTGCTAGATGTGACTGTCGGTGAGGGTGCCTTTATGAAGACTGTTGAGGAGGCGCGCGAATTGGCTCAAACCATGGTTGATCTTGGAAAGGCTGTTGGAAGAAAGACAGTAGCAGTTATTACCGATATGAGTCAACCCTTGGGTAGAGCTATTGGCAATCGTCTCGAAATTCTAGAAGCAATCGAAATTCTTCAAGGAAAAGGTCGAGAAGATATCAGTCACTTTATCTGTGAACTAGCTCAGATTATGCTTAGTTTAGCAGATGTTGAGAAGACGGTAGAAGAAGTACGTCAACACCTTGAAAATGGGCAAGCCCTTGCCAAATTTGAAGAAATGGTGGCGGCTCAAGGCGGTGATCTAGAAGATCTCTACCGACCAGTAAATGTTACACATGTAGTGGATATCCCGGCTCAAGAGACAGGTGTCATTTCAGCCCTTCCAGCTATGGATTTTGGCCTATATGCCATGAGATTAGGAGCTGGCCGTGCAGTCAAGTCTGATGACTTGGACTATGAAACAGGGATTGTTTTTGAAAAGAAAGTTGGAGATCCTGTTCAGAAGGGTGAAATTGTCGCAAAAGTATATACAAATGGAAAAATTTCTTCTGAACTAGTTACAGAATTTCAAAAATATGTTAAAATAAATGATGGAGTGCAAAGTTTACGAGAAATTATAGAAATTATCTCATAAAATCAGGGAGAATCCGAATATGAAGTTAAATAAGTATATCGATCATACGCTTTTAAAGCAAGATGCAAGTCAAGAACAAATTAATCGTTTGCTATCTGAAGCGCGTGAGTATGATTTCGCCAGTGTCTGTGTTAACCCGACTTGGGTTGCTTATTCAAAGGCGGGACTTGAAGGCTCAGATGTAAAGGTTTGTTCAGTAGTTGGTTTTCCTTTGGGAGCAACAACTTCTGCTGTGAAAGCTTTTGAAACAAAAGAAGCTGTCCAAAACGGTGCAGATGAGATTGATATGGTTATCAATGTCGGTGCCCTCAAATCAGGCAATCTGGATTTAGTTGAATCGGACATCCGCGCTGTCGTAGAAGCAAGTGGCGATAAGCTAGTGAAGGTTATTATTGAAGCTTGCTTATTGACTGACGAAGAAAAGGTTGTGGCCTGCCAATTATCCCAGAAAGCAGGCGCTGACTTTGTTAAAACATCTACTGGCTTCTCAACTGGTGGAGCAACTCTGCCAGATGTCAAATTAATGCGTCAAACAGTGGGACCTGATATGGGTGTTAAAGCTGCTGGTGGAGCGCGTTCTTACGCTGACGCTCTTGCCTTTGTGGAGGCAGGTGCTACTCGTATTGGAACATCCGCTGGTGTAGCAATCTTAAAAGGAGAATTGGCTGATGGCGACTACTGAGTTAATTGAACTAGCAATTGAAACCAGCAAGAATGCCTACGTTCCCTATTCTCACTTTCCTATCGGAGCTGTCTTAGTTGCCAAGGACGGTAGCATTTATACGGGTGTCAATATCGAGAATGCTAGTTACCCCTTGACTAACTGTGGGGAGCGTACAGCTATCTTTAAAGCAGTCTCTGAGGGGCAACGGGAGTTTTCAGAATTGATTGTCTACGGTCAGACTGAAAAACCCATCTCACCATGTGGAGCTTGTCGCCAAGTCATGGTTGAGTTTTTTGAACAAGATCTAAAGGTGACGCTTGTCGCCAAAGATAAAACGACGGTCGAGATGACGGTCGGGGAGTTACTTCCATACTCATTTACAGACTTAAACTAGTCTGAGTCACTCTCTGAGTGATGCGGTCCTTGTGACCAAACAATCCATACTTGCAACATCGTTGCGTATCTTATTTAGGAGGTTCAGTAATGAACAAGAAACAATGGCTAGGCCTTGGTCTAGTTGCAGTAGCAGCAATTGGACTTGCTGCATGTGGTAACCGCTCTTCTCGTAACGCAGCTTCATCTTCTTCTGATGTGAAGACTAAAGCAACTATCGTTACAGATACTGGTGGTGTTGATGATAAATCATTCAACCAATCAGCTTGGGAAGGTCTTCAAGCTTGGGGTAAAGAACACAACCTTTCAAAAGACAATGGTTACACTTACTTCCAATCAACAAGTGAAGCTGACTATGCAAACAACTTGCAACAAGCAGCTGGAAACTACAACTTGATCTATGGAATTGGTTTTGCACTTAAAAATGCAGTTGCTGATGCTGCCAAAGAACATACAGATTTAAACTATGTTCTGATTGACGATGTGATTAAAGACCAAAAAAATGTTGTAAGTGCTACTTTTGCTGATAACGAAGCAGCATACCTTGCAGGTGTGGCTGCAGCTAAAACTACTAAAACAAAACAAATTGGTTTTGTAGGTGGTATGGAATCTGAAGTTATCTCACGTTTTGAAGCTGGTTTCAAAGCAGGTGTTGCTTCAGTAGACTCATCAATCAAAGTACAAGTAGACTACGCTGGTTCATTTGGTGATGCAGCTAAAGGTAAAACAATCGCTGCTGCTCAATACGCTGCTGGTGCTGACGTCGTTTACCAAGTAGCAGGTGGTACAGGAGCTGGTGTCTTCTCTGAAGCGAAATCACTTAACGAAAGCCGTCCAGAAAATGAAAAAGTTTGGGTTATCGGTGTAGACCGTGACCAAGCAGAAGAAGGTAAATACACTTCTAAAGATGGTAAGGAATCAAACTTTGTTCTTGCTTCTACATTAAAACAAGTTGGAACAGCTGTAAAAGACCTTGCTAACAAAGCAGAAAAAGGTGAATTCCCTGGTGGACAAGTTATTGTCTACTCATTGAAAGATAAAGGGGTTGACTTGGCAGTAACAAACCTTTCTGAAGAAGGTAAAAAAGCTGTTGAAGATGCAAAAGCTAAAATTCTTGATGGTAGCATCAAAGTTCCTGAAAAATAATGGATAAAAGTCATTTCTTAGGAAGCGGCCGTCGGTCGCTTCTTTAAGAATTTAGGCAATTTTTGTCTCAATAGAGCTTGTTAATGTGATTAGCAGGTTTTATTGAAATAAAATAAACCTCTGAAAGGAAGAGCATATGGCACACGAAAATGTCATTGAGATGCGGGATATTACCAAGGTGTTTGGTGAATTTGTAGCAAACGACAAAATCAACTTGCAACTGCGAAAAGGTGAAATCCATGCACTTTTAGGAGAAAACGGAGCTGGGAAATCCACTCTGATGAACATGCTAGCGGGACTTCTTGAACCAACGAGCGGTGAAATTGTGGTGAATGGTCAGGTTGTAAAACTAGACTCACCATCTAAAGCTGCTAGTTTGGGAATCGGAATGGTTCACCAACACTTTATGTTGGTTGAAGCTTTTACAGTAGCTGAAAATATCATTTTAGGGAGTGAAATCACTAAAAATGGTGTTCTAGATATAGCTGGTGCTACTAAAGAAATCAAGGCTCTTTCTGAACGTTATGGTTTGGCAGTGGATCCTGCTGCTAAGGTGGCGGATATTTCCGTTGGTGCCCAACAACGTGTAGAAATCTTGAAAACACTCTATCGTGGTGCTGATATCCTTATCTTTGACGAGCCAACAGCGGTATTAACTCCTTCGGAGATTGATGAGTTGATGGCCATAATGAAAAACCTTGTTAAAGAAGGTAAATCCATCATCTTGATTACCCACAAGTTGGATGAAATCCGTGCAGTCTCTGATCGTGTTACGGTTATCCGTCGAGGAAAATCTATTGAGACTGTTGAGATTGCAGGAGCAACCAATGCAGATTTGGCTGAAATGATGGTTGGACGTTCCGTATCCTTTAAGACAGCCAAACAAGAAGCCCAGCCGAAAGATGTGGTCTTGTCTATCAAAGACCTAGTTGTCAATGAAAACCGTGGCGTACCAGCTGTGAAGAACCTTTCTTTGGACGTTCGTGCTGGTGAAATTGTTGGTATTGCAGGTATTGACGGAAATGGCCAGTCAGAACTGATTCAAGCTATCACAGGTCTTCGTAAAGTAGAGTCTGGTAGCATTGATTTGAAAGGAAAGTCAGTTGTCGGTATGCATCCTAGACAAATTACTGAGATGAGTGTCGGCCACGTTCCAGAAGACCGCCATCGTGATGGTTTGATTTTGGATATGATGATTGCGGAAAACATTGCTCTTCAAACCTATTACAAAGAACCGCTCAGTAAAAATGGTATCTTGAACTATGCCAATATTACTTCGCATGCTAAGAAATTGATGGAAGAATTTGACGTTCGTGCTGCTAGTGAGTTTGTACCAGCAGCAGCTCTTTCAGGGGGAAATCAACAAAAGGCGATTATCGCCCGTGAGATTACCCGTGACCCAGATCTCCTCATTGTTAGCCAACCAACACGTGGTTTGGACGTTGGTGCCATTGAGTACATTCACAAACGCTTGATTGAAGCCCGTGATAATGGCAAGGCTGTCCTTGTTGTCAGCTTTGAATTGGATGAGATTTTGAATGTCTCTGACCGCATCGCTGTTATCCACGATGGGAAGATTCAAGGTGTTGTGACACCAGAAACAACCAATAAACAAGAACTTGGTGTCTTGATGGCTGGCGGAAGCTTGGGAAAGGAGAAGAGTGATGTCTAAAAAGTTACAACAAATTTCGGTTCCCTTGATTTCTGTATTCTTAGGAATCCTGCTTGGAGCTATTGTCATGTGGATTTTCGGCTACGATGCTATTTGGGGTTATGAGGAATTATTCTACACAGCCTTTGGTAGTCTTCGTGGAGTTGGTGAAATTTTCCGTGCCATGGGGCCTCTAGTCTTGATTGGACTTGGTTTTGCTGTTGCCAGTCGTGCAGGTTTCTTTAACGTCGGTTTGCCAGGTCAAGCTCTTGCGGGTTGGATCCTCAGTGGTTGGTTTGCCTTGTCAAATCCTGATATGCCACGTCTCATCTTGATTCCATTAACAGTAATTATCGCTTTGATTGCAGGTGGAATTGTTGGTGCGATTCCAGGTATCCTCAGAGCCTATCTGGGTACGTCAGAAGTTATCGTGACCATCATGATGAACTACATTGTACTGTATGTGGGAAATGCCTTTATTCATGCCTTCCCTAAAGATATCATGCAAAGTACAGACTCAACGATTCGTGTCAGTGCAAATGCAACCTACCAGACGCAATGGTTGTCTGAGTTGACTGGAAATTCACGTATGAATATCGGGATTTTCTTTGCAATCATTGCTGTGGGAGTCATCTGGTTCTTGCTCAAGAAAACAACTCTCGGTTTTGAAATTCGTGCAGTTGGTCTTAACCCAAATGCTTCTGAATACGCAGGTATCTCTGCAAAACGTACAATCATTCTTTCGATGATTATCTCAGGAGCTTTGGCAGGTTTAGGTGGAGCAGTCGAAGGTCTAGGAACTTTCCAAAACGTATATGTACAAGGATCTTCATTGGCTATCGGATTTAATGGTATGGCAGTTAGTCTACTAGCTTCAAATTCACCAATTGGAATTCTATTTGCAGCCTTTCTATTTGGTGTTCTCCAAGTTGGAGCACCTGGTATGAATGCGGCGCAAGTACCATCAGAGCTTGTTAGTATCGTAACGGCATCAATTATCTTCTTTGTCAGCGTTCACTACCTAATCGAGCGCTTTGTCAAACCTAAAAAACAAGTAAAAGGAGGTAAGTAAGTATGTCTATTACAACAATGCTAACCCTCTTGGTATCATCCATGTTGATTTATTCAGCACCACTTGTATTTACAAGTATCGGAGGCGTTTTCTCTGAACGTGCTGGTGTTGTCAATGTCGGTCTTGAAGGAATTATGGTTATGGGTGCTTTTTCTGGAGTAGTCTTTAACCTTGAATTTGCAGAACAACTTGGAGCAGTAACTCCATGGATCTCCTTATTAGTTGGGGGACTTGTGGGAGCAATCTTCTCCATCATTCACGCAGCAGCTACCGTTCACTTCCGTGCGGACCATGTTGTCAGCGGTACGGTATTGAACTTGATGGCGCCTGCTTTAGCAGTCTTTTTGGTTAAAGTTCTTTATAACAAAGGACAAACGGATAATCTAACCCAGACTTTTGGACGTTTTGATTTTCCAGTCTTGGCAAATATCCCAGTAATCGGTGATATCTTCTTCAAGTCAACGAGTCTACTTGGTTACCTTGCGATTGCCTTCTCGTTCCTTGCTTGGTTTATCCTCTTCAAAACCCGCTTTGGTCTTCGCCTTCGCTCTGTTGGTGAACACCCTCAAGCAGCGGATACCTTGGGAATCAACGTCTATAAGATGCGATATCTTGGAGTTATCATTTCAGGATTCCTTGGAGGGATTGGCGGAGCGATTTATGCTCAATCAATTTCTGTCAACTTCTCAGTGACAACTATTGTCGGTCCTGGATTTATCGCTCTTGCTGCGATGATCTTTGGTAAATGGAATCCAATCGGTGCTATGCTTTCAAGTCTCTTCTTTGGACTCTCTCAAAGTTTGGCCGTTATCGGATCTCAACTTCCTTTCTTGCAAGGAGTTCCTACGGTATACCTTCAAATCGCGCCTTATGTTTTGACAATTCTTGTCTTGGCTGCCTTCTTCGGAAAAGCAGTTGCTCCTAAGGCAGATGGTATCAACTACATCAAATCTAAATAAGCATACAAAAAACGCCAGTTTAAACTGGCGTTTTATTTTTTAGGATTTTGATGGGTTAGGTTCAATCCCCAAGGAACAAGATTTTCAGTTTTATTTTTGATACGTGTGATATTATCCTTGTGACGAATGATAATCAAGCTAGCAAGTGCCAGGATAATCAGAATGAAGAGAGGGTCATAGCTGCTCAGGATAAATCCAAATAGTGGAAATAGGAGAACTCCGATAACGGCTGCGATAGAAGCAGTAACGCTAGACAGTGAAATCATACTACCTAGATAGAGGCTTCCAAAGAATACGACTGCTAGATAGAGACAGAAAACAGGGGCAAATCCGAAAATAACCCCAGCGCTGGTTGCGACAGCCTTGCCACCTTTAAACCCTGCAAAGATAGGAAAGGTATGTCCAATCACAGCCAAAAGTCCAAAGACAAGAGGTGATACACCTTGTTGGTGGAAAAGAATAGGTAGGAGGGTGGCCAAGGTTCCTTTAAAGAAGTCAATCACAAAGGTTGCCATACCCGCTTTTTTACCCAAAATTCGGAAAGTATTGGTTGTTCCGGTGTTTCCAGAACCATGTTCACGCAGATTTGTTTGAAAGAAGATTTGTCCAATCCAAAGACCAGATGGAATCGAACCTAGCAGATAAGCTAAAATTAATAATACAAATGTCATCATAGACCTATTATACCATGAAATGGTATAGAAAGTCAGAGAATATCCTGTGAAATTGTGACAGCTGAAAGGGAAAAGCTTTGCAAAATCGCTAGAAAACCTGTAAAATAGAAAAGATGAACAAATAGGAGGTTCCTTGTGTCAAAAAAGGAAATCAATATTAATAACTACAATGATGACGCCATTCAGGTGCTAGAAGGGTTGGATGCGGTTCGTAAACGTCCAGGGATGTACATTGGATCGACCGACGGAGCAGGTCTCCATCATTTGGTCTGGGAAATAGTGGACAATGCAGTCGATGAAGCCTTGTCTGGATTTGGTGATCGCATTGATGTGACCATCAATAAAGACGGCAGTCTAACCGTTCAAGACCATGGTCGAGGGATGCCGACTGGGATGCACGCCATGGGAATTCCAACTGTTGAAGTTATCTTTACCATTCTCCACGCTGGAGGAAAATTCGGTCAAGGGGGTTATAAGACATCTGGTGGTCTACACGGGGTGGGGTCCTCAGTCGTTAATGCCCTATCAAGCTGGTTAGAAGTTGAAATTACTCGTGACGGTACAGTCTACAAGCAACGTTTTGAAAATGGCGGGAAACCCGTCACAACCTTGAAGAAAATTGGTACAGCACCCAAATCTAAGACAGGTACCAAGGTTACCTTCATGCCTGACGCGACGATTTTTTCTACGACTGACTTCAAGTACAATACCATTTCAGAACGACTCAATGAGTCAGCCTTTCTCTTAAAAAATGTTACCTTGTCTTTGGCAGATAAGCGAACAGATGAAGCAATCGAATTCCATTATGAGAACGGGGTACAGGACTTTGTTTCTTACCTCAATGAAGACAAGGAAACCTTGACGCCAGTCCTATACTTTGAAGGGGAAGATAATAGTTTCCAAGTGGAAGTTGCCCTCCAGTACAATGATGGATTTTCAGATAACATTCTATCCTTTGTCAATAACGTACGTACTAAAGATGGTGGAACGCATGAGACAGGACTTAAGTCTGCCATTACCAAGGTCATGAATGACTACGCGCGTAAGACGGGGCTCCTCAAGGAAAAAGATAAAAACCTTGAAGGTTCAGACTACCGTGAGGGACTAGCTGCCGTTCTTTCTATTCTGGTTCCGGAAGAACACCTCCAATTTGAGGGACAGACCAAGGACAAACTAGGCAGTCCACTGGCTCGTCCGGTTGTGGATAGCATTGTCGCAGAAAAATTAACTTTCTTCCTCATGGAAAATGGGGAGCTTGCATCCAATCTTATCCGCAAGGCTATCAAGGCGCGGGACGCCCGTGAGGCAGCCCGTAAGGCACGTGATGAGAGCCGGAATGGCAAGAAAAACAAAAAAGATAAGGGCTTGCTTTCTGGGAAATTAACCCCAGCTCAGTCTAAAAACCCTGCCAAGAATGAACTCTACCTGGTCGAGGGAGACTCTGCCGGTGGTTCGGCTAAACAAGGTCGTGACCGCAAGTTCCAGGCTATCTTGCCTCTTCGTGGTAAGGTTATCAATACAGCTAAAGCTAAGATGGCGGATATTCTTAAAAATGAAGAAATCAACACTATGATTTATACCATCGGTGCAGGTGTGGGAGCAGACTTCTCTATTGAAGATGCCAATTATGACAAAATCATCATCATGACCGATGCCGATACAGATGGTGCCCATATCCAGACCTTGCTCTTGACATTTTTCTACCGCTACATGCGTCCGCTAGTTGAGGCAGGCCATGTCTATATCGCCCTTCCACCTCTTTACAAGATGTCCAAAGGGAAAGGCAAGAAAGAAGAAGTGGCCTATGCTTGGACAGACGGAGAGTTAGAAGAACTTCGTAAGCAGTTCGGTAAAGGCGCTACCCTTCAACGCTACAAAGGTCTTGGTGAGATGAATGCGGACCAACTCTGGGAAACAACCATGAACCCAGAAACCCGCACTCTTATACGTGTTACAATTGAAGATCTAGCACGCGCTGAACGCCGCGTAAACGTCCTCATGGGAGACAAGGTCGAACCACGCCGTAAGTGGATTGAAGATAATGTCAAGTTTACATTGGAAGAGAGTGGGGAAATGGTGTTTTGAGAAGTCTATAATGAATGGGGACTGACCATGAGAACAGAAACAGAAATGCTCGATGTGATTTTACAGACTGCCCAAACTTTACAAGTCGAGGCTGTCGCCATGTCTGGTTCACGGACAAATCCAAAAGCTCCAAAAGATGAGTTTCAAGACTATGATGTGGTCTATGTCGTGGACGACTTAGATAATCTGACGAGTGACCTTGCTTGGTTGGATCTCTTTGGCACACGTATCATTGAGCAGCATAATATCCTAGGCAACCGTCGACTTTATCTCATGCTCTTTGAAGATGGCAATCGGATTGATTTGACTCTATGTCCTAAAGTGCATATCAAGGAGTGGGTAGAAAGCGAAGCGGATTTCACGGTGCTAGAGGACCCTAAGGGCTTCTTTGCGCCTTATTCTCCAAATCCTCAGCGTTACTGGACAAGTCCTGCTAGTCAGACAGATTTTGAAAAAGCCTGCAATGAATTTTGGTGGGTTTCCGCCTATGTGGTTAAGGGTATTCGTCGCTGTCATCTCGTCTATGCAACAGACCATCTTTACGGTATTTGCCAACAAGAACTCTTGAAGGTCTTGGCTTGGCAGGTAGCAAGTGATAGAGGAACTGTTGATATCGGCAAGAACTATAAATATCTCTTTAACTATCTACCTGCTGAGAAAGAGAAAGAATTCTCTGTTGTGCTTGATTTTTCAAGTATAGATAAAATCACTCAGTCTTTGTTTGCTACGATGCAACTTTTCCACCAAGAAGCTCAATTCCTGGCTAACAAGATGGGATTTGACTATGATAAGGAAGTGGCTGAGAAGATGATTGAGTATGCTGAGGAAAGACTTTCAAATCACTAACTAAATAAATTATATAATTTAAAACTTTAAACTGCAGAAAGGATAGTTTGGTTACTTATCGTAACTGTACACGGGACTAATTTCCTGTAAAATGTCCTTCTTCTACACAAAACCTACTCTAGATTCTTTGAAAGGAGTTGAACACGTCCTAAATGCTGTGTGAAAAAGATAAATTCTCTTGCGAGCATTGCTCGCTTTAAGAATTTCTTATTTTCACTTTGCATTTTACGGGCTTTGTATCCTATATGAGTAACATTCAAAACATGTCCCTGGAGGACATCATGGGAGAGCGCTTTGGTCGCTACTCCAAGTACATCATTCAAGACCGGGCTTTGCCAGATATTCGTGATGGGCTCAAGCCGGTTCAGCGTCGTATTCTTTATTCTATGAATAAGGATGGCAATACTTTTGACAAGAGCTACCGTAAGTCGGCCAAGTCTGTCGGGAACATCATGGGGAATTTCCACCCACACGGGGATTCTTCTATCTATGATGCCATGGTCCGTATGTCTCAGGACTGGAAAAATCGTGAGATTCTAGTTGAAATGCACGGTAATAACGGTTCTATGGACGGAGATCCGCCTGCGGCGATGCGTTATACCGAGGCTCGTTTGTCTGAGATTGCTGGTTATCTTCTTCAAGATATCGAGAAAAAGACAGTTCCTTTTGCTTGGAACTTTGACGATACCGAGAAAGAACCGACGGTTTTGCCAGCAGCATTTCCAAACCTCTTGGTCAATGGATCAACTGGGATTTCGGCTGGTTACGCCACAGACATTCCTCCCCATAATTTGTCTGAGGTTATCGATGCGACAGTCTACATGATTGACCATCCTACTGCCAAGGTGGAAAAGCTCATGGAATTCTTGCCTGGACCAGATTTTCCTACAGGAGCTATCATCCAAGGCCGTGATGAAATCAAGAAGGCTTATGAAACTGGAAAAGGGCGCGTGGTCGTTCGTTCTAAAACAGAGATTGAAAAGCTAAAAGGTGGTAAGGAACAAATCGTTATCACTGAGATTCCTTATGAAATCAATAAGGCCAATCTGGTCAAGAAAATCGATGATGTTCGTGTCAATAACAAGGTGGCAGGGATCGCTGAGGTTCGTGATGAGTCTGACCGTGACGGTCTTCGTATCGCTATTGAACTTAAGAAAGATGCCAATACGGAGCTGGTTCTTAACTATCTCTTCAAATATACTGACCTGCAAATCAATTACAATTTTAACATGGTGGCGATTGACAATTTCACACCTCGTCAGGTCGGGATTGTGCCAATCTTGTCTAGCTATATCGCCCACCGTCGTGAAGTGATTTTGGCGCGTTCCCGCTTTGACAAGGAAAAGGCTGAGAAACGTCTCCACATCGTCGAAGGTTTGATTCGCGTGATTTCGATTTTGGACGAAGTCATCGCCCTTATCCGTGCTTCTGAGAATAAGGCTGACGCTAAGGAAAACCTCAAGGTAAGCTATGATTTTACAGAGGAGCAGGCAGAGGCTATCGTTACCTTGCAACTTTACCGTTTGACCAATACCGACGTCGTTGTCTTGCAGGAAGAAGAAGCAGAGCTTCGTGAGAAGATTGCTATGTTGGCGGCGATTATCGGTGACGAACGAACTATGTACAATCTCATGAAGAAAGAACTTCGTGAGGTTAAGAAGAAATTTGCGACACCACGTTTGAGTACTTTAGAAGATACTGCGAAAGTAATCGAGATTGATACAGCTAGTTTGATTGCCGAGGAAGATACCTACGTTAGTGTGACCAAGGCTGGCTATATCAAGCGTACCAGCCCACGTTCCTTTGCAGCTTCTACGCTGGAAGAAATTGGCAAGCGTGATGATGATCGTTTGATCTTTGTTCAATCTGCCAAGACAACCCAGCACCTCTTGATGTTCACGACTCTTGGGAATGTCATCTATCGACCAATCCATGAATTGGCAGATATTCGTTGGAAGGATATTGGAGAGCATCTGAGCCAAACCATTACCAACTTTGAAACCAATGAAGAAGTACTTTACGTAGAAGTAGTGGACCAGTTTGATGATGCGACAACCTACTTTGCTGCAACTCGTCTTGGTCAAATCAAACGCGTAGAACGTAAAGAATTCACCCCATGGCGAACCTACAAGTCTAAGTCTGTCAAGTATGCTAAGCTCAAAGACGAGACAGACCAGATTGTAGCAGTAGCTCCGATTAAACTAGATGATCTTCTCTTGATTAGCCAAAACGGTTATGCCCTTCGTTTCAATATCGAAGAGGTTCCAGTTGTCGGTGCCAAGGCTGCGGGTGTCAAGGCCATGAACCTGAAAGCAGATGATACGCTTCAGGCGGCCTTTATCTGTAACACTTCATCCTTCTACCTCTTGACCCAACGTGGTAGCTTGAAACGTGTTTCTATTGACGAAATTCCAGCAACCAGCCGTGCCAAACGAGGCATACAAATCTTGCGTGAGTTGAAAAACAAACCGCACCGTGTCTTCTTGGCTGGAGCAGTTTCAGAGCAAGGATTCGTTGGTGATCTTTTTAGTACAGAAATGGAAGAAAACGACCAAACGTTACTTGTCCAATCTAACAAGGGAACAATCTATGAGAGTCGATTGCAAGATCTCAACTTGTCAGAACGTACTAGCAATGGAAGCTTTATTTCAGACACCATTTCAGATGAAGAAGTTTTCGATGCTTACCTCAAAGAAGTCTTGAAAGAGGACAAAATAAATTCGTAAAAAAGAATCGGTCCATGTGACTGATTTCTTTTTGTCGAGAAAATTTTCAGAAAATTACAAATACTACTTGAAATTTTACTAGAAAAGTGTAGAATAGAACACATAGCTTGAATAGTATAAAGGAGAAATACATGACAGTTGCAATTGATTGGGAAAACCTTGGCTTTGCTTATATGAAATTACCTTACCGTTATATCGCTCATTACAAAAATGGACAATGGGATAAAGGAGAGTTGACAGAAGATGCAACTTTGCATATTTCAGAGTCTTCTCCAAGTCTCCACTATGGTCAGCAAGCATTCGAGGGCTTGAAAGCCTATCGTACCAAGGATGGCGGTGTTCAACTGTTCCGTCCTGATGAAAATGCTAAGCGTTTGCAACGCACCTGCGACCGTCTCTTGATGCCTCAAGTACCAACAGAAATGTTTGTGGAAGCCTGTAAAGCGGTTGTGCGTGCAAATGAAGAATACGTACCACCATACGGAACAGGTGGAACCCTCTATCTTCGTCCGCTTTTGATTGGTGTTGGAGACATCATCGGGGTAAAACCTGCAGAGGAGTATATTTTCACTATCTTTGCCATGCCAGTTGGAAACTACTTCAAAGGTGGCTTAGTTCCAACTAATTTCTTGATTCAAGATGAATTTGACCGAGCAGCCCCACATGGTACAGGAGCTGCCAAGGTAGGTGGGAACTATGCCGCTAGTCTTCTCCCAGGTAAAATGGCAAAATCACGTAATTTTTCAGATGTTATCTACCTAGATCCAGCTACCCACACCAAGATAGAGGAAGTCGGATCAGCCAACTTCTTTGGAATTACAGCGAACAACGAATTTGTTACGCCATTAAGTCCATCTATCTTACCATCTATTACCAAGTACTCATTGCTTTACTTGGCTGAACACCGCTTGGGCTTGACACCGATCGAAGGTGATGTTCCGATTGACAATTTGGATCGTTTTGTAGAGGCAGGTGCTTGTGGAACAGCAGCAGTTATCTCTCCAATTGGGGGAATCCAACACGGTGACGATTTCCATGTTTTCTATAGTGAAACAGAAGTAGGTCCTGTTACACGTAAACTCTATGATGAATTGACTGGTATCCAATTCGGTGATGTTGAAGCACCAGAGGGATGGATTGTCAAAGTGGACTAAATGACACAAAGTAAAGAGAAACTCCATACAGTTGTAAGGGCTGAAATGGAGTTTTTTCTTGCTAGTTTGCGTATTTTCTTGTACAATAGAAAAAGTGAAAAGAGGTAAAGTATGAGTAAAAAAGATAAGAAAATTGAAATTCAATTAACAGATGCAAAAGTGACTGTTGGAAAAGACAGTTATGAAGGTTACGTTTTGACGATTGGGAAAAAGGTTATTGGTGAAATTGCCGAATTAGATAGCCAATTTGCCATCATAAAGAATGGAAATGTCGATAGTTTTTATAAAAAACTTGAAAAAGCTGTGGAAATTTTGATTGAAAACTATAATTTAACAAAATAATACTTGTTTTATTGAAAATTTCATGATATAATAGTTCTCGTTAAACATTGGAGAGATAGCGAAGAGGCTAAACGCGGCGGACTGTAAATCCGCTCCTTCGGGTTCGGGGGTTCGAA
>NZ_JUQX01000024.1 GCF_001074565.1 Streptococcus pseudopneumoniae | reverse complement strand
GCAATACCAACACGATTCTTATCATCGGTTCCTAGAGAGTAAGGGAATTCAAGCATCCATGTCACGCAAGGAGAACAGCCCAGACAACGGCATGATGGAGTCCTTCTTTGGCATCTTGAAATCGGAAATGTTTTATGGCTATGAGAAGCACTTTAGGTCTTTAGAGGACCTTGAACAAGCCATTGTAGACTATATTGATTATTACAACAACAAACGAATTAAGGTAAAACTAAAAGGACTTAGTCCCGTGCAGTACAGAACTAAATCCTTTGGATAAATTATTTGTCTAACTTTTTGGGGTCAGTACAATCCGTTGCTTTTTTTGGAGATAAGGGACTATTGTCCCAGGTTCAGGTTGTAACTTTTTATCAACCCACTACAGTTGACAAAGAGCCTAAATTTATTTTTCTTCACTCATCTTTGATTTTACTTCATCATAAGATAGGGCGTGAGATTCCTCTTCTACAGTCTCAGGCATTTTTCCTGTTTCGTAAAGAGATTTAATTTGAGTACTATCCAATGTTTCGTATTTCAACAATGCTTCTGCAATCAGTTTGTGGGTTTCACGATTTGATTGGATAATTTCAGCAGCTTTGTTTCGTGCCTCATTCAATAATGAACGAACTTCCTCATCAATCTCATAGGCTGTTTGTTCTGAAATTGATTTTTGAGGACTTTGTGCACCAAACATAGCATGATTTCCTTCGTATTGAACTGGGCCAAGTTTTTCACTCATACCGTATTCAGTGACCATTGCACGCGCCATCTGTGTAGCTTGTTCAAAGTCATTGGAAGCTCCTGTCGTTTGGACATTAAAGATAATCTCTTCAGCTACACGACCACCCATCAGACCTGCTAATTGTTCTTTCATATCTTCTTTGGAAAGAAGCATTTGGTCTTCTTTAGGAAGGGCAATCATGTATCCGCCTGCACGTCCACGTGGTACGATGGTCACTTTATGAACAACTCGGGCATTTGACAAGACTAAACCAACAATTGTATGTCCAGCCTCGTGATATGCAACCAATTCACGTTCTCTTTGTGATACTGTTTTATCCTTCTTAGATGGTCCAGCAATCACTCTGTCCTCTGCCTCATCAATATCTGAAGCATCAATAATTGATTTGTTGCGACGGGCTGCAACCAAGGCTGCCTCGTTTAGAACATTTTCTAAGTCAGCTCCCACAAAGCCTGGGGTTTGTTGGGCAACTAGTTTCAAATCAACATCGTCTGCCAGAGGTTTATTTTTAGCGTGAACTTTCAAGATTGCTTCACGACCTTTAACATCAGGGCGACCAACCAAGACTTTTCTATCAAAACGTCCTGGACGGAGAAGAGCTGGATCTAGAACATCTGAACGGTTCGTCGCAGCGATAACAATGATCCCTTCATTTCCCTCAAAACCATCCATCTCAATCAAGAGTTGGTTCAAGGTTTGTTCACGTTCATCATTACCTCCACCAAGACCGACACCGCGTTGGCGACCAACAGCATCAATTTCATCGATAAAGATAATGGCTGGTGCGGCTTTTTTAGCATCCTCAAAAAGAGAACGAACACGACTTGCACCAACTCCGACAAACATTTCTACAAAGTCCGATCCTGAGATGCTAAAGAATGGAACTCCTGCTTCTCCGGCAACCGCCTTAGCAAGCAAAGTCTTACCTGTTCCCGGAGGTCCCTCTAAAAGAACACCCGCAGGAATACGCGCGCCAAGTTTGGTAAATCGTTTTGGATCTTTTAGGAATTCAACAACTTCAACTAATTCTTGTTTTTCTTCCTCGGCACCTGCAACATCTGAAAATCGTACCTTGATATCTTCTTTGTTAGCAGCCTTGGCCTTGCTACGTCCAAAACTCATTGGATTTCTACTATTGTTTCCTCCCATATTTCCCATCATAGAGAATAGGAAGAAGAAAAGAATAGCAAATGGTACAACAGAAACAAGGATATTGATCCACATACCACTTGAACTCTCATGTTTAACTGTAACCTCAGCCTGATGTTCAGAAGCAAGTTTTTGCAATTCTGCAACTGTTGAATCAGACGGAAGAATGGTACTTGAGAATCTTTCTACTGTTGTAGCAGCAGGAGTGAAAAATTGAATTCCTGTTTCTTCTTTACTAGTCTTAGGATTTTTATAAACACCAGACACCTCAATGATGCTACCATTCGGCTGATAGGTTAATTCTTTTACATTGTCTGCTGTAATTTCTTTTACCAATTCTGTATAGTTAATTTTTTCGCTTCGTCCTGCAGTATTTCCAGAATAAAAATACTGGAATCCTGTTACAAGGAAGAAGATAATTAACAAGTATAGAAATGGATTTCTAACTAAACCGTTATTTTGTTTTTTCATTAAAGATAGATCTTTCTAATTTGAATAAACTTCTTCTTTCAATACTCCAACATAAGGAAGGTTACGATAATTCTCTTTATAATCTAGACCATAACCTACTACAAACTCATTTGGAATAGTAAAGCAGGTATAATCTGCCTCAATTTCAACAATACGCCCTTCTGGTTTATCCAACAAGGTTGCAATCTTAACAGAAGCCGCTTCTCTTTCAATAAACATATCTCGCAAATTTTTCAAGGTTTGACCTGTATCGATGATGTCTTCTACAAATAGAACATGTCTTCCTTTGATATCTTGAGTCACGTCTTGCTTGATATTGATTACACCACTACTTGCAGTTCCACCATGGTAGCTAGATACCATCATGAAGTCCATCTCAATATGCGTATCAATATGCTTAACCAATTCAGCCATAAAAGGAATCGATCCTTTCAAAATTCCAACAAGAATTGGATTTTTCCCCTCATAGTCTTTGGTTAATTGTTCACCTAGCTTTTTAGCCGCTTCTGTAATTTCATCATGTGAAACGAGGATTTTTTTAATATCGTGTTCTAACATCTTTTTACCTATCTATTTTTTCTATATAAAGTACAGTGTTCATTATATCATTTTTCGTGTTTTTACTCAAATTACTGGTCGCAATTCCTAAAATTGAGACAATTTCTCCAAATTGCTCAATAATAGGGGTTGTTTTTCGTTTTTCAATAGGGATTTTCAAATCTATAAATAAGCGTCTCAGTTTCTTTCGATGACCATTCAGCCTAAGAACATCACCAGGTTTTCGACCTCTAATCCGTATTGAGGTTTCTCGTGAAACATTTATTTTTTGAACAGACTCTCCTTCAATAGGAATACCAAAGGAAAATAAATAGCCCTTATGTCGAACTTGATTTTGATAGTGTAACACAAGTTCATCTTCCTTTTCATCAGCCTGAGGACTGATTTTGCAAACTCGAAAATGATGATACTCTTTTATCAATTCATAGCCATTTTTCAATGGATAACGATACTGGCTTTTCCTTGCTAAAATCTGTCTAACTTCATCAAACTGAGACTTCGTAAGATTTAAGTCTGGGAATTGATTGAGATAGTTCTGGAGCAAGACCCCTTGAGTTTGTTTTGAGTATGAAAAGAGCTCATTCAAATCTTCTACATCAATCTGTTCAGAAAGCTCCGTTATGGCTGCTTGGTAATCTGAAATCTCACTCCCTAGATTTAAAAGTGCAGATCTAAGGCGGGGATTTTCTTTTTCAAGTTCTGGTAAATACTTATTTCGAATACGATTGCGAAAATAGCTGTTCTCATGATTTGTTTGATCTTCGAAATGAAAAATTGGTGGGAAGTCTGTTTTATGAAAATACAACAAAGGACGGATGATTTCAATATCATCAACTACTTGACTTTCTTTTATTCCTATTAAATGACGTAACCGACTTCCACGAATCAAGCGCATCAAAATCGTTTCAACCTGATCATCTGCATGGTGGGCAGTGACCAAGGCTGTCGCTCCAACATCTTTCATGATTTTCCTAAAAAAATCATAACGAAACTCTCGAGCACGCGCTTCTGAAAAGTCTCCTGAAAAGCTTGTGATATAAATAGGAAGTTCAGCTGCATCAGCTAACTTACTTAGTTCATTTTCCTCCCAGTCAGATTCACTTCTCTGCTTGTGATTAACATGAGCTAAAATCAGCTCAATTCCCAACTCTTCTTGATAAGTAGACAATAGATGAAATAAAAACATCGAATCCAGTCCACCAGACAGAGCTATTACGACTTTAGAATGTTTTTTGAAATACTCTTTTCGGAGAAAAAAATTTAAAAAATCCTGCTCCCTCATTTTAGAACCTCATAGACGTCCTTGGCTATCTTAGAAATGGTGTCATAGTCAGAATTTTTTGTGAAAATAGAAAGAACGAAAGGAGAATCCGTATAAACAATGGCAGTGTCATGTTTATACTCGTCAGCATCTCCAATTTTATGAGCTACCTTAACCGAAACACCTTTTGCGATTCGTTGGTTGTCAAAATCGGTCTTACCTAGAGACTCTAGGACAAAACCATTCTGATTATAAATAGCTTCCATGACTTTTCCAGCCATTTTTGAAGAAGTCAATTTGTCATTCACATCCCAATCTTCACCCATAATGGTGGACATTTTTTCTTTGAAAGCCCCGTCAGATTGATTGGTCACATAATAACCTAAAATATTATGAGCAACATTGTCAGACTCTTTTGTTACCTTGGTAATTAACTGTTGAAGACTGTATTCTTTGTTATCTTCTTTTTTAGGTAAGCTACCACTACCTTCTGGTTTATAGGACCCAGGGAAACTATTTACTTCTGGGATATACTTGAAGCTACTGTCTAGCGTATATTCCCCTTGATTTATCTTATCTTGAGCATAATAAAGGTAGTCTAGTTTCAAGATGCTAGCTGCATAGAGTTTGCTATCTTCATTCACCCCAGCCTCTTTACCTGTACTCAGTTGTTTAACATAAATAGAATAATTTTCATTCTGATAGTTGTTTGATAAAACTTCTTGAACCTTCTGGATGCGATTGTCTTCTTCTGAGACGAACCCTTTTGATACCCACCCAACTTGATCAATATGAAGAAATTCTTGTCCCTCAGCAAAGAGAGTTCTATCCACTAGTACGTGTTGATAGGGGGAGAGGGTAGAAGAAATTTCTTTAGTGCCATAAGGGCTGTTATAGATAACAAACCCCGGTTCCAACCATACTTGTTTATTTTGAGTTTGAACTTGACTTTGATCATAGACCAAACGCTTATCAGCAAGGATAAACTGGTGATTATCTAATTTAAAAACAGGAACACCTTGTCTATTCAAACGCCATTCTACGATTTTAAAGGTGTTTCCAGGAGTCAATTTACCAGACTCCTTGACAAGATCCTCATTAGCATAGAGAGTTGTTTCTCCATATACCATTGGGGTTTCCAGTGTTTCTTTATAGTAGAACCCATAGTCAGACTCAGTTAGATAATAAATTTCTTGCGAAGAGTAAGGAAGCTGTTTTTCTGTGCTAACTACTCTTGAGGTTATGATAAAAGCAGGTAGCAATAAAACTACTAAGAACTTACGCATTCTTCTCTTCCCTTTCTTCTTGTAATCGTAATAAATGATTTTTAGCTGCTAATTCTTCTAGTTTTTCATCTGATAAACTTAAAAACTGTTCAACAACTTCTAATAAATTTTCCATGACATTACCTCGGAAGCAAATCAGGAATTGTATAAATCGCTTCTCGTTTCTTTGAGTAATAGTACTTGGCGCGTGCATATTTTGCTACATAGTCTTCGTCTTTCAACTTTGCAGCAAAAGCAGATTCCTTGTCCTTTTCATCACTGAGAGTTTGATACTGCTCTTTCAACTCTGTCAATTGCTGACGACGTTGCAGTAACTGATTATAGCTTTGGGCCAGATTATAGGTCGGTAAAATAAACAATAAAATCATCAAAATAAGAACCCAACCCATAAAGCGATTCCTCTTTTGTCTTTCCTTCATCAGGTAACGACGTCGTTGGTGCTCATTTTGAATAAAAGGATTGTTCATCTGTACAATATTTTTAGACATTTTCTTCTACCCGTGTTTCACTGATAATTTCATACATGCCTGCTGCATCTTCTTTTTTTGTACTATCTTTCATCTCCAGTACTTTTACAAGCAACAACTTATTTCCAAAGCGAATTTCAACTTGGTCATCAACTTTCAAATCCGTTGAACTTTTGGCCAAAATTCCATTTACCTTGATTCTGCCTTTATCTGCTACTTCCTTTGCGACTGTACGACGCTTAATAATTCGTGATACTTTTAAATACTTATCTAATCTCATTTTTATTACCTCAAATTATTATTGTACCATTTTTATCCCTTTTATAGAAGAAAAATGTCAAAGAGAATTAGCTCCCTTTGATTCTTTTATCTCTAGCAAACTTTCTCCAAAAATCAGCAGACCTTCTAAAATTTCATAATCCTTCTTGTTTCGGACATCAAATACAACTTCCATTAAACCTCTATTCTCCGCTATAGCTGCTTTTAAGTTGGTTGCAGATAAGGCTTTAAAATAATCTTGAGCCAAGAACAGTCGCTGAGTGATTTTTTCAAATTGAACTGTAATCTTATTGTCTTTTCTTTCCACACGTTCTACAAATACCTTATCCAAGTATGATTTGACCAAACCAATCTCTAAAAGATAGGCCACCACATCGGGATATTCTCCAAAACGGTCCATCAACTCTTCTTGTAATTCTTCATAGTTGACACGGTTGTCAATTTGACGAATTTTCTTGTAAATTTCAATCTTATGTCGTTGATCAGAAATATAAATGTCAGGAAGATAAGCATCAATTTGTAAAATCAACTCAGCATTTCCTTTATTTCTTGTGTTCTCAGTGCCATTGCGTTTAGCAATAGCTTCTTCTAGTAACTGAGAATACAATTCAAAACCAACAGAATCAATGAAGCCTGATTGGGATTTTCCTAAGAGGTTTCCTGCTCCACGAATTGAAAGATCTCGCATAGCAATCTTAAAACCAGATCCCAATTCTGTAAATCCTTTGATTGCTTCTAATCTCTTTTCAGAGACTTCACTAATTGATTTTTCTGGACGATACATGAGATAGGCATAGGCAATGCGATTGCTCCGACCAACTCTTCCTCTTAATTGATACAAGGTTGACAAACCCATATGGTCTGCATTTTCAATAAATAAGGTATTGACATTTGGAATATCTACCCCTGTCTCAATAATAGTAGTTGTCACCAAAATATCATACTGACCTTCAATAAAGTCCAGTAGAGTATTTTCTAACTGAATTTCACTCATTTGTCCATGAACATATCCAATCGAAGCCTCTGGAATCAACTCCTGTAATTCTGAAACCTTTTGGTCAATCGTGTCAACCTTATTGTAAAGATAGTAAACTTGACCTCCACGCTCCATTTCACGCAAGACAGCATCACGAATCACACTATCATTCTTTTCTAAAACATAGGTTTGCACTGGATAACGATTGGTCGGAGGTGTTTCAATAACAGATAAATCTCGGATTCCCAACATAGACATATGAAGAGTACGAGGTATTGGAGTAGCTGTCAATGTTAAGACATCCACTTGTTTTTTCAGTTCTTTCAAAGTTTCCTTATGTTTGACACCAAATCGTTGCTCTTCGTCAATAATCATCAAGCCCAAATCAGAAAACACAACATCCTTTGACAAAACACGATGCGTTCCAATCAAAATATCAATTTGACCATTCTTTAATCTTTCAAGTGTCTCTGCCTGCTCTTTTTTACTTCTAAAGCGACTCAACACATCAATATTAACTGCAAAATTTTGGAATCGTTCCTTAAAATTCGTATAGTGTTGTTGTGCTAAAACCGTCGTTGGAACTAGAACGACCACCTGTTTGTGATCATTGACTGCCTTAAAGGCTGCACGCATTGCTACTTCAGTCTTCCCAAAACCAACATCTCCAACTAGAAGTCGATCCATGGGATGAGAATCCTGCATATCTCTCTTGATTTCCTCAATACTGCGAAGTTGATCATCCGTTTCAACATAAGGGAAAGCATCATCAAAAGCATGTTGCTCATCATCATCAGCTGAGAAAGCAAACCCCTTCAACTGACTACGCTCAGAATAAAGCTTGATTAAATCGTCAGCTATATCCTCTACCTGGTTCTTAACTTTTTGCTTGGCCTTTTTGAAATGACCATCATTTAATTTATTAAGTTTTGGCGCTTTCCCATCACTTGAAACATATTTTGACAGTAACTGAATCTGCTCTACTGGGATGGAGATTTGGTCCCCATTTTGATACTGTACACTAACATAATCACGGTGAATGCCTTTGATTTCAATTGTTTCGATTCCTAGATATTGACCAATTCCATGGATATGGTGAACAACGTAGTCTCCTTTTTCAAGTTCATTATAATCTTTTAATCGCTCTGCATTTGACGCATGTTGTCTTCTAAAACGACGTTTTAATTTCTTTTGAAAAATCTCATGTTCAGTAATCAAGAGAATTTTTTCATCCACAAAATGAAAACCATGTCTTAGATTACCCTCAATCAAGTTTACAGATTCTTTACAAATACTTGACTTGTCTCTGGAATCCAATTTAATCTGGTATTCCTCTAAAACATCCTCCAATGTTTTACTTCCCATTGAATTGCTAGACTGTAGAACAATAGTGTAGTCCATTTTTTTATATCGCTCAATTTCTTCTTTAAGAAAAGAAAATTGATTGAAAAATTCCTGCATAGGATATTGATTAAATTGATAAATGTGATCAAACTTGAGATTTCCTAAACCCTTTTGCAGATTGGAGAAAAAGGTAACTGGACTTTGTTTTTTATAGCTTTGCTCTGTATCTGCAAAATACTGCATATCAGAAAATGATTTACCATTCTGTAAATCTTCTGTAAAGTATTGCGCTAACTCTCTTTCAAAGGCTTCATACTGATTCATCAATTTTTGGTAATCATCAAAAAACACTGGTGTATCTTTTTCAATATAATCAAATATAGTCCATGTTTTATCGTAACATAAAGATAAAAACTTTCGACTATCTGAATGTACTTGTTTTTGATGAAAACTTGACAAAATCTCTTCCAAGTATGATTTTAAAATTGGTGATAAGGTCTTCGAAATTTGTTTTTCTAAAGCAGACTGACCTCGTAGATAGTTCTTTTCCCTCAAGAGCATATCACTTGCTGGAAAGATGGTAAGTTCTGTTTGATTTTCTTTTGATAATTGTGTTTCTACTTCAAAAGTCCGAATTCCATCTACTTCATCACCAAAAAACTCGATTCGGAAAGGTTCTAACTGAGACATCTCAAAAATATCTAAAATATCTCCTCGAATACTAAACTCACCTTGAGTTTGTACTTGCGTAACTTTGCGATAGCCTATTTCCTTTAATTTGTGAAGAAGGTCATGCTGGTCATATTCTTCACCGACTACAATCCTTATAATACTTTCTTTAAATCCAGTTGGAGAAGGTAGAATCAAGCGACTTGCTGCGATATTACAAACTAAAATCCCTTTCTTAGATGAATCAGTTAAAAAACGCAAGGCTTCAACTCGCGAAATGATTTTTTCTTGTGAAGACATCAAAAACTCTACCATAGGAGAGTCATCGACCAAAAAAGGATAGACAAGTTCCTCTCCTAAGATAGAAAGAAGATCACTGATAATTCTTTCTGCTTCTCCATAAGTCGATGTCAATAATACAATCTTATTTTCTTTTTTTAGACTACTCGCAATTGCAAGAGCCTTGGTAGAAGTTGACAGACCTAGTATTAGTTGTCTTTTCTTATCTGTCAGATTTTGATGCCATTTTTTAATCTGGTCATTTTCTGAGAATAAATCTAATAAAGTCACCATTTAACCATTATACCTCTGCATTGTTTTCTCAAAGTTTTTCTCTTGTAAATAGTAGTTTACAGTATTGTCAACTTTGTCAATTGACTGTAAAATACCTACATAGTCATCCTGATCAAACTTACTTAAAACATGGTGAACCACTGACATACCTTTTTTAGGTCTTCCTATACCTATTTTAACACGGTTAAAGACCTGAGTACCTATATGTTGAATAATAGATTTGATCCCATTATGACCACCTGCTGATCCCTTAGCTCTTAAACGAATTTTTCCAACTTCCATGTCAAGGTCGTCGTAAATAACCAGTAAATCTTCAATATCCAAACCATAGTAAGTCAATAAAGCATGAACCGCTTTTCCGCTTTCATTCATAAAGGTCGTTGGTTTAACAAGATAAATTTTTTCGCCATTAAGAAAAAAAGATGCTAGGTCAGCTTGAAATATCTTATCGTGTGTAAAAGTGACATTTTGTTTTTTAGCTAATTGGTCAATCAACATAAAGCCAACATTGTGCTTGGTTTCAAAATATTTATCCCCTGGATTTCCTAATCCAACAAGTAATTTAGTCATTTATTTTCCTTTCAAAAGCCAAAAGGGTTGGAATTTTTTTCCAACCTAATTGACACTATTTGTTAAATGTTATTAGACATTAAAGCGGAATTCCATAATATCGCCATCTTGAACGACATATTCTTTTCCTTCTTCACGCAAGCGTCCAGCTTCTTTTACAGCCTTTTCAGATCCGTATTTCACTAGATCCTCATATGACATGGTGACTGCACGAATAAAGCCTTTTTCAAAGTCTGAGTGGATAATACCAGCTGCTTGAGGAGCTTTCATACCACGTTTAAAGGTCCAAGCGCGAACTTCTTTTTCACCAGCTGTGAAGTAAGTTCCAAGTCCAAGTAAGTGGTAAGCAGCTCGAGTCAACTTATCCACACCTGATTCTGTCAAGCCAAGTGCTTCAAGAAACTCTTGCTTATCTTCATCATCTAACTCAGAAATTTCTTCTTCAGCACGCGCGGAAATAACGACTACTTCAGCATTTTCTGTCGCTGCAAATTCACGAATTTGTTTGACATAGTCGATAGAGTCTGGATCTGAAACGACATCTTCATCCACATTAGCAACATAAAGAACCGGTTTAGTCGTCAAAAGGAAGAGACCTTTGACTACTTTTTGTTCTTCATCTGTGAATTCAATGGTACGTGCTGATTTTCCATCTTCAAGGACTGGTTTAATTTTTTGAAGGACATTAAACTCTGCTACTGATTCTTTATCTTTTTGCGTACGCGCCATCTTTTCTACACGCGCATAGCGTTTATTTACTGACTCTAGGTCAGCAAGAATCAACTCCAAGTTAATGGTATCAATATCTGCAAGTGGATCCACAAAGGCGTCTTCACGTCCTTGCTCGCGCATAACATTTTCATCATCAAATGCACGCACAACATGAACAATCGCATCTACTTCACGGATGTTGGCCAAAAATTTATTCCCTAGACCTTCTCCCTTTGATGCGCCTTTTACAATTCCTGCAATATCTGTAAATTCAAAAGTTGTTGGAACTGTCTTTTTAGGAGTAATCATTTCAGTCAATTTTTGTAGACGTTCATCTGGAACTTCTACCATTCCAACGTTTGGATCAATAGTCGCAAATGGGTAGTTTGCTGCCTCTGCTCCTGCTTTTGTAATTGCATTAAAAAGGGTTGATTTACCAACGTTTGGCAAACCAACGATACCTGCTGTTAAAGCCATATTTTCTCATTCTCCGTTCTCATTTCAATCCCTAACATTATAACACAAAAAGGGAAAACTTGCTAACTCTCTAACTAAGGGTTCTTAGTCAATAATCTTATTCATTTTTCGTTCAAAATCATGGCGACTCATCATGACAAGGTGGTCGCAATTGCTACATTTGATTTTGATATCTGCCCCAACACGTGTAATTTCCCAACGATTGGCTTTTTTTCCTGTTGACTTGATGGTGCAAGCATGTGGTTTTTTCATTTCAACAAAATTTCCAACTTGATACATACTACTCTCCTTTTCTTTTTCGATTATATCATAAAAGAGGCGAGCTAGGCTCAACCTCTTTCACTTAATTTGTACGAACTGGTGTAATGAGCTGCATGAAGTCTTCATCAGTATCTGCTGGAACAAGAGTGAATGGACGAACAGCTGAGATAAAGCTGATAGTTACTTTTTCGCTATTTAAAGCTTTGAGAGAATCAATCAAGTAAGTCGGGTTGAAACTAATAGTTAAATCATCCCCTGTCACCTGCTCCGTATCGATTTCTTCGTTTACTTTACCAACTTCTGGAGAGTGAACATGGGCGCTAACAACACCACCTTTAATTTCAAGCTTCACAGTACCATTTTGAGTCGCACTTGATAAGAGACGAGCACGTTCCATTGAATGACGCAAATTAACCACATCAAAAGTAATTGTAGTGTTAAAGTCTGTTGGAATCAAGCGATCTGTATCAGGATAGTTTCCTTCTAGGAGACGAGTGTAGAAGCTAATATTTTCGCTTCTAAAGAGGATTTGATTATTTGCAAAGAAAATCTCCACAGTTTCAATATCATCCGTAAATACAGCTGAAAATTCGCGTAGAGAGCGACTAGGAATCACCACATCAAAATCATCACCATTTTTTTCAAGAGTCAATTTTTTCTGGCTAAGGCGATGAGAGTCTGTTGCAACTGTTTTTAGTTCCTTGTGTTGGCTCAAAACAAAATGGACACCAGTCAAAATTGGACGACTTTCTTGCGTACTTGCAGCAAAAGCTGTTTCATTGATAATTTTCTTAAGTAGTTTGGTTTCAAGAACCAAAGGTGTGCTTGCTGAAATTTCTTGAATTCGTGGGTACTGTTCGCTATCTTTTCCTTTTAGAGTGATTTCTGATTTGCCACTTGTTAAGACAATTTGTTTTTGTTCAATCTCTTTGAAATCAAGGGTTACATCTGGAAGACTGGATACAACATTGATAAAGAAAGAGGCTTCAAGAAGAATCGAACCTAAGGAAGTAATTAAAAGACCAGCATCTTCATTCTTTTGAGAAATGAAATTTTCAATGGAGATTTGCCCATTTGATCCAATTAAAGTAATTCCTTCATTGGTAACATCAATTTTGATTGTTGATAAAATTGGAATAGCATTTTTAGAGCTAATTGCTCGTTTTGTGGTATTTAAAGCTTGTAGAAATAAATTTTTATTAATTGAAAAATGAATCATGGATTCTCCTTTATTTATTCTTAGTATTAGAAAGTTAATAGTAATAATAGAGTCTGTGAATTCTGTGGAAAACTGATTTCTCTTTAGTAAATTCAAGCTTCTTAGCTTGTTTAAAAAATGTGGATAAAAAAGATAAGAAAGTGAGAGTTATCCACATGCTACTTAATTTTCTTTTTGATTGATTCTACTTCTAAACGTAAATTATCGTCTTCGTCAATCAATGATTTTATTTTAGCATGAGCATGAATCACGGTAGTATGATCCTTTCCGCCGAATTCTTTTCCGATTTTAGGAAGACTATTATCTGTCAGTTCTCTAGCGAGATACATAGCAACTTGACGCGCCAAAACGATGTTTTGAACTCGTCTCGTTCCCTTCATTTCCTTGACACTCACTCCATAAAAATTACCAACTTCAGTTTGGATTTTTTCAATTGGAATAACAAGCATCTGGCGGGCATCTTGTTTACGTGCTCTGATAGCCTCTGCAGCAATATCAATAGTGATATCCTTAATCTTCTTGACTCTGGCAATTAAAGTGATATCGTTGATTGCTCCTTCCAATTCTCGAACATTTGAATCAAATTGGCCAGCCAAATATTCCAGAGTATCGCTTTGGAAATGGTAATCCAAATGCTCTGTTTTACTTTGAAGAATGGCGATACGTGTTTCAAAGTCAGGAGGGGTGATATTTTGTGTTAATCCCCAGCTAAAGCGCGTGACAAGTCTCTCTTCAAGACCTTCTAAGTGTTTAGGACTACGATCACTGGTTAGGACAATCTGCTTCTGTTTATCATGAAGAGCATTGAAGGTATTGAAAAATTCTTCCTGGGTCGCGACTTTTTTGCCACTGAGAGATTGGATATCATCGATTAATAGGAGATCAAGACTACGGTAAGTCTTTTTGAACTTTTCCATTTCCCCAAGTCGCAAGTGTTCAAGAAAGTCATTGATAAAGCTTTCGGCAGGAATGTATTTGACACGCGCATCAGGAATATTTTTTAGAATTTCATTTCCAATTGCATTAAGTAAGTGAGTCTTTCCAAGCCCAGGTCCTCCATAGATGAAAAGAGGATTATAAGTCAGAGCCAAATCTTCAGATACAGCTAGTGCAGCGGAAACCGCCCAAACATTTCCATCACCTTGAATAAAGTTATCAAAGGTATATTTTTCTTTTAACCCTGTCTCAGAATAGGGAATCGTTGGTAGCGCAGGTGTGTAATCGTAAGTAGAACTATCAGTCGTATCACTTACTTGAGAAGACTCTGTACTCTGAGGTTTAGTGAAAATATAGTGGGGTTTGATTTCAGAATCATAAATTTCAAAACCAGCAGCAATAATAATATCTTTTAATTGCTTTTCCCATACCATTTCCATCTCTGTTCTCGGTAGAAATATAGTAGCTGTATTTTCTTCTACTTTGATGAGTTCAGCAGGAGTAGCATAGAAATCATACATAGATCGAGTCAATCTTTCTTGAGCAAATTCTAAAATACGATTCCAAAATTGCTTTTCTTTCAACTAGTTTTCCTCCTTCACTATGATTTTAGTAGTTTAGTGCTAGACTTATTTTACCATAGATAGTAGGATTTTTCCACAGATTGGGGAAAAGAATCCACAATGTTAGCAGTATTTATCCACAGGTTGGGGATAAATAGAAAAATCCTTGATTTAGTAAGTCTTTTACTAAAAAAATTAGTGGATAAATTTGTGGGTTGAGAAAATAAAACAACAGCCTTATTTCAGGCTGTTGATAATTCTGTCATATTCTTCTTGACTTGAAAAAGAAATAACAATCTTTCCAGTATCTTTTTTAGAAAGTTTAATTTCTACATTCACTCCAAGTAGTTTTTTCAATTTATCTTCCTCATCTTTGATGAAAGAGTCACTTTTTTTCTGTTTCTTTTGTTTTTTTTCTGTCAGCAGTGTTTCTAGTTTTCTCACAGAGATGTCTTCGTTTTTGATCAATTGGAAGAAATATTCTTGCTGCTCTTTATCCAAACCAACTAGTGAACGTGCATGAGCTTGCGATATTTTTCCATTTTCCACTTCAGATAAGATATGCTCTGGTAGGGAAAGCAAACGAATAAAATTAGTGATATAAGGACGAGATTTTCCCATTTTATCCGCTATCTCAGTATGAGTAAATCCTTTTTCTACCAAAGATTCGTAGGCGCGTGCCTCTTCAACTGGATTTAAGTTTTCTCTCTGTAAATTCTCAATGATAGATTGGATCATCATTTCCTGATCTGAGAGATGTTTCACAATGGCTGGAATAGAAGTAAGACCAGCTAAGAGAGAAGCCCGATATCGTCTCTCTCCTGCAAGGATTTCATAACCAATTACAGGAGATTGACGAACGATGATTGGTTGGATGAGCCCATTTTCTTTGATTGATTGGGCTAATTCCTTTAGTTTCTCTGCATCAAATTCTTTTCGAGGTTGGTAAGGATTTTTTTGTATTTCTGCGATAGAAATCATTTCAAATTTTTCCATGATTCTACACTAACATATCTTTTACTATCTGTAAAGTTTTCTTTACACTGATGTCAATTAAGACTCTAGATCACCTGAATTCTTATCAAGTTTAATAGAGGTTGTTTCCTCCTTACCATTACGATAGTAGGTTACTTTTATAGTATCTCCTATAGCATGAGTATAAAGAGCATGTTGTAGGTCTGTTGATGAAGCAATCTCTTTGTCGTCAACTTTAGTAATGACGTCGTATTTTTGAAGATGTCCATTTGCTGGCATATTACTTTGAACAGATCGAACAACTACACCTGAAGTAAGACTACTTGGAATGTTGAGTTTTCTCAGATCATTCGCTCCAACATTAGCTAAATTGACCATTTGAATTCCAAGAGCAGGACGAGTTACTTTACCATCCGTTTCCAGTTGTTTAATAATATTTTGTGCATCGTTTGAAGGAATTGCAAAACCAAGACCTTCTACAGATGTTTTCCCGTTACTTGCGATTTTACTTGATGTAATTCCGATAACTTGACCTTGAATGTTTACAAGTGGACCACCAGAGTTACCTGGGTTAATAGCAGTGTCTGTTTGAATAGCTTTTGTAGAAATAGCTTGTCCATCTTCAGATTTCAGAGATACAGTTCGATCAAGACTTGAAATGATCCCCTGTGTAACGGTATTGGCATATTCAGAACCTAGTGGACTACCAATTGCAATCGCTGTTTCCCCTACATTAAGTTGGCTAGAGTCACCGAATTCAGCTACTGTTGTTACTTTCTCTGAAGAGATTTTTACGACAGCAATATCAGAGAAGGTGTCAGATCCTACAATCTCACCAGGGACCTTAGTACCATCTGCCAAGCGGATATCAACTTTTGAAGCTCCATTGATAACGTGAGTATTTGTTACAAGATAGGCATCATTCCCATTCTTTTTATAGATAACTCCTGAACCTTCACTTGCAATTTGTTGAGAATCAGGATCAGTATCTGTTTCATCAGTTCCAAATAGACTACTTTGTCTATTTGATGAATAAGTAATAACAGATACAACGGCATCTTTAACCTTATTGACTGCTTGGGTAGTTGAAGTTTCATTCTTATAGGATGTTTGGGTAACAGTGTTGGAATTATTATTTGTAGATTGATTTCCTTGTTTTTGATAAAGTTGTAATGTTACGAAACTTCCTAAGGCACCGCTTAAAAATCCTATTAGAATGATTACAAGAACTTTTACTCCTTTTTTGTAAAATTTTTGTAAGTGTTTCATAAACGCCTCCGTTTGTTATTTATTTACTCAGATTATAAACCTATTAACTTAATTCAAACTTAAAAGTTTGAAAGTTTTACACAAGTTGTGGATAACTTACTTTATTCTGTGAATTTTCTTGTGATTTTGGATGTTTTTAATGTGTATAAGATGTGAAATAAAGTGTGGATATGATAGAATAGAAGAATGAAAATAAAAATTGTAACAGTAGGAAAACTGAAAGAAAAATATCTTAAAGATGGTATTGCTGAATATAGCAAACGAATTTCACGTTTCGCAAAATTGGAGATGATTGAGCTTGCTGATGAGAAAACACCTGATAAAGCTAGTGAAATAGAAAATCAAAAAATCTTGGAAACAGAAGGCGCTAGAATTCTTTCTAAAATTGGAGAAAGGGATTTTGTCCTTGTCTTGGCTATAGAAGGAAAAACATTCTCTTCAGAGGAATTTAGTAAGCAATTAGAAGAGGCTTCTATAAAAGGCTACTCAACTCTTACTTTTATCATTGGAGGAAGTTTAGGTCTGGCACCTAGTGTAAAAAATAGGGCTAATCTTTCTGTCAGTTTCGGACGTCTAACCTTACCACATCAGTTAATGAGATTGGTTTTAGTTGAACAAATTTATCGAGCTTTTACTATTCAGCAGGGATCTCCTTATCACAAATAGAAGATTGACTTAGCTCTTGTTTTTTGATAGAATGTTCATGTTAGGTCTCATAGCTCAGCTGGATAGAGCATTCGCCTTCTAAGCGAACGGTCGCAGGTTCGAATCCTGCTGGGATCAATTTTAGATGTAAAGCTGGGATTTTTCCCGGCTTTTTTCTTAAAAAAGTGCGTTTCAGGTGCAAAAATGTACAGTTGGGAAGAAATTTTTCTTACATGGTCTTCATTTTGTATAATAGGGTTGTAAGTTAATTTACAAGAAAAACAATACAGGAGACTTTATTATGAAAAACACAGTTAAATTGGAACAATTTAAAGAGGTAACAGAAACAGAATTGCAGGAGATTCGAGGTGGGGACTTGAGAATTTCAGAAACAATTCGTAATCTTATTTTTCCAAGAAAAAAGAAATGAAATAAAGGTAAAGAGTAATGGATTTATTTGGATTAGGGATAGCTATTTTTTATTTTCTCATTATTAGCAAAAGTTATGAATGGATTTGTAAAATAACTAGAAAAGAACAAATTATTTTTTTCTGTTACACATGTATCTCAGTTTTTATACTTGAAGAAATTATTACACTAGTATTTTCTAATAGTTTTGCTTTGTCTAAATTTTTATTTCCTTTGGTTGTGTATGGTTATTTAAGAAAGTTAAAGAAGTATGAAAAATATAAAGGAATTTTTATCAGTTTACTACTATCTTTATTATATCATAGTACCCATACTTTTATATCCGTAACCTTATCTTCTATAATGGGTGATGAACTTGTATTATATTATAAAATTATATTCTTTTTAGTAGTATTATTGTTGACTTATTTTTCTATTCTAATAATAATTCGTTATTTTCATCTAGATATTAAATATTTTGATAAAGATTATCTCTATCCTTTTTTTAAAAAAACAATAGTTGCTTTCTTTGGTTTACATATCTTATTGTTTATTTCAGATATAGTAAGTACGACTCATCACTTAAATAGCTTCGGAAGTATTTTATCAACCATTGTTTTTATTTGCTTATTATTGATTTTCTTCGCAATGAACTCTTATAAGGTTCAAGTTGAAAAAGAGATTGCTCTAAAACAAAAGAAATTTGAACAAAAGTATTTACAGACTTATACAGATGAAATTGTAGGTTTGTATAATGAAATTCGAGGTTTTCGTCATGATTATGCAGGGATGCTTGTCAGCATGCAAATGGCGATTGACAGTGGAGATTTACAAGAAATTAACAGGGTTTACAATGAAGTCCTAGTAAAAGCAAATCAGAAATTGAGATCAGACAAATACACTTACTTTGATTTAAATAACATAGAAGATTCAGCTTTACGTAGTTTGATTGCTCAATCCATTGTCTATGCACGAAATAATGATGTAGAGTTTACATTGGAAGTAAAGGATGTTATTACTAGATTGTCAATAGATTTACTTGATCTTGTTCGCATCATGAGCATTCTCTTAAATAATGCTGTTGAAGGTGCTGCGGATAGTTACTTGAAACAAATGGAAGTTGCAGTTATTAAAATGGATTTTGAAACAGTTATAGTCATCCAGAATTCATGTAAAATCACTATGACGCCTTCAGAAAACTTATTTGCCTTAGGTTTCTCTACTAAGGGAAGAAATAGAGGTCTAGGACTTAATAATGTCAATGAGATTTTAGACAAGTATGACAACATTATTCTAGAAACAGAGATGGAAGACAACACATTTAGACAAATTATTAGATTTAAGAGGGAATTTGAATGAAAGTACTAATTTTAGAAGATGTTATTGAACATCAAGTGAGACTTGAGAGAATATTGAATGAAATCTCTGAGGAATCAAATATTCCTATTTCGTACAAGACAACAGGAAAAGTTCGTGAGTTTAAGGAATATATCGAAAATGATGAAGTAAACCAGCTTTATTTCCTAGATATTGATATTCATGGAATCGAGAAAAAAGGCTTTGAAGTGGCTCAATTTATCCGTCATCACAATCCCTATGCTATTATTGTCTTTATTACCAGTCGATCTGAATTTGCTACCTTAACCTACAAATACCAGGTATCAGCCCTAGATTTCGTTGATAAAGACATCAATGATGAATTGTTTAAAAAACGTATCGAGCAGAGTATTTTTTATACTAAGAGTATGTTACTTGAAAACGAAGATGTTGTAGACTATTTTGATTACAACTATAAAGGAAATGATTTGAAAATTCCTTACCATGACATTTTGTATATCGAAACCACAGGAGTTTCTCATAAACTTCGGATTATTGGTAAGAATTTTGCAAAAGAATTCTATGGAACTATGACAGATATTCAGGAAAAGGACAAACATACCCAGCGATTTTATTGCTCCCATAAATCTTTCCTTGTTAATGTTGGAAATGTGAGAGAAATTGATCGAAAGAACTTAGAAGTTGTCTTTTATGAAGATCATCGCTGTCCCATCACTCGTTTGAAAATTCGCAAACTAAAAGATATTCTAGAGAAAAAATCTAAAAAGTGATTGACAATTAGTAAGAAATTGATATAATGGTTATATCTGCTACAGATAGATGGTCCGTTGGTCAAGGGGTTAAGACACCGCCTTTTCACGGCGGTAACACGGGTTCGAA
>NZ_JUQX01000023.1 GCF_001074565.1 Streptococcus pseudopneumoniae | reverse complement strand
AGTGACAAAGTCCATTTATTGGCCTATTGGACTGCACATAGTCTACAATGGCATTGGTCAAATTCTCCCCTTGTTATTTTAGAGTCTTTTTAGAAATATAAGGCCGATTCCTCGTGCTAGAGCTTTTGATTGGACGAAAGGACTCTGGGCAGGTTTGGCTGAAAGAAGGCGCAAATAAAACTTAAAAGGATCAACTATGAAAAGGAAAGAAACGAAATTTTATTTAGGGACAATTTTGGTGCTCGTGTCTTATTACTCGATTTTTAATCTTGTAGCAAAATTAGACTCGGTGAACCAATTATCCGATTTTGGATTTTATGGGATTCAAATTTTATTGATAGTAATTGAGGGAATTGCTGCTACTGTGGTTCTTGTCAAGAGTCAACGTTGGAAAGAGTACGGTCGTTTCCAGTTCCGTTGGTCTTATATCGGTGTTTTATTTCTTTCTTTTATACTGATGTTTTTGTGGGTGAATATAACAACTCGGATCTTTCCAAGCACGCAAAATGGGAATACTATACGAGAAGTGGCGACTAATTTGACAGGATTTAGTTACTTTATAACGCGTATTTTCTATGGTAGTCTCATTGCTCCGATAGTTGAAGAATTGGTCTTTCGTGGGCTTCTGATGACAGCCCTATCTAAATTTAAAAAATACTTTATTGACGTCATCATTTCTTCCACACTCTTTAGTCTCATCCATGTTTTACAATATGGATGGGTGTTAACAGATTTCATCGTTTATGCAGGAGCAGGTCTGCTACTCTGCATGCTCTTTCGTTATACACGTTCAATTTATTGGTCAATGGCCCTTCACATCTTGTGGAATACCTTTTTAATTATCGTCAGTTTACTGGTGTTTGGGTATTAGAAAGATGAAATATGAAAAAGATAATCTCACGCTACTATTTTTTAATAGCTATTCTACTTGTCATTGCTGACCAGTTCTTCATTCGTTTGCTTTTACATAGCGACCTTGCTACTGGTCTATCTGACTTTGCCTATTATTTGTCGGATATGCTGTTGAATTTTCTTGTGGTTCTGCTTGCTATTATTGTTATGATTCGGTCAGGGAAATGGCAGAAAATCAACAGTCGAAAATTTAGAGGTTCCTATCTTCTCTATTGCTTCCTAGCTCTCCTAGCTTTTGTTATTTGGAACTTCGTCACATTTTTTATTTTTCCGCCTACCAAAAATGAAATTGCTTATCAACTGGATATTCCTACTTTTACAGGAGCAACGGCATTTTTGATGTATTTTTTCTATCCTGTGATTGCAGATCCCATTTTTGAAGAGATGATTTATCGTGGATTGGTGATGACCGCTCTGGAAAAAGGAAAGAAATGGGGACTGGATGTGCTTGGTTCTGCTGTTTTGTTTGGAATCTTGCACATTAGTAATCACGGTTGGGTTTTGACAGACTTTTTCTCATATATGGGTGGTGGTCTCATATTTGCAGTCTTGTTTAGAGTGACAAAGTCCATTTATTGGCCTATTGGACTGCACATAGTCTACAATGGCATT
>NZ_JUQX01000022.1 GCF_001074565.1 Streptococcus pseudopneumoniae | reverse complement strand
ATGTAATCCAAAAACGACTAAGGGTCAAGATGATGCTAGAAAGAAACATCTGACAGCTAGCGAATTACGACAACTCGTCAAAAAAGCTAATTCTGGCGATGTGTCTGCGATTGCAACCTTATCGAGAAGCTATGATGGTAAATCAGGTATAGGGACAGGCATACGCACAAAAGAGGAAATAGAAGCTGGAAATAGACGCGTTTGGCAGAATACAGTAGATGGCTTTAAAAAAATACCGTATATAATCGGAGAGTTGTCCTCTGTCAATGATGCATACCGCCTAACTACAGGGAAGGATCCTGAAACAGGTGAGAATGCCAGTCGCTTAGAAGCAGCAGGATGGTTAGCAGCTGATTTAGCCTCTTTTGGAATTAGTAAAGTTGCCAAGGGTGGAAAAATAGCTGGTAAAGGCTTAAAAGCACTGGATAAGGTCAATGATACTTCAAAAGCTACAAAGGCAGCTGATAAGGCTAAAGATGCTTCGAAAGCTACAAAGACGGTGGGAAGTGGAATTGTTGGTAATTCAACATCACAGCATTCTTTACATGCTAGAGGCTATAGGCCGGGGCTGGGAGAAAGAACCTTTGATGGTTATGTAAAAAATACTGTTTCGATTGATACTGAATTAAAATTGTATACTAATTCTCCTGGATTTAATTCAAATAACGGCGTTATTGGAGGTCAATTTAAGAGATTTGGTAGCGGTTCTCATGGAGGATTATCACCTCATGTCCATCAACCACAAAGGAATGTGGCTCCAAATGGCAATATATATGGAACAGTAGGCTCTAAAACTACAAATGGTGGTGTTACTAAACCTGAGGCTAAGGACATTAAACAACTCTATGACTATACTAATAATGGAAAATATAGGGAGTAAATCAAGCATGACAGATAAACAAATAAAATTTTTAAAAGAATTAGAGATAATACAGGAGCAAGCTGTAAATATGAATATCTCTCAAACTAATTTAACCAAAGAGGAGTCTCTATATAATGTAAGTTATGATACTTTGGTTTTAATGATGGAACTTCTTGATGGTTACCGTAATATGGTATTGGAGTTATCAGATAAAGACAGTAAAGAAATTCTCAATAAGGATATACAGTTACATGATGGAGTTGTTGATTTTTTGAAGTCATTCTAGTGTAGTTACCAACGAGTAATAGCGTAGTCAATGATGCTTCGAAATCTACTATTTCGAAGACCCCAGAAATAACAATTAACTTTACTCGTAATTTAAAACATGACACTACAGAATTTTCTCGTCAGTTAGCTAATCAGCAGAATGGTATGAATCGCTTGACGGTTGCAGATTATATAAATAATAGAGGAAGCTATTTAGCGAATGGTCGTTCATCTGCTGGAAACGCAGCTCAAAAAGCAGCTAGAAATGAGGCTCTTGCTAAAAAGATTGATGAATTGGTTGATTCTGGAATGTCTCGTTCTGAAGCTAAATCTGAAGCCGCTAGGTGGATAAAAACTCAAGCGGCACTGCACGATCCAGATCAGATTGCAGGAGGATTTCCCAAAAATGTAACGGGAGTGGGAGACTTTGGCATTAATTCATCAATTGGTGCTCAGTGGAAAGATAAAATTGCTACTGTAGATAATGTTGTGGATGAAATCGTTAGAACCACACCTTATGAAGATTTAAATAAAATTTACTTGAATGTTAAATTACAATACTAGGAGAAAAAATGAACTTACAATTTACCAAATTTGCAGCTATGCCAGAAGAAGTCATTGAAAAGTATGCCCCAAAAGTTCCAGATGAATTAGTGGAATTGTGGAAACAATATGGACTGGGCTTTTTACTTGATGGTTATCTAAAAATTATCAATCCAGAAGAATATGTAGAATTTGTAGAAGCTACATATTTCAGAGGAACAGATGGAGTTCCATTATTTGTTACTTGTTTTGGGGATATAATTATCTACACTCAGAACGGTTTTATTGATATCATTTATTATGCGAACAATGATTTTGATGTGATGACAAAACGGATGGATCATTTTATCAAATTTTTAGATGATGATAGTTTTTTAGAAGATTTTTTTGATATTCCTTTCTATGAAGAAGCGGTTAAGGAGTATGGGAACTTGGATTACAATCAATGCTTTGGTTTTGTTCCACTTCTTGTACTGGGAGGAAAAAGGGATTTAGTCAATATTGACAAGGTTGGCATAAAAGAACATTTAGAACTCATTACCCAAATTACAGGCGGAGTGGGATTTGAGAATTAAGAAAAAATAATAGAAATGAAGTTGAGATAATGCGGTCTCAACTTCATTTTCAAATAGTAATCAAAATAGTGAGATCTAACTTAAAATAATTGTGCAGGTGGAGTGACTCAGTATACCTATGATGCGGATGGCCGTCGGGTGTCTATGAGTGACCTGACAGGAACTAGTCAGTACGCGACTAATGAAGAGGGCGAGATTACTGGT
>NZ_JUQX01000021.1 GCF_001074565.1 Streptococcus pseudopneumoniae | reverse complement strand
AAGCATTTTGGACATAGTTTCCCGAAGCATTTAGATAGAAATAAGAATTAGCTTTTTTATTAAAAATCCACTTATTAGTAACTTTAGTACCATTTTCATTGTACGATGAGCCTACCCAACCAGACTGAGCTGTAAATTTGGACTTATCCTCTTTAGGACTTGTATTTTTAGGTTTCTCAGCTGGTTTTTGAGCTGGCGTTTTCGGTTTCTCAGCTGGTTTTGGTGCTGTCTTTGTCTCTGATTTCGGCGCTGGTTTTGGTTCTGGTTTCGGTGCTGTCTTTGGCTCTGATTTCGGCGCTGGTGTTTTTGATTTCTCAGCTTGATTTGACGCCGAAGTTGTATTCTCTTTTACAACCTTACCATTTTTAGATGCATCCTTTTCTTGAGCAGAAACATGCTGAGCCGAAAAAGGAAAGTCTCCACTTGTATCCGCAAATGAAATAAGTCCCAGTGTTGCAGTTGCTAAGCTGGTTACTAAAATTTTTTTTGATTTTTTCATAAAAATCTCCATTGTTTTTAATGATTTATACCTATAGTATACCATATACTTAATTTTTTTACACTCAAATAATAACTATTTATAAAAGCCCTATTTTAAAATGAAGTGCAACACAAAAGACATGTTCATCTGATATACTAGAGTTACGAAAAACAGTATAAAGGAAGATGAACATGTCCACTCATTATTCTCATACAAACACTTATCTGAAGCTGAGCGACTAGAAATTGAATCTTATTTAAACGTAGGACTCAAATCTGCTGAGTTTTCTCGTAGACTGGGGGAAACTGCTCTACTATTACTCGTAAAATGAATCGTGGTTCCATAACACAAGTGAAATAAGTCAATGGGCAGAAGATCTATTACCTACACCATTATGCAGATGCTACCCATAACCGTTATCAGTATGCTAGAGAAGCCAGCTATTATTTGAAACTAGATCGTTTATCGGACGACTTTCTGAAAGAATTTACAGAAGTAATGGGAGAGAAACCAACGGGACATAGCATAGATGCCTTTGTTCACACCTATAAACTCCAACCCCTTTTTGAAATTGGAAAATCCATTCTGTTCTGAGTGGAAAGACAATAGGAGAACCTTCTATTTTGAACTTGGCTATAGTCCGCAAAAAAAGCTGTTTGAGCTCACTCAAACAGCTTTAAAGATACTCTCTTAATTAGAGGAACAACTTTGTTGCACTTGACTTGTCAATCAGTGTTAAAATAGTTATTCTAAATAATTAGTCACCTAAATGTTGAATGGCATAGTTTGCTTCTTCTTTTGTAAAGCCATCTATATAAGAGGTCAATTGATTGAAAAGACCAGATTTAGACATATTAAATAATTTTCTATAGTTCTTAGCATTAAACAATGCATTATATTTATAATCAGCTTTTAGATGATCAATAGCATATTGAGCTGCATCATTTGAAAATTTATCAAATTGAGAAGTTAATTGTCTATACATACGTTTTTTTGACATATGGAATAACGAGTTATAACTCTTTGCCTTTTCTAAAGCAGCAGAATATTCACTATTGGTTGATGATTTGGTTTCCCATAATCCATTAGCTCCTACATAGTAACGACCACCATCTACCCATTCACTTTTAGCCATCTTACCGTTTGATTTAAGATAGTAATTTCCTACCCAAGTACTACGAGCGTAACTTCCCTCTGAAGTCAAGTAGTAGTACGAAACATAGTTCTTATCATAAACCCACTCACTCTTAGCCATCTTACCATTTGACTTCAAATAGTAGTTGCCTGACCAAGCATTGCGAGCATAGCTACCTTCTGCTGTTAGGTAGTAGTATGAACCATTGTTCTTATCATAAATCCACTCACCTTTAGCCATCTTACCATTTGATTTCAAATAGTAGTTGCCTGACCAAGCGTCACGAGCATAGCTACCTTCTGCTGTTAGGTAGTAGTACGAACCATAGTTCTTATCATAAACCCACTCACCTTTAGCCATCTTACCATCTGATTTAAGATAATAATTGCCTACCCATGTGTTTCGAGCGTAGCTACCTTCTGTTGTTAGGTAGTAGTATGAACCATAGTTCTTATCATAAATCCATTCACTCTTAGCCATTTTACCATCTGATTTAAGATAGTAATTGTCTACCCAAGCATTTTGGACATAGTTTCCCGAAGCATTTAGATAGAAATAAGAATTAGCTT
>NZ_JUQX01000020.1 GCF_001074565.1 Streptococcus pseudopneumoniae | reverse complement strand
TAGTCAGAATGTCCTCCAAGCTCTATCCACATTACCGCAAACAATAGGAAGCATCTGGCATAGCATCTTTGACGATGTATCGACAGCCTACCACCAGAAGGTGGCTAAGGATCGAGCGACCAAGGAGGGAATCGTCGTCAACCCACCAGAACTCGGGAACTTACCGGGACAGGGAGAAGTGACCTATGCCAGCCAGGTTCAG
>NZ_JUQX01000019.1 GCF_001074565.1 Streptococcus pseudopneumoniae | reverse complement strand
AGTGACAAAGTCCATTTATTGGCCTATTGGACTGCACATAGTCTACAATGGCATTGGTCAGATTTTACTATTGCTGTAATTTTAGGTGCTCAGTAATATCGGTCTATCCTTGGGGAAAACTTCCCATTTGAATTTAAAAAGGAGTTGCGATGAAAGTATTTCTTCAAAATAGAGATTTTAGGCAATTAACCATCAACCAGTGGATTTCGACGGTTGGGGATACGATTTTTTATCTTGCTTTTTTGAATTATGTGGCAGATGCTTCGTTTGCCCCCTTGGCAATTTTACTCATCACGATTTCAGAGACTGTTCCTCAAGTTCTACAAATCTTTCTGGGAGTTTTGGCGGATTTTCAACATCATCGTGTTCTAAAGTATACAGTTATTAGTTTTGTCAAATTTGTACTTTATTCTATAGTGGCACTTTCGCTTTCAGGGCAGTCCTTTTCCTTATGGCTCGTGTTCTTTATTTGTTTAATGAACCTCTTGTCGGATGCATTGAGTTACTTTTCAGGAGCCATGCTAACTCCTATTTTTATAAGAATCATTGGGAAAGAACATCTGACAGAAGCCATTGGCTTTAAACAATCAACAGTTAGTTTAGTTCGGACAATCAGTAATATTCTAGGAGGGATTTTACTAGGAATTCTTTCCATTCAGTTCATTTCCTTGCTAAACGCTCTTACGTTTCTGATAGCATTTGTAGGTATTCTCTTCATAAAAAATGATCTTTTGAAAGTTGAAAAAACAATTAGCTATCAAGAAGGTCTTTCTGTAAAATCGTTTTACCAGCATTTGTTCCAATCATCTAAATTGATCTGGAATATGGATAGAGTGATCTTCATTTTATTTATCGTCTCTATCAGCCAAGCTGTGATCAATGTCACTGTTCCTATTTCGACGCTTTTTTTAAGAAACCAACCGTTTTTGAATTTACAAACTGGTCAATCTCTCGCTTTGTTATCAACACTAGAATTGTTAGCACTTATTGTCGGAAGTCTTGTGAGTGGCTATCTGAAAAATACGATTTCTATAAAAACAGCTCTATACGCTTCGGTCGTCATTCAGTTACTCCTTCTAGTAGGATTTGCCACAGCTCATTTTGGCTTAATTCTGCTTTTCAGCTCCTTGGATGCCTTCGTCGCAGGGATACTCTCTCCTCGATTGCAAGAACTCGTATTTAAACAAATACCCGAGGAGTCAATGGGAGCGGTTCAATCCTCTATTGGTGCTATTACGGTTGTTTTACCAAGTCTATTCACAATCTTTTTCGTAACGATTGCTACAAGTTTTGGGACCCTAGCGGTTAGCTTTATTCTGTTACTATTGCTCCTAACCGCATTTGTCATGCTCTTGCATATTCGCGAGAGCATTTAGTGGAGAATTTGTATAATAGGTGTTTGAGACTGGATTGCCAGTCTTTTTATGACGGCCAAAATCAGCAGACTTTTTTCTCTTCTTTGAATATGTTATAATAGTCCGTGCTGTGGCTGTGATGACGAACAGACTCAATTGGAGAGAATATGAGGAGAAGATGAAAGAAAAAGGATTCTGGGAAGGTGCACAGGCAGCCATGCCAACGGCCCTTGGTTATGTCAGTATCGGACTGGCCTGTGGGATTATTGGCGCGCCCTATGTGACACCTGTTGAGATGGGCTTGATGAGCCTCTTTGTTTATGCTGGGAGCGCCCAGTTTGCCATGTTGGCACTGATTGCGGTACAAGCGCCTGTCGCAGCCATTGCTATGACGGTCTTTTTGATCAACTTGCGACTCTTTTTGCTGAGCTTACATGCATCGACCTATTTCCGTCATACTAGTCTCTGGCAAAATATCGGCATGTCCAGTCTCCTGACAGATGAGACCTATGGGGTTTTGATGGGAGAATTAGCCCATACAGACAAGGTCAATCCTATGTGGATGCACGGGAACAATCTCAATAGTTATATAGCCTGGTTTATTGGGACAGTTGCGGGGACAGCTTTAGGTGGGCTTCTTCCAAATCCTGAGGTCTTTGGATTAGACTTTGCCCTTGTTGGGATGTTTATCGGGATTTTTACCTCGCAATTTCAGATTATGCAAAGACGGGTTCCTGTACGGAATCTGCTGCTGATCCTAGCCGTTGTTGCGGTGTCCTTCTTTTTGCTCTTGACAGTGGTATCTCAGTCGCTAGCTGTTCTTTTTGCGACCTTGCTAGGTTGTACCATGGGGGTGGTCTTAGATGGTCAGTAAATATCTTTTGTTAGCCGTTATCTTTTCAGGCCTAGTGACTTGGATTCCCCGCATGATTCCCTTCATCTTGGTTAAGTACAAGGGGTTGCCAGCTATCGTTGAGCGTTTTTTGAAGTTCTTGCCTGTTTCCATTATCTTTGCCTTGATCCTTTCAAGCGTAGTGACTGGCAAGGTTGGCAGCCTTCCTCAGATCAAATGGCTGGACTTTTTAGCAGTCTTTCCAACGGCTTGGGTAGCCTTTCGCTACCGCAATCTAGTGGGTACGGTTCTTTTTGGAGTGGTCTTGGTTGCAGTCTTGCGTTTGGTTTTTTAAATCAGTCATAGAAAAAACTTATCACCGATATAGATATCATATAATGGCGTAAATTTCTTTTTTCTGTTAAGATAATACAGTATTCTATTTTGGAGGAAATGACATGAAAAAAATCGTTAAATATTCATCTCTTGCTGCCCTAGGGCTTGTTGCCACAGGTCTACTAGCAGCGTGCTCAGGTGGAGATAAGAAAGATGCAGCATCAGGTGAAGCAACATCAGGTAAAAAAGAAATCGTCGTAGCAACTAACGGTTCACCAAAGCCATTTATCTATGAAGAAAATGGTGAATTGACTGGTTACGAGATTGAAGTGGTTCGCGCGATCTTTAAAGACTCAGACAAGTATACTGTCAAGTTTGAAAAGACAGAGTGGTCAGGGATTTTCCCAGGACTTGATAGTGACCGTTATCAAATGGCTGTTAACAACCTTAGCTATACCAAAGAACGTGCAGAAAAATACCTTTACGCAGCTCCAACTGCTAAAAACCCTAACGTTCTCGTTGTGAAGAAAGACGACGATAGCATCAAATCGCTCGATGATATCGGTGGAAAATCTACTGAAGTCGTTCAAGGAACAACCTCAGCTAAACAATTGGAAGCATATAACACAGAACATGCAGACAATCCAACGGTTCTTAACTACACCAAGGCAGATTTCCAACAAATCATGTCTCGTTTGAGTGATGGACAATTTGACTACAAGATTTTTGATAAGATTGGTGTTGAGACAGTTATCAAAAACCAAGGTTTGGACAATTTGAAAGTCATCGAACTTCCAAGCGACCAACAACCTTATGTTTACCCACTACTTGCTAAAGGTCAAGATGAGTTGAAATCATTTGTGGACAAACGCATCCAAGAACTTTATAAAGACGGAACACTTGAAAAATTGTCTAAACAGTTCTTCGGGGACACTTACCTACCAGCAGAAGCTGATATTAAATAGTCGTATGAAATCATCCAGTCTGAGAAAGGCGGATGATTTCTCAATTTTTAGGTATATAGTTTCAAACTATATGTCTGCCTATCTAATAACAATTTGCTAAATCAAATAAAGTATGAGATACTAGTACGGTATTATTTTTAAAGGAGATAGAATCATGAAAATCAAAAAATGGCTCGGTGTAGCAGCTCTTGCTACAGTCGCAGGTTTGACTCTAGCAGCTTGCGGAAATTCAGAAAAGAAAGCAGACAACGAAACAGTTGTTAAAATCGCAACAGTTAACCGTAGTGGTTCTGAAGAAGCACGTTGGGACAAGATTCAAGAGTTGGTTGAAAAAGATGGCATTAAATTGGAATTCACAGAGTTCACAGACTACTCACAACCAAACAAGGCAACTGCTGATGGCGAAGTAGACTTGAATGCTTTCCAACACTACAACTTCTTGAACAACTGGAACAAAGAAAACGGGAAAGATCTTGTAGCGATTGCAGATACGTACATCTCACCAATCCGCCTTTACTCAGGTAAAAATGGAGAAGAAAACAAGTACACCAAAGTGGAAGAAATCCCAGATAATGGTGAAATTGCCGTACCAAACGATGCAACAAACGAAAGCCGTGCGCTTTACTTGCTTCAATCAGCTGGTTTGATCAAATTGGATGTTTCTGGAACTGCTCTTGCAACAGTTGCTAACATCACAGAAAATCCAAAGAACTTGAAAATCACTGAATTGGACGCTAGCCAAACAGCTCGTTCATTGTCATCAGTTGACGCTGCCGTTGTAAACAATACCTTCGTTACAGAAGCAAAATTGGACTACAAGAAAGCACTCTTCAAAGAACAAGCTGATGAAAACTCAAAACAATGGTACAACATCATCGTTGCGAAAAAAGATTGGGAATCATCACCTAAAGCTGATGCCATCAAGAAAATTATCGCAGCTTACCACACTGATGAAGTGAAAAAAGTTATCGAAGAAACATCAGACGGTTTGGATCAACCAGTTTGGTAATAAGACATAGGGAGGTGGGAGAGAGTTTCCACCTCTTGCTTTTGTCTAGACTGTTGGTTTTGAAGAAGATGATCATGTAGTCTGTCCATAGACACAAGTCCTTAGAAAGGGAGCGAAAAAATGGTTTTTCCTAGTGAACAAGAACAAATTGAAAAATTTGAAAAGGATCATGTAGCCCAGCATTATTTTGAAGTTTTGCGTACCTTGATTTCCAAGAAATCAGTCTTTGCCCAGCAGGTCGGGCTCAAGGAAGTCGCAAACTATCTGGGTGAGATTTTCAAGCGTGTGGGAGCGGAAGTCGAGATAGATGAGAGCTACACAGCGCCTTTTGTCATGGCACATTTCAAGAGTTCGCGTCCAGATGCTAAGACCTTGATCTTCTATAATCACTATGACACCGTACCAGCGGACGGAGATCAGATTTGGACAGAGGATCCCTTTACACTTTCTGTGCGAAATGGCTTTATGTATGGGCGTGGGGTTGACGACGACAAGGGGCACATCACGGCTCGTTTGAGTGCTCTGAGAAAGTATATGCAGAACCACGATGATCTGCCAGTCAATATCAGCTTTATCATGGAAGGGGCAGAGGAGTCTGCTTCTATGGATTTAGATAAGTATTTAGAGAAACACGCAGACAAACTCCGAGGAGCAGATTTGCTAGTTTGGGAGCAAGGAACCAAAAATGCCTTGGAGCAGTTAGAAATTTCTGGTGGAAACAAGGGAATCGTGACCTTTGATGCCAAGGTGAAAAGTGCGGATGTGGATATCCACTCGAGTTATGGAGGTGTCGTGGAGTCAGCACCATGGTATCTTATCCAGGCCTTAAGTAGCCTACGCGCTGCAGATGGTCGTATCTTGGTTGAAGGCTTGTACGATGATGTCCAAGAGCCGAATGAACGGGAACTAGCCTTGGTGGATACCTATGCACAAGGCAATCCTGGGGAAATCAGTCGCATTTACGGCTTGGAATTGCCTCTCTTACAAGAGGAGCGCGCTGCCTTTCTCAAACGTTTCTTTTTTGAACCTGCACTCAATATAGAGGGAATCCAGTCAGGTTATCAAGGTCAGGGTGTTAAGACTATTTTGCCAGCAGAAGCTAATGCCAAGCTAGAAGTTCGTCTGGTTCCTGGCTTAGAACCACATGATGTTCTGGAAAAAATTCGGAAACAGCTAGACAAAAATGGTTTTGATAAGGTAGAATTATACTATACCTTGGGAGAGATGAGCTATCGAAGCGATATGAGCGCGCCAGCCATTCTCAATGTCATCGAGTTGGCCAAGAAATTCTATCCGCAGGGTGTATCAGTCTTGCCGACAACAGCGGGGACAGGTCCCATGCATACGGTCTTTGATGCCCTAGAGGTGCCAATGGTGGCTTTCGGTCTAGGAAATGCCAATAGCCGAGACCACGGTGGAGATGAAAACGTGCGAATCGCCGATTACTACACCCATATTGAATTAGTAGAGGAGCTGATTAGAAGCTATGAGTAGAGATATTATTAAGTTAGATCAGATCGATGTGACTTTTCACCAGAAGAAGAGAACCATCACAGCGGTCAAGGATGTGACTATTCACATCCAAGAAGGGGATATCTACGGAATCGTTGGATATTCTGGAGCAGGGAAATCAACCCTTGTACGGGTGATTAACCTCTTGCAAAAGCCATCTGCAGGGAAAATTACCATTGATAACGACGTCATTTTTGATGGCAAGGTGACCTTGACGGCAGAGCAGCTGCGTCGTAAACGTCAGGATATCGGGATGATTTTCCAGCATTTCAACCTGATGAGTCAAAAGACAGCAGAGGAAAATGTAGCCTTTGCCCTCAAACACTCTGGACTCAGCAAGGAAGAAAAGAAGGCCAAAGTAGCTAAGTTGTTAGACTTGGTTGGCTTGGCGGATCGTGCTGAAAACTACCCTTCACAACTATCAGGAGGGCAAAAACAGCGTGTAGCTATTGCGCGTGCCTTGGCCAATGATCCAAAAATCTTGATTTCAGATGAGTCAACATCTGCCCTTGACCCTAAGACAACCAAGCAGATTTTGGCCTTGTTGCAAGATTTGAACCAAAAATTAGGCTTGACGGTTGTCTTGATTACGCATGAAATGCAGATTGTCAAAGATATTGCCAACCGTGTGGCGGTTATGCAGGATGGTCATTTGATTGAAGAGGGTAGTGTCCTTGAAATTTTCTCAGACCCTAAACAACCTTTGACTCAAGACTTCATCTCAACTGCCACTGGTATTGACGAAGCCATGGTCAAGATTGAGAAGCAAGAAATTGTGGAGCATTTGTCTGCGAATAGCCTTTTAGTGCAACTCAAGTATGCAGGGGCTTCGACAGACGAACCACTTTTGAATGAATTGTACAAACATTACCAAGTAACAGCTAATATCCTCTATGGGAATATTGAAATCCTCGACGGCACTCCAGTCGGAGAATTGGTTGTAGTGCTGTCTGGTGAAAAAGCAGCGCTAGCAGGCGCTCAAGAAGCTATCCGTCAAGCGGGTGTCCAGTTAAAAGTACTGAAGGGAGGACAGTAAAATGACAGACTTGATTCAAACTTACTTGCCAAATGTCTACAAGATGGGCTGGTCTGGTCAGGCAGGCTGGGGAACAGCTATTTACCTTACTCTTTATATGACAGTTCTTTCCTTCATCATCGGAGGGTTCTTGGGGTTGGTGGCAGGTCTTTTCCTCGTCTTGACAGCGCCAGGCGGTGTCTTGGAAAATAAGGTTATCTTCTGGATTTTAGACAAGATTACCTCTATTTTCCGTGCGGTTCCTTTCATCATCCTCTTGGCAATCATGTCGCCACTTTCTCACTTGATCGTCAAGACTAGTATCGGGCCCAATGCAGCCCTTGTCCCCCTTTCATTTGCAGTCTTTGCCTTCTTTGCCCGTCAGGTGCAGGTTGTCTTGGCTGAACTGGATGGCGGTGTTATTGAGGCGGCTCAAGCAAGCGGGGCAACCTTCTGGGATATCGTGGGTGTTTACCTATCAGAAGGTCTTCCAGATTTGATTCGTGTGACGACTGTGACTTTGATTTCCCTTGTTGGAGAAACAGCTATGGCCGGTGCGGTTGGTGCTGGTGGTATCGGTAATGTGGCCATTGCCTATGGATTTAACCGTTACAATCACGATGTGACCATCTTGGCGACCATCATTATCATCTTGATTATCTTTACAATCCAGTTCTTGGGAGATTTCTTGACCAAGAAATTAAGTCATAAATAAAAAGAGCCAAAGGGCTCTTTTTTAGTGATTAGATTTTGTGTGTAAACTTTTTACTAATGGCTTGTCCAAGCAAAGCACCAATCAAGGCACAAAGGAGAATGCTTGCGACAAAGAGAAAAATTTTGTCTAGCTCTGGAGCGACCATGATACGGTCAATGTATTCCTGAGATTTTCCACGAGCGAGGAGAGCTGCCTCGTAGGATGCTGGATTGATCCACATGAGGAGGATAGGACCACTTGTGCTAAAAGCAAAGACTAGGAAGGAGAAAAGATTTTTAAGCTTATCCTGATAGTGACCGAGGCGAGCGGTAGCATCTGCTGCAAGACCGCAGGCGATAGCTGGTAGAAAGGCTCCAGCGCCGTGTTTACTAGCTAGGAAGAAGAGAGCCATAAAGAGCCCTAGAGTGGAAATGGCACCAAAACGAGGAACTTTTACCAGAAGAAACATGTAGACGCTCCCCCCAACAAGGGCTGAAAAAGCCGGAGCATAGAACATATTGCCCGTTGAGTCAACCAAGTGACCAAGTACTACTCCAATCCCTAGACAGAGGAAATAAAGGACGACAGCTAAGAGGGTGGTTAAGATATTTTTCTTCATGAGTTTCTCCTTGATATAAACTAACAAAATCAATTGTATCACGCTTTTAGAGGATTGTAAATGGACACTCTATATTTTTGAAAACGTTTGAAATATGATATAATAGTTACACAGTTGTTTGAAGGAGGATATCATGGGAAAATTTCTAGAATTCGTCTTTAATCGTTTCTTTTTAGGAATGATTGTAACGGCTTTTTTCTGGTTATTCACACTAGCAGGAGGTGTGGTCTTTGGTTTGGCACCAGCTAGTGCAACCCTAATGAGTTTGTATGCTGAGCACGGTTATACTTATCGGGCTTATAGCTTGAAAGAAGCTTGGGAACTATATAAGAGTAACTTTGTCAAGAGCAACCTCGCTTTCTATAGTTTTGTATTTGTAGATCTAGTATTAGTTTATGGACTGTATCTTTTGGTTCAATTGCCCCATCAGACTATTTTTCATCTCTTGGCAACCTTTCTTAATGTTCTTGTAGTGGCCCTTGTCTTTCTAGCCTATACTGTTTCCTTGAAACTTCAGGTATATTTTGATTTATCCTACCGAAATACCGTGAAATTGTCTCTTATTGGGATTTTCATGAGCTTGCCAGCAATCGCCAAGGTTCTGATTGGCACAGGCTTGCTTGTAGGAGTTGGTTACTATATGCCTGCTCTCCTCTTTTTTGTAGGAATTGGTGTGTGGCATTTCTTTATTAGTGATATGTTGGAACCTATTTATGAAAGTATCCATGAAAAATTGGCGACAAAATAGAATGAAGCAATTTTGGCTTCACTCTCTTTTACGAATTTATAGCCTCGTTATGATCATCATCATTGCTAGTTTTGCGGTGATGATTTCCTATGCTGACTGGGATTCGCGCGAGAAAGAAGCTCAGCGAGTAGCTCAACGCGTGACGACTCGAACAGTAAGTGAGATTGAATATTACCATAGAGAGTCGACTCGGCTTGCCCAGACTTTGGTTGAAAATCAGGCTCGTATCGAAGGGATTTACAAGTACTTTAGTCTCAGTACGCCAGACTATTTTTATTGGCAATTAGAGCGCAAGGCTTCGCCTTATATCTCGGTATCCTTGTATGAAAATATCGACGATCTCTATGTTCGTAATGATTTTGTGACAGGGGTGGCAATTGTCCTCCAAGATTACAAAGAAGTTTTTGTTTCAACCAGAGGGAAACGAAGTGGAGAGAAAATTCCAGCAGAAAATTTCAAACCAGCTCCCAATAGTTTTGCCATTCCTGTATCCGATCCCGTTTCTGATCAGGATTTAGGAGTGATCTACATCTCTTTATCCCCAGATGTCTTGCGTGGAGCTATTGACAATACCCGAGGCAACACCCCAATGGCTGTGACGGTGACTTCGCCTTTTGATACGGAGATGTTTCAGCTTGGGGAGAAGGTGTCAGCAGAGCGGGAGAACTGGCTTGTAGGAGTCACCTCTCATGGCTATCAAGTTCGTGTAGCCGTTCCTAAGGATTTTGTTCTTAAGGGAACGTTGACTAGTTCTGCTGTCATTATTGGACTAAGTATTCTCTTCATCATCATTTTGTATATCACTCTGAGACAGACCTTTTCGAAATATCAAAAGCAGGTGGTGGACTTGGTCGAGTCTATTCAGGTTATTGCCCAAGGAGAAGAGGGACTTCGCATCGATACCTCTGAGAAAGATCAGGAATTGCTTCTTATCTCAGAAACAACCAATGATATGTTAGATCGACTGGAAAAAAATATCCACGATATTTATCAGTTGGAACTTAGCCAAAAAGATGCCAATATGCGAGCCTTGCAAGCTCAGATCAATCCGCATTTTATGTATAATACATTGGAATTTCTTCGCATGTATGCAGTGATGGAAAGCCAAGATGAGCTGGCGGATATTATCTATGAATTCAGTAGCTTGTTGCGTAACAATATCTCCGATGAGCGTGAAACGACCTTGCAACAAGAACTAGAATTTTGTCGTAAATACAGTTATCTCTGTATGGTTCGCTATCCAAAGTCAGTAGCTTATGGCTTTAAGATCGCGCCAGAATTAGAAAATATGAAGATTCCCAAGTTCACGCTCCAACCATTGGTCGAAAACTACTTTGCCCACGGTATTGACCACCGCCGAACAGACAATGTCATCAGCATCAAGGTCTTGAAGGGTGAGGGATTTGTTGAAATCTTAGTGGTAGACAATGGTCGTGGCATGCCTGCTGAAAAATTAGCTGCCTTGCAAGAGAAATTAGCTCAGAGAAGTTTTGAGCACGAAGCAAGCTATAGCGGTGAGCGGCAGTCAATCGGAATAGTGAATGTACACGAACGCTTTGTCCTCTATTTTGGGGATCGCTACCAAATCAGTGTAGAATCAGCTGAGCAAGAAGGCGTTCGTTATCGAATCACTATCCAGGATGAATAGAAAGGGTAGAAATGTATAAAGTTTTATTAGTAGACGACGAGTACATGGTGACAGAGGGGCTTAAGCGCTTGATTCCCTTTGAAAAATGGGATATGAAAGTCGTCGCAACAGCCAATCATGCCGACGATGCTCTGGGCTATGTCAAGCATCATCCGGTTGATGTGATTATTTCGGATGTCAATATGCCGGATAAAACAGGACTAGAGATGATCAAGGAGATGAAGGAGATTCTCCCAGACGCCTATTATATCTTGCTGTCTGGCTATCAGGAGTTTGACTATGTCAAGAAAGCAATGAACCTGAGTGTCGTTGATTATCTGGTGAAGCCAGTGGATAAGGTGGAGTTGAGTCATTTATTAGAAAAAATTGCGAGCCAACTTCAGGAAAAGGTGGAGCAGAGCCAGACTCTCAGCCAAGAATTGGATGAAGAAGGCTTTGTCAACTTTTTAGCAGGTAAAGACAACTGGTGGATAGGTCTTTCTAAGGAAAAACAAGGTTCTTTCACTATACCTTACTATGTTTTAGGTCAAGACTGGCAGATTTTCATCTCTGATCAACCACTAGATGGAATCGTAGTAACGCCTTTTGTAGCGCCCTACCAACAAGCCTTTGAAAAATGGAAGATCAACGCAGAAAAAGCCCTCTTTTACGGTTCTGTCAATCTAGAAAAATCCGAGAGTCTATTTTCTTATTACGAACCGATTTATCGCGTGATTATCCAAGGAAATATCAATCAAATCATCGAAGAATTGACCCTGCTGGAGAAGGTTGTCTTAGAGAACACACCGCGCGTGGCTATCACCAAACAACTCTTCACTCAATTTGTCATGGATGTCTTCCACTTGTTTGAGCATCTAAAAGCGGATGATATGACCGAGATTGTCAAAGCCATCCATGCTATTAACTCCTTTGAAGAATTGGTTGCCTACATCAAAGCAACCTTGACTAAGTTCTTTGGCCAGTATCGTATGAATGAAAATGTGGTCAGTGTTCTGGAGGTTATTGGCCGCGATTATCAAAAAGAGCTCTCACTTAAGGATATTAGCAAGGATCTCTTTATTAACCCAGTCTACCTCGGTCAGCTGATTAAGCGAGAAACCAACTCGACCTTTGCAGAACTGCTCAACAAACAGCGAATTAAGGCAGCGCAACAGCTCTTGCTTTCAACCAATGATAGTATTGAAGATGTTTGCTATGCCGTTGGCTACAGTAATGTCGGCTATTTTTACAAAGTTTTCCGTAAATTGTGCGGAAAATCACCAAAAGCATACCGTAAACAAGTCGAGACAGGCCTGTAAGAATTGTATTTCTGTACGAAAAATGCTATAATGTCCAAAAGGTTTTATAGGAGGATAATATGAAAAAGAAACCAATTTATCTCTGGATTTTGTTAGTTCTATCAGCACTCATTTCTGCTTCGTCATTATTTGGCATCTTGGGCCCAGTCCCTAGCAAAGAAGTTCTTCGTGCGAGTCTATCTAATAGTGGGTCCCTTACTGCTCAGCAAATAGAAGACACGGTTAACTATACCTACCAAGTAACAGCGGCATCGCACTCAATTTTTAATGTAGTTTTGATTGTTTTATCTGCCATTTTAGTTGTGGTAGCCTTTGTGTTCTTAGTTCGTAAAAACGTCCAATTTGCCAACTATGCTTATCTTGGCTATCTTTTGCTAGCGATTGTTGGTTTGGTCTATTCTTTTGTGAACATTCAAGATGCACTTCAATTGATCAAAGATGATACCCTAGGCTTAGGAATAGGAGCATTAGCAAAAGGAACTGTTATTTTGTTCATGATTATCAATATCATCTTTTTAGCCTTAGTCTTTTACAAGATGTGGCGCCAGCAAAAAGATTTGGCTGAGGAAGTCGAAGCAGAGGAAGTTGCGTAAGTGGTAAGAGTTTTTAGAAAATCAAATAATTCAATATTTTTAGGAGAACAGAGAAATCTGTTCTCTTTTTTGTTCGCTTAAAATCTATTTGAAAGGAGTTCAACGATGGTAGGATTGGAGATTGTATTGAATTTAGATACGTTAGAAATCTTTGACGTTATCGATCATGATAAGAATGGAAACAGCGAACAAGCGTCTACACCCATCCAGTTAAGTTTATTTGACTCAATGACGTGCATTTGACAAAAGGAGATATATTAGGATGGACAGAGAAGCGCTATACAATGAATTAATTCAAAGCGAACCACTAGGTTTCATTGATCCGTTTTCTGACCTTGGTGAATTCGATTCTCTTCAGCTGAAATTTAAACAACCAGTAAAGGACTTAGTGAATCGATATTCAGGACAACCATATAGCTTAGCCTGGCAAAATAAAATTATGGAGATGAGAAAGTTGTTTATTGCTTATCAGATAGCATTAAATGAAGAAGATAAGCAAATAAACTTTCAGCGAAGAACAAGAAGCGAAGAGTCCAAGGAACATGCTGATGCTATTGTAACAACCTATTTGAGGCTGGGATTTAGTTTTAAAGAGATTGAGAAGCGTGTTTCTTTATCTTACAAGCAACTTCGTCGAGGATGGAGAAGAAGTGATCACATAATGACAAATAGTCCTGTATTTTATAGCAAAGGGGACTTATCTGAAGGTTACTGTTTACCGAGTAAAAAGCTACCTAAAAGTTTGAGAATCAATGAGGAGTAATTATCATGAAAGAAGCAGTATTAAAGGAGCGTGTTTGTACTTGGGAACGTCTTCTAGATGAACTATTACAAAACGAAACAAAGGTGGAGAGGGATGAAATTGATTTAATTCCAATTAAAACATCTTGTAGAAAAGAGTATTTCTGGATAGCAGAAGTGAGTGTTGAGAATCAGCACAATACAAGTACTACTGAATATGGGTATTGTCCATTTTGTGGATTAAAAAAACAAGAGATTCTTATAGTTGATTTGTAGAAATTAAAAAACATGAAAAAGATTGATTTATTAAAATGCTTATCCATCATTACAAAAGACGGATTAAGAACACAAAAATTTAAGAATAGCCATCTACAGCTCATCTCTTCAGCTGAAGAAGGAAGACGAGGATCTGTATTTGCTTATCGTTCAAAAGCAAATATGGTGAAGGCACGTGGTGTTGTTTTAACATCTGTCGAATCATTGCTGGAGAACCAGGATCAGTTTACACACTGGACTCCCAACGTATATTGCTATGGAAGCTATAGTGATGCTGGTCGACGGATTACACGTGGCCACTCTGAAGATAATCTTAGGCAGATTAACACATTCTACATTGACTTTGATATTACCTCTGCAGCTGAAGAAATGACTACAGGAGATATTTTAACTGCTTCTCTGGATCTAGGTTTTATGCCGACGTTGATTCTAAAATCTGATAAGGGATTTCAAGCCTATTTTGTCCTATCAGAATCAGCTTATGTTACAGCTCATTCCCAATTTCGAGTGGTAAAGGTGGCTAAAGCCATCTCTCAAAATTTGAGAAATTACTTTGCTCAAACTTTACCAGTAGATTTGACTTGTAACCATTTTGGGATTGCTCGTATTCCTCGAACCGATAATGTCGAATTCTTTGAACCTGACTATACCTATTCGTTCCAGGAGTGGTTAGATTGGTCGATGAAGCAATCAGAACTTCCTTTCCCAAGT
>NZ_JUQX01000018.1 GCF_001074565.1 Streptococcus pseudopneumoniae | reverse complement strand
ATAAAAACACCCCAAAAGTTAGATTTTTTTCTGTCTAACTTTTGGGGTGCAGTTCATCTTCATCTCACTTTTTATTATAAGATCATCACCAAGCTCCAAATCGTAACCAGGATTCACTCACCGATTGTTTTAGTGCTCTGGATATCTCGTAGAAAAAATCCTAAAAAAAGACTAATGAGGAGACGGAATTTATGGACACAAGCTATCTCAGCCCTATTACCAATCCGCAAGGCCTTGTAGTAGCAGAGCCAGGAGGTGCCCATGGGGAAAATCAGACAAGATGGGAAGAGAAGATAAAAGTGCCAAGAAAAATCAAATGGCAAATACCTCCTCTATTCATTATAAGTAATTGATGCTGACTTGCCAGGTATCAAGTGAAATCTTGATAAAATACCAGATAGAAAAACTATACCAATTTTTATCCTTGACAACTGAGAAAAACAAGTATATACTGTCTTTGCTGATTCTGTAAAAGGGAAATCAGACTATACCAATTTAAGGAGAAAGCACAGCTGATCTGTGTCGTATATACTATGTGTGGAATTGTTGGTGTTGTTGGAAACACAAATGCAACTGATATTTTGATTCAAGGGCTTGAAAAGCTCGAATACCGTGGTTATGATTCTGCGGGGATTTTTGTCCTAGGTGGTGCTGAAAATCACCTAGTCAAGGCTGTTGGTCGTATCGCAGAATTGTCTGCAAAGACAGCTGGTGTTGAGGGAACAACTGGTATCGGACATACGCGTTGGGCGACTCATGGAAAACCAACTGAGGACAACGCTCACCCACATCGCTCTGAGACTGGACGTTTTGTCTTGGTCCACAATGGAGTGATTGAAAACTACCTTGAAATCAAGGAAGAATATCTTGCAGGTCACCACTTCAAGGGGCAAACAGATACGGAAATCGCCGTTCACTTGATTGGAAAATTTGCGGAAGAGGATGGTCTCTCAGTTCTTGAAGCCTTCAAAAAAGCTCTTCACATCATCCGTGGTTCTTATGCCTTTGCCTTGATTGACTCTGAAAATCCAGATGTTATCTATGTAGCGAAGAATAAATCACCACTTTTGATTGGTCTTGGAGAAGGCTACAACATGGTCTGCTCGGATGCTATGGCTATGATTCGTGAGACCAACCAATACATGGAAATCCATGACCAAGAGTTGGTAATCGTCAAGGCTGATAGTGTCGAAGTGCAAGACTATGATGGCAATTGCCGTGAGCGTGCTAGCTATACTGCTGAGCTAGACTTGTCGGATATCGGTAAGGGAACTTATCCTTACTACATGCTCAAGGAAATCGACGAGCAACCAACGGTGATGCGTAAACTCATCCAAGCCTACACAGATGAGGCTGGTCAAGTAGTCGTTGTTCCAGCTATCATCCAGGCTGTTCAAGAGGCAGACCGTATTTACATTCTTGCAGCTGGGACATCTTACCACGCAGGATTTGCTTCTAAGAAAATGCTGGAAGAATTGACGGATACACCAGTTGAACTTGGAATCTCTTCTGAGTGGGGCTATGGTATGCCACTTCTCAGCAAGAAACCACTTTTCATCTTTATCAGTCAGTCTGGTGAAACAGCGGATAGCCGTCAGGTTTTGGTCAAGGCTAATGAAATGGGCATTCCAAGCTTGACAGTGACAAACGTGCCAGGCTCAACTCTTTCTCGTGAAGCCAACCATACCATGCTTCTTCACGCGGGTCCTGAAATTGCTGTGGCATCAACAAAGGCCTATACAGCACAAATCGCAGCCCTTGCCTTCCTTGCAAAAGCTGTCGGAGAAGCAAATGGCAATGCCAAAGCCCAAGCCTTTGACCTGGTTCATGAGTTGTCTATCGTAGCTCAGTCTATCGAATCAACTCTTTCTGAGAAAGAAACAATTGATGCTAAAGTTCGTGAGCTTCTTGAAACAACTCGTAATGCTTTTTACATTGGACGTGGTCAAGATTACTACGTAGCTATAGAAGCAAGTCTCAAACTCAAAGAGATTTCTTATATCCAGTGTGAAGGCTTTGCGGCAGGAGAACTCAAGCATGGAACCATTGCCTTGATTGAAGAGGGAACTCCTGTTTTGGCCCTCTTGTCAGATCCAGTCCTTGCCAACCATACTCGTGGAAATATCCAAGAGGTTGCAGCACGTGGTGCTAAGGTTCTCACTATCGCAGAAGAAAATGTTGCTAAAGAGACAGACGATATCGTCCTTACGACCGTTCACCCTTACCTCTCACCAATCTCAATGGTCGTACCAACGCAATTGGTCGCTTACTTTGCAACACTTCACCGTGGCCTTGATGTGGACAAACCACGTAACCTTGCTAAGTCAGTAACAGTAGAATAAGCTAAAAGAGTCTAGTTTGCCATAAGTAGGGTATAATGTAAATATATAACAAATCGGAATTTATAGGGATTTGTATTGAAAAACACATTTGCAACTGCAAGTTGACATATTTCTATATTTTAATGGTGGCTATGCAACCAACGAAATTGTTATGATTGTATCATAAAAGAAAGGAGTGTTGTCAAATGAACATGGCAGACAGAATACAATATTTAAGAAAAACTAAAGGAATATCACAAGAAGAACTTGCTGATAAGGTAGGTGTTTCAAGACAAGCTGTTTCAAAATGGGAAAGTGAACAAAGTACACCTGAGTTAGAAAAAGTAATTATAATGAGTGATTATTTTGGTGTTACTACAGATTATATTTTAAAAGGAATTGAACCCGTAGTAGATAAAGAACAAAAAAATAGAGAATTTGCGAGCAAGGTACTTTATATCTCATCAACAGCCTTTATTGCTATTGGATTGTTTTGTGCATTTGCTGAATGGTATGAAAAACAAACAATGGAAGCTATTTTGGGAGCAATAATTATTCAAGTGGTAGGAATTGTTGGATATTTTATCGCAAGAATATTATCGGAAGAAAAAGCACCGTTTTATGTGAATTGGCTTAATATAATTGGAATTGCTTTTATGCCTACTTCTATGGCTACTGGTTTTATTTCATTGTTGATTTTCAAACAGGGGTGGGTTGCGCCATATCCTATAGGAATATTTCACACTTTGAATTTTATATTAGTTCTATTTGTGATTTTGATTACAAGTTATATTATTTTAAAAAAACAAACAAAATAGCATTTTCTCACCCCTAAATTGTATACTCTAAGGAGAAGAAAATGAAGAAGAAAAATATTATTGCTATGCTGATAGGTATCGTCTTGTCTAGTTCTTTCTTGATACGTACGGTCTTGATCCATCAGGCGAGACAAGCGAAAAAGCAAAACCTGGAACGGATTGCTGCTGTGCAAGAGACGGTTCAGTCTCAAGATCAAAAGAAAGCTGAAGAGCAGAAAGAACACTTTAAAAAGGCATTTGATGGTTTAGATAAAACTTCCATTCTAATGAAAGACTACGATAGCCACACAAAGATTAATGCGGACTACAGTTTTGGTACAAAGGATGGCGTGCACTACCTAGTAGAATTAAAAACAGGTGAGAAAGTAGCTCTGGAAGGTGTGGACAAGGCCTTTCCTTTGTCTGTCAAAAACGAGGACACAAATAGTACGGAGCTTGCCCTAGTTGTCCGTAAAGACCAAGCCTGGTATATGATCGATACAAAGGGTGAGACGATTTACACTTTTGAACAAACAGAATTGACAGAAAACTCGAAGTTAACTTTGAAAGACAAGGAACTGATAGTTGAGTAATTCATAGATTTCGAAAAGTTTTTCCTCTATTATGCTGGGTAAAGATTGATAAATATAAAAAACAACACCCCATTGACTAGAAGATTCTTCTAACCATGGGGTGTTTTTCTATAGGAGGGCTAGTTTATACTCTTTGAAAATCTCTTTAAACCTCGTCAGCTTCGCCTTGCCGTACTCGAGTAAAGCCTGCGGCTAGCTTCCTAGTTTACTCTTTGATTTTCATTGAGTGTTATTTCTTTTTCTTGTTTTTTATCAACCATCCAAGTCCGAGAAGGGCAAGGATACTGAATCCAGCAAGGGCAAGAAGGGATTTGCTCTCGGTTCCTGTGTTTGGAAGGACTTTCTGAGCAAGAGCCTCTGTAGCAGTTTCTTGAGAGTCAGGATTTGCTACTAGGTTTTGGGCTTGGTCTTGTTGGGTTTCCAAGCTAGAAAGATCAAATTCTGGTTTTTCTTCCACAGCTGGGGCGACAATAGCACCACCTTGAGACAAGCGGAGAACAACGGCAGTGAGAGCGTTCAATTTCAAGCCTTTTTCAGTCCATTCGAGACCTTGAGGTTTAGCGATTCCTACTGGTCCGGCTTGGTTTTCATCTGCGAGAACTTCAGCCTTTCTCAAGTGAGCAAAGGCAGTTCCCAAGTTGAATTCGCGAGCCTTACTATCCGCATTGACAAAGACGGCGTAGATATCTCCATTTGGAGCTGTGATTTGGTAGCCGATGACCACATCTTCTTTTTCAACGCCATTTTGTCCTGGAACAGTAATGAGGTGGACGCGCTCTTTGATGTCTTGCAGACTCTTGAGTCGGAAGGCATCTGTCGATTGACGAAGGGCGATCAAACCTTTCATATAGTCACGGCTCTTGACATTTTCAGGATATGCTTTGCCGTCAGTTGCTTTGGTCCAATCAAACTTGTTGACAGCATCACTAGAGTCGTAAGAGTCATGGATAAAGTAAGGATAGACAAATGGCTTGCCGTCCTTGTCACGCAACAAGTGAGACTTGTTTGGAACCTTATCTTCAGGAACAGGAGTCTTATAGGCTGGGTCAAGGAATTGTTTGGTACGTCCATATTCCTGCCCAGAGTGGATAAACGGAGTTCCTTGAGCGGTCAAGACCATGAGATTTCCAAGTCGCAAACGACGATGGATCTCAGCGTAGTTTTCAGCCTTACTTGGGTCTTTTTTGATAGACTGGGCAATGATGTCAAAGAGGGTCAAGTTATCATGGGCTGCGATATACTGGATAACATCTCCAGGACTGTCTGCTTCAAAGTTAGTTGGTTGGGCAATGAGATTTTTAAAGATGGTATTGATATCGCGTTTGCCACCTGTGATAAAGGCAGGTTGGCCTTCGTTTGGATAGCCAGACTTGAGGTTGTTGCGGATGTCGTCTGAAAAGACAGCGACAGTATCTGTTTTCTTCATCCAATCTTGGTCAGCAGGTTGTACAGGCGTATTTTCATCACCAGTATAGGTTCTCCAGCCTTCACCTAGCATGATAAGATTTGGATTAAGGGCGCGTGCAGCCTTGTAAGCTTCTTCGATTGAAGCCGCATCGTGATCACCCATCATATCGAAACGGAAACCATCCACTTTGTAGGTTTCAACCAGATACTTGATAGAGTCTACCAAGACACGTTTAGACATGTAGTGGGTAGTTCCCAGACGGCCGCCTCCAAAGCTAGTCCGTGGTGTTCCGTCTGCATCCATAAAGTGATAGTAGTTTGGCTCAATATCTTCAAAAATATCAACATTGGCAGTATGGTTGTAGACCACGTCCAAGATAGCCCCCATGCCACGTTTGTGGATTTCGTTGATGAGGTTCTTGAATTCGGCAATACGTTTTTCTGGATCTTTAGGATCGCTTGAGTACATACCAGTCAAGGAGAAGTAGTTTTGAGGGTCATATCCCCAGTTGTAGTTGCTGTTGCTTGAAGCATAGGCAGACAAACGTTCATGGTTCTTCAATTCATTGACAAAGTAGTAGGACAAGACTGGAAGGAGTTGGATATGAGTCACACCCAAGTCTTTGAGATAGTCTAGTTTTTCGATAAAGGCTTCAAAGGTACCAAATGGCTTGGTCAAGTCTTTTGCGATGGCAGGATCCGAAGTGAAGTCACGAACATGAGCTTCGTAGATAACGGCATCTTCACGCGATTTGAAGTTGCGAATCTTCCCGTAGGTCAAGTCTTGTGGGCCTAGTTTGGCTGGGTCAACAAAGGCGGCTTTAGCGACTTTATGGGCAGCGTCTGTTTTTGCAAGGTCGCTGTTCCAGGCTGCTAGTGATTTGGCATAAGGATCAAGAACGAGGACAGTTTTACCTTGACGCTCGATCTGGTAGTGGTAGTAGTAGCCAGTGTAGTTGCTGATACCGAGACCAGAGTTTGCATCCAGAGTTTGTTTCCAGGTTCCTTTTTCTCCTTTTTCAAGGGCGACAGTTCCAACTACCTTTTCAGGATCTTTCTTGTCATAGACAACAACGGAAACCTTATCAGCACTTGGAGACCAGAGGGTGAGGTCAACACGCTTGCCATCTTCTTTTAGAGTTGCGCCGAGTGGACCATCGTAACTGTAAGACTCATCCTTGAGGCGCCAGCTTGAACGTGTCGTAAAGCGGTCTGAATCGTAGCTGACTGTGTAAGGGTGTTGGGTGTCAGAGAAGTCTCCGATGTAGGTCACTTTTTTACCTGCTTCATCAACCTCGATATCAGTAATGGTTACTTTGTTCCCTTGATGATCAGTGATATTAGAGCGTTTAAGGATATCGTCTTTCTTAGCTCCAACAAGGGTAGAAAAGCTGCTTTCGATACGAGACTTGGCCACATGTTGGGCACCAGTCATGCGGACATCGTGCACATAGTAGGGATTAGTGTAGATGGTTTCGTCATCATCCTTGAGGAAAATCTGACTGTGATTTTTTAGATCTGTGAATTTATAATCTTCTTTTCTGATTTTCACATCATCGCCTTTCTTGCTTTCGTCTAGTAATAAAAATCCAAATTCTCTTGCAGCTTCATTGAGTGGGATATCAATGTAACGACCATATTTTCCAGTTGCGGTAAAGTCAGTACCGTCAGGCCATTCTCCACTACTTGGATTCTTGACATCGCCCCAATACCAGAGTGATTTCTTGTCATAGTTGCCATCGGTGCGGTAGTAGTTGACACGGACTGTTCCCGCTGGCTGAGGACGGTAGTTGTATACCTTATAGTTTTCATCTAGCCAAGCCTCGTTCATTTTTGGAGAGAGGCGCTCTACTGAACGGTCCCCTGTCAGGTTGTCCCCTTTGGAATTATTGATGAGGAAGCTGACTTTCTTAGCTTGATCATTCTTAAGTTTGACATCGAGATAATAGCCATAGTCATCTTTCTTGGCATCCTTGAAGGACTTGGCTCCATTGGGCCAGTTTTCAGAAGGTTTTTCAACATCGTCCCAAGTCCAAAGGCCTTGAGAATCCTTGTTTTCCTCAGGGAGTTTTTTCACATGGATGCGGAAGTAGTTATCTTCGATTGGTTCTTCAGAACTAGTGTCTGCTTGTGGTTTTTGATCAGAATTTGGCGCCGAAGTGCTGGCATCTACTTTCTTTTCCTTGCTGTTAGGCTGGCTTGTAGTAGCATCTTCTGTTTTAGGTGTTTCTGGTGCTGTAGTAGTTTCTACAGCTGGAGCTTCTTTTTTAGAATCAAGGGAAGCGTTTGCATTCTTTTGTTCAGAAATAGGCGTTTCCTTTTGAGTTTGACTCGTTTCAGTCTCAGTAGGGGCCTTGATCACAGCGCTGGTATTTTCCTGAGTTTGAGGCAGGTTTTCGTTAGCCGAAATAGTTGGCATTGCAGCAGAAAGCAAGACAATGCTAGCACCAATAAGGACAGAACCAGTTCCGTTCTTCAAGGAACGGATACCATAAATTATTTTTTTCTCAGTTTGAGATGGGATCTTTTTCATCACAATTCTCCTTGTGTAGTTGTTCCCTATCAGTATAGCACGAGGTAAACATTAGTGCAAGCGTTTTCCTGATTTTAAGAGAAAATACAATGTTTCATTCTCTTGAAATTTTAAAATAATATATAGGAAAAGATTGTTTAAAAAATGGTAAAAAAACCTTGAAAAATCTTGGGCAATAAGGTATAATAAGAATAATCATTTGTCGTAGGTTTTGTCTGAAATATTGTCCAGACAAGGCTCACAGCAGTTAAATCTTCTGAAAAAGTCAGATTTAGCTGCTCTTTTTGTGCTTTTTTCAGGTTTTTGAGTGCTTGTAACAAAGATTTAAAGATTCTGAAAATTCGTCAAAGGGACACGGTGATAGGGGTTTTTAAAACCATATGACGATTAGAAAAGCCTGATTGACAAGGCTTGGAATTTATTTACAAAGGAGAATCATCTTGGCAGGACATGACGTTCAATACGGGAAACATCGTACCCGTCGTAGTTTTTCAAGAATCAAAGAAGTTCTTGACTTACCAAATTTGATTGAAATTCAAACGGATTCATTCAAAGATTTCCTAGATCACGGTCTTAAGGAAGTATTTGAAGATGTATTGCCAATTTCAAACTTCACAGACACAATGGAGTTGGAATTTGTTGGCTATGAAATCAAGGAACCAAAATACACGCTCGAAGAAGCTCGTATCCACGATGCTAGCTACTCAGCACCAATTTTTGTAACCTTCCGCTTGATCAATAAAGAAACAGGCGAAATCAAGACCCAAGAAGTCTTCTTTGGTGATTTCCCAATCATGACCGAAATGGGTACTTTCATCATCAATGGTGGTGAACGTATTATCGTTTCTCAGTTGGTCCGCTCACCAGGTGTTTACTTTAATGACAAAGTAGACAAGAACGGCAAAGTGGGCTATGGTTCTACTGTTATCCCTAACCGTGGAGCTTGGTTGGAACTTGAAAGCGACTCAAAAGACATCGCTTATACTCGTATCGACCGTACTCGTAAGATTCCATTTACGACCTTGGTTCGTGCGCTTGGTTTCTCTGGTGATGATGAAATCTTTGATATCTTTGGTGACAGCGAATTGGTTCGCAACACTATTGAAAAAGATATCCACAAGAACCCAATGGACTCTCGTACAGACGAAGCCTTGAAAGAAATCTACGAACGCCTTCGTCCAGGTGAGCCTAAGACTGCTGAAAGCTCACGTAGCTTGCTTGTAGCACGTTTCTTTGACCCACGCCGCTACGATTTGGCAGCTGTTGGTCGTTACAAGATCAATAAAAAACTCAACGTTAAAACACGCTTGCTCAACCAAACCATTGCGGAGCCATTGGTAGACCCTGAAACTGGTGAAATCTTGGTAGAAGCTGGTACCGTTATGACTCGTAGCGTGATTGAAAGTATCGAGAGTCACTTGGATGGCGACTTGAACAAGATCGTTTATATTCCAAACGATGCAGCTGTTCTGACAGAACCAGTTGTGCTTCAAAAATTCAAGGTTGTTGCCCCAACGGACCCAGACCGTGTTGTAACCATCATCGGAAATGCCAATCCAGACGACAAGGTTCGTGTTGTAACTCCTGCGGATATCCTTGCAGAGATGAGCTACTTCCTCAACTTGGCTGAAGGTATCGGACGTGTGGATGATATCGACCACCTTGGAAACCGTCGTATCCGTGCAGTTGGTGAATTGCTTGCCAACCAAGTACGTCTTGGACTTTCTCGTATGGAACGTAATGTCCGTGAACGCATGTCTGTTCAGGACAATGAAGTTTTAACACCACAACAAATTATCAATATCCGTCCTGTAACAGCTGCGGTTAAAGAATTCTTTGGTTCATCACAGTTGTCACAGTTCATGGACCAACACAACCCGCTTTCTGAGTTGTCTCACAAACGCCGTTTGTCAGCCTTAGGACCTGGTGGTTTGACTCGTGACCGTGCTGGATATGAAGTTCGTGACGTGCACTACACTCACTATGGTCGTATGTGTCCAATCGAGACACCTGAAGGACCAAACATCGGTTTGATTAACAACTTGTCATCTTACGGACACTTGAACAAGTATGGCTTTGTTCAAACACCATACCGTAAGGTTGACCGTGAAACAGGTGTTGTGACCAACGAGATTGTTTGGTTGACAGCCGATGAAGAAGATGAATTTACTGTGGCGCAGGCTAACTCTCGCCTCAACGAAGATGGGACTTTTGCTGAGAAAGTTGTCATGGGACGTCACCAAGGGGTCAACCAAGAGTATCCAGCAGAAGTGGTTGACTACATGGACGTGTCACCAAAACAGGTAGTTGCCGTTGCGACAGCATGTATTCCTTTCTTGGAAAACGATGACTCCAACCGTGCCCTCATGGGTGCCAACATGCAACGTCAGGCTGTGCCTTTGATTGATCCAAAAGCGCCTTACGTTGGTACTGGTATGGAATACCAAGCAGCTCATGACTCTGGTGCTGCTGTTATTGCTCAGTATGATGGTAAAGTTACATACGCAGATGCTGACAAAGTAGAAGTACGCCGTGAAGATGGTTCATTGGACGTTTACCACATCCAAAAATTCCGTCGTTCTAACTCAGGTACTGCCTACAACCAACGTACGCTCGTAAAAGTCGGCGATGTCGTTGAAAAAGGCGACTTTATCGCTGATGGACCTTCTATGGAAAAAGGTGAAATGGCGCTTGGACAAAACCCAATCGTTGCCTACATGACATGGGAAGGTTACAACTTCGAGGATGCCGTTATCATGAGCGAACGCTTGGTCAAAGACGATGTCTATACATCTGTTCACCTAGAAGAATACGAATCAGAAACTCGCGATACAAAGCTTGGGCCTGAAGAAATCACTCGTGAAATTCCAAACGTTGGTGAAGATGCCCTTAAAGATCTCGACGAAATGGGGATTATCCGTATCGGTGCTGAGGTCAAAGAAGGCGATATCCTTGTAGGTAAAGTCACACCTAAGGGTGAAAAAGACCTTTCAGCTGAAGAACGTCTCTTGCACGCTATCTTTGGAGACAAGTCTCGTGAAGTGCGTGACACTTCTCTTCGTGTACCACACGGTGCCGATGGTGTTGTTCGTGATGTTAAGATCTTTACACGTGCAAATGGAGATGAGTTGCAATCAGGTGTTAACATGCTGGTTCGCGTCTACATCGCTCAAAAACGTAAGATCAAGGTCGGAGATAAGATGGCCGGACGTCACGGAAACAAAGGGGTTGTCTCTCGTATCGTTCCTGTAGAAGACATGCCTTACCTTCCAGACGGAACTCCAGTCGATATCATGTTGAACCCACTTGGGGTGCCATCACGTATGAATATCGGTCAGGTTATGGAACTTCACCTTGGTATGGCTGCTCGTACCCTTGGTATCCACATCGCAACACCAGTCTTTGACGGAGCAAGTTCGGAAGACCTTTGGGACACTGTTAAAGAAGCAGGTATGGACAGCGATGCTAAGACAATCCTTTACGATGGACGTACAGGTGAGCCGTTTGACAACCGTGTATCAGTTGGTGTCATGTACATGATCAAACTCCACCACATGGTTGATGATAAATTGCACGCGCGTTCAGTCGGACCATACTCAACTGTTACCCAACAACCACTCGGAGGTAAAGCTCAGTTTGGTGGACAACGTTTCGGTGAGATGGAAGTTTGGGCTCTTGAAGCTTACGGTGCGTCAAATGTCCTTCAAGAAATCTTGACTTACAAGTCTGACGATATCAACGGACGTTTGAAAGCTTATGAAGCTATTACAAAAGGAAAACCAATTCCAAAACCAGGTGTTCCAGAATCCTTCCGAGTTCTTGTCAAAGAATTGCAATCTCTTGGTCTTGACATGCGTGTCCTAGACGAAGATGACCAAGAAGTGGAACTTCGTGACTTGGATGAAGGAATGGACGAAGATGTCATCCACGTAGATGACCTTGAAAAAGCCCGCGAAAAAGCAGCCCAAGAGGCTAAAGCAGCCTTTGAAGCTGAAGAAACTGAGAAAGCAACAAAAGCGGAAGCAACAGAAGAAGCTGCTGAACAAGAATAAGCAGTTCACTTAAAATAGAAAGGGAAGAAATAGTGGTTGATGTAAATCGTTTTAAAAGTATGCAAATCACCCTAGCTTCTCCAAGCAAAGTCCGTTCATGGTCTTATGGAGAAGTCAAAAAACCTGAAACAATCAATTACCGTACCTTGAAACCAGAACGTGAAGGACTCTTTGACGAAGTGATCTTTGGTCCTACAAAAGACTGGGAATGTGCTTGTGGGAAGTACAAACGCATTCGTTACAGAGGGATTGTTTGTGACCGCTGTGGGGTTGAAGTAACGCGTACAAAAGTTCGTCGTGAGCGTATGGGGCACATCGAGTTGAAAGCTCCTGTATCTCACATCTGGTATTTCAAGGGGATTCCAAGTCGTATGGGCTTGACCCTTGATATGAGCCCTCGTGCCCTCGAGGAAGTGATCTACTTTGCGGCTTATGTGGTGATTGATCCGAAGGATACACCGCTTGAGCACAAGTCTATTATGACAGAGCGCGAATACCGTGAGCGTTTGCGTGAGTATGGTTATGGATCATTCGTTGCCAAGATGGGTGCCGAAGCCATCCAAGACCTCTTGAAACAAGTAGATCTTGAAAAAGAAATTGCCGAACTCAAAGAAGAGTTGAAGACAGCTACTGGACAAAAACGTGTCAAAGCCATCCGTCGTTTGGATGTTTTGGATGCCTTTTACAAGTCTGGAAACAAACCTGAATGGATGATTCTCAATATCCTTCCGGTTATTCCACCAGATCTTCGTCCAATGTTGCAGTTGGATGGTGGGCGTTTTGCCTCATCTGACTTGAATGACCTTTACCGCCGTGTTATCAACCGTAACAACCGTTTGGCTCGTTTGCTTGAGTTGAATGCACCAGGTATCATCGTTCAAAATGAGAAGCGTATGCTTCAAGAAGCGGTTGACGCTTTGATTGACAATGGTCGTCGTGGTCGCCCGATTACAGGACCAGGTAGCCGTCCGCTCAAATCATTGAGCCACATGCTCAAAGGGAAACAAGGACGCTTCCGTCAAAACTTGCTCGGTAAACGTGTTGACTTCTCAGGACGTTCCGTTATCGCCGTTGGTCCAACTCTTAAGATGTACCAATGTGGTGTCCCACGTGAAATGGCGATCGAGCTCTTTAAACCATTCGTTATGCGTGAAATTGTTGCGCGTGATATTGTACAAAACGTGAAAGCAGCGAAACGCTTGGTGGAACGTGGAGATGAACGTATCTGGGATATCCTCGAAGAAGTGATTAAAGAACACCCAGTGCTTTTGAACCGCGCACCGACCCTTCACCGTTTGGGGATCCAAGCCTTCGAACCCGTCTTGATTGACGGGAAGGCCCTTCGCTTGCACCCGCTTGTCTGTGAAGCCTACAATGCCGACTTTGACGGGGACCAAATGGCCATCCACGTACCGCTTTCAGAAGAAGCCCAAGCGGAAGCTCGTATCCTCATGCTAGCTGCTGAACACATCTTGAACCCGAAAGATGGTAAACCAGTTGTTACTCCTTCTCAGGACATGGTTTTGGGAAACTACTACTTGACCATGGAAGAAGCTGGTCGTGAGGGTGAAGGAATGGTCTTCAAAGACCGTGACGAAGCGGTTATGGCTTACCGTAATGGTTATGTTCACCTCCACTCACGTGTAGGTATCGCGACTGATAGCCTCAACAAACCATGGACAGAAGAGCAAAAACACAAGGTCTTGCTGACAACAGTTGGTAAAATCCTCTTCAACGACATCATGCCAGAGGGTCTACCTTACTTGCAAGAACCTACAAATGCTAACTTAACAGAAGGAGTTCCAGCTAAGTACTTCTTGCCACTAGGTGGAGATATCAAGGAAGCCATTCGCAATCTTGAACTCAACCCTCCATTCAAGAAGAAAAATCTTGGGAATATCATCGCTGAAATCTTCAAACGTTTCCGTACGACAGAAACTTCTGCCCTACTTGACCGTATGAAGAACCTCGGTTACCACCACTCAACTCTTGCAGGTTTGACAGTAGGTATTGCCGATATCCCAGTTGTTGAAGACAAAGCTGAAATCATCGAAGAATCACACAAACGTGTAGAACAAATCACCAAACAATTCCGTCGTGGTATGATCACGGACGACGAGCGCTACAATGCAGTTACCGCTGAATGGCGTGCGGCTCGTGAAAAATTGGAGAAACGCTTGGTTGCCAACCAAGATCCTAAGAACCCTATCGTTATGATGATGGACTCTGGAGCCCGTGGTAACATCTCAAACTTCTCACAGCTTGCCGGTATGCGTGGTCTGATGGCCGCTCCGAACGGACGTATCATGGAATTGCCAATCCTTTCAAACTTCCGCGAAGGTTTGTCAGTACTCGAAATGTTCTTCTCAACTCACGGTGCCCGTAAAGGTATGACCGATACGGCCCTTAAGACAGCCGACTCAGGTTACTTGACTCGTCGTTTGGTTGACGTTGCCCAAGATGTGATCATCCGTGAGGACGACTGTGGAACAGACCGTGGTCTCTTGATCCGCTCTATCGCAGAAGGAAAAGAGATGATCGAGTCTCTCGAAGAACGTCTCAATGGTCGTTACACTAAGAAAACTGTTAAACATCCAGAAACTGGTGCAGTTATCATCGGTCCAAATGAGTTGATTACAGAAGACAAGGCGCGTGAAATTGTCAATGCTGGTGTGGAAGAAGTGACTATCCGTTCTGTATTTACATGTAACACTCGTCATGGTGTCTGCCGTCACTGTTACGGTATCAACTTGGCGACTGGTGATGCGGTTGAAGTTGGTGAAGCAGTTGGTACAATCGCTGCCCAATCTATCGGGGAACCTGGTACACAGCTTACCATGCGTACCTTCCACACGGGTGGGGTTGCCTCAAATACCGATATCACTCAGGGTCTTCCTCGTGTCCAAGAAATCTTTGAAGCCCGCAATCCGAAAGGGGAAGCGGTTATCACTGAAGTCAAGGGTGAGGTTACAGCCATCGAAGAAGATGCATCAACTCGTACTAAGAAAGTCTTTGTTAAGGGTGAAACTGGCGAAGGTGAATACGTGGTACCATTTACAGCACGTATGCGTGTCGAAGTTGGAGACCAAGTCTCTCGCGGTACAGCATTGACAGAAGGTTCTATCCAACCGAAACGCCTCCTTGCTGTTCGTGATGTCTTGTCAGTTGAAACCTACCTTCTCGGTGAAGTACAAAAAGTTTACCGTAGCCAAGGGGTAGAAATCGGTGACAAACACATCGAGGTAATGGTTCGTCAAATGATCCGTAAAGTTCGTGTCATGGATCCAGGTGACACAGACCTCCTCATGGGTACCCTCATGGACATCAACGACTTTACAGATGCCAACAAAGATGTTCTTATCGCAGGTGGAGTTCCAGCGACAGGTCGTCCAGTCCTTATGGGAATTACCAAAGCCTCACTTGAAACCAACAGTTTCTTGTCAGCAGCTTCCTTCCAGGAAACAACTCGTGTCCTTACAGATGCGGCCATCCGTGGTAAGAAAGACCATCTCCTTGGACTCAAGGAAAATGTTATCATCGGTAAAATCATTCCAGCAGGTACTGGTATGGCTCGCTACCGTAACCTTGAACCACAAGCTATCAATGAAGCAGCCTATCTGGCTCCAGAACAAGAAGAGACAGAACTTGCTCCAGTAGAGGAAACTGTGGAAATCCAAGTTGAAGAAACAGTAGAATAAAAGCAAAAAGAGAACCTTTGGGTTCTCTTTTTGCTTTGTTTCAGAAAATTTTCCCACTTTTCCATAAAGTGTGGTAGAATAGAAGAACTAAAATGCCAAGGAGGTGTCCGTATGGAACAAACATTCTTTATCATTAAGCCAGATGGTGTGAAAAGAGGTCTGATTGGTCAGGTTCTGAAAAGAGTTGAGGAGCGTGGTTTCAAAATCGAAAAATTAGAGTTGCGTTCAACAGTTTCAGAAGATTTGGTTGACCAACACTATCAAGACTTGGTTGGAAAAAGTTTTTATCCTCCTATCCGTCAGTTTATGACCTCAGGACCAGTAGTAGTGGGTATTCTATCAGGTCCGAAAGTGATTGAAACTTGGCGGACAATGATGGGGGCTACTCGTCCAGAAGAAGCTCTGCCAGGAACTATCCGAGGAGATTTTGCCAAGGCTGCAGGAGACAATCAAGCCATTCAAAATGTAGTTCACGGATCCGATTCGGAAGCTTCTGCCAAACGAGAAATTGCTCTCTGGTTTAAGGATTAGACTGATAAAAAACAGTTCTATGCATAATGGAACTGTTTTTTGGTCAGTTGAGCATAAAAGAAGAACACTTGAGAGGGCATTCTTCATTTCACCCTCCTTACAGGGTATAATCCCTTATATGGAGGGAAAAGAAATGGTAAAATCAATTCGCCTATTATTGTTGGCTTCGGTCATCCAGATTAGTTTTTCTAGTTGTCTATTATGGAAAGAATCCTTTTTATCTTTGAAGCAGACCAATGCTTATTTTTTGATTTTGATTGTAGGAATTTCTATTTTTTGTGCTGGGATAAATTATTTTCATACAGCAGACCAGTCAAAGCACAGTATTTTACATGTTCAAAAGAAAGTGAGTCTTATTTATGGTCTCCTTTTAGCAGTCAATCTTCTGGCAACCTGTTTGGTTCTCTCAGAAAGCATTCAAACCACTAGCAGGCTGCAACAGGAACTGGTTGACCTCTTTTTACCCTCCTTCTTTTTCTTGCTAGGAGTAGATTTATTGATTTTCTTACCTTTTGATAAAATTTTTCGAGATATAGAAAATTACCTCAATAAAAAGAAAACAGTCGTCATTTCCGTTTTAGCTACTGTTCTTTTCCTGAGAAATCCTTTTGTCATTTCCTCGATTCTCTTGTATGTCGGTATCGGATTTCTATGTGCACGTTTCCTTTTTCCCAAATGCCTTCACAGAGAAATTTCCTTTTATAGCCATCTGATTCGAGATATCTTGTTTGTTTTTGCGATTTTTCTATTCTTTTAAGTAGAGGTTGATTCTTTGAAATCATTATAGTAAGTTTGTAAAGAAAATTCACACAAAAGGAAACTTTTTGGTATAATAGTAGCATGCACATAAAAAATGAAGAAGAGCTTCTAGCTCTTGGAGAAAGATTAGGTCGTATCCTGCAAAAAGACGATGTTCTGATCTTGACGGGTGAGTTGGGCGCGGGTAAAACAACCTTTACAAAAGGCCTTGCCAAGGGTTTGGATATCCGTCAGATGATTAAAAGTCCAACCTATACCATTGTCAGAGAGTATGAAGGACGCTTGCCACTTTATCATCTTGATGTTTACCGTATCGAAGGGGACGCTGATTCTATTGACTTGGATGAGTTTCTCTTTGGTGGTGGTGTGACTGTTATTGAGTGGGGGCATCTTTTGGGTGAAGATTTACCAGATTCTTACTTGGAGTTGGAAATTTTGAAAGAAGTCGACGGTCGTTGCCTTCAATTTATAGCTCATGGCTCTCGGCCTGAACAACTCATCAAGGAGCTTCAGGATGGAGTATGAATTGTGTATTCGTGAGGCTGAGATCCAAGATGCCGCAGCTTTGGTTGCATTTTTAAATCAAGTCGGTCGAGAGACAGACTTCACTAGCTTGGATGAACATGGCATAGGAATGACTGCGTCTGAAATGGCTCTTTTTATCGAAAAACAAGCTGCTTCAGAAAATCAAATTACTCTCCTCGCCTTGCTGAAAGATGAGATTGCAGGTGTTTTGAATATCACTGCTGATCAGCATGTAAGGGTTCGGCATATTGGAGATGTTTTTTTGGCGATTCAAAAGAAATTTTGGAACCAAGGTTTGGCTACCATACTTCTAGAAGAAGGTATTGAGTGGGCTAAATTGAGTGCTGTTTTGCGTCGCTTACAACTTAGTGTGCAAAAACGAAATGAGGCCGCTATCCACCTCTATTCAAAAATGGGATTTATAACAGAAGGCTTGCAAGAAAGAGGAGCCTATTTAGCAGAAGGGACATTTTTAGATGTTTGCCTTATGGGCAGACTGATAGATGAATAACGAGATGATCAAAAAATTAATTGGAATGGTGCTAGCTTTTCTAGCAGTAACAGTTGTAGGTGTAGCGGTTTATGGTTACACCATTTTCCAACAAGGAACAGCAACCTTGAGTGAAAAGACTTATAAAAAGATTGGTGAAGAAACCAACGTTATCGAGGCGACTGAGCCTCTGACCATCCTCTTGATGGGGGTAGATACGGGAAATGTGGAACGTACAGATCCATGGGTGGGGAATAGTGATTCCATGATTCTCCTTACCGTTAATCCGAAGACGAAGAAAACCACTATGATGAGTTTGGAACGGGATATTTTAACCAAGATTGACCTTGGAGACGGCCAAGTTCAGGAAGCTAAACTCAATGCTGCCTATGCCAATGGCGGTGCGGAACTGGCGATTTCTACTATTCAAAAGATGATGAATATCCATATAGACCGCTATGTCATGGTCAATATGCAAGGTCTTCAACAATTGGTGGATGCAGTTGGGGGAATCACCGTCAACAATACACTTGGTTTCCCGATTTCGATTGCTGACCAAGAAGAGTTTAATAAGATTTCCATTGGTGTTGGAGAACAAACCTTGAATGGTGAGGAAGCCCTGGTGTATTCACGGATGCGTTACCAAGACCCAGAAGGAGATTATGGTCGTCAAAAACGTCAACGGGAAGTTATTCAAAAAATCGTAGAGAAGGTTTTGAGTCTAAATAGTGTGAGCCATTATCAAGGCATCCTCAAAGCTTTGAGCAACAATATGCAGACCAATGTCGACCTTTCAGCCAAGAGTATTCCACAATTGCTCGGCTATCAAGATTCCTTCAAGAATATTGAAACGCATCAATTGCGTGGAGAAGATGCTGAGTTGCAGGGGATTTCTTATCAAATCGTTACCTCAGAACATATGCTCGAAATGCAAAATCTTTTACGTCGTTCACTAGGTAAAGAGGAAGTGACTGAGTTGGAAACCAATGTTGTTCTTTACGAGACGGCATTTGGTCGACCTGCACCTTCATCAAGTACTAGTGCTTCAAGCGAAGAAACAGAATAAAAAAAATTAAATCGTGGGAAATTTCCTGCGATTTTTTCAAAAAGAATCCGAATAGATAGGTAGGAGGAAAAATGAAAGCAGAAATTATTGCTGTAGGAACAGAAATTTTAACAGGGCAGATTGTCAATACCAATGCTCAGTTTTTATCAGAGAAACTAGCTGAAATCGGGGTAGACGTCTACTTCCAAACAGCTGTTGGGGATAATGAAGCTCGTCTTTTGTCCTTGCTTGAGATTGCGAGTCAACGTAGCAATCTTGTGATTTTGACAGGGGGCTTGGGACCAACCAAGGATGATTTGACCAAACAAACTCTGGCTAAATTTTTGGGAAAAAATCTAGAGTTTAATCCTCAAGCGCAGGAAAAACTAGATATCTTTTTTGCCCAAAGGCCAGACTATGCGCGAACACCAAATAATGAGCGGCAAGCCCAAATTGTAGAAGGGGCAACCCCATTGCCAAATGAGACAGGCTTAGCTGTCGGAGGAGTGTCGGAAGTGGATGGCGTGACCTACGTGGTTCTTCCAGGACCTCCTAGTGAGTTGAAACCCATGGTCCTAAATCAGCTCTTACCCAAGTTAATGACTGGTGCTAAGCTCTATTCCCGAGTGCTCCGTTTCTTTGGAATTGGAGAAAGTCAGTTGGTGACTATTTTGGCGGACTTGATTGACCAACAAACGGATCCGACTTTGGCTCCTTATGCCAAAACGGGAGAGGTGACCTTGCGCTTGTCTACAAAAGCAGTCAGTCAAGAAAAGGCTGATCAAGCACTGGACATCCTAGAAAATCAAATCTTGGGTCGCCAGACTTTCGATGGACATTCACTGCGAGATATCTGTTATGGATATGGAGAAGAAACCAGTCTAGCAAGTGTCGTTGTAGAAGAGCTTAAGAAGAGACAGAAAAGCATTACTGCAGCAGAGAGTTTGACGGCAGGCCTCTTTCAGGCTACTTTAGCAGACTTTTCAGGTGTGTCAGCTATCTTTAATGGAGGATTTGTCACCTACAGCCTAGAGGAAAAGTCCAAGATGCTGGATATTTCCGAGCAAGAGCTGAAAGAATACGGGGTCGTTTCTGAGTTTACCGCTCGAAAAATGGCAGAGCAGGCACGTCTCAAGACTCAGTCTGACTACGGAGTGAGTTTGACGGGTGTGGCAGGACCAGATAGCCTAGAGGAGCATCCAGCTGGGACCGTCTTTATCGGCTTGGCGCATGCAAAAGGAACAGAACTTATCAAGGCGAATATCGCAGGACGGAGCCGTGCAGATGTTCGTCATATTGCGGTAATGCATGCCTTTAACCTAGTTCGCAAGGCTTTATTAAGTGACTAAATTTTGGTATAATAAAAGATAGGTCTAAGGACCAGTAGAATATAGGAGAACAAAATGGCGAAAAAACCAACAAAAAAATTAGATGAAATCGGAAAAAAATTTGGAGCTGATCGTGAAAAAGCCTTGAACGATGCTCTTAAATTGATTGAGAAAGATTTCGGTAAAGGCTCAATCATGCGTTTGGGCGAGCGTGCAGAGCAAAAAGTTCAAGTGATGAGTTCAGGTTCATTGGCTCTAGACATTGCTCTTGGTTCAGGTGGTTATCCTAAGGGACGTATCATCGAAATCTATGGACCAGAATCATCTGGTAAAACAACAGTTGCCCTTCACGCTGTTGCGCAAGCTCAAAAAGAAGGCGGTATCGCTGCCTTTATCGACGCGGAACATGCCCTTGATCCAGCCTATGCAGCAGCCCTTGGTGTGAATATTGACGAATTGCTCTTATCACAACCAGACTCAGGTGAGCAAGGCCTTGAAATTGCAGGGAAATTGATTGACTCAGGTGCAGTTGACCTAGTCGTTATCGACTCAGTTGCGGCCCTTGTGCCTCGTGCAGAAATAGATGGTGATATCGGAGACAGCCACGTTGGTTTACAAGCTCGTATGATGAGCCAGGCCATGCGTAAACTTGGTGCTTCAATCAATAAGACCAAAACAATTGCTATCTTTATCAACCAATTGCGTGAAAAAGTTGGGGTCATGTTTGGAAACCCAGAAACAACTCCAGGTGGACGTGCTCTGAAATTTTATGCTTCAGTCCGTTTGGATGTTCGTGGAAGCACACAAATCAAGGGAACTGGTGACCAAAAAGATACCAATGTCGGTAAGGAAACCAAGATCAAGGTTGTTAAAAACAAGGTGGCTCCACCGTTTAAAGAAGCTTTTGTTGAAATCATGTACGGAGAAGGGATTTCTAAGACTGGTGAACTCTTGAAGATTGCAAGTGACCTTGATATCATCCAAAAAGCAGGAGCTTGGTACTCTTACAAGGGTGAAAAAATCGGGCAAGGATCTGAAAATGCTAAAAAATACTTGGCAGATCATCCGGAAATCTTTGACGCCATTGACCATCAAGTCCGTGTTCAATATGGCTTGATTGAAGATGAAGAAGCTTCTGATCATAGTCCAGTAGCGGAGACGACTTCTAACCAAGAAGTAACACTTGACCTTGGCGATGATCTTGGAATTGAAATTGAAGAATAAAAATAAAAGTAGCAGAAAATCTGCTACTTTTTTATCTAATTCAAACGAACTAATGATCACTAAAGCGTCTGTATTCGATATGAAAGTCAAAGTAATGTTCATCTTGCAACTTCTGGAAGATGTCACGATAGGCTTCTTCGTCAAAGTGATCGCCACGATAGAGGATTTCAAAACTCAAACCATCGTACTCAAGGAAAGCGTTGGCTGTTTTAAAGGCATTTTGCCGATAGAAGTCCATTCTAGCCTTCCTTTGCTCCAAGTTATCGCATTCTTCATCTAAGCGCTCGACTTCAAGCAACATGGTCCGCTGATAAAAATCAGTTAGTTTGTCGATAATTTCCTTCCCATACCCGTGGCTTCTCAGGTGGGGCATGATGGCAAAAAAGCTGATATAAAAGGCTTTTTGATTGGAGATGGCAAAAGCAAATCCGACAAACTCTTCTTCGTTATAAAAGGCGAAAAAGTGGGCATCGTCTCGGTCTTGATAGCGTAAAAACTCAGACAGTGGGACTCGTTCTTCCTCGGGGAAGGCTTCATTGTTTAGCTTTTCAACCTTATCCAAATCAGGAAATGCATTGGTTATTAATTGACTGGTCAAACTCATAAATGACCTCCTTTTCTTGATTATAGCAAATTGTCTCTCGGTAGGCAATTGATTTCAAGCAATCCTTGTCGCTCCTCTAGAAAGCTGATATAATAGGCTTATGAATAAGAAAAGAAAAGTGGATTTGGTCAATGGTCCAATCCTTCCTTCGCTTTTAAGCTTTGCCTTTCCAATCTTGTTGTCTAATATCTTTCAACAGCTTTATAATACGGCTGACGTCTTGATTGTTGGGCGTTTTCTTGGGCAAGAATCCTTGGCAGCAGTAGGAGCAACAACGGCCATTTTTGACTTGATCATAGGCTTTACGCTTGGTGTTGGCAATGGCATGGGGATTGTCATTGCCCGCTATTATGGGGCTCGTAATTTCACCAAAATCAAGGAAGCAGTTGCAGCAACTTGGCTTCTGGGTGCCATCCTGAGTGCTCTTGTCATGCTGATGGGCTTCTTCGGTCTTTATCCACTCTTGCAGTACCTAGAAACACCTGTAGAAATCCTTCCTCAATCCTACGAGTACATCTCCATGATTGTTACCTGTGTAGGGGTTAGTTTTGCTTACAATCTTTTTGCAGGCTTACTGCGCTCGATTGGTGATAGCCTTGCGGCTCTTGCTTTTCTTATCTTCTCAGCTATCGTTAATGTGATCTTGGATTTGTATTTTATTACGCAACTGTATCTGGGTGTTCAGTCTGCTGGTCTTGCGACTATTATCTCGCAAGGTCTGTCAGCTATTTTCTGTTATTTTTATATTCGTAAGAGTGTTCCAGAGCTTCTTCCAGGCTTGAAACATTTCAAATGGAATAAGTCTCTCTATGTTGATCTCTTGGAGCAGGGGCTAGCCATGGGTCTGATGGGGTCAATCGTCTCTATCGGAAGTGTCATTTTGCAATCCTCTGTCAATAGTTTTGGTGCAGTCATTATCAGTGCTCAAACAGCAGCGCGCAGAATCATGGCCTTTGCCTTGCTGCCAATGACGGCTATTTCAGCATCGATGACGACTTTTATCTCTCAAAATTTTGGGGCGAAACGTCCCGAACGTATTGTCCAAGGCCTTCGTTTAGGGAGCTATTTGAGTATGTCTTGGGCAGCCTTTGCCTGTATTTTCCTATTTTTTGCCAGTCCTAGCCTAGTTTCTTTCTTGGCGAGTTCGACAGACAGCTATTTGGTAGAAAATGGGACCTTGTACTTACGTATCAGTTCGGTATTCTATCCATTTTTAAGCCTTTTATTGATTTATAGAAATAGCTTGCAGGGACTAGGCCAAAAACTTTTGCCACTTATATCTAGCTTTATCGAGTTGTTTGGGAAAATTATTTTCGTAGCTTGGATTATTCCATGGACAGGCTATACAGGTGTTATTCTCTGTGAACCGCTACTCTGGGTTGTGATGACTGTCCAACTTTACTTCTCCCTTTCCCAACACCCTTGGATAAAAGAAGGCAAGAAAATCGTGGCAGTCGGAGGGAAATCCTAGCTTGCTTTGCAAAAGAAAATCCATCTCCTCTAGTGAAAATCAGCTAGACTTGTGTTATAATAAGAAAGATTAAAATGTGAAAAAAGGAGATTCCTAATGGGACGTAAATGGGCCAATATCGTAGCCAAGAAAACGGCTAAAGATGGAGCTAACTCTAAAGTATATGCAAAATTTGGTGTAGAAATCTATGTAGCAGCTAAAAAAGGGGAACCAGATCCAGAATCAAACACTGCTTTGAAATTCGTTATCGATCGTGCTAAACAAGCGCAAGTGCCAAAACACGTTATTGATAAGGCTATCGATAAGGCAAAAGGGAACACAGATGAAACCTTTACAGAAGGACGTTACGAAGGATTTGGACCAAATGGTTCTATGCTGATTGTGGATACCTTGACTTCAAACGTCAACCGTACAGCTGCGAACGTTCGTGCTGCTTTTGGTAAAAATGGCGGGAACATGGGAGCTTCAGGTTCGGTTTCTTACCTCTTTGACAACAAGGGTGTGATCGTATTTGCTGGTGATGATGCGGATGCTATCTTTGAACTCTTGCTTGAAGCAGATATTGATGTGGATGATGTAGAAACGGAAGAAGGAACAATCACTGTTTACACAGCTCCAACAGACCTTCATAAGGCTATCATTGCCCTTCGTGAGTCTGGCATCGAAGAATTTCAAGTTACTGAATTGGAAATGATTCCTCAGTCAGAAGTTGAGTTGTCAGGTGAAGATTTGGAAACATTTGAGAAACTTTACAGCGTCCTTGAAGATGATGAGGACGTCCAAAAGATCTACACAAATGTAGATGGATTCTAATAAAAAAGCGAACAGACTTGCTAGCTGTTCGCTTTTTATATTTGAGATTAGATTCTGGTTCCAGAATCTCTTTGCTGCTGGCTTTCTCCTAGGCCTACAGCTATTTTATGAACTAGTAAGAGTTGACCATTGTCCTGTTTTGCAAAAGTTAAGGTAACAGTCTTGATATTGTCACCAATAGAGATATAGGTGACTTTTCTAGTATCGTATCCCCCAATAGTGGAATCAAACTCGGAGTCTGGCAGTCCGTGTTTTTTGATAATATCCTTGTAATTGGTACCACCTTTTCCTTTGTTATCAAGGTCACCTTCGATTAAAGCGTCGAACTGTTCTTGGGTCCAAGTAAAGGTATCGTCTTCTTCCTCCTCTTCAGGGAGTGAATCAATGGTATCATCTGTCAAGTCGCGTTCCATTGAGGAACTGGCTTCTCTATAGGAACGGTTAAACTCTCTGACAAACTCTTTGTAGACATTAGCATACAACATCTGGGTCGTAAGGAAGAGTATAATAGAAGCAATTGACAAGGATGTTCCGATAATGGCCATTGTTTTCCGTTTTTTGAGATTGGCAATAAGTCCGATAATACCTAAGATCAAAGCGACAATAGCGATGAAAAACGATAGATAGTTAATAAACGGGATCCAAGATCCTAAAAGTGCGATGGCTCCAAAAATGGTTGCTAAAATCCCTAAAACTTTTTGTTCTTCTGGTTTCATTTGAACGTTTTCTCCCTTCGTCAAGTGAATGGATTCCTATCCACGGTAGCTAGTGCTTATTATAGAGAAAATATTCTCCAATGTCAATTCAGACTAAAATAGTTCTCTAGGGAACTTTTTTCTTGACATCTCTTCTGAAAGTGATAAAATAGTTCTCATGGAAACTTAATTAGTTCTCCAGAGAACTATATTTAATAGTGAGAAAGGAGCAATCATGGACAAGCCGATGTTAGCTTTTAAACGTTTTGGTCATCAGGTTCACCTTATGGTGCAACAGGAAGCTAAACGCTGTGGCATTGAATTTATGGGCGGACCGCAAGGGCAGGTCCTACGATTTTTAGACTATCGTGAGGAGTCTGAACAGGCGGTGTTAATCAAGGATATTGAGCAGGAACTCAATATCACCAAGTCAGTCGCCAGTAATCTAGTGAAGCGTATGGTGCAAAATGGTTTGGTGGAATTGGAAGTGAGTCCAAATGACAAGAGAGCCAAGTACGTTCGATTGACGGATAAATCGCGTTCGCAGATGCAAGAAGTTAAGGCTTTTTTTGATCGGATTGATCAGAGTCTGCTAGAGGGTGTTTCAAAGTCCGACTTGGCAATCTTTGAAAAGGTCCTCAGTCAGTTGCAAGAAAATGTTGAGAAGATAGGAGGAGAGAATGAAGAAACTCGCTAAACGTATTACAGGAAAAGAGTGGGGAATGATCGTCCTTACGATTCTGTTCACTTGTTTCTCGGTCTATCTCGAGTTAGAGGTGCCGACCTATATTTCGCAAATTACAGAATTACTGGGAACGTCTGGAACGCAGTTGGGTGAACTTTGGTCACCAGCCCTTAAGATGATAGGCTTGTCTCTACTTGCTTTTCTGTCATCCGTTACTGTTGGATTTTTTGCCGCTCGCGTTGCAGCGTCTTACACAACTCATTTACGAAGCGATATTTTTCATCGTGTTCTAGATTTCTCGCAGACAGAGATCAAACGTTTTTCAATCCCAAGTCTCTTGACTCGGACGACTAATGATATCACACAGGTTCAGATGCTTTTTACCATGGGACTCCAGGTGGTCACTCGTGGACCAATCATGGCTATCTGGGCTATTGGAAAAATCCTTGGGAAGTCGGAATACTGGCTCTGGGCAGTGGTTGTGGCTGTTATTGTGAATGTCTTGATGACCACTATTCTCATGACTCTGGCCTTTCCAAAACAATCTGTCATCCAAAAATTGACAGATAAACTTAATAGCATCACTCGTGAAAGCTTGACTGGGATTCGAGTTGTTCGTGCATACAATGCGGAAGATTACCAAGATGAAAAATTTGAAGCAGCCAATGATGAAGTGACGCGTCTCAACCTCTTTGTCAATCGATTGATGGCGATTATGAACCCGATTATGATGGCGATTTCAAGTGGATTGAGTTTAGCCATTTACTGGATTGGTGCCTATATCATCAACGACGCAAGTTTGGCAGAACGTTTGCCACTCTTTAGTGATATGGTGGTCTTCATGTCCTATGCTATGCAGGTCGTGATGGGCTTCCTTCTCATGGGAGCACTCTTTATCGTTCTTCCTCGTACCTTGGTTTCGGCAGGACGTATCAATCAAGTATTGGATCTGCATCCTTCTATTGAAAATCCTGGTCATGCTCAGACAGCGGATCCTTCAGTTCAAGGACAAGTGGAATTCCGTGATGTAACCTTCCGCTACTCTAAAAACTCAGAAGCAGTTGTGGAACAGGTTACTTTCAAAGCCGAAGCAGGGCAAACGGTCGCCTTTATCGGTTCAACTGGTTCTGGGAAATCGACACTTGTTAATCTGATACCTCGTTTTTATGATGTCTCGGCTGGTCAAATCTTAGTTGACGGTGTCAATGTTCAAGATTACGACTTGGAAGATTTGCGCAATAAAGTCGGCTATATCCCTCAAAAAGCTGTGCTCTTTTCTGGAGATGTTAAGGAAAACTTAGACTTTGGTAAGAGTCAAGAAAGTCCACTAAGTGAACCTGCCATGTGGCAAGCTTTGGAATTGGCCCAGTCTAAAAACTTTATCGAGGATAAGGAAGCAGGTCTTGACTCAGAAGTGGCCCAAGGAGGGACCAACTTTTCAGGTGGACAAAGACAGCGTCTGGCCATTGCACGCGCCTTGGCTCGTAAGCCTGAAATCCTCATTTTTGATGATTCCTTCTCAGCCTTGGACTACAAGACAGACCGGATCTTGCGCCAAGAACTTGCTGAAAAAACACAATCCATGACCAAGCTCATCGTAGCGCAACGCATCTCAACCATCATGGATGCTGACCTAATCATGGTTTTGGATCAAGGTAAAGTCGTGGGACAAGGCACCCACAAGGAACTCCTTGCAACCAACGAAGTTTACCAAGAAATTGCTTATTCACAACTATCGAAGGAGGAATTGGAACATGGAAAATAAGAAAATGTCCTTATGGAAACAGTGTAGACCTTTTCTAGCAGGTCTCCAACTTCCCCTACTAGTAGCTGTTGTCGGAGCTGTGTGTTCTAGTATCATCACGGTGTATGGACCGACCAAGATAAAAGAAATCACCAACTTAATCTCAGATGGCTTGATGACGGGGATTGACCTGGAGGCTGTATCAAGTATTGCTAGCTTTTTGGTTATCCTTTATGTGCTTGGTATTATCCTTAACTATACACAGGCCTACATTTTTTCAACTAGTATCCAACATTTTTCACAACGTTTGCGGAAGGCTATCGCTGAAAAAATCAATCGCTTGCCTCTAGGCTATTTTGACCGTCATTCTCAAGGGGACACTCTTTCTCGTGTCACCAATGACGTCGATACGGCGGCTCAGTCACTCAATCAAAGTCTAGGGACAGTTATCTCAGCTAGCTTCTTGCTGATTGCAGTTTTGATTACCATGTTTGGCATGAACTGGATTTTGGCACTGGTAACCGTTGTTTCAACTTTTATCGGTTTCGTTTTCGTGTCCGTCTTTATGGGCAAGTCACAGGGCTTTTTTAAGAGTCAGCAACAGGATTTGGCAGCCGTCAATGGCTATGTGGAAGAAATGTACTCTGGCCATAATGTGGTGACCAGTTACAATGCTATCGAGAGCACTAAAGAAGAATTTGCGAAATTAAATCATCGCCTATATGACAGTATTTGGAAATCTCAGTTTATTTCAGGAATTATGATGCCAATCATGATATTCATAGGAAACTTTAGCTACGTCTTGGTGATTATCGTTGGTGCAGCCTTGGCATTGAATGGGCACATCAGTATCGGGATTATCGTTGCCTTTATGGCTTACGTGCGTATCTTTTCTCAGCCCCTTTCTCAAATTGCCCAAGGAATTACCAGTCTTCAACAGGCTAGCGCAGCCATGGGACGTGTCTTCGAGTTTCTAGATGAAGAGGAAATGGAAGATGAATCTCATAAGGAAAGACAATTGACCAAGATGAAGGGTGAAGTAGTCTTTGAACAGGTGTCATTTGGCTATACACCAGAGCGCACCATCATCCATGACTTCTCTGCGACAGCTCATGCTGGTCAAAAGGTTGCCATTGTTGGGCCGACTGGGACTGGTAAGACAACCATTGTCAATCTTTTGATGAAATTCTATGAGATTGATAAGGGAAGTATTCGCATTGATGGTGTGGATACTAAGAACATGACGCGTTCAGAAGTGCATGATGCCTTTTCAATGGTCTTGCAGGACACCTGGCTCTTTGAAGGAACCATTCGAGAAAATCTCATCTATAATCAAACGGGCATCAGTGATGAACGAATGATGGAAGCCAGCAAGGCTGTGGGAATCCACCACTTTATCATGACCTTGCCAGATGGTTACGATACTGTTTTGGATGATACAGTGACCTTGTCTGTTGGACAGAAACAGCTCTTGACCATTGCTCGTGCCTTGCTCAAGGACGCGCCACTCTTGATTTTGGATGAGGCGACTTCTTCTGTTGATACACGGACAGAGGAATTGATCCAAAAAGCCATGGACCGTTTGATGGAAGGGAGAACTTCCTTTGTTATTGCCCACCGCTTGTCAACCATCCGAAATGCAGACTTGATCTTGGTCATGAAAGATGGCAATATCATCGAGCAAGGGAATCATGATGATCTGATGGCCCAAGCTGGCTTCTACGCGGATCTCTATAATAGTCAATTTACAGAAGATGATGCAGAAGAATAAACCTCAGAAGGCTTGACGGCCTTCTTTTTCTGCACTATACTAGAGTAGGAGATGCTAGCAAGCTCATTCTGTCAGGCTTCTTGTGTAAAATCTAGAAACAACGAGAAATATATGAAAAATTATCAAGAGTGGTACGATAAGAGGAAATCAAGCCTCCTTCGACATCCACAACTTTTGCAACTGATGCGAATCTTTAATCGCATGATGACAGTCCTGATGCCCTTAGCTTACTTGACCCTGTTGGGAATAAGCTTTGTCCGTAAAGGAATCGGGAAAGACCTATATGCTTATATCTTGGTGCCAGCTTTTGGCTTTGTCCTGTTGACGCTCCTTCGTAAGTGGATCAATCAACCGCGACCTTATGAGACTTGGAGAATTGTTCCGCTACTAGACAAGGACAGTTCTGGGAATTCAATGCCCAGCCGCCATGTCTTTTCAGCAACCATCATTTCCATGGCTTGTTTACATGCAAATCTGCCTGTAGGATTGGTTCTATTGACTTTATCAGCCTTTCTCGGTCTTGTGCGGGTTTTAGGTGGCGTTCATTATCCTAAGGATATTCTAGTTGGCTACGCCTGTGGTCTTCTCTGGGGAATTCTTTTCTTTATTTTGTAAGAAGCAAAGCAAGTGGGCTTGGCCTCGTAACCACTTATGGGTCAATCCGTAAATTCAAACAACATGGAATTTGTGGGAACATTCTTGGTATGGTCGCAGTAACATTAGCAATGAACTATGGAACAACTTATGCAGATGAAGTTAAACAAGTAGAAACACTTGATAAGAAAATAGCTGAAAAGAAGGAAATAATCAAGAAATTGCAAAAGTAAAAAAACCAATGAAGAACCAGTTGCTGACATTAAAGCAGAATACCAAAAAGCAACTGCTTAAGAAATTCCAAACACTCCTACTTCAACTAAGAAAGTATGATCAAATACTAGTGCTGAAGTAAATGTGTTAGGTGTGATTATGGCGGGTATTACTTATGCTCTAGGAGTAATCGGTCTTAAACGTAAATATGACTAATAACTTTTAAAAAGAGCATACTGTAGATTCAATGTCATAAGTTAGTGAACTAACCATTTGAATAGGAGATAGGATTGAGGTTATCAAAGTGATCCTCTATCCTATCTTCTATTTTTTGCATCACAAATAAAGTTTTTTTCACCCTATTTTTTGAGATTTATGTTACTCTATAGATGAAATCAACCACCCACATATCAAGGTATTTGATAAAAAATAGTTTGAGTTTCATAGTCAAACTAAGGAAATTGTCTTTTTTGAATTAAAGTTTAGTGTAAAAATTCTATACAAAACCAACACCTTACCTAGTGATTTTTTTGATAAGGTGTTACAATCATATGGCGTAAACAATTTTACCGATTTTGGGTAGAGCATAATCTAAAGATACTCTTTTTCGTGAAAGATCTTCAAGCAGAACTTTCTCAACCATTTCTTGTTTTAATTCAGGGGAATAGTGACGATTTTTCCCCTTTTTTAACGATTTCTATTCCATAACGGTCAATTAATTTCACCATGTACTTTAGACCAGAAGCATCCACTCCAAATCTTTTTGAAAGCTGTTTGAAGCTTTGACCTTGCTTTCTAAGTTCATAGATCTGAACCTTATCTTTATAAGTTAATTTCATAATCATAACCACCCGTCTAACGGGTGGTTTGTACCGGGGCTATAAGCCCAAATTACCAGCCAGCGCCTAAAGATGCTGGCTTTCACTTTGTTCAAGCCTTACTGCTCTTGACTCGTCACTTACCTCTCAAAGAGGCTTTTGTATTACTTACCACTATCCCTAAAGGGATTCTCATATTCTTTTACACTCAATTTATCTAGTGCTATATCATGCTTTTCCTGATCTTGAATATATTTCTTAATTGTGGCTTCATTGAGTCCCACCGTACTTACATAATAACCTTCCGCCCAGAAATGCCAATTCCCAAACTTATACTTGAGGTTGGCGTGTTTGTCAAACATCATGAGTGAACTCTTACCTTTTAAATATCCCATGAAACTTGCAACGCTAATTCTAGGTGGAATGCTTACCAACATGTGAACATGATCTAGCATTAAATGGCCTTCGATAATTTCAATACCTTTATAACTACACAAGCGATGAAATATTTCGCCTAAACTACTCCGATATTGATTATAGATGACTTTTCGTCTATACTTAGGGGTGAACACAATGTGATACTTACAGTGCCACTTTGTGTGCGATAAACTATGAGCCTTTTGTGCCATATTTTTCTCCTTTCGCTTTACAATTGGCTTGAACACCCTTATTGTATTGCGTTTGGAGTTTTTTTGGTATAACCTTCGACGCGCACCTAGCGGAGCGAGACGGACTAATAGTCGCATAATAAAACACCCCAAAAGTTAGATTTTTTCTGTCTAACTTTTGGGGTGCAATTCAATACAGAATCGTATTTGAATTTCTTAACTTAATGATATTGTCTAAACTTGTCTTCTCTTTTTTAAATTGTCAGAATGGATTAGTCTTCTTTTTTCTTTCTTGCCAAAGCATAACCTGCAGTAGCTAAACTTATAAGTGCTGAATATGTCATGAATGATTGTTCAATTGAACCAGTATTTGGTAATACTGATTCATTAGAAGAGTTAGTTGCTGGTAGAGTGTGATTAGAATTTTGATTAGCTGTAGTATTTGTTCCGTACAATACTTTATCGAACATTCTATTGTATTTTTCAAGTTTTCTTTGTTTTTGTACTTCACGAGCTTTTTCTGATTTCAATGATTCTAAATAAGTAACCGCAGCTTCATGTTTAGATTTAAGTTCATTGATTTTAGCACGTTCTACATCAGCAACTCCTTTAGCTTTCAAGTAGATCTCTTCTTTTTCTTTTTGAACTTTTACTTTTTCTTTAAGAATAGTTTTTTGATCTTTAAGTTGTTCTTTTAATTCTTTAATAGAATTTGTTAATGTTTCAATTTCTTTGTTGTTTTCAGCAATAGATTTTTCAGTGTTAGTAACTTTATTTTTTGCTTCTGTCAATTTAGCATTAAGTGCTTTCAATTGAGCCTCAATTCGTTTAACTTCGGCTTTAGCACGTTCTACATCAGCACTTGCTTTATCATATTCAGCTTTCGCTTTGTTGTAAGTTTCAGTTGCTTTAGTTAAATCAGATTCAGCTTTAGGTAGAGCAATATTTAATTCTTTGCTTTTGTTTTGAACAGCAGTAAGATTGTTATTCTTTTCTGTTAATTGGTTTGCTAATTGAGTTTGTTTAGCAACAGCACTGTCGTAAGCAGTTTGTGCTTTAGGAGTTTGAATTTCAATTGCTTCTAAACGTTTCAATTCTTTTGTTGAAGCATCAAGCTTATCAGTCGTTGATTTAACATTCTTAGTAGCTTGAGCCAATTCGGCTTTGTTTGTTTCAATTAGTTTGTCAAGAGAATTTACACGAGTAACCGTTTTGCTGTAATCTGTTGCTGGAATTTCATACTCTTTAGTTTTCAATGTGCTATCTTGTTCTTTCAAGCTTGTTTCAGTAGCACCAATCATTACATAGCTTCCGTCTTGAACTACGAAAGTTTGTAATTCTGTTTTCTTATAATCCCAAATCAAGCCTGATTGGATAAGAGCGTGGCCCCAATCACTCAATTCATCATCATACAACCAACGAATCATACTATTATAAACTTCAGCTTTCAATTCACCCATTGTTGTCATATTTGTTTCAAGTGAATAAGCAAGTGTTTCCATACGAACTGGAGCAGCTGTAGTGTTATAACCAGCTTTTGCTAAGTTAGCACCAACAGATTCGCTACTTTTCAAGTGACCCATTTCAGCTGCGTTCCATACAGTAGGATTTGTAGTGTTAGCATATTTACGGATAGCATTTTTATATGTTTCACCGATAAGTTTAGATAAGTTAACTGATTCTTCACTTACACGAACCATAGTTGGAGAGAAAGTTCCGAATTTAGTACGTACATCTTCAATGAATTGAGACATACGGATATTTAATTCTTTTAATTGTTCTGTTGTAAGGTTGGTTGGGTCAACAGTACGTGTGTCACTTTCTTTAAGTAATTCCATTGCATCTTTAACTTCTTTTGAGTTAAGGATTTCTTTAGCAATTTTTTCTACGGCATTACTGTTAGCAGTTGAATCGTTTTGTTTGTAAGCTTTAAGAGCAGAAATATAAGCATCTGTTACTGGAATTTCCAAGTTGTCAGCAAGTGCATTCTTAGCAGAAGTCAAGTCATTAGCTAATTTTTCTTTTTCAGCAGTTTTTGCTTTTTCTGTTGCAATAGCATTATCTTTATTTCTTTGGTCTTGCGCTACAATTGTTTTTTGTGAAGCAATGTTGTTAGCACGAGTTTTATCAGCTGTTTTAGCATTATCTAAAGCTGTTTTTGTTTTGGTTACATTTTGGTTAGCAGCTTCTTTAGCAGAAGTTAAATCATTGATTTCTTTAGTTAAAGTAGCTTCATTTGCTTGATTTGTTTTCAAATCTTGTTTAATAGAATTTACTTTATCTTGAGCAACTTCTTTAGAAGAAGTTGCTTCATTCAAAGCATCAACTTGCGGTTGAATTTTAGCTTCTTCTGTTTTTTGTTTTTCTTTAGCTGTTGTTAATTGATTTTCTGTATTAGAGATTTCATTCTCTGTATTTGTTACTTCGTCTTTATTAGATTGTAATTCTTTTTCTAATTTTGGAGTTAATTCTTTATCTTTAGCTAAAGTAGCTTCAGCATTTTTTAATTTTTCGTTAGTTTTATTAACTGCATCTTGAGCAGCTTTTACTTCATCTGTAGCTTTATCGTGATCAGATTTAGCTTGAGTTTCTTTATCGAAAGTTTCTTTTGCAGAAGTTTCAGCGTTAGTTACATCTTTTGAAGTTTTCGCAACTTCTTTTTCTGCTTTCTGAATAAGAGTAGCATTTTCTGCTGTTGGAGCTGCTTCAGTTGCTTTAGTAGGTTGTGCTACAGAAGTTGGTTCAGCTTCCTCTGCGAATACAGTCGTTCCAGTGGTTGCAGCTAGGATTGCGGCCCCAACAATAATAGTTTGTTTTTTCATATCAGATCCCTCTTTATCTTTTTCTAAATTAATTGCACAAAATTTCTTTTGTTCTTTACTATAATATCATAAAATGTTTTTTTTTGACTTAATTTTATATTTAAATTACTCCAATTTTAAAACTTAGATAAAAAGAGCAAAGAAGTTTCTTTGCTCAAACTGATTTTGATATGTGTTATTTCGTAACTAATGAAAGTAAAAACCATCATTTCCATGGCTTGCTTGCATGCAAATCTGCCTGTGGGGTTGGTTTTATTGGTCTCATCAGCTTTTCTCGGTCTTGTGCGAGTCTTGGGTGGTGTTCATTATCCCAAGGATGTGCTCGTAGGTTATGCTTGTGGTCTGGTGTGGGGATTCCTTTTCTTCTTATTTTGACATGTAAGTCAAGCTAGTCTTACAACCACTTACTGCTTCAAATTGACCACTTACTTTTTTGCCCTTGTATTCCTAATTTAGCTTTGATATAGTAGAGTCAGAAAGGAGATGTGATGAAGTTACGAATTGAGATTGACGGCAATTTAGATGAGACTGAAATTGTCATCAAGACCCCTGCTTTGACAGATGAAATTGCAGATTTGCAACGGCTCTTGCAAGAGTCAAAGGCTCCGAGGTTGACTTTTTACAAGGGGACAGGTGAATATTACCTAGACCTTTCAGAAATTCTCTTCTTTGAAACAGAAGGGAGCAAGATCTACGCTCATAACCAGAAGGAAGCTTATGAGGTTCGCCTCAAGCTCTATGAGTTGGAGTCTATCTTGCCTCGCTATTTTAGTCGAGTTTCCAAGTCAACTATCGCAAATATCCGTCAGATTTACTCAGTGGACAAGTCCTTTTCAGGAACGGGCACCATTTCCTTTTATCAGACGCACAAGGAGGTTCATGTCTCACGACATTACCAATCCCTCCTAAAAGAAAATCTAAGAAACATGAGGTAACAGACATGAAAAAGAAAGCATTTGGTATTGTTTTATTGGTTTTAGCAGCTTGGATCTTGCTGCAAGGAAATTTTGGAATTCCTTCTTTGGATGGCAAGATATGGCCTTTGATTGGTATCGCCTTTTTTGCTTACCAATCAGTTGAAGCTTTGCTTCGTCGTCATCTAACATCAGCAGTTTTTACCGCTCTAGTAGCCTTAATGATTGCGAATCATTTTTATAACATTTTTCCTATTCCAAACCAATCTTTGTTTTGGGCTAGTATCTTAGCAGTTCTAGGTGTTGGTTATCTGACGCATTCAAGTAAGTTTTGGTACGGGAAAAAATGGTGGTATGACGCTGAAAAGACCATTCTAACAGAAAAGGAAGTTTCCTTTGGTAGTGGAACTTTTTACAAACAGGACCAAGACTTGGTAGAAGACCAGTTTGAAGTTAGCTGTGGAAATGCCAAGATTTATTATGACAATGCAGAGATGTTAGGCGATAGTGCAACCTTGAAGGTAGAAGTCAGTTTAGGGAATGCAGTTATCTATGTGCCCCAACACTGGAGAGTGGACCTAAAGGTGGAGACTTCTTGTGGAGTAGCCAAGGCAGATGCTCCTGTAGCCCCAACCAGCAAAACCTTGATTATCCGTGGAGAGGTAGCTTTTGGTAAATTAGAAGTTGTCTACGTCAAATAAAAAAAGTCTTCCAATTCCCTTGCCAAAAATAAGAAAGTGTGATAACATAGTACGGTATGTGGTGCTAGCACATCCGCTATATTAGATCTAATAGGAGGAAAACACAATGGCTAAAGTATGTTACTTTACAGGTCGTAAGACTGTATCAGGAAACAACCGTTCACACGCGATGAACCAAACAAAACGTGCCGTAAAACCAAACCTTCAAAAAGTTACTGTTCTTATCGATGGTAAACCTAAAAAAGTTTGGGCTTCAGCTCGTGCTTTGAAATCAGGTAAAGTTGAACGCGTTTAATAAAAATGAAAAGACCTGACTGGTCTTTTTCTTTTGCTCTAGAGATAAAAACATTTGAAAAATAGAGTAATACTCTTCGAAAATCAAATTCAAACTACGTCAGCTTCGCCTTGCCGTACTCAAGTACTGTCTGTGGCTAGCTTCCTAGTTTGTTTTTTGATTTTCATTGAGTATAAATATCCGCCGATACAGCATTCTGCTTTTACACTTGGGCTGAAATATGATAAAATAGAGTATCAACTAGTTGAGGTAAAAAAAATGACTGTAAAAATTAATACAAAAGATGGTCAAATCGAACTGACAGATGAAGTGATTGCAACCGTTGTAGGTGGTGCAGCAACTGAGATTTTTGGTGTGGTCGGTATGGCTAGTAAAAATGCCCTCAAAGATAATTTCCAAGCCCTTCTTGGTAAGGAAAATTATGCAAAAGGCGTTGTCGTAAAAGCAGCCGAGGATGGCAGCATTGCAGTTGATGTTTATACCGTGTTGAGCTACGGAACAAAGATTAGTGAAGTCTCAAAAAACATCCAAGAGAGCGTTCGTTTTAGTTTGGAAAACCAACTAGGAATTACTGCTCAGACTGTGAATGTCTACATTCAAAATATCAAAGTTGTAGGAGAATAATCGTGTCAAAAATTACTACCAGCTTATTTCAAGAGATGGTGCAAGCTGCATCAACTCGTTTGAATAAGCAAGCAGAATATGTCAATTCATTAAACGTCTTTCCAGTTCCAGATGGAGATACTGGGACAAACATGGGAATGACCATTGAAAATGGTGCGAAAGAAGTAGCAGACAAGCCTGCTTCTACAGTTGGAGAAGTAGCGAACATTCTTGCCAAAGGACTCTTGATGGGTGCGCGTGGGAACTCAGGGGTTATCACTTCTCAGCTCTTCCGTGGCTTCTCTCAGGCTATCAAGGAAAAAGATGAATTAACAGGTCAAGACTTGGCTCTTGCCTTCCAATCCGGTGTCGAAGTAGCTTATAAAGCAGTTATGAAACCAGTCGAAGGAACTATTTTAACAGTTTCTCGTGGTGCAGCCATTGGGGCTAAGAAAAAAGCCGAGGAGACAGATGATGCTGTTGAGGTCATGCGTGCAGCCTTGGAAGGCGCGAAAGCAGCTTTGGCTAAGACACCAGAAATGCTTCCAGTCCTTAAGGAAGTTGGTGTGGTAGACTCAGGTGGTCAAGGTTTGGTCTTCATCTACGAAGGCTTCCTTTCAGCTCTTACTGGTGAATACAGTGCTTCTGAAGACTTTGTAGCGACTCCTGCCAACATGAGTGAAATGATCAATGCAGAGCACCACAAGTCTGTAGCAGGGCATGTGGCAACTGAGGATATTACCTTCGGTTACTGTACAGAGATCATGGTAGCTCTCAAACAAGGTCCAACTTATTCTAAGGACTTTGACTACGATGAATTCCGTAACTACTTGAATGACTTAGGTGACTCTCTACTTGTTGTCAATGATGATGAAATCGTCAAAGTTCACGTCCATACAGAAGATCCAGGTCTTGTCATGCAAGAAGGTCTCAAATATGGTAGCTTGATCAAGGTCAAAGTGGACAACATGCGTAATCAACACGAGGCGCAAGTTGAAAAAGAAGCAACTCAAGGAAACAAGCCTGCTGAAACAAAAGAGTATGCCCTTATCGCAGTAGTAGCTGGTCAAGGTTTAGCAGATATCTTCCGTGCCCAAGGTGTGGATTATGTCATCGAAGGTGGGCAGACGATGAACCCTTCAACAGAAGACTTTATCAAGGCTGTTGAACAGGTCAATGCTCGCAACATCATCTTCTTGCCAAACAACAAAAATATCTTTATGGCAGCTCAGTCTGCGGCTGAAGTGCTTGAACAACCTGCTGTTGTTGTAGAAGCACGTACAATTCCTCAAGGGTTGACCAGTCTTCTTGCCTTTGATCCAAGCAAATCAATCGAAGAAAACAAAGAACGTATGACTGCAGCCCTTGGTGATGTCGTAAGTGGTAGTGTAACAACAGCCGTTCGTGATACAACTATCGATGGATTAGCAATTCATGAAAATGACAATCTTGGTATGGTAGATGGTAAGATCCTCGTATCAAACCCTGACATGCACCAAACTCTGACTAAAACATTGAAACATATGTTGGATGAAGACAGTGAAATCGTAACCTTCTATATTGGTGAAGATGGAAGTGAAGAATTGGCTAACCAAATCGCCCAAGAAATCGCAGAAGAATTTGAAGATGTTGAAGTCGAAATCCACCAAGGTCAACAACCTGTTTACCCATATCTCTTCAGTGTGGAATAGGAGATTTTTAATGAAGAAAGTTTTAGGATTGATTTTTGCAGCGTTACTTGCTCTTGCTGGCTGTGGTCAAACCGACACCGCAACAACAGATTCAAGTAGTACAGCAAGTTCGGTTGATTCATCTAGTCAGGTGAAAGAAGAAATCAAGGAAACGACCAAAGTTCTCAAAGGAAGAATTGATAACTCCGATGTTACTCTGACTTTAGTTTACACAGATGTTGTAAAACGATACAAGATGGATATGTTGGGAGAATTTGGAGAGGAAATTCCTGCAGAAATTACTCTGGAAGAATTTCAAGAAGTCTTTCGCGAAGCTGCGGAAAGCTCTCCAGAGTATCTTGAAATCAAGGACGAGCCAGGTGTTAAGGTTGAATATTTTATCACCGATAATAAAAAGATGAGAATAGTTATCGATCTTGACCTTGAGAAAGCAGATATGGATAGAGTTAAAAAGACTTATTTCTTTAAATCGCTTGAGGATAGTGTAGAAGACTTTAAGAAGCCGAATACTCTGATTGCTGGTTTAAAGTTACAAGGATTTAGAGAAGAATAAACGAAAGAGGCTGGGATTATAAATCCTGCCCTCTTTTTATTTGTAAGAATCCTTTGTGCGGGTTACGGATAGATCAAGTCTTTCTTAGACTTTAAAGGGTTTCTAATCATATTCGCGTGACTAGAACTAGGAAATTGATACTTGGTATAGGGACATCTACCCCACCGCCTCTTTATATGACATTTGTCATATTTCCTAGTGACAGAAGCATCTAGCTCCGCTAACTTCAAAAGACTATAATTGAAGTATGAAATGGAGGAAGAAGAAATGAAAAATAAAATGATTGTCGCAGTGAGTTTAGTAGCAGCAGGAGTTATGACCTATCTCATGTTTTCAGGATTGGACGAGGGTTTCTACCATTTTCCTTGGGAGCTCTTTGCTGGCTTTGGAATGATGTCTTGGCTTGTCAGAGAAGGTTTGAAATTAGTCAGAGAAGTGAAAAAGGAGTTTGAGGAATGAAAAAAACAATCACCTATCTTTTTATCGGCCTGTCACTCTTGGCATGGTTAGTGGAAATGTTTACAGGTTGGTTTGACCAAACCTTGCTTGGCCAATTCATTCGTGGTGCTTGGGGGATTGGATTTATGATTTTTGTCGTTTTCCCTATGGGAATGGAGTGGTTGAAAGGAGAATCTCATGACTGTGATTAAAGTTGAGAAATTGAGTAAGAAAATAAAAGACAAGGAGATCTTGCGGAACATCTCCTTTGAAATCAACGATGGTGAATGTGTCGCCTTGATAGGACCTAATGGAGCAGGAAAGACAACTTTGATTGATTGCCTCTTGGGCGACAAGTTCGTGAGCTCAGGTCAGGTAACCATTCAAGGATTTGCGCCAACAGATCCTCGATTAAAGCAGCTTATTTCTGTCTTGCCTCAAGAAAATGCAGTTGTCCAAAGCTTGAAAGTGAAAGAACTTCTATCATTTTTCAAGTCACTTTATCCTGACAGCCTTTCAGACAAAGAAATTGATGACTTGTTGAGATTCTCAGACAAGCAGAAAAATCAGCTAGCGGGCAAGTTGTCTGGGGGGCAAAAACGTTTGTTCTCTTTTGTGTTGTCTTTAATAGGTCGTCCGAAAATTCTATTTTTAGATGAGCCGACTGCTGCAATGGATACCTCGACACGTCAGCATTTTTGGGAAATTGTCAATCAGTTAAAGAAAAATGGTGTCACCATTGTTTATTCTTCTCACTATATTGAAGAGGTAGAACATACGGCTGACCGCATTTTGGTTCTCCACAAGGGAGAATTGATTCGCGATACGACGCCTTATGCTATGCGTGGTGAAGAACAAGAAAAACACTTTACGGTACCTCTAACTTATCAGGAATTTATCAGCACTTTGGACCAGGTTCAAGAGATTGAAATCAAGCAAAACGCTCTTTCCTTCACCACCAAAGAAGCCAGCCAGGTATGGAAAGCCTTGCAAGAACAGGGCTGCACGATCGAAGAAATTGAAGTTCGCAATCGAACTCTCTTAGACAGTATCTTCGAAACGACTCAAGACTAAAGGAGATTGACGATGAAAAATATGATAAGTCTCATGAAAGTGGAAATCATTCAGATGAAGCGGCAAGCCGTCTACTACTTGCTATCCATCGGACTCCCAAGTGTGTTTTACCTGATTTTTTCTGGTATGATGTCAGGGTCAGATATTCCAGAAATTGCTCTTCAAGCCTATCTTTTTGCCATGACGCTCTTTAGTATCATGTCAAGTGCTTTTTTCAGTATCCCTAGCACACTCGAGTCTGATAAGACAAACAACTGGCAAAAATTGCTTCAACATTCTCCTGTATCTATGGTAGAATATTATGTATCAAAACTGTTCAGTACTCTGCTGACTTTCTTGTTATCAATTATAGTTGTCTTTTCGGTTGGTCATTTTGTCCGTGGAGTGACTCTGCCTTGGCTTGATTGGTTGGTGATTGGAGTTGTTTTGCTGGTCGGAAGCGTGGTCTTTATCAGCATGGGGGTATTGGTGAGCTTGCTTCCCAGCGCCCAACTGATGACGGTTATTGGAAATATTGCCTACATTGCTTTGGCTGTCCTAGGTGGACTCTGGTTCCCTTTGAGTTCCTTCCCAGAATGGCTCCAATCCATTGGAAAACTGACCCCAACCTATCAACTGATGCAGGTTGTCTCTACTTATTTGGAGCACCACGAGTTTAACATTCTTGCTGCCTTGGTTGTACTAGGTTATACAGTTTTCTTTGGTGTCTTGGTCATCCAACTGAAAAAACGGATCGAGGTAAAATAAATCTATGTTGGAAAAATTAAAAAACACTCATTATATGTTTCATATTTCAACAGTGTTTATCATCTTTCCTATAGCGGGTGTCATTGTTGGAGAGTACCCGCTTTTAACCTTGTTATGGACTCTACTATTTGTCCTAGCTTTCTATTCGGTTTTAGTCAGTCAAAATCGCACCGTGCAGTGGCTGGCTTGGTGGATCATGCTTGCCTACATTTTTTACAGTTCCGTCTGGCTGAATGGGAGCTTCGCTTGGTTTATCTTTTATTTATCAAACCTCCTCATTTACCAACTGGATGAGATATCTTTTCACTCTTGGCGTTTTGTCAGTTTTATTGTCTTGCAACCCTTGATTTTGACAGGGATTTATATGGTCGATCAAGTTAGTCCCTGGCAACTGCTCTTTTTCTTGGTGACTTTTGTCTTTTCTGATGCCTTGACTTTTGGTCTCTATCGAATTCGGATGACAGAAGAATTAAAGGAAGAAAAGAGAAAGCAAAATGCCAAGCTCAATCTTTTTTTGGCTGAAAATGAACGCAGTCGTATCGGCCAGGATCTCCATGACAGTCTAGGCCATACTTTTGCCATGCTGAGTGTGAAGACGGACCTTGCCCTCCAGCTTCTTCAAATGCAGGCCTATCCTCAAGTGGAAAAAGAATTAAAAGAAATTCATCAAATCAGCAAAGAATCCATGAATGAAGTTCGTACAATTATCGAAAATCTTAAAACCAGAACCCTTGCTTCCGAATTTACGACTGTTAAAAAAATGCTGGAAATTGCAGGAATTGAAACAGAAATCAATCACCAACTAGATACAGCTAGCCTTACTCAGGAATTGGAGTCAACAGCTTCCATGATTTTGCTTGAATTGGTGACCAATATCATCAAACATGCCAAAGCATCCAAAGCCTACTTAAAATTAGAACGAACAGAGAAAGAACTTATTCTAACGGTGAGAGATGATGGCTGTGGCTTTGCTTCTCTAAAGGGAGATGAACTCCATACCGTTCGAGATCGTGTCCTTCCTTTTTCAGGAGAAGTAAAAGTGATTAGTCAGAAACATCCAACTGAAGTGCAGGTTCGACTACCTTATAAGGAGAGAAACTAAGATGAAACTACTTGTTGCAGAAGATCAAAGTATGTTGCGAGATGCTATGTGCCAGTTGCTTACCTTTCAACCAGATGTAGAGACTGTCCTACAAGCCAAGAATGGACAAGAAGCAATCCAACTCTTAGAAAAAGAGTCTGTGGATATCGCCATTCTTGACGTAGAAATGCCTGTTAAGACGGGCCTTGAAGTCCTGGAGTGGATACGAGCAGAAAAGTTAGAAACAAAGGTAGTTGTGGTGACAACCTTCAAGCGCCCAGGTTATTTTGAACGCGCGATTAAGGCTGGAGTGGATGCCTATGTCTTGAAAGAAAGAAGCATTGCAGACCTCATGCAAACCTTGCACACTGTCCTCGAAGGACGCAAGGAGTATTCACCTGAATTGATGGAAGTGGTCATGGCTCATCCCAATCCGTTGACAGAACAAGAAATCTTCGTTTTAAAGGGAATCGCTCAGGGTTTATCCAACCAAGAAATCGCAGATCAACTTTATCTATCAAACGGAACCGTCCGAAACTATGTCACCAATATTCTTTCCAAGTTAGATGCAGGCAACCGAACAGAGGCAGCCAACATCGCAAAAGAATCAGGTTGGCTTTGATAAGAAAGGTAAAAATATCTCAAACGAACGCTTAATTGAATGAAATCAATAACTGAATTTAGGAAGTCAATGGGCTTCCTTTTCTTTGTTAAAAAAGCGGTAAGAACTAGTGTCAAAGAGATAAAAGATCAGTATAAAAACGAAAAAAATATTGACAAGGAAAGAAAAAATGTGTTACAATAATAGACGGTACTTTTTACTTTTGGTCTCTCAAAAGTGTACAGGGACGTGCTGACAAATGTTGCAAAAGTACACACAGATGGTAGCTGTCACCAAGTGTATCATCACCAAAAATAAAAAAACACAGGAGAATGTAGATGCCTACAATTAACCAATTGGTTCGCAAACCGCGTAAATCAAAAGTAGAAAAATCTAAATCACCAGCTTTGAACGTTGGTTACAACAGTCATAAAAAAGTTCAAACAAACGTTTCTTCACCACAAAAACGTGGTGTAGCAACTCGTGTTGGAACAATGACACCTAAAAAACCTAACTCTGCCCTTCGTAAATTCGCTCGTGTACGTTTGAGCAACCTTATCGAAGTTACTGCCTACATCCCAGGTATCGGACACAACTTGCAAGAGCACAGCGTGGTGCTTCTTCGCGGTGGACGTGTAAAAGACCTTCCAGGGGTACGTTACCATATCGTCCGTGGTGCACTTGATACTGCAGGTGTTAACGATCGTAAACAAGGCCGTTCTAAATACGGTACTAAACGTCCGAAAAAAGCATAAGGAAAGGGGATAAAGAGAAATGAGTCGTAAAAATAGAGCTCCAAAACGTGATGTATTGCCAGATCCGCTTTACAATTCACAACTAGTTACTCGTCTTATCAACCGCGTTATGCTTGACGGTAAACGTGGTACAGCTGCTTCAATCGTTTACGGTGCTTTTGAGCAAATCAAAGAAGCTACTGGTAACGATGCACTTGAAGTATTTGAAACAGCTATGGAAAACATCATGCCTGTACTTGAAGTACGTGCACGTCGTGTTGGTGGATCTAACTACCAAGTCCCAGTTGAAGTTCGTCCAGAACGTCGTACAACACTTGGACTTCGTTGGTTGGTAACGATCGCTCGCCTTCGTGGTGAACACACAATGCAAGACCGTCTTGCAAAAGAAATCATGGATGCTGCGAACAACACTGGTGCAGCAGTTAAGAAACGTGAAGACACTCACCGTATGGCTGAAGCTAACCGTGCCTTCGCACACTTCCGTTGGTAAGAATAAGATACTAAGGGCGTTAAAAAAGCGACTGAAAATTAGGAAGCTTGACGCAGAATCAAAGATTCTAGGAAAGCTTATCTATTTTCCAAGCTTTTAGCCCGAGTTCAATTCAACTTATCTACAAGTTGAAGCCAACACATAACATGAAAACATTGAGAACGGGTAGGTCCTGCCTATCCGTTTTTATTAAAATCGTGTTATAATAGAATAGAAATTAAAATAAATAGGAGAAATAAACCTCATGGCACGCGAATTTTCACTTGAAAAAACTCGTAATATCGGTATCATGGCTCACGTCGATGCCGGTAAAACAACAACTACTGAGCGTATTCTTTACTACACTGGTAAAATCCACAAAATCGGTGAAACTCACGAAGGTGCGTCACAAATGGACTGGATGGAGCAAGAGCAAGAACGTGGTATCACTATCACATCTGCTGCGACAACAGCTCAATGGAACAACCACCGCGTAAACATCATCGACACACCAGGACACGTGGACTTCACAATCGAAGTACAACGTTCTCTTCGTGTATTGGACGGTGCGGTTACTGTTCTTGACTCACAATCAGGTGTTGAGCCTCAAACTGAAACAGTTTGGCGTCAAGCAACTGAGTACGGAGTTCCACGTATCGTATTTGCTAACAAAATGGACAAAATCGGTGCTGACTTCCTTTACTCAGTAAGCACACTTCACGACCGTCTTCAAGCAAACGCACACCCAATCCAATTGCCAATCGGTGCTGAAGATGACTTCCGCGGTATCATCGACTTGATCAAGATGAAAGCTGAAATCTATACTAATGACCTTGGTACAGATATCCTTGAAGAAGATATTCCAGCTGAATACCTTGACCAAGCTCAAGAATACCGTGAAAAATTGGTTGAAGCAGTCGCTGAAACTGATGAAGACTTGATGATGAAATACCTTGAAGGTGAAGAAATCACTAACGAAGAATTGAAAGCTGCTATCCGTAAAGCAACTATCAATGTTGAATTCTTCCCAGTATTGTGTGGTTCTGCCTTCAAGAACAAGGGTGTTCAGTTGATGCTTGATGCGGTTATTGACTACCTTCCAAGCCCACTTGATATCCCAGCAATCAAAGGTATCAACCCAGATACAGATGAAGAAGAAACTCGTCCAGCATCTGATGAAGAGCCATTCGCAGCTCTTGCCTTCAAGATCATGACGGACCCATTCGTAGGTCGTTTGACATTCTTCCGTGTATACTCAGGTGTTCTTCAATCAGGTTCTTACGTATTGAACACTTCTAAAGGTAAACGTGAACGTATCGGACGTATCCTTCAAATGCACGCTAACAGCCGTCAAGAAATCGACACTGTTTACTCAGGTGATATCGCTGCTGCTGTTGGTTTGAAAGATACTACAACTGGTGACTCATTGACAGATGAAAAAGCTAAAATCATCCTTGAGTCAATCAACGTTCCAGAACCAGTTATCCAATTGATGGTTGAGCCAAAATCTAAAGCTGACCAAGACAAGATGGGTATCGCCCTTCAAAAATTGGCTGAAGAAGATCCAACATTCCGCGTTGAAACTAACGTTGAAACTGGTGAAACAGTTATCTCTGGTATGGGTGAACTTCACCTTGATGTCCTTGTTGACCGTATGCGTCGTGAGTTCAAAGTTGAAGCGAACGTAGGTGCTCCTCAAGTATCTTACCGTGAAACATTCCGCGCTTCTACTCAAGCACGTGGATTCTTCAAACGTCAGTCTGGTGGTAAAGGTCAATTCGGTGATGTTTGGATTGAATTTACTCCAAACGAAGAAGGTAAAGGATTCGAATTCGAAAACGCAATCGTCGGTGGTGTGGTTCCTCGTGAATTTATCCCAGCGGTTGAAAAAGGTTTGGTAGAATCTATGGCTAATGGTGTTCTTGCAGGTTACCCAATGGTTGACGTTAAAGCTAAGCTTTACGATGGTTCATACCACGATGTCGACTCATCTGAAACTGCCTTCAAGATCGCGGCTTCACTTGCCCTTAAAGAAGCTGCTAAGTCAGCACAACCAGCTATCCTTGAGCCAATGATGCTTGTTACAATCACTGTTCCAGAAGAAAACCTTGGTGATGTTATGGGTCACGTAACTGCTCGTCGTGGACGTGTAGATGGTATGGAAGCACACGGTAACAGCCAAATCGTTCGTGCTTACGTTCCACTTGCTGAAATGTTCGGTTACGCAACTGTTCTTCGTTCAGCATCACAAGGACGTGGTACTTTCATGATGGTATTTGACCACTACGAAGATGTACCTAAGTCAGTACAAGAAGAAATCATTAAGAAAAACAAAGGTGAAGACTAATCAGTCGTCGCTCTAGAAGGAAGTCACTTGGTGGCTTCCTTTTTCTATGCCTATCTCAAGCATCTTGTATGTCTATATTTGCAAAATGAAAGAAATCTAGTAAGGATTTTAGAAAGTCTATTTACTAAGAAAATAGAGAAAGTTAATAAATGAAAGTTAATAAAGAATCCGATTTTGTTTAAATTGTTAATAAAAATTAGAAAAACATTCATAAATACACTCTTAGATAGAAAATTCAGAAAATTGATACTTTTGTCTTGAAAATATTTGAAAAAATGGTATGATAGTAACAAGCTATTTTTAAGAGAAGAGAAAGGGGAACAATGGAGAAAATCAGTTTAGACGCTCCTAAGACGGGATCGGACCTAGTTTTAGAAACCCTCCATGATTTAGGAATTGATACCATATTTGGTTATCCTGGTGGGGCTGTCTTGCCTTTATATGATGCGATTTATAATTTCAAAGGTATTCGTCACATTTTGGGGCGTCATGAGCAAGGCTGTTTGCACGAAGCTGAAGGTTATGCCAAATCAACTGGAAAGTTGGGTGTCGCAGTCGTCACAAGTGGGCCAGGAGCAACAAATGCTATTACAGGGATTGCGGATGCCATGAGCGATAGCGTTCCCCTTTTGGTCTTTACCGGACAAGTCGCTCGAGCGGGAATTGGGAAGGATGCCTTTCAGGAGGCGGATATTGTCGGTATTACTATGCCCATTACCAAGTACAATTACCAAGTTCGTGAGACAGCTGACATTCCTCGTATCATTACGGAAGCAGTCCATATCGCGACCACAGGTCGTCCAGGTCCTGTCGTGATTGACTTGCCTAAGGATGTATCGGCTCTTGAAACAGACTTCATCTATTCGCCTGAAGTGCATTTGCCAAGTTATCAGCCGACGATAGAACCAAACGACATGCAAATCAAGAAAATCTTGAAACAATTGTCTAAGGCTAAGAAACCTGTTTTGTTGGCAGGTGGCGGTATCAGCTATGCAGAAGCCTCTAAAGAACTGAATGAATTTGCTGAACGCTATCAAATTCCAGTCGTTACCAGTCTTTTGGGACAAGGTACAATTGCAACAAGCCATCCACTCTTCCTCGGAATGGGAGGCATGCATGGTTCTTTCGCAGCTAATATTGCCATGACCGAGGCAGACTTTATGATTAGTATTGGTTGCCGTTTCGATGACCGCCTGACTGGAAATCCTAAGACCTTTGCTAAAAATGCCAAGGTTGCTCATATCGATATTGATCCAGCAGAGATTGGTAAGATTATCAGTGCAGACATTCCAGTGGTTGGGGACGCAAAGAAAGCCTTGCAGATGCTACTAGCAGAACCAACTGTTCATAACAATACTGAAAAGTGGATTGACAAAGTCACCAAGGACAAGAACCGTGTTCGTTCTTATGATAAGAAAGAACGTGTGGTTCAACCGCAGGCAGTCATTGAACGCATCGGTGAGTTGACGAATGGGGATGCTATTGTCGTTACTGACGTTGGACAACATCAAATGTGGACAGCCCAGTATTACCCATATCAGAATGAACGTCAATTGGTCACATCTGGTGGCTTGGGTACCATGGGATTCGGTGTTCCTGCAGCTATCGGAGCTAAGATTGCCAATCCAGAAAAAGAGGTCGTTCTCTTCGTCGGTGATGGTGGATTCCAAATGACCAACCAAGAACTAGCTATCCTAAACATCTACAAGGTACCGATTAAGGTCGTGATGTTGAATAACCACTCACTAGGAATGGTTCGTCAGTGGCAAGAATCCTTCTATGAGGGTCGGACTTCAGAGTCAGTCTTTGACACTCTTCCTGACTTCCAGTTGATGGCACAGGCTTACGGCATCAAAAACTATAAATTTGATAATCCAGAGACGATAGAGAAGGATCTAGAAGTCATTCTAGAGGATGTACCGATGTTTATCGAGGTGGACATTTCTCGTAAGGAACAGGTCTTACCGATGGTACCAGCTGGTAAGAGCAATCATGAGATGTTGGGGGTGAAGTTCCATGCGTAGAATGTTAACAGCAAGACTACAAAACCGCTCAGGAGTACTCAACCGTTTTACGGGTGTCCTTTCTCGCCGTCAGGTCAATATTGAGAGTATCTCGGTCGGTGCGACTGAGGATCCAAACGTTTCACGGATTACCATCATCATTGATGTGGCGTCTCATGATGAGGTCGAGCAAATCATCAAGCAGCTCAACCGTCAGATCGATGTGATTCGCATTCGGGATATTACAGATAAACCACACTTGGAAAGAGAAGTTATCTTGGTGAAGGTGTCTGCGCCCGCTGAAAAGCGTGCAGAAATCTTGGCTATTATTCAACCTTTCCGTGCAACGGTGGTGGATGTGGCTCCAAGCTCGATTACGATCCAGATGACGGGGAATGCTGAAAAGAGTGAGGCCCTCTTACGAGTAATTCGTCCTTATGGAATTAGGAATATTGCTCGTACGGGAGCAACTGGATTTACCCGCGACTAATACTCTTTGATTTTCATTGAGTATAAAAAATAACTTAAAATTGTTAAATAAGTCTAAAAGGCAATAAATAAAAGAAAAGAGAGAAAAACTATGGCAGTACAAATGGAATACGAAAAAGATGTAAAAGTAGCAGCGCTTGACGGTAAAAAAATCGCCGTAATTGGGTATGGATCACAAGGTCATGCTCATGCGCAAAACTTGCGTGATACAGGACACGATGTGATTATCGGTGTGCGTCCAGGTAAATCTTTTGATAAAGCCAAAGAAGACGGTTTTGACACTTATACAGTAGCAGAAGCAACTAAGTTGGCTGATGTGATCATGATTTTGGCACCAGACGAAATCCAAGCAGACCTTTATGCTGAAGAAGTAGCTCCAAACTTAGAAGCTGGAAACGCACTTGGATTTGCTCATGGATTCAACATCCACTTTGAATTTATCAAAGCACCAGAGAGCGTAGACGTCTTTATGTGTGCGCCTAAGGGACCAGGTCACTTGGTACGTCGTACCTTCGAAGAAGGTTTTGGAGTTCCAGCCCTTTACGCAGTTTACCAAGATGCTACTGGAAATGCCAAAGATATCGCTATGGATTGGGCTAAGGGTGTTGGTTCAGCACGCGTTGGTCTTCTTGAAACAAGCTTCAAGGAAGAAACAGAAGAAGATCTCTTTGGTGAACAAGCCGTTCTTTGCGGTGGTTTGACTGCTTTGATGGAAGCTGGTTTCGAAGTCTTGACAGAAGCTGGATATGCACCAGAATTGGCTTACTTTGAAGTCCTTCATGAAATGAAACTCATCGTTGACTTGATCTATGAGGGTGGATTTAAGAAAATGCGTCAATCTATCTCAAACACTGCGGAGTTTGGTGACTACGTATCAGGTCCACGTGTCATTACTGACCAAGTCAAAGAAAACATGAAGGCTGTTCTTGCAGATATTCAAAATGGTAAGTTTGCCAATGACTTTGTCAATGACTACAAGGCTGGTCGTCCAAAATTGACTGCTTACCGTGAGCAAGCTGCAGATCTTGAAATTGAAAAAGTTGGTGTAGAACTACGTAAAGCAATGCCATTCGTTGGTAAAAACGATGATGATGCTTTCAAAATCTATAACTAATTCTTAGAATAAAGACAGAAGGCGAGTTGGGGGGTACCTAACTCGCTTTTTACCTTGTAAAGTATTTGAGGAGGAGACATGCTAAGTGCAAAAGATGTGGTGAAAGCCCACAAAGTTTTAAGTGGTGTAGTAGTGAATACACCACTGGAATATGATCATTATTTATCAGAAAAGTATGGGGCTAAGATTTATCTGAAAAAGGAAAATGCGCAACGAGTTCGCTCTTTTAAAATTCGTGGAGCTTATTATGCCATTTCACAGTTGACAAAAGAAGAACGTGGGCGTGGTGTGGTCTGTGCATCGGCGGGGAATCACGCTCAAGGTGTCGCATACACTTGTAACGAGATGAAAATTCCTGCGACAATTTTTATGCCCATCACAACGCCTCAACAAAAGATTGGGCAAGTTCGCTTCTTTGGAGGTGACTATGTGACGATCAAATTGGTCGGAGATACTTTCGACGCTTCGGCTAAGGCAGCCCAAGAATTTACCGTTTCAGAAAATAGAACCTTTATCGATCCTTTTGATGATGTCCATGTTCAGGCAGGGCAAGGAACAGTTGCCTATGAAATCTTAGAAGACGCTCGGAAAGAGTCAATCGACTTTGACACTGTTCTCGTTCCAGTCGGTGGTGGAGGTCTGATTGCGGGAGTTTCTACCTATATCAAGGAAACAAATCCGGAAATGGAAGTCATTGGTGTTGAAGCCAATGGTGCCCGTTCGATGAAGGCTGCTTTTGAAGCTGGAAAGCCAGTTAAATTAAAAGAAATCGACAAGTTTGCTGATGGCATAGCTGTACAGAAAGTTGGGCAATTGACCTATGAAGCGACACGTCGGAATGTTGAAACTCTTGTAGGAGTGGATGAAGGCTTGATTTCCGAGACCCTGATTGATCTTTATTCTAAGCAAGGGATTGTCGCCGAACCGGCTGGAGCTGCCAGTGTTGCGGCCTTGGAAGTTCTATCGGACTATATCAAAGGCAAAACAATCTGCTGCATCATTTCTGGAGGCAATAACGATATTAACCGTATGCCAGAAATGGAAGAGCGTGCCTTGATTTATGATGGCATCAAGCATTACTTTGTAGTCAATTTCCCACAACGTCCAGGGGCTCTCCGAGAGTTTGTAAATGATATCTTGGGGCCGCATGATGATATTACTCGTTTTGAGTATATCAAACGAGCCAGCAAGGGGACAGGGCCAGTCTTGATTGGGATTGCTCTTGCGGATAAGCATGATTATAATGGCTTGATTCGTCGGATGGAAAAGTTTGACCCATCTTATATTAATTTAAATGGGAATGAGACTTTGTATAATATGTTGGTGTAAAATAAAATAAATTTATTATCATATTATTTGCGTAATTAATATGATGGTGCTATAATGAGGGTGATGAAAGGGGGAGATTCCCATGGTTTTACATGTTTTACTTGTTCTATTTTTTCTAGTGCTGATAGTATCAGCGATTGTAATTAGTTCTGTATATGTAGTACGGCAACAATCTGTCGCTATTATTGAACGCTTTGGTAAATACCAAAAGTTGAGTAATAGTGGTATTCATGTACGAGCTCCTTTTGGAATTGATAGGATTGCGGCTAGAGTCCAACTACGATTGTTGCAAAGTGAGATCGTTGTAGAAACTAAGACGCAGGATAATGTATTTGTGACGATGAATGTGGCTACTCAATATCGAGTTAATGAAAACAACGTTACGGATGCTTATTATAAATTGATGCGTCCAGAAGCTCAGATTAAATCCTATATCGAAGATGCTTTACGTTCATCTGTACCTAAGTTAACTTTAGATGAGTTATTTGAGAAGAAAGATGAAATTGCATTAGAAGTTCAAAAACAAGTAGCAGAAGAAATGTCTACATATGGGTATATCATTGTCAAAACGCTGATTACTAAGGTTGAACCTGATGCTGAAGTAAAACAATCAATGAATGAAATCAATGCTGCACAACGTAAAAGAGTTGCAGCGCAAGAACTTGCTGAAGCAGATAAGATTAAGATCGTAACCGCAGCAGAAGCAGAAGCAGAAAAAGATCGCCTGCATGGGGTAGGGATTGCAGAGCAGCGTAAAGCGATTGTTGACGGACTTGCTGATTCTATCCAAGAGTTAAAAGGAGCCAATGTCGAACTAACTGAAGAACAAATCATGTCTATCCTATTAACGAACCAGTATTTAGACACATTGAATAATTTTGCAGAAAAAGAAGGAAATAATACAATTTTCCTACCAGCAAATCCTAATGGAGTTGAGGATATAAGAACTCATATATTATCGGCTTTAAAAGCCAAATAAAAATATGCAGAATAATATAGTTGTGACGAATATATGTTTTTTTATTGACAGATGAAATAAAAACGTATACAATTAGGAATTGTAAAGAATAATTCAGGAGAAGAACATGGTTAAGTCAAACTTTGAAAAGGTAGAAGCAGTTGTTGGCTGGGTTCGTGATAAGAAGATCACAGGTTACCGTATCTCTAAAGAAACGAATGCGCGTGAAATGTCTATAATTGCCCTAGCGCAAGGACGCGCAAAAGTTAAAAATATTTCATTTGAAACAGCTCTTAGTTTAATCGATTTCTATGAAAAAAATCATGAAAAATTTGAAGATTGAACTGTGGTTACAGGCAGATTCCTGAATCGGGTCTGCCTTTTCTTTACAATTACAAACTAAAAAGACTGCATTCTGTATGCAGTCTTTATTTATTAACTGAGATAACGCTGAAGGAATTCTTTTGTCCGTTCTTCTTTAGGGTTCGTGAAAAGGTCTTCTGGTTTGCCTTCTTCAGCAATGACGCCTTTATCCATAAAGATGACACGGTGAGAGACATCGCGAGCGAACTCCATTTCGTGGGTTACGACAATCATGGTCAAGCCCTCTTGAGCCAAATCCTGCATAATTTTGAGGACTTCTCCGACCATTTCGGGGTCAAGGGCAGATGTTGGTTCGTCGAAGAGAATGGCGTCAGGATTCATGGAGAGTGCACGAGCGATAGCTACACGTTGCTTTTGTCCACCAGAAAGTTGCTTCGGCTTGGCTTGCCAGTAACGTTCTCCCATACCAACTTTTTCAAGATTCTCTTTGGCAATTTTTTCAGCTTCAGAGTGGTCACGTTTGAGTACTGTCGTTTGGGCGACGATGGTATTTTCGAGGACATTCAGATTTTCAAAGAGATTGAAAGATTGGAAAACCATACCGAGCTTTTCACGATAATGGGTGAGGTTATAGCCTTTTTCCAGGACATTTTCTCCGCGATAGAGAATCTCTCCTCCTGTAGGTGTTTCTAGTAAATTAATCGAACGAAGGAAGGTTGATTTTCCGCTTCCCGAGCTTCCGATGATAGAAATAACCTCTCCTTTATGGACGGTGAGAGAAATGTCTTTTAACACTTCATTTTGTCCATAGGATTTTTTTAGGTGTTTGATTTCAAGGATTGGTTGTGTCATTTTTTCAAATCCCCCGTTTGCATTTGGTTAGCACCTGTAGTGTAAGTGTCCATGTCCATATAGCGTTCGATAAAACGTAGGACACGGGTCACAGTGAAGGTGAGGACAAAGTAAATCACTGCAATGATGGTAAAGGTCTGGAAGTATTGATAGGTTTGAGTCGCTACAGTATTTCCTGAGAAATAAAGCTCGACAACTGAAATAACGTTCAATACAGAGGTATCTTTGATATTGATGACAAACTCATTACCAGTAGCAGGTAGAATATTACGGACAACCTGAGGAAGGACAATCTTACGCATGGTTTGATTGTGGGTCATACCAAGAGCAGTTGCAGCTTCGAACTGTCCCTTGTCAACTGCTAGAATACCACCACGAACGATTTCTGTCATGTAGGCACCCGTGTTGATTGAGACGATAAAGATAGCAGCCAGTGTCCGGTCGAGATTGATACCGAAAGCTTGAGCAGTCCCATAGTAGATAACCATGGATTGAACAATCATCGGTGTACCACGGAAGATTTCAATATAGACATTGAGAATCCAACCGACTAGTTTTTGTAGGCCGTAAATGGCTTTGTTTTCAGAGAGAGGAGCCGTACGGAAGACACCAATGGCAAGACCGATAATGAGACCTACGATAGTTCCGATGATTGAGATTAAAAGAGTGACACCTGCACCACGCAAGAGCTGTTGCCAGTTTTCAGAAAGAATCTTAGCGACTTGACTAAAGAAGCTGCTTTCTTCCTCCGTTGTTGTCGCCTCCACCGGCTGCTCTTTAATCATCCGATCCATCAGTGCAACTTGTTCATCTTTGGAGATGGTTTCAATACTAGCATTGATTTGGCTGATACGACTGTCATCTTTACGAAGTCCAATGGCAATAGCAGTATCTTCTTCTCCGGTCTTGAAACCTGGTTCTACTTGGACCATCTGAAACTTAGAGTTAGCGGCTTCAGCAGTTAGAGCTTCAGGGCGTTCCGAAACATAGGCGTCAATAACACCAGCCTCAAGAGCTTGGCGCATTTGGGAAAAGTCGCCCATAGCTGTTTCTTTCTTGACACCAGGGATTTGGGAAATCAAATCATAAAGGTAAACACCTTGTTGGGACGTGATTCTTGCTCCACTAAAGTCGTTTAAAGATTTGGCATTGGCATAGGCAGAGTCCTTTTTGACCAATAGAACAGGTTCACTGGTATAGTAACTGCTTGAAAAGGCAATTTCTTGTTTGCGTTCAGCCGTTGGGCTCATACCTGCAATAATCATATCGATTTTGCCAGAAGTAAGGGCTGGGACAAGTCCTTCCCACTTGGTTTTAACGACCAAAGGCTCCTTACCTAAGTCTTTGGCAATCTTTTTAGCGATTTGGACATCGTAGCCATTGGCATATTGATTGGTACCGTCGATTTTAACAGCACCATTACTATCGTCGTCTTGGGTCCAGTTAAAGGGAGCGTAAGCTGCCTCCATTCCGATGCGTAAATATTCGTCGGCTTGGACTTGGCTAGCTAGTCCTAATGTAAGGGCTAGGCTAGCAAGAATAGATAAGCATAATTTTTTCATGTTTTCTCCTATTTCTAGTCTAAAAATGACTTCTCTCTATTGTATCTAAAAATGGTGAGATTTTCAATACAAGTAAGCCTTTACTTATAAAAAATGATATAATGACAGCAAAGATAAAAAGGGGATTGTGTTATGAAAAAGACTTTTTTCGTGCTTTTATTTAGCTTGTTTTGTATTTTACCACTCTCTGTTTTTGCGGTTGATTTTAAGATTCGCTCTTACCAAGGTGATTTGTATATTCATGCAGATAATACGGCAGAATTTAGGGAGAAAGTAGTCTATTATTTTGATGAAGACTTTAATGGACAACTAGTAGGACTTGGCCGTTCTGGTAAGATGCCAAAGGGCTTTGAAATAGATCCCAGTCCGAAGGTTCAGGTATGGAAAAATGCTAGCGCCATTGAGAATGTCAATAGTGAAGTGATAGAAGAATCGGAAGGTTATACTGTAAAAGTGTATAATCCAGGCCAAGAAGGGGATACCGTTGAAGTGGTAATCACATGGCAACTAAAAAACCTCCTATTTCTATATGATGATATCGCGAAACTTAATTGGCAACCCTTGACAGATAGTTCAGAACCTATCGAAAATTTTGAGTTTCGGGTAACAGGCTTTAATGGAGCTGAAAAACTTTTCTTTCATACAGGGAAACTCTTTACAGAGGGCAAGGTAGAGAAGACAGGTGGTGATTATCGTGTTCATTTACAGAACCTACCTCGTCAGCGTGGGGTTGAATTGCATGCCTATTGGCCTAGAAAAGATTTTGGAACAGCTTTGGATCAGGGATTGAAGGGCAATCGTTTAGCAGAATTTGAAAAAATAGAGGAGTCCATTGCTGCTGAAAAAGCTCAAAGCAAAGCTCTGGTTACGTGGGTTATCCCTTTTTTACTCTCGCTTTCTTTAGTCTTTAGTGTCATTTTCTATCGCATTTACCGAAGAAAAACCTCCCCATCGAAGAAACATGCTAAAAATCACCGTCTCTACGAACCGCCAATGGACTTAGAACCGATGGTTTTATCGGAATCTGTTTACTCCACTTCTTTAGAGGAAGTCAGTCCCTTGACCAAGGGAGGAGGGAAGTTCACCTTTGACCAACTCGTTCAGGCAACCTTATTGGATGTGATCGACCGTGGAAATATTTCAATCATCTCAAATGGAGATGAGGTCCGTCTAAAAGTCGTAAAAGAAAAAGGATTGGCAAGTTTTGAAAAAGATTGTCTTAATTTGGCCTTTTCAGGAAGAGAAGAAGTGCTTGTTTCAGATTTGTTTGCAGATTACCAAGTGTCAACTAGTCTTTACCAAGGTGCAAAAGCAGCTGATGAAAAAAGGATTCAGAAAACAGGACGTAAGCTTAAGTCGTCTTTCGAGCAAGCTCTGAAGCAGATGCAGGATGGGGTGAGAAAGCGGGTTTCCTCTTTGCAACTTCCAGATTATTATCGTCCACTGAGTAATGGCGAAAAAATCTTGCGATTGACGATAGGTGTCTCTACGCTTCTACCTGCTTTCGTTGGTTTTGGCTGGTTCTTGTACAGTTTGGATGCTCACGGGTATTTTTCCCTGCCACTTCCTATCCTTGGGTTTGTGAGCTTGATGTTAGCTGCCGTCTATTATTGGACAACCCGATTTGATACTCGTGATGGTGTTTTAAACGAAGAAGGACTAGAAGCGTACTATCTCTGGACTAGTTTTGAAAACATGCTTCGCGATATCGCCCATCTAGACAAGGCAGAATTAGAGAGTATTGTTCTTTGGAATCGCCTCCTTGTCTATGCTACTTTATTTGGTTATGCGGACAAGGTGAGTCATTTGATGAAATCTTATCAGATTCAAGTTGAGAATCCAGATATCAATCTTTATGTAGCTTATGGCTGGCACAGCATGTTTTATCATTCAACTGCTCAAATGAGTCACTATGCTAGTATTGCAAACACAGCAAGCAACTACTCCGTATCTTCTGGAAGTGGTTCTTCAGGTGGAGGATTCTCAGGAGGCGGAGGTGGTGGTAGCATCGGTGCCTTCTAAAAAACCTATCGCAGAATCTGAAATTATGCTATAATAGAGGACAGAAAAAGGAGTAATACATGTATCTTATTGAAATTTTGAAGTCGATCTTTTTTGGGATTGTTGAAGGAATTACAGAATGGTTGCCCATTTCAAGTACGGGTCACTTGATCTTGGTTGAAGAATTTGTACAATACAAGGACCAAAATGAAGCCTTCATGTCCATGTTTAATGTTGTCATTCAGCTCGGTGCTATCTTAGCGGTTATGGTGATTTACTTTAACAAGCTCAATCCCTTCAAACCTGGTAAAAATAAGGTGGAAGTCCGTCGAACTTGGCAATTGTGGTCAAAAGTCCTCGTTGCGACCTTGCCTTTATTGTTAGTCTTTAAGCTGGATGATTGGTTTGACACTCATTTTCATAATATGGTATCAGTTGCGATTATGTTGATTATCTATGGTGTTGCCTTTATCTATCTTGAAAAAAGAAATAAGGCGCAAGCTATTGAACCAACAATCACAGAACTTGAAAAGCTTCCCTACAAGACAGCTCTCTATATCGGACTCTTCCAAGTCCTCGCCCTCTTCCCAGGAACGAGCCGTTCAGGTGCGACGATTGTTGGTGGTTTGTTAAATGGAACGAGTCGCTCTGTCGTAACAGAGTTTACCTTCTACCTCGGAATTCCTGTTATGTTTGGGGCTAGTGCTTTAAAGATTTTCAAATTTATAAAAGCAGGTCAACTCTTGAGTTTTGGACAACTGTTCTTGCTTTTGGTTGCTATGGGAGTAGCCTTCGCGGTCAGCATGGTTGCTATTCGCTTCTTGACTGGCTATGTGAAGAAGCACGACTTTACCCTCTTTGGTAAATACCGTATCGTACTCGGTAGTGTCTTGTTGCTCTATAGTTTTGTGCGTTTATTTGTATAAGAAAAAGCTTGAGGGAATCTTCCTTCAAGCTTTTTAAAATCCTGTTACTGTGACTCCTAGCAAACGAATGCCTTTTTCTTTTTCAGCTAGTTCTTCGTAGAGTTGAAGGGCAGTTTGAGAAATCTGACTAGCATCCTGTGTTGCTTGTGGGAGGCTTTTTCGTCTAGTTAGAGTAGAGAAGTCAGCATATCGTATTTTTAGGATAATGATTTTTCCAGCTTTGCCTTGTTGGCTGAGATTGTGAGCTACCTTTTCTGAGAGAAGAGTCAGCTCTTTTTTGATGTCTTCTTCTACGTGTAGGATTTTTCCGTAGGTTTTTTCCTTGCCAATAGACTTGCGAATACGATTGGCCTTGACCGGTGAATTATGAATGCCCCTAGCCTTTCGATAAAGATCAAAACCGAGTCTGCCAAACCGATCGATTAAAGTGACTTCTGAGACATCCAATAAGTCTGCGCCAGTATAAATGCCCATTTCATGCAGTTTTTCAACGCTCTTCTTGCCAACTCCATGAAACTTAGCAATGTCCATTTGTTTGAGAAAATCCTCAGCCTGATCTGGGAGGATGACTGTTAAACCATGTGGTTTTTGATAGTCACTAGCCATTTTAGCTAAGAATTTGTTATAAGAGACGCCTGCAGAAGCAGTCAGATGTAGCTCCTGCCAGATATCTTGTTGGATGAGGCGAGCTATTTTAACAGCTGACTTGATACCGAGTTTATTTTCTGTCACATCCAAGTAGGCTTCGTCAATACTCATGGGTTCAATCAAATCAGTGTAGCGTTTAAAAATAGCTCGAATCTCAAGTCCAACTGCCTTATACTTTTCATAATTCCCGGAGATAAAGACGGCTTGGGGGCAACGCTCATAAGCTTCTTTAGAACTCATGGCAGAGTGAATACCAAAGGCTCGTGCCTCGTAGCTACAAGTAGAAACAACTCCTCGTCCGCCAGTTTGTCTAGGGTCGCTTCCAATGATGACAGGTTTTCCTTTTAATTTAGGATTGTCTCGTATTTCCACCGCAGCAAAAAAGGCATCCATGTCGATGTGGATGATTTTTCTTGACAGATCATTAATCAATGGAAATATGAGCATTATTGCACCTTTCTAGCGTCATTTTCTATTCATTATACCTTTTTTTCTGAAAAAATGGAAAAGAGTAATCCTACTTTCAAAAATATAATACAGATTGTGTCCAAAAATGGACTGTATTAGAAAAGAAAGTAACAAAAAAGCCGGATTTCGCTTGTTGAAATCGGTTACTGTATGGTATACTTGACTCATGAATGTAACAGATGGCTGTTACTAGAAAGAAAAATGAGGACATTAACATGGTTGTTAAGACAGTTGTTGAAGCACAAGACATTTTTGATAAAGCTTGGGAAGGCTTCAAAGGCGTAGATTGGAAAGAAAAAGCAAGTATTTCTCGCTTTGTTCAAGCTAACTATACACCTTATGATGGAGATGAAAGCTTCCTTGCTGGACCAACAGAACGTTCACTTCACATCAAAAAAATTGTAGAAGAAACTAAGGCTCACTACGAAGAAACTCGTTTCCCAATGGACACTCGTCCAACATCTATTGCTGATATTCCTGCCGGATTTATCGACAAAGAAAACGAATTGATCTTTGGTATCCAAAATGATGAACTCTTCAAATTGAACTTCATGCCAAAAGGTGGTATCCGTATGGCTGAAACTACTTTGAAAGAAAATGGATACGAACCAGATCCAGCTGTTCACGAAATCTTTACTAAATATGTAACAACAGTTAACGACGGTATCTTCCGTGCCTACACTTCAAACATCCGTCGTGCTCGCCACGCTCACACTGTAACTGGTCTTCCAGATGCATATTCACGTGGACGTATCATCGGTGTTTACGCACGTCTTGCTCTTTACGGTGCAGACTACTTGATGCAAGAAAAAGTAAACGACTGGAACTCAATCGAAGAAATCGATGAAGAAACAATTCGTCTTCGTGAAGAAATCAACCTTCAATACCAAGCATTGCAACAAGTTGTTCGCTTGGGTGACCTTTACGGAGTTGACGTTCGCAAACCAGCGATGAACGTTAAAGAAGCAATCCAATGGGTTAACATCGCTTTCATGGCTGTCTGCCGTGTGATTAATGGTGCCGCTACATCTCTAGGTCGTGTGCCAATCGTATTGGACATCTTTGCAGAACGTGACCTTGCTCGTGGTACATTTACTGAATCAGAAATCCAAGAGTTTGTTGATGATTTCGTTATGAAACTTCGTACAGTTAAATTTGCTCGTACAAAAGCTTATGACCAATTGTACTCAGGTGACCCAACATTCATCACAACTTCTATGGCTGGTATGGGTAACGACGGTCGTCACCGTGTTACTAAGATGGACTACCGTTTCTTGAACACTCTTGACAACATCGGTAACTCTCCAGAGCCAAACTTGACAGTTCTTTGGACTGACAAATTGCCATACAACTTCCGTCGCTACTGTATGCACATGAGCCACAAACACTCTTCTATCCAATACGAAGGTGTAACAACAATGGCTAAAGATGGATACGGAGAAATGAGCTGTATCTCATGCTGTGTGTCACCACTTGACCCAGAAAACGAAGATCAACGCCACAACATCCAGTACTTCGGTGCTCGTGTAAACGTTCTTAAAGCCCTTCTTACTGGTTTGAACGGTGGTTACGACGATGTTCACAAAGACTACAAAGTATTTGACATCGATCCTATCCGTGACGAAGTTCTTGAATTCGAATCAGTTAAAGCGAACTTTGAAAAATCTCTTGATTGGTTGACTGACACTTATGTAGATGCTTTGAACATCATCCACTACATGACTGACAAGTACAACTACGAAGCTGTTCAAATGGCCTTCTTGCCGACTAAACAACGTGCCAACATGGGATTCGGTATCTGTGGATTTGCTAACACTGTTGATACATTGTCAGCGATTAAATACGCCACTGTTAAACCAATCCGTGATGAGGATGGCTACATCTACGATTATGAAACAATCGGTGAATACCCACGTTGGGGTGAAGATGACCCACGTTCAAACGAATTGGCAGAATGGTTGATCGAAGCTTACACAACTCGTCTACGTAGCCACAAACTTTACAAAGACGCAGAAGCTACAGTATCACTTTTGACAATCACATCTAACGTTGCTTACTCTAAACAAACTGGTAACTCACCAGTCCACAAGGGTGTATACCTCAACGAAGATGGTTCTGTGAACTTGTCTAAACTTGAATTCTTCTCACCAGGTGCTAACCCATCTAACAAAGCTAAAGGTGGATGGTTGCAAAACTTGAACTCACTTGCTAGCCTTGACTTTGGTTACGCAGCTGACGGTATCTCATTGACAACTCAAGTTTCTCCACGTGCTCTTGGTAAGACTCGTGACGAACAAGTTGATAACTTGGTAACAATCCTTGATGGTTACTTCGAAAACGGTGGACAACACGTTAACTTGAACGTTATGGACTTGAACGATGTTTACGAAAAGATCATGTCAGGTGAAGATGTTATCGTGCGTATCTCTGGATACTGTGTAAACACTAAATACCTCACTCCAGAACAAAAAACTGAATTGACACAACGTGTCTTCCACGAAGTTCTTTCAATGGATGACGCATTGAGCTAAGATTTTAAATTAAATAGAAAAGGCCAGTTGGAAACGACTGGCTTTTTGCGTCCTTGAAAAATTTTAAAAAATTAGTCAAATTTGGTCAAAAAGTTATTGACTTTTACTGACCAAAGTGATATAGTAGAAACATAAGGAAAATGAATTCCTTAAAAAGCTCATTTTCAACGAATTAGTCTTTGAGAATGAGGTATAGAATCCCGAGAAAGGGGTGAGGCCTATGTTAAATCTAACAGACTTTGAAAAGAAGATGATAGAAGGCTTATTTAAAAAAGAAAAACCAGAAATTATACGTAGGGTAGCTAGTTAGCTAGTCTAAAATTTTTAAAACAAAGATCAAAGTTAGTCAATATCAGAGATCGCAATTAATTAACAATAAACGAGGTAAAGAATATGAACAACAACTTTAATAACTTTAACAATATGGATGATTTATTTAACCAATTGATGGGTGGTATGAGAGGATATAGTTCTGAAAATCGTCGCTACTTGATTAATGGACGTGAAGTGACACCTGAGGAATTTGCTCATTATCGTGCAACTGGTCAATTGCCAGGAAATGCAGAATCTGATGCGCAAATGCACCAACATGCTTCAAGTATGAAACAAGACGGTGTCCTTGCTAAACTAGGTCGTAACTTGACAGCAGAAGCTCGTGAGGGTAAGTTGGATCCTGTTATTGGCCGAAACAAGGAAATTCAAGAAACAGCTGAAATCCTCTCACGTCGTACCAAGAACAATCCTGTTCTGGTCGGAGATGCAGGTGTTGGTAAGACAGCAGTTGTCGAAGGCTTGGCACAAGCCATTGTTAACGGGGATGTCCCAGCAGCAATCAAAAACAAGGAAATCATTTCCATTGATATCTCAGGTCTTGAGGCTGGTACTCAATACCGTGGTAGCTTTGAAGAAAATGTGCAAAATCTAGTCAACGAAGTGAAAGAAGCAGGAAATATTATCCTCTTCTTTGATGAAATTCACCAAATTCTCGGTGCTGGTAGCACTGGTGGAGACAGTGGATCTAAAGGGCTTGCGGACATTCTCAAGCCAGCCCTCTCTCGTGGAGAATTGACAGTGATTGGAGCAACAACTCAAGACGAATACCGTAACACGATTTTGAAGAATGCAGCTCTTGCTCGTCGTTTCAACGAAGTCAAGGTCAATGCTCCTTCAGCAGAGGATACTTTTAAAATCCTTCAAGGAATTCGTGACCTCTATCAACAACACCACAATGTCATCTTGCCAGACGAAGTCTTGAAGGCAGCAGTGGATTATTCTGTCCAATACATTCCTCAACGTAGTTTGCCAGATAAGGCTATCGACCTTGTCGATGTAACGGCAGCTCACTTGGCAGCTCAACATCCTGTAACAGATGTGCATGCTGTTGAACGGGAAATCGAGGCAGAAAAAGACAAGCAAGAAAAAGCAGTTGAGGCAGAAGACTTTGAAGCAGCTCTTAATGCCAAAACACGTATTGCAGAATTGGAGAAAAAAGTCGAAAACCACACAGAAGATATGAAAGTAACTGCCACTGTCAATGATGTGGCTGAATCTGTGGAACGAATGACAGGTATTCCAGTATCACAAATGGGAGCGTCAGACATCGAACGTCTCAAGGATATGGCCCATCGTTTGGAACACAAGGTTATTGGTCAAGATAAGGCAGTAGAAGCAGTGGCTCGTGCTATCCGTCGTAACCGTGCTGGTTTTGATGAAGGCAATCGCCCAATCGGTAGCTTCCTCTTTGTAGGTCCAACTGGGGTTGGTAAGACCGAGCTTGCTAAGCAATTGGCACTGGATATGTTTGGAACCAAAGATGCGATTATCCGCTTGGATATGTCTGAATACAGTGATCGCACAGCCGTTTCTAAATTGATCGGTACAACAGCCGGTTATGTGGGTTATGATGACAATAGCAATACCTTGACAGAACGTGTTCGTCGTAATCCTTACTCTATCATTCTCTTGGATGAGATTGAAAAGGCGGATCCTCAAGTCATTACCCTTCTCCTCCAAGTCTTGGATGACGGTCGTTTAACTGATGGTCAAGGAAATACCGTGAACTTCAAGAACACTGTCATTATTGCAACATCAAATGCTGGATTTGGCTATGAAGCTAACTTGACAGAAGATGCGGATAAACCAGAATTGATGGATCGTTTGAAACCATTCTTCCGTCCAGAATTCCTTAACCGCTTTAACGCAGTTATCGAGTTCTCACACTTGAATAAGGAAGACCTTTCTAAGATTGTGGACTTGATGTTGGCTGAAGTCAACCAAACCTTGGCTAAGAAAGACATTGATTTGGAAGTTAGTCAAGCAGCTAAGGACTTTATCACAGAAGAAGGCTATGATGAAGTTATGGGTGTTCGTCCGCTCCGTCGCGTGGTTGAACAACAAATTCGTGATAAAGTAACAGACTTCCACTTGGATCATCTAGATGCCAAACATTTGGAAGCAGACATGGAAGATGGCGTTTTGGTCATTCGTGAAAAAGCCTAACTCAAGATTTTGAGAATAAAAAAAGAAGGAACTAGCTAAAAGCTGGTTCCTTTTGTGTTTAGATGACATGGCGCTTAAAGGCATCATCTGAGATTCCTTGTTCCAGGATGAGTTTCGCCCATTCTTTAGCAGAAAAGAGGCTGTGATCCTTGTAGTTTCCGCAAGATTCGATGGTTGTTCCAGGGACATCTTCCCAAGTAGTGGTTTCAGCGATTTCCTTGAGCGAATCTTTGATAACAGCTGCAATCTCAGCGCTGGTGTGACGTCCCCACATAATCATGTGAAAGCCTGTACGGCAACCAAATGGTGAACAGTCAATCATGCCGTCAATGCGGGTACGGATGAGTTTTGCCAAGAGGTGTTCAATAGTGTGAAGCCCAGCGGTAGGGATAGAGTCCTCATTTGGCTGCACCAAGCGAATATCAAAGTTGGAGATGACGTCTCCCTTTGGTCCTGTTTCTTCCCCAATCAAGCGAACATATGGTGCTTTAACAATGGTGTGGTCAAGTTCAAAACTTTCAACAATAACTTCTTTTGACATGGTAAATCCTTTCAGTTTTCTTCTTTCATTATATCATAAAGGGTGCTGTTGAGATAGAGAGAAAACCTCTCCGACGAAGGAGAGGTTTGAATTATTTCCGATACAAGCGATCGTATTGGTAGTAAGGATCGAAAGTTACGTTGATGCCTAGCTTGCGAAGGACGTTCTTGTCTTCATCGGTCAAGATGATGGTTGAGTGGGCTTCGCTTCCTTTGAGGTTACCAAGTTCTTTCATTGCACGTGCAGCATCAGGATTTTCCATGGCTGTAATGGCAAGGGCAATGAGAATTTCATTTGAATGCAGGCGTGGATTGCGACTACCGAGATGGTTGATTTTAAGGCCTTGGATTGGTTTGACAACTTCTGGTTCAATCAATTTTACTTCCTTGTCGATAGCAGCTGATTTCTTAATGGCGTTGATCAAGGCGGCAGCTGTAGGACCAAAGAGTTCTGAGTTTTTACCAGTGACAATGTCACCAGATGGCAATTCGAGAGCTAGGGCAGGCCCGCCGGTTTCTTCAGCTTTTTGACGTGCAGCGACAGCAACCTGACGGTCTGCAGGTGTGATACCGAGGTCGTTCATGAGCAACTCGATTTTCTTGACAGCAGATTCCCCGACTTTTTCAGCCTTGAAGTCAAGAACTGTTTGATAGTAACGGCGGATGATTTCTTGTTTAGAGGCTTCGATAGCAGCCTCATTATCTGTAATAGCGAAGCCAACCATGTTGACACCCATGTCTGTTGGTGAAGTGTATGGAGATTCACCAAGAATGCGTTCCAACATACGTTTGAGTACTGGGAAGATTTCGATATCACGGTTGTAATTGACAGTGGTTTCTCCGTAGGTTTGGAGATGGAAGGGGTCAATCATGTTGACATCGTCAAGGTCTGCTGTGGCAGCCTCATAGGCCAAGTTGACTGGATGATGAAGGGGAAGGTTCCAGACTGGGAAGGTTTCAAATTTAGCGTAACCAGACTTGATACCATTGATTTGGTCATGGTACATGTTTGACATACAAGTGGCCAATTTTCCAGAACCAGGTCCAGGAGCGGTTACGACAATCAAGTTGCGACTGGTTTGGATGTAGTCGTTTTTCCCCATACCCTCTGGAGAAATGATGTGGTCCATATCAGTCGGGTATCCTTTGATCGGATAATGAAGATAAGAATCAATTCCGTTTTTCTCTAGCTGGTTGCGGAAGACATCTGCAGCAGGTTGGCCAGCGTATTGTGTGATGACAACCGAACCAACAAAAATTCCTAGCTCATTGAATTTGTCAATCAAACGAAGAACTTCTTGGTCGTAAGAAATACCCAAGTCACCACGTGCTTTAGAATGCTCGATGTTGCTAGCATTAATGGCGATAACAACTTCAACTTGCTCTTTCAATTCTTGCAAGAGCTTGATTTTGTTGTCAGGTTCATAACCAGGAAGAACGCGAGCAGCGTGGAAATCTTCTAACATTTTGCCACCAAACTCCAAATAGAGCTTGCCATCAAATTGGTTAATGCGCTCCAAGATGTGGTTGCGCTGTAGATTCAGATATTGTTCAGAACTAAAAGCTTGTTTTTTCATTTTTTTACCTCTGACCTCCATTATAATAAAAAATTGGAAGTTAGGAAACTATAAAGCTAAAAAAGAAATCAAAAAGATTAGGCAAACGCTTGCACTAAGTTTAAAAAAGCGCTATCATAGACTGTAGAGTATTAAAATAACGAGGTAACAAGATGCAAGAAAAATGGTGGCACAATGCCGTAGTCTATCAAGTCTATCCAAAGAGTTTTATGGATAGCAATGGAGATGGCATTGGTGATTTGCTAGGAATTACAAGTAAGTTGGACTATCTAGCTAAGTTAGGGATTACAGCGATTTGGCTTTCTCCTGTTTATGACAGTCCGATGGATGATAATGGCTATGATATTGCTGATTATCAAGCGATTGCAGCTATTTTCGGGAGCATGGAGGACATGGACCAACTCATCGCAGAAGCTAAGAAACGTGATATTCGAATTATCATGGACTTGGTGGTCAATCATACCTCAGATGAACATGCTTGGTTTGTCGAAGCCTGTGAAAATTCCGACAGCCCTGAGCGAGACTACTATATCTGGCGGGATGAGCCCAATGATTTGGAGTCTATCTTTAGTGGGTCTGCTTGGGAATATGATGAAAAGTCGGGTCAGTACTATCTCCACTTTTTCAGCAAAAAACAGCCTGATCTCAACTGGGAAAATGAAAAACTTCGCCAGAAAATTTATGAGATGATGAACTTCTGGATTGATAAAGGTATTGGTGGTTTCCGTATGGATGTCATTGATATGATTGGTAAGATTCCTGATGAGAAAGTAGTCAATAACGGTCCTATGCTCCATCCTTATCTCAAGGAAATGAATCAGGCAACTTTTGGGGATAAAGATCTCTTGACAGTGGGAGAAACTTGGGGGGCAACGCCAGAAATTGCCAAACTCTACTCTGATCCAAAGGGTCAAGAATTGTCTATGGTCTTCCAATTTGAACATATTTGTCTTCAGTATCAGGAAGGGCAACCTAAGTGGCACTATCAAAAAGAACTGAATATTGCTAAGTTGAAAGAAATCTTCAACAAATGGCAGACAGAGTTAGGTGTTGAGGATGGCTGGAATTCCCTCTTCTGGAACAACCATGACCTCCCTCGTATCGTCTCAATCTGGGGAAATGACCAAGAATACCGTGAGAAATCTGCCAAAGCCTTTGCAATCCTACTTCATCTTATGAGGGGGACTCCCTATATCTACCAAGGTGAGGAGATTGGGATGACCAACTATCCTTTTGAAACACTGGATCAAGTAGAAGATATTGAATCCCTCAACTATGCGCGTGAAGCTCTTGAAAAAGGTGTTCCGCTCGAGGAAATTATGGACAGTATCCGTGTCATCGGACGTGATAATGCCCGTACCCCGATGCAATGGGATGAAAGCAAAAACGCTGGTTTCTCAACTAGTCAGCCTTGGTTGGCAGTTAATCCAAACTATCAAGAAATCAACGTTCAAGAAGCACTGGCAAATCCAGATTCTATTTTCTATACCTATCAGAAACTCATCCAGATCCGTAAGGAGAACAGTTGGCTGATTCGAGCTGATTTTGAATTACTTGATACGGCTGATAAGGTCTTTGCTTATATCCGTAAGGACGGAGACCGTCGCTTCCTAGTTGTGGCTAACTTGTCCAATGAAAAACAAAACTTTTCAGTAGAAGAAAGAGTTAAATCTGTCTTGATTGAAAACACTGTGACTCAAGAAGCAGTTGAAAAACAGACCTTGGCTCCATGGGATGCTTTCTGTGTGGAACTAACGGATTAAAATAAGTGAACCTCAAGCTTTTGAAGCTTGAGGTTTTTTACTAAAAATTGTATAGAAAAATCTTTAAAAAATATTTGTTAGAATTTTCTAAAAAATCATCCGAAAGTCCTTGCTTTTATAAAAAAATAGGGTATAATGGTGAAAATACTATCTTTAAGGAGATTACTTATGAGATCGAAAAAGTGGCTTTTAGGAGCAGGTGCCGTCCTGAGCACAGCCCTTCTGTTAACCGCTTGTGGGCAAAGCGAAAAAAAGGCTGATGCTCCCAAGACATTTTCTTATGTCTATGCAATAGATCCATCATCTTTGGACTACAGCGTGACGAGCAAGAGCTCAACTTCTGACGTTATAGCCAACGTTGTCGATGGCCTCTTGGAAAACGATAAATACGGGAACTTGATTCCTTCGCTTGCAGAAGACTGGTCCGTTTCTAAAGATGGCTTGACCTATACCTACAAACTTCGTAAGGGTGTGAAATGGTATACTTCTGAGGGAGAAGAATACGCTGAAGTCAAGGCTCAAGACTTTGTTACAGGTCTGAAACACGCAGCTGACGGTAAATCAGACGGCTTATCCCTCCTTCAAGACTCTATCAAAGGTTTGGCTGCCTACATCAGTGGAGAAAGCAATGACTTTTCTACTGTAGGAGTCAAGGCTGTTGATGATTACACGGTTGAATACACGCTTAACAAACCAGAAAGCTTCTGGAACTCTAAAGTCACAACTGCTACCATGCTTCCAGTTAATGAAGAATTCTTGAATTCTAAAGGGAGCGACTATGGTGCACCAACCCCATCAAGCATCCTTTATAACGGTCCTTACCTTTTGAAATCATTGACTTCAAAATCAGTCATCGAATATGAAAAGAATCCAAACTACTGGGACAAGGACAATGTTAAGATTGACAACATCAAACTAACCTTCTATGATGGTTCCGACCAAGAATCTTTGATTCGTAGCTTTACACAAGGTGCCTATACAACAGCCCGTCTTTTTCCAACAAGCTCAAACTTTGAGTCAACTAAGAAAGAGTACGGCGATAAGATTGTCTACAGTCCACAAGAAGCGACTAGCTACTACCTCACTGTTAACGTAAACCGCCAGTCTTACAATAAAACAGCCAAGACTGACGAGGCTCAAAAAACTTCAACGAAAGAAGCTCTTCTTAACAAGAACTTCCGTCAAGCCTTGAACTTTGCTCTTGATCGTCACTCTTATACTGCTCAGTTGAATGGTGAAGAAGGTGCGGACAAGATTATCCGTAATAGTCTAGTGCCTCATGACTACGTTCAAGTAGGTGAAAAGACATTTGGAGAGTTGGCACAAGCAGAGCTGGTTTCTTATGGAAACCAATGGAAAGATGTAGCCCTTACAGATGGCAAGGATACGATTTACAGTCCTGAAAAAGCCAAGGCAGCTTTTGCGAAGGCAAAAGCAGAATTGCAGGCTAAGGGTGTGACCTTCCCAATCCGTTTGGATGTTCCAGTTGAACAAACGGATGTCATTGCCGTTCAACAAACCAACTCACTCAAGCAGTCCATCGAATCAACACTGGGTACGGAGAATGTCATTGTCGATGTCCTTCAAATGACAGATAATGAAAAAATGAGCATTACGTCTCAAGCTAAGGTTCCAGCACAAAAAGACTACGACTTGAATGGAACTGGTTGGGGACCAGACTATCAAGACCCAGCTACTTACCTAAACATTCTTGATGCTAAGAAGGGTTCTGCCCTTAAACACTTGGGTATCACTCGTGGAAAAGATCCAGAAGTGATGGCTCAAGTCGGTCTAGACGAATACAAGAAACTCTTGGATGATGCCGCAGCTGAAACAAGCGACCTCAATAAGCGTTACGAAAAATACGCTAAAGCTCAAGCTTGGGTATCGGATAGCTCGCTCTTGATCCCAGTTGCTTCTTCAGGTGGTTCTCCAACTGTTAGCCGTACTGTACCATTCACAAAAGCATACTCTCAAGTCGGAATCAAGGGAGATCCGTTTGTATTCAAAGGTTTGGAACTGCAAAAGGATGTCGTGACTACAAAAGAATACGAAGAAGCTCTCAAGAAATGGCAGAAAGAAAAGATTGAAACAAATGCCAAATACCAAAAAGAGCTAGAAAAACACGTCAAATAGTCTATGACAAAGAAAAGGAAGTTGCAGAAAAACTGTGCTTCTTTTTTGTTTTGAGACATCAGTCGTCGTAAAACTAGGAACTTTACAATTTAGGATAAATTTGATAAAATATGTACATGTTATAAAAAGTGACATAAAGGAGTGGATGATGAAAATGAAAAAAAGACTTATCGAAACTGGTCTTGTCCTAGCTACAGGGATTTTACTCTCAGCTTGTGGACAGTCCAATACAGACACAAGCACCTTCTCATCAACATTTAGCGCAAACCCAACGACATTTAACTATCTTTTAGACTATTACGCAGATAACACTGCTGTGATTACTAATCTTGTAGATGGTTTGCTAGAAAATGATAGCTATGGCAATCTAACGCCAGCTCTAGCTGAAGATTGGTCTGTTTCAGCAGATGGTTTGACCTATACCTACAAACTCAGAAAAGATGCCAAGTGGTATACGGCTGATGGTGAGGAATATGCTCCAGTCAAAGCCCAAGACTTTGTCACTGGGATCAAATATGCTGCGGACAACAAGGGACAAGCTATGGATCTGATCCAAAATTCAATCAAGGGATTGAATGACTATGTGACGGGTGTGACCAATGACTTTTCAACTGTCGGTGTCAAAGCCTTGGATGATTACACAGTCGAGTACACTTTGACTCGACCGGAACCGTATTGGAATTCAAAGACAACCAATAGTATCCTTTTCCCAGTCAACGAAGAGTTCTTGAAATCAAAGGATAAAGAATTTGGAACATTGACGCCAAATAGCATCCTTTACAATGGACCTTACTTGTTAAAAGATTTCACATCAAAATCTTCGATCGAATATGTGAAGAATCCACACTATTATGACCATGATAAAGTAACCATTGAAAAAGTTAAGTTAGCTTACTTTGATGGCTCTGATCAGGAGATGACCATTCGTAACTTTGAAAGTGGTGCCTATACGCTTGCGGGAGTCTATCCAAATAGCTCGAGCTATGCTAAGACAAAAGAAAAATACCAAGACAATATCGTTTATAGCTTGCAAGACAAGACTTCTTGGTACTTCAACTTTAACGTTAACCGAAAAGCCTATAACCATACTGCAAAAACCTCAGACCAGCAAAAGAAATCAACTCAAACAGCGATTTTAAATAAAAATTTCCGTCAGGCCTTGAACTTTGCCATCGATCGGACAGCCTACTCTGCTCAATCTAACGGGCAAGAAGCAGCAAGTAAGACCCTTCGTAATACCCTTGTTCCTCCGACATTTGTGCAGGTGGGAGATAAGAGCTTTGGAGAAGTGGTTTCTTCCAAACTTGTTCAGTATGGAACAGAATGGTCAGGAATCAACTTGGCGGATGCCCAAGACGGTTATTTCAACAAGGAAAAGGCCCAAGCCAAATTTGCGGAAGCTAAAAAGGAATTGGAAGCCCAAGGGGTGACCTTCCCGATTCATTTGGACATCCCGGTTGATCAAACCAATAAAAATGCAGTTTCTGGTATGAATTCGCTTAAACAGACACTTGAAACAGTACTAGGTTCTGATAATGTCGTTATTGATGTTCAGCAACTTTCAACGGATGACTTTGGGAATGTCGCTTTCCTAGCTCCAAATCCAGCAGCTCGTGATTACGATTTGAACTTTGATGGCTGGGTTGGTGATTACCAAGATCCGTCAACTTATCTGGATCCATTTAACGCCGAAGATGGTTTTTATCTCAAAATTTTCGGTCTAGATGCTAAGGAAGATCAAGAACTCATCAAGAGTCTAGGACTTGATACCTATACGAAACTTCTAAAAGAAGCAGACGCTGAGAATCAAGATGTCGCTAAGCGTTATGAAAAATATGCTGAAGCTCAAGCTTGGATGATTGATAATTCTCTGATCATGTCTACGATGTCAAATGGTGGAACAGCCTCTGTGACCAAAGTAACTCCATTTACACGTGCCTACTCTCTAGTGGGAATCAAAGGTGATGGAAATAACTACAAGTACATGAGACTGCAAAAAGATCCTGTTACCAAGAAACAATTTGATGAAGCTAAGGCTAAGTGGGAAGAAGAAAGTAAAAAGGCTATCGAAAAGAGTCAAAAAGAATTTTCAAACCACGTTAAATAAAAATGAAAGACAAGCTGGCACGATAAAATGCCCTTGTCTTTTTAATTTGTCATCGAGAAATGAAGTTAGTATACTTTTAAAGTAAATAAAGCATACAGAAGTGAATGAAAACGCTGAGAATGGTGGGAATAATTGGAATTTCTTTCATAATTGTGATATAATAATCCTAATTATTAACGTATAGGGGATTAACATGAATAGACGTTCAAAGAGAACTCGCTCGGGGAAAGTAAAGCGAAGTGTTAACATAGCCTTGTTAGCTATTTATCTATTGTTGGCTGGCTTTTTATTGTTTTTGATTTTTAAATACCATATCCTTGCTTTTAGATATCTTAATCTAGTGGCAACTGCGTTAGTTCTACTAGTTGCCTTAGTAGGGCTGCTCTTGATTATCTATAAAAAAGCTGAAAAGTTTACCATTTTTCTGTTAGTGCTCTCTATCCTTGTGAGCTCAGTGTCGCTTTTTGCAGTACAGCAGTTTGTTGGACTGACCGATCGTTTAAATGCGACTTCTAATTACTCAGAATATTCTATCAGTGTTGCTGTTTTAGCAGATAGTGAGATTGGAAATGTTACGCAACTGACGAGTGTGACAGCACCGACTGGGACTGATAATGAAAACATTCAAAAACTACTAGCTGATATCAAGTCAAGTCAGAATACCGATTTGACGGTCGACCAGAGTTCGTCTTACTTGGCAGCTTACAAGAGTTTGATTGCAGGTGACACCAAGGCCATTGTCCTAAATAGTGTCTTTGAAAATATCATCGAGTCAGAGTATCCAGATTACGCATCGAAGATAAAAAAGATTTATACTAAGGGATTCACTAAAAAAGTAGAAGCTCCTAAAACTTCAAAGAGTCAGTCTTTCAATATCTATGTGAGTGGAATTGATACCTATGGCCCGATTAGTTCAGTCTCGCGTTCAGACGTCAATATCCTGATGACTGTCAATCGAGATACCAAGAAAATCCTCTTGACCACAACGCCACGTGATGCCTATGTACCAATCGCAGATGGTGGAAATAATCAAAAAGATAAATTAACCCATGCGGGTATTTATGGAGTTGATTCATCCATCCACACCTTAGAAAATCTCTATGGAGTGGATATCAATTACTATGTGCGATTGAACTTCACTTCGTTTTTGAAATTGATTGATTTGTTGGGTGGGGTAGATGTTTATAATGATCAAGAATTTACTGCCCATACAAATGGAAAGCATTACCCTGTAGGCAATGTTCATCTTGATTCAGAACAGGCTCTTGGTTTTGTTCGTGAGCGCTACTCCCTAGCAGATGGCGATCGTGACCGCGGGCGCAATCAACAAAAGGTGATTGTGGCTATCCTTCAAAAATTAACGTCGACCGAGGCACTGAAAAATTATAGTACGATTATTGATAGCTTGCAAGATTCTATCCAAACAAACATGCCGCTTGAGACCATGATGAACTTGGTCAATGCTCAGTTAGAAAGTGGTGGAACTTACAAAGTGAATTCGCAAGACTTGAAAGGTACAGGACGGATGGATCTCCCTTCCTATGCGATGCCAGATAGTAACCTCTATATGATGGAAATTGACGACAGTAGCCTTGCATCTGTCAAAGCTGCTATTCAAGACGTGTTGGAGGGCAGATGAAATGATTGATATTCATTCGCACATTGTCTTTGATGTAGATGATGGTCCCAAGTCAAGAGAGGAAAGCAAGGCCCTCTTGACAGAAGCCTACAGGCAGGGGGTGCGAACCATTGTCTCTACCTCTCATCGTCGCAAGGGCATGTTTGAAACTCCAGAAGAGAAGATAGCAGAAAATTTTCTTCAGGTTCGGGAAATAGCTAAGGAAGTTGCGAGTGACTTGGTCATTGCTTATGGGGCGGAAATTTACTACACACCAGATGTTTTGGATAAACTGGAAAAAAAGCGGATTCCAACCCTCAATGATAGTCGTTATGCCTTGATAGAGTTTAGTATGAACACCCCTTATCGCGATATTCATAGCGCCTTGAGCAAGATCTTGATGTTGGGAATTACTCCAGTCATTGCCCACATCGAGCGCTATGATGCTCTTGAAAATAATGAAAAACGCGTTCGAGAACTGATCGATATGGGCTGTTACACGCAAGTAAATAGTTCACATGTCCTCAAACCCAAACTTTTTGGCGAACGTTATAAATTCATGAAAAAAAGAGCTCGGTATTTTTTAGAGCAGGATTTGGTTCATGTGATTGCAAGTGATATGCACAATCTAGACGGTAGACCTCCTCATATGGCAGAAGCATATGGCCTTGTTTCCCAAAAATACGGAGAAGCGAAGGCTCAGGAACTTTTTATAGACAATCCTCGAAAAATTGTAATGGATCAACTAATTTAGGAGAAATGATGAAAGAACAAAATACGATAGAAATCGATGTATTTCAATTATTAAAAACCTTGTGGAAACGCAAGCTAATTATTTTATTAGTGGCACTTGTGACAGGGGCGGGAGCTTTTGCATATAGCACTTTTATTGTTAAGCCAGAATATACGAGTACCACGCGTATTTACGTAGTCAACCGTAATCAAGGAGATAAGCTGGGACTGACAAATCAGGACTTGCAGGCAGGATCTTATCTGGTAAAAGACTACCGTGAGATTATCCTTTCGCAGGATGTATTGGAAAAGGTAGCGACAAATTTGAAATTGGATATGCCAGCAAAAACGTTAGCCAGCAAAGTTCAAGTGACTGTACCAGCTGACACTCGTATCGTCTCAATCTCTGTCAAGGATAAACAACCAGAGGAAGCCAGTCGCATCGCTAATTCTCTACGAGAAGCTGCTGCAGAAAAGATCATCGCTGTAACGCGAGTATCTGATGTAACGACGCTTGAAGAAGCGCGACCAGCTACGACTCCCTCTTCTCCAAATGTTCGACGCAACACCTTGTTTGGTTTTCTTGGAGGAGTCGTCGTAACAGTAATTACTGTTCTTTTGATTGAGTTACTCGATACCCGTGTGAAACGTCCTGAAGATGTCGAAGATGTACTACAAATTCCACTTCTAGGGGTCGTTCCAGATTTGGATAAAATGAAATAGGAGGAAGTTATGCCAACGTTAGAAATCTCACAGGCAAAATTGGATCTTGTAAAAAAGGTGGAGGAATATTATAACGCTTTGTGCACGAACCTACAGTTAAGTGGAGATGATTTGAAAGTATTTTCTATCACTTCTGTGAAACCAGGAGAAGGAAAATCAACGACTTCCACTAATATAGCTTGGGCTTTTGCGCGTGCAGGTTACAAAACGCTGTTGATTGATGGAGATATCCGCAATTCTGTTATGTCAGGTGTCTTTAAAGCAAGGGATAAAATCACAGGTCTGACAGAATTTCTATCAGGAACTACAGACCTATCGCAAGGGCTTTGTGATACCAATATCGAAAATCTCTTTGTAATTCAGGCTGGCTCTGTGTCACCGAATCCGACAGCTCTTCTTCAAAGTAAGAATTTCAGTACAATGCTTGAAACCTTGCGTAAATATTTTGACTACATCATTGTAGATACTGCTCCTGTCGGTGTCGTGATTGATGCAGCTATCATTACGCGAAAATGTGATGCTTCTATTTTAGTGACAGCAGCAGGTGAAACAAATCGACGAGATATTCAAAAAGCGAAAGAACAATTGGAACACACAGAGAAGCCGTTTTTAGGAGTTGTGTTGAATAAATTCGATACTTCAGTAGACAAATACGGTTCTTATGGAAATTATGGAGATTACGGGAAAAAATAAAAAATAGGTTGGGGGATAGAGATGAATGGAAAAGTAGTAAAGCCTTTATTGGCCATAATCCAGAGTTTTCTTGTTATTTTATTGACTTATCTGCTTAGCGCTGTGAGAGAAACGGAGATTGTTTCAACAACAGCTATTGCACTTTATATCCTCCATTATTTTGTCTTTTATATCAGTGATTATGGACAGGATTTCTTTAAAAGGGGATATTTGATTGAACTTGTCCAGACATTGAAATATATCCTGTTCTTTGCGCTAGCGATTAGTATTTCTAATTTTTTCTTAGAAGATCGATTTAGTATTTCTAGACGAGGCATGATTTACTTCCTCACATTACATGCTCTCTTAGTCTATATGCTAAACCTATTTATCAAGTGGTATTGGAAACGAGCTTATCCCAATTTTAAAGGAAGTAAGAAGATCCTCTTGCTTACAGCAACTTCTCGTGTCGAAAAGGTACTGGATAGATTAATAGAATCAAATGAGGTTGTTGGGGAGTTGGTAGCTGTCAGTGTTTTAGACAAACCAGATTTTCAGCATAATTCTTTAAAGGTAGTAGCAGAGGAGGAGATAGTAGACTTTGCGACTCATGAGGTGGTCGATGAAGTCTTTATCAATCTTCCAAGTGAAAAATACAATATTGGAGAGCTTATCTCTCAGTTTGAAACGATGGGAATTGATGTAACAGTCAATCTAAATGTTTTTGATCGTAGTTTGGCACGTAACAAGCAAATCCGTGAGATGGCAGGATTAAACGTTGTGACTTTTTCTACAACATTTTATAAGACTAGCCACGTGATTGCTAAGCGGATTATTGATATCGTGGGTGCATTGGTAGGGCTGATACTATGTGGTCTAGTCGGTGTTTTACTGGTCCCTTTGATTCGAAAGGATGGGGGCTCTGCTATTTTTGCTCAGACGCGTATTGGAAAAAATGGTCGCCACTTCACTTTTTACAAGTTTCGCTCCATGTGTGTAGATGCTGAGGACAAAAAAAGAGAACTCATGGAACAAAATACCATGCAGGGTGGAATGTTTAAGGTGGATGATGACCCACGTATCACGAAAATTGGTCGCTTTATACGGAAGACTAGCTTGGACGAGCTGCCACAGTTTTATAATGTTCTAAAGGGAGATATGAGTTTGGTAGGTACACGACCACCAACAGTGGACGAGTATGAACACTATACCCCAGAACAAAAACGTCGTCTAAGTTTTAAACCTGGGATAACAGGGTTATGGCAGGTCAGTGGACGAAGTGAGATCAAGAATTTCGATGAAGTTGTCAAATTAGATGTGGCCTATATAGACGATTGGACAATTTGGAAAGATATTGAGATTTTATTGAAGACAGTTAAAGTTGTATTGATGAAAGATGGAGCGAAGTAGATTGATAGATGTAAAAATCATAGTAGCAACACACAAGAAGGCTAAAATGCCTCAAGATAATACTCTTTATCTTCCAATACATGTTGGGAGAGAAGGAAAATCAGATATCGGTTTTATTGGAGATAATACTGGTGATAATATTTCATCTTTAAATCCATATTATTGTGAATTAACAGGACTTTACTGGGCGTGGAAGAACTTAGACTGTGATTATCTAGGTTTGGTACACTATCGCCGTTATTTTACCAAAAGATCACAAAGATATTCAGATTATATCAGTATGGATGAAGTTGTTTTATCTCGAGATGATTTAGATAATCTTCTTTTGACAAATGATGTTCTGGTTCCTAAGAAGAGGCGGTATTATATTGAAACACTCTATTCACACTATGCCCATACTTTGAATGGAAGTCATCTTGATATTGCTCGTGATGTCATTAAACAGTTAAGTCCAGAATATTTGACGGTCTTCGATAAGGTCATGAAGCAACGTAGTGGTTACATGTTCAATATGTTTATTATGAAAAAAGATTTGGTAAATCAGTATTTTTCTTGGTTATTTCCTATTTTAGACAAGATGTATGAGCAAATAGATGTATCCCAGTTAACACCATTTGAAGCTAGACTGTTCGGTCGTGTTAGTGAATTATTATTTAATGTGTGGTTGAAACATAAGAACATTAAGCCAAAAGAACTCCCATTTATGTATATGGAGAGAGTGAATTTATTTGAAAAAGGAAAATCTTTCTTACTGGCCAAATTTTTCGGAAAGAAGTATGGTCAGAGTTTTTAGATAGGGATGAACAATAAGAATGAAATTAATAGTAAAAATAAAGTCTTTGCCAGAAATTTTAGCTCTTGTTGCGTTAGGGATATTTTTAATTATTTCAATATTAAGTGTGACTTTTTATGCTCAATATTTACCTAAAGAAGTTTATAAAATAGTGGTAGCTACTTTACTCTTTTTTTTGTTTACAAAAGAGTCATTTAAAAGAAAGTATGATTACAAAACACTCATTGGATTATTTGCTACAATTTTACTTTACTTTATTATAGGGGAAATGGGCACTATCAATTCTAATATCGCAGTAGGTATATTGTTTGTTTATTCTTTACGTGATATTCCGTTTAAAAATGTAGCGAAAATTGCTTTAGTGATAAGTGTATGCTTGTTATTGTTTGTTATAATAAGTGCTAAATTGGGAGTTATACCTAATTATTTAGAGATTTCTGGGAGAGTCCGTAACTATTTGGGCTTTAGATATGCTTTATTTCCGTCGGCTTTGCTAATGAATGTAGTTGCTATTGTATTTTATTTAAAGCAAAATAGAATCTATTATTGGCAGTGGTTCTTGCTAGCTTTATCTGTTTATTGGGTATATGAACAGACTGATTCTCGTTTGACATTTTATAGTTCCTGTATATTGTTGATTTGCAATTTATTAATAAAGTGGTTTCCTGATCTTTTCTCTAAATTAGGACGTATGTTTAGTATTTTTAAATTTACCTTTATTGTAAATGCACTAGTGAGTTTTTGGATTTCATTTACTTATCTCAATTCAACTAATGTTTTTGTTAATAATTTTCTTTATGAATTAAACTACATGTTAGGTAATCGTATATATTTGACGAATAAATCTCTGCAGCTATATGGCTTTGGTTTGTTTGGCCGACAAGTTGAATGGACTGGGAATGGTCTCACTACAGAGGGAGTAAAAATTTATCAGACGTATCTATATGTGGATAATTTGTATATGCAAATTTTACAAAAATACGGTTTGCTAATCCTAGTATTGATGATTATACTGTTAACCTTAACTTTGTTTAAAGTTATTAAGAGACGTCAATGGGTTCTTGCTTTTATTTTGATATTGATGAGTTTCCATTCAATAATTGATGATTTGAATTTGTACCTTCAGTACAATATATTTTGGATTTTGATAGGAAGTTTAATATATTCTGATTATCAATCTTCCAGCGAAAGAGATTAAATGTTAGAGAATGATTCGTTTGAAAAAATAATATAATGGGAAATTAAGTAGTATTAGTCAGCTACAGATTTAAGAGAATACTGAACAGGAGTATTATTATATATCGAATTGTATCGTTTTTACAGAGGAGAAAAGTATGTCGGATATCAAAATTATTCAAAACAAGATTCTGTCTATCTTGAAAGAATTTATTAATATTTGTGAAGAAAATAATTTGACCTACTATGCTCTAGGGGGAACATTGCTTGGAGCAGTACGTCACAAAGGATTTATCCCTTGGGATGATGATATTGATATTGGCATGCCGAGGGAAGATTATGAAAAGTTTAAAAAAGTAGCTCCACGTTTATTACCAAGCTATTTAAAGATAGTCAATAATCCTCTAAATCTCGATATAACTCAATTGGTCGATAAAAATGTGATTGTTAAATTTGCAAATTTGGAAAGCAATGTCTTTATTGATATTTTTCCTCTAGATGGTTATCCAGAAAAGGGGAGTTTTGCAGCTAAATTACATAGTTCTAGAGTGTTGTTTCAAAGAATGCTTTGTAAAATATCAGTTTTGGATCATCTTGAAGACAAAAATCGCGGAACTATAGAGAATCTTATAGTTAAAATATCTAAAACGCTAAGAATCCAAAAGCTACTTCCAAAAGATGCTTTAGTAAAGAATCTGCATAAACTTATTCAGAAATATGATTTAAAAACTTCCCGTTACGTTGGGAATGTTCTAGGCAGATATAGGGAGAGAGAAATAGTTCCTAAAGAGTACTTTGGGGAGCCTAACTCTCTTAATTTTGAAGATGTTATAATAAAATGTCCTACAGATTATAAAGGTTATTTGACGGAAATTTATGGCGATTTCATGGAACTCCCTCCAGTAGAAGATAGAGTGGCACATAATATCGAGCTTATATCAACTAGAGATAAAGAGTAAAGGGTAGGTTAAAAATTGGCAAAAAAAGTATGTATTGTGAAATGGATTTTAGACGATTCTGGCGGTGGTGAGCGAGTTGCTATATCATTGGCAAATGAACTCACAAAAAAGTGTGAAGTTCATTTGATTGGAATTACAACAAAGCAATCTAACCTTTTCTTTAAAATTAATTCTCAGGTAAAATACTCCAATTTTTTTGACCATAGAGTACGCTTGTCTAAGAATATTCTCAAAATCTCAAAAATGTTAAAAAAATATTTTATAGATAATGAGATAGAGGTTGCCTTTGGGATAGGGATATCCGCCAATGTATTTTTATCTTTAGCAGGAATAGGGATTCCTACTAAAGTAGTTTTATGTGATCACACCAATTCAATTACTGATAATAGAGAATTTTCTCAGAGAGTACAAAGGTATGTTGGAACAAAGCTTGCAGATAAGATTATTACTCTCACCCTAGAAGATCGTAGAAATTATATAAGCAAATACGGTATTTCTGAGGATAAGATTGCTTATATTTACAATTGGAAAGAAAATCTTCTTTCTAATGTAACTTATAACAATGAGTCGACTAAACTTGTTACAGTTGGTCGTTTTGATAATCAAAAAGGCTATGATTACCTTGTTCAAGTTGCCAAAAAGGTTTTGTCTAAGAAGTCTGACTGGACCTGGGAAATCTACGGTTCTGGCAATCAAGATGAAGTAGACAAAATCCGGGAACTAATCAAGGAAAACAATTTGCAGGATAAATTGTTCATTAAAGGACTAGAGAAAAATCAGGATCTAATATATGGGGATAAAGGGATTTACGTCATGACTTCTCGTTACGAGGGTTTACCCTTGGTATTGTTAGAAGCTCAGCAATACAATCTTCCTATTGTTAGTTTCAGTTGTCCGACAGGGCCTAGTGAGATTGTCGAAAATGGTATTAATGGATATCTAATAGATTGTTATGATATAGATGAGATGTCTAAGAGATTGTTAGAGCTAATGAATGACAAGGAAATTAGGAATCGTTTTTCATCTCATGCCAAAGACAATATGGATAAATTTGATAAAAATATGATTCTTAACCAGTGGATTGAACTGATTGAGAAAATTTAGGAGATAAAATGAAAGATTGTTTGTTAACAATTGTAATGCCTAGTTATAATATTCAGGACTATATTTTAAAAGGAATTGAATCCTTCCAGCAAGTAAACCCAAATCATAAAGAAAAATTTGAGGTTTTGATTGTGAATGATGGAAGTACAGATGATACAGAAAAAGTAGCAAAAGAAGTTTTGGAAAAAGATTCTTTACTGAATGGACGAGTAATAACGAAAGAAAATGGTGGACATGGTTCCACTATCAATCGTGGTATTCAGGAAGCGAAAGGGAAATTTTTTAAAGTTATTGACGGAGATGATTGGATTATTCCGGCAGAATTTGAAAAGTTTTTGGATGCTCTTGAAACTACTGATGTAGATATGATTATTACCGATTTTACAGAACAACATGTATATAATGACACTGTTGTTCGAAATGATTTTATTGATAAATATGAAGTTGGTAAGACATATACGGGAATTCCTGATGTTCGAATTCCAATGCATTCAGTTGCTTATAAAACATCTATCTTATCAAAGAATAACATTCGATTGAGTGAAAAAACTTTTTACGTTGATATGCAGTACACTCTATTTCCTTTAGAGTATGTCCATAGTTTTGTTTACTGGAATTTCGATATTTATCAATACTATATTGGAAGACCTGAACAGAGTATGAATATTGAGAGTATGAAGCGAAATGTTCGTCATCATCTAACTGTAACAAACTCTGTGCTAGACTATTTTTCAAAAATTGAGGGCGATGTTGTCTTGAATCGAGTTGTTTCTGAGACATTGGTCTATTTAATTAGTTTGCAAGTTGATTTGTCTTGGATAGTTGATGACTCTAAGGCACTCTTGACTGAACTATACAGTAAAATTCAGCAAAGTTCATATAACTACATTCCTACGAAAAAATTTGATAAATTATCTTATTTGAACCATAACACCAACTATGCACTAGGTGTGATTTTCAATCCCATTTTGAAGAAATACTCGAAGAAGAAAGAAAAAGAGAGAGGGGTTTAAGATGTTGATTAGCATTGTTGTTCCGGTTTATAATGTTGCAGACTATTTGCACTTTGCTATAGAAAGTTTGATAAAGCAAACCTATCAAAATTTCGAAGTAATCCTTGTAAATGACGGTTCAACAGACAATTCTCCTATGTTATGCGAGGATTATGCAAATCGGTATGAAAATATCCATGTTTTTCACAAAGAAAATGGTGGTTTATCTGATGCACGTAACTTTGGAGTTTCTAAAGCGAGTTCAGATTGGATTTTCTTTTTAGATCCAGATGATTATCTTGAAGAATATACTCTAGAGTTAATCGTGAAAATTCATGAGGAGCATCATGCAGACTTGATTTCAACTAAGGTGAAGACAGCGTCTAAATATAATGCTTATACTTCTTATCGCTTACAAGAATCAGATTATAAAGGTCTAGCTCCAATCACAAAAGAAGAGGCTCTGGAAGCAATGTTGGATGATAAATTCGCGACAGTTTCTGCTTGTGCCAAACTCTACCACAAAAGTATCCTGGAGACAGTTCCTTTTCCAGTTGGTAAAATTTATGAAGATTTTTATGTCGTTAGTGAACACCTTTCTCTTGCAGATAAAATTGTAATCAGCCCACTTGAAACATACAATTATTATCGAAGAGAGGGAAGTATTGTCCGTTCAACATTTACTGAAAAAAGGTATGAATTCTTTGATGCGGTTGAAAGAAACGAAGAAGTCATTAGGAAAAAATATAACCAATGTGAAGAGTTACTACAATCATTACAAGCAAAAAAAATATTGGGTGGTTTTGTAGTAATTGGTGCAAAAGCTGACTCAGGTTTAAAAGATTTTGCAAAAGATAAAGAGTTATTGAGAGTCAAAATGAGTGAGTTATTAAAAAATAGTAAGTTATCATCGAAAGTAAAACTTAAATACCTTATTTTTATTTTTAGCACTAAATTGTATTTGTTGCTACGATAGTATCGTGTATAGATTCAATTTAATTTGGAATAAGTCTTAAAAATTGTAGGAAAGAGGAAATATGAAAGAAACTTTTAGAATAATTGCCCATTATAAGTCTAATCGGTCAAAGTTTTTATTTTCGCTGATTGATTCTAAATAGGACGACTTGAAATGAAAGTACTTAAAAACTATGCCTACAATCTATCTTATCAATTGTTGGTGATTATACTTCCGATTATTACGACTCCCTATGTAACACGGGTCTTTTCTTCGGATGATTTAGGAATTTATGGTTATTTTAACTCCATCGTTACTTATTTTATCCTCTTAGCGACTCTAGGAGTTGCCAACTATGGGACCAAGGTAATTTCAGGGCATCGCAAGGAAATTGAAAAAAACTTTTGGGGAATCTACTCTCTGCAATTAGGTGCAACAGTCCTTTCTCTAACCTTGTATGGTCTTCTTTGTCTAACCCTTCCCTTTATGCAAAATCCAGTAGCCTACATTCTAGGATTGGCTTTGGTTTCTAAAGGATTAGATATATCCTGGCTCTTTCAAGGGTTGGAGGATTTTCGAAAGATTACTGTTCGCAATATTACAGTAAAATTAGTTGGAGTGGTTTCCATCTTCCTTTTTGTCAAATCTGCAAATGACCTATACCTCTATGTCTTTTTGCTAACCATATTTGAACTCTTGGGGCAGCTAAGCATGTGGCTACCCGCTCGGGAATTTATTGGAAAACCTCATTTTGATTTAGAGTACGCCAAACATCATTTGAAGCCTATTATTTTGCTATTCTTACCACAGATTGCTATTTCGCTTTATGTAACTTTGGATCGTACGATGCTTGGTGCTTTATCCTCTACAAAAGATGTAGGAATTTATGATCAGGCTCTTAAATTGGTAAATATTTTATTAACATTGGTAACATCGCTTGGGAGTGTTATGTTACCTCGAGTTGCTAATTTATTAGCAACAGGAGATTATAAGGCAGTCAATAAGATGCACGAGATGTCTTTTTTAATCTATAACTTGGTGATTTTCCCAATCATAGCAGGAATGTTGATTGTCAACGATGATTTTGTTCAATTTTTCCTTGGGAAGGACTTTCAAGATGCACGCTATGCAATTTCTATTATGATTTTTCGTATGTTCTTTATCGGTTGGACCAATATTATGGGAATTCAAATTTTGATTCCACACAATAAAAATAAGGAATTTATGGCTTCAACAACTGTGCCTGCGATTCTCAGTGTTGCTTTGAATTTGTTATTTCTCCCTAAGCTTGGTTATATAGGGGCAGCGATTGTCTCAGTGTTGACAGAAGTTCTTGTATGGGCAATTCAATTGTTCTTTACTCGTAAATACTTAAAAGAAGTTCCCATTATTGGATCTATGACAAAAGTTGTACTCGGATCTGCTATCATGTATGGCATTTTGCTGGCTTCAAAAACATTCATACATTTTTCACCGGTCATAAATGTTTTAGTGTTTGTGGTGCTTGGTGGAATCATTTACCTTTTTTTGATTCTATCTCTGAAAGTGGTAGATGTGACAGAATTAAAACAAATGATTAGGAAAAATTAGAATGCGCAAATATCGAAATATTAATTTAGATCTATTAAAAGTACTTGCATGTGTTGGAGTTGTTCTACTTCATACAACGATGGATGGGTTTAAAGAGACAGGTTCATGGAATCTTTTGACATATTTATATTACTTAGGAACTTATTCTATCCCTTTATTTTTTATGGTCAATGGTTATTTATTGTTGGGAAAGAGAGAGATTACCTATTCTTACATACTGCAGAAAGTAAAATGGATTCTAATAACAGTGTCGTCATGGACCTTTATCGTCTGGCTGTTTAAAAGAGACTTCACAGAGAACCTAATTAAAAAAATTGTAGGTTCTTTGATACAAAAAGGTTATTTCTTTCAGTTTTGGTTTTTCGGATCCTTAATGCTTATTTATATATGTTTGCCGATTTTGAAAAAATTTCTAAATTCAAAAAGAAGTTATTTATACAGTCTATCTTTATTGGTAGTTATTGGTTTGATTTTTGAGTTAGCAAATATTGTATTTCAAATGCCAGCACAAACATATGTTATACAAACCTTTAGATTATGGACTTGGTTTTTTTACTACCTTTTAGGTGGTTTTATAGCGCAATTTAACAAGGATATTATCAAAAATAGGTTTAAGAGATGGATGAAAGCAGTTGTGGTACTGTTGTTATTGATTTCACCAGTAATATTATTTTTCATAGCGAAGACTACTTATCATAATCTTTTTGCTGAATATTTTTATGATATTTTATTTGTAAAAGTTGTAAGTTTGGGAATTTTTCTAACTATCCTCACGCTTACTTTGAATGAAAAACGGAGCGAATGTATTGTTTCCCTTTCTAATCAAACTATGGGAGTTTTTATAATACATACATATACTATGAAGGTATGGGAAAAACTATTTGGTTTTAGTTTCGTAGGATCATATTTACTTTTCGCTATATTTACTTTAAGTGTTAGTTTTATTATTGTTGGAATGTTAATGAAAATTCCTTATTTCAATCGAATCGTTAAATTATAAAAAGGAGAACACTATGTACGATTATCTTATCGTCGGAGCTGGTTTGTCTGGAGCTATTTTTGCTCACGAAGCTACAAAACGTGGAAAAAAAGTAAAAGTGATTGATAAACGCGATCACATTGGAGGGAACATCTACTGTGAAAATGTAGAAGGTATCAATGTCCATAAATATGGTGCCCATATCTTCCATACTTCTAATAAAAAAGTTTGGGACTATGTTAATCAATTTGCTGAGTTTAACAACTATATCAACTCACCTGTCGCAAACTATAAAGGAAGTCTTTATAATCTTCCTTTCAATATGAATACTTTCTATGCTATGTGGGGGACAAAAACTCCACAGGAAGTGAAAGATAAAATTGCTGAGCAGACAGCTGATATGAAGGATGTTGAGCCGAAAAATCTGGAAGAACAAGCTATCAAGTTGATTGGTCCGGATATCTATGAAAAATTGATCAAGGGTTATACTGAAAAACAATGGGGACGTTCTGCGACAGACCTTCCACCATTTATCATCAAACGCCTTCCAGTTCGTTTAACCTTTGATAATAACTATTTTAACGACCGTTACCAAGGAATTCCTATTGGTGGTTACAATGTCATCATCGAAAATATGCTGAAAGATGTAGAAGTTGAACTTGGAGTAGATTTCTTTGCTCACCGTGAAGAGTTGGAAGCATCTGCTAATAAAGTTGTCTTCACAGGAATGATCGACCAGTATTTTGACTACAAGCACGGAGAGTTAGAATACCGTAGCCTTCGTTTTGAGCATGAAACCTTGGACGAGGAAAATTATCAAGGGAATGCTGTAGTGAACTATACAGAGCGTGAGATTCCCTATACTCGTATTATCGAACACAAGCATTTCGAGTATGGCACGCAGCCAAAGACCGTTATCACGCGTGAATATCCAGCCGACTGGAAGCGTGGGGACGAACCCTACTATCCGATCAACGATGAGAAAAATAATACTATGTTTGCTAAGTACCAAGAGGAGGCTTCAAAGAATGATAAGGTTATCTTCTGTGGACGCTTAGCAGATTATAAGTATTACGATATGCATGTGGTGATTGAACGAGCGCTTGAGGTTGTGGAGAAAGAGTTTGGATATGACAAAAAGTAGAATCAATTGGATAGATTTTGGAAAAGGCTTTTCCATATTTTTAGTCTTAGTAGGACATGTGTTGCTTGGACTGTATCAATCGGAAAAATTTCCCACAGCAAACAACATACTATCATTGTTGATAGCACAAGTCTACATATTTCATATACCAGTATTTTTTGCCTTATCAGGATACTTTTTCAAACCTGTGTCGGATTTGAAGGAGTTCTGGCAATATGCTAAAAAGAAGACAATTGTTTTTGGTCTGCCATATATTTTCTATTCGATCATTCACTTTGGTCTTCAAAAAGTTGCAGGGGCATCTGTTCGTGTTCCTACAACCATATCTGATTTGCTAAATATCTATAAAGATCCTCTTGGGGTTTCGTGGTATTTATATATACTCTGGTCGATTTTGATAATCTATGGATTATTGTCTATTTTAGTCAAAAATCGTAGAATGTTATTTTTGATAAGTGTTTTCGCTTATTGTTTAACCCTATTTGTTCAAACAGATATTTATATTATTCAAAGAACGCTAGTTTGGGGGCTTTGTTTCTTTCTTGGCAGTGTATTAAGTGAAATTCACTTTGATAAAATTAATTTGAAAAAAATTCTTTTTTTCTTTGTGCTATTTGATTTTATTTATATGTTCGCTTGGTTCTTGTTTTATGAAGTAGGATCTAAGAAGGATTATGTAAGCTATAGTAACCCAGGTTTGTGGGGGATTGCTTTTATTGTCTCTGTATTAGCTGCTTTTGTGATTTTTCCTAAAATGGAGAAAAATTTCCCTAAAACATTCCTATATTTCACTAAATACGGGAAAGATAGTTTAGGGATCTATATTCTTCATGCACCAATTTGTAGCATGATTCGGATTCTAATGTTGAAAGTGGGGATAAACTCAGTTTTTCTTCACATTGTTGTTGGGATTGTCTTGGGTTGGTATTTATCCATACTGGCAACTTATATATTGAAAAAAATTCCATTTTTGAATATTGTTTTATTACCACAAAAGTATATTAAATTAAAATAAATTATTTTAGATTTATAATGTGGCTCTTTGTTAGCTAACATCTGGAGAGGACAATCACTGTCTTCTCCTTTTTGGTCTTTTCAGAATATACCAAATTAACACAAAAATTCAGAAAATTCTGTTGACATCTCTCTAAAAAGAGTCTATAATGGAGAGAAAGTTTTAAAGGAGAAATAAATGAAAAGTTCAAAAATATTTGCCCTTGCGGGTGTAACCTTATTGGCGGCTGCGACTCTAGCTGCTTGCTCTGGATCAGGATCGAGTGCAAAATCTGAGAAAACCTTCTCATATATCTATGAAACAGACCCTGATAACCTCAACTATTTGACAACTGGTAAGGCGGCTACTGCAAATATTACCAGTAACGTTGTTGATGGTTTGCTAGAAAATGACCGCTATGGTAACTTTGTACCGTCAATGGCCGAGGATTGGTCAGTGTCCAAGGATGGATTGACTTATACTTATACCATTCGGAAGGATGCAAAATGGTATACTTCTGAAGGAGAAGAATACGCAACGGTTAAAGCGCAAGACTTTGTAACTGGTCTAAAATATGCAGCTGATAAAAAATCAGATGGTCTTTACCTTGTTCAGGAATCAATCAAAGGATTGGATGCCTATGTTAAAGGGGAAATCAAAGATTTCGCAGAAGTAGGTATTAAGGCTCTTGATGACCACACTGTTCAGTACACCTTGAACAAGCCAGAAAGCTTCTGGAATTCTAAGACAACGATGGGGGTAATGGCTCCAGTTAATGAAGAGTTCTTAAACTCTAAAGGGGATGATTTCGCTAAAGGAACAGATCCAAGTAGCATCCTATACAATGGCCCATTCTTGCTTAAATCTATCGTAGCCAAATCTTCTGTTGAGTTTGAAAAAAATCCAAACTATTGGGATAAGGACAATGTTCATCTCGATAAAGTGAAATTGTCCTACTGGGATGGTCAAGACACCAACAAACCAACTGAAGCCTTCAAAGATGGCAGCTTTACAATGGCCCGTCTCTTCCCAACAAGCGCTAGCTACCCAGAGACTGAAAAAGAATATAAAGACAATATTGTTTATACACAACAAGACTCATCAACTTTCTTAGTTGGTATCAATATCGATCGTCAATCTTATCAACACTCATCTAAAACAACTGATGAACAAAAAACTTCTACCAAGAAAGCTCTTCTAAACAAAGACTTCCGTCAAGCACTTGCCTTTGGTTTTGATAGAACAGCCTATGCTTCTCAAGTCAATGGTGCAAGTGGTGCTACTAAGCTGCTTCGTAACTTATTTGTTCCTCCTACATTTGTACAGGCAGATGGGAAAAACTTTGGGGAATTAGTTAAGGAAAAATTGGTGACCTATGGAGATGAGTGGAGCAACGTAAACTTGGATGATGCCCAAGATGGACTCTACAATCCTGACAAAGCCAAAGCAGAGTTCGCTAAAGCTAAGGCGGCCCTTCAAGCGGAAGGTGTGAAATTCCCAATCCACTTGGATATGCCTGTAGATCAAACCAATACAACAAAAGTTCAACGTGTTCAATCTTTTAAACAGTCAGTTGAAGAAAATCTAGGATCAGATAATGTGGTTATCGACATCCAACAGCTCCAAAAAGATGATGTTCAAAACATTACCTACTTCGCTGAAACTGCGGCTGGAGAAGACTGGGATATCTCAGATAACGTGGGTTGGTCTCCAGACTATATCGATCCATCTACTTATCTTGATATTATCAAGCCTTCTGTAGGAGAAAATACGAAAACATATCTAGGATTTGATTCTGGGACAAACAACGCTGCGGCTAAGCAAGTTGGTTTAGAAGATTACGAAAAAATGGTTGTGGAAGCTGGTGAAGAAACCACTGATGTTTCAAAACGTTATGAGAAATATGCTGCTGCCCAAGCTTGGTTGACAGACAGTGCCTTGCTCATCCCAACAACTTCTCAAACTGGTCGTCCAATGTTGTCTAAGATGGTGCCATTTACACTTCCATTTGCATACTCTGGTAACAAGGGTATGAGTGAAGCCCTTTTGTACAAATATCTAGAAGTACAAGATAAAGCCGTGACAACAGACGAATACCAAAAGGCTCAAGAAAAATGGTTGAAAGAAAAAGAAGAGTCAAATAAAAAGGCCCAAGAAGAACTCGCAAACCATGTGAAATAACTTTAAAAAAGTGAAGGATTTAGCCATCGACATGATGGTTAAGTCCTTTTTTATCTTGGTATAAGTCCCTGAATGATGAGAGATAGGATTTTTCAGAAAAGAGAAAATTTTAGTGAATTTTACCTATTTCCTATTGCTTTCTGGTCTTTTATTTGTTATATTAAAAGTACAATTATTTTTTATTTATAACAGTTAAGCAGAGCACTTTCAGAGAAAGGAGTATTTTTTAAAAAAGAAATGTAAACGCTTACTGGAAAATGAAAGGATTTAGGAGTTCATGGATAAACGATTTTTTGAAAAACGCTGTAAGTTCAGCATTCGTAAGTTTACGCTTGGAGTAGCTTCGGTGATGATTGGAGCGACTTTCTTTGCTGCTGCCCCAGTATTGGCTGATCAAGCAAGAGTTGGTTCAACAGATAATTTGCCGAGTGAACTAGCTGATTTGGATAAGAAGGCTAGTGATGAGGGGCACGATTTTGACAAGGAAGCTGCCGCTCAGAATCCTGGTTCAGCTGAAACTACTGAAGGCCCACAAACAGAAGAAGAGTTGTTGGCTCAAGAAAAAGAAAAGTCTGAAAAGCCGAGCAATCTGCCAAAAGAATTAGAAGATAAGTTGGAGAAAGCTGAAGACAATGGGCGCGAAGTTGACAAGGATCAGTTGGCCCAAGATACTGGGAAGCTCGTCCCAGAAGATGTGGCTAAGACTACCAATGGGGAATTAAACTACGGCGCGACTGTTAAGATTAAGACGCCATCAGGAGAAGGTAGCGGTATTGTCATTGCTAAAGACCTTGTCTTGACGGTTTCTCACAACTTTATCAAGGATAGCCAAGACGGCAATATCCGTAAGGTTGTGGATAATGACCAAGGGGATGGAGATATCTATAGCATCTCTTATCCAGGATTGCCAGATGTCAAGTTTAGCAAGAAAGATATTATTCATTGGGATCGTGAAGGCTATCTGAAAGGATTCAAAAATGATTTGGCCCTTGTGAGATTGCGTACAGTTCTCGAAAATACGCCTGTTGAAGTAACCAAAAAGCCAGTAGTTAAGAAAATCGGAGATAAGCTTCATGTCTTTGGTTATCCAGAAGGAAAATTGAATCCGATTGTCAATACTACAGTTGATTTTGCGGAACCATACGGAGAAGGTGTCCAAGGGATTGGTTACCAAGGAGGAAAACCGGGTGCTAGTGGCGGCGGTGTCTTTGATACAGAAGGCAAACTAGTCGGTGTTCACCAAAATGGTGTAGTTGGAAAACGGAGCGGAGGCATTCTCTTCTCACCAGCTCAACTAAAATGGATTCAAGACCACATACAGGGAATTTCAAGTGTGAAACCAGCAGACTTGGAAGAGAAAGAAAAACCGGCTGAAGAAAAACCAAAAGAGGATAAACCTGCAGCTGCTAAACCTGAAACACCTAAGGCAGTAACTCCTGAATGGCAAACAGTAGCGAATAAAGAGCAACAAGGAACCGTCACTATTCGTGAAGAAAAGGGTGTTCGCTACAATCAATTGTCTTCAACGGCCCAAAATGACAATGATGGCAAACCAGCTTTGTTTGAAAAACAAGGATTGACAGTTGACGCTAATGGAAATGCGACGGTTGATTTAACCTTCAAAGATGATTCTGAAAAGGGCAAATCACGCTTTGGTGTCTTCTTGAAATTTAAAGATACCAAGAACAATGTTTTTGTTGGATATGACCAAGGTGGCTGGTTCTGGGAATACAAAACTCCAGGAAATAGCACTTGGTATAAAGGAAACCGTGTAGCAGCACCAGAAACGGGTTCTGTAAACCGTCTTTCTATCACTCTTAAGTCAGATGGCCAGCTCAATGCTAGCAATAACGATGTAAATCTCTTTGACACAGTGACCTTACCGGGGACGGTCAATGAGAATCTTAAAAATGAGAAGAAGATCCTTCTCAAGGCAGGAACTTATAGCAATGACCGTACGGTTGTCAGCGTTAAAACAGACAATCAAGAAGGTGTAAAAGCGGATGATACTCCTGCCCAGAAAGAAACAGGTCCGGCTGTTGATGATAGCAAGGTGACTTATGATACGATCCAGTCCAAGGTTCTCAAGGCAGTGATTGACCAAGCCTTCCCTCGAGTCAAAGAATACACCTTGAATGGGCATACTTTGCCAGGACAAGTTCAACAACTTAAGAAAATCTTGGTAAACAATCGCGAAATTACACCTGAAGTCACCTATAAGAAGATCAATGATACTACTGCAGAGTACTTGATGAAGCTTCGTGACGAGAAGAATTTCATCAATGCAGATATGACAGTACGCTTGCAAGTTGTAGAAAATCAGTTGCATTTTGATGTGACCAAGATTGTCAACCACAATCAAGTTACTCCAGGTCAAAAGATTGACGATGAAAGAAAACTTCTCTCCTCTATCAATTTCTTGGGGAACTCACTTGTGTCAGTTTCAAGCGACCAAACTGGAGCTAAGTTTGACGGGGCAACCATGTCAAACAACACTCATATCAGTGGAGATGAACATATTGCTGTAACCAATCCAATGAAAGATTTGGCTAAGGGCTATATGTATGGTTTTGTTTCTACAGATAAGCTTGCTGCAGGTGTTTGGAGTAACTCTCAAAACAGCTACGGTGGTGGTTCGAATGACTGGACTCGTTTGACAGCATTCAAACAAACTGTTGGAAATACAAACTATGTGGGAATCCAAAGTTCTGAATGGCAATGGGAAAAAGCTTATAAGGGCATTGTTTTCCCAGAATACACCAAGGAACTTCCAAGTGCCAAGGTTGTTATCACCGAAGACGCCAATGCTGACAACAAAGTCGATTGGCAAGATGGTGCCATTGCTTATCGTAGCATCATGAACAACCCTCAAGGTTGGGAAAAAGTTAAGGATATCACTGCTTACCGTATCGCGATGAACTTTGGTTCTCAAGCACAAAACCCATTCCTTATGACCTTGGATGGTATCAAGAAGATCAATCTCCACACAGATGGTCTTGGGCAAGGTGTTCTCCTTAAAGGTTATGGTAGTGAAGGTCACGACTCTGGTCACTTGAACTATGCTGATATTGGTAAACGTATTGGTGGTGTCGAAGACTTCAAGACATTGATTGAAAAAGCGAAGAAATATGGAGCTCATCTAGGTATCCACGTGAACGCTTCTGAGACTTATCCTGAGTCTAAGTACTTTAATGAAAATATTCTTCGTAAGAATCCAGATGGAAGCTACAGCTATGGTTGGAACTGGTTAGACCAAGGTATCAACATTGATGCTGCTTATGACTTGGCGCATGGACGCTTAGCTCGCTGGGAAGACTTGAAGAAAAAACTTGGTGATGGTCTCGACTTTATCTATGTGGATGTTTGGGGCAATGGCCAATCAGGTGATAACGGTGCCTGGGCTACCCACGTTCTTGCCAAAGAAATCAACAAACAAGGCTGGCGCTTTGCGATCGAGTGGGGTCATGGTGGTGAATACGACTCTACCTTCCAACACTGGGCAGCTGACTTGACCTATGGTGGCTACACTAATAAAGGTATCAACAGTGCCATCACACGCTTTATCCGCAACCACCAAAAAGATTCTTGGGTTGGGGACTACAGAAGTTACGGTGGTGCAGCCAACTACCCACTTCTAGGTGGCTACAGCATGAAAGACTTTGAAGGTTGGCAAGGAAGAAGCGACTACAATGGCTATGTGACTAACCTCTTTGCCCATGACGTCATGACTAAGTACTTCCAACACTTCACTGTAAGTAAATGGGAAAATGGTACACCAGTTACCATGACCGATAATGGTAGCACCTATAAATGGACTCCAGAAATGAAGGTTGAGCTAGTCGATGCAGCAGGTAACAAGGTTGTTGTGACTCGTAAGTCAAACGATGTCAATAGCCCGCAATACCGCGAACGTACAGTAACGCTCAATGGACGTGTCATCCAAGATGGTTCAGCTTACTTGACTCCTTGGAACTGGGATGCAAATGGTAAGAAACTTCCTACTGAAAAGGAAAAGATGTACTACTTCAATACGCAGGCCGGTGCAACAACTTGGACCCTTCCGAGTGATTGGGCAAATAGCAAGGTTTACCTTTACAAGCTAACTGACCAAGGTAAAACAGAAGAGCAAGAACTAACTGTAAAAGATGGCAAGATTACCCTAGACCTTCTAGCAAATCAACCATACGTTCTTTACCGTTCAAAACAAACCAATCCTGAAATGTCATGGAGCGAAGGCATGCACATCTATGACCAAGGATTTAACAGTGGAACCTTGAAACACTGGACTATTTCTGGTGATGCTTCCAAGGCAGAAATTGTCAAATCACAGGGTGCAAATGAAATGCTTCGTATCCAAGGCAATAAGAGCAAGGTTAGCCTTACTCAGAAACTGACTGGCTTGAAACCAAATACCAAGTATGCGGTTTATGTTGGTGTCGATAACCGTAGTAATGCTAAGGCAAGTATCACAGTGAATACTGGCGAGAAAGAAGTGACTACTTATACCAATAAGTCACTCGCTCTCAACTATATCAAAGCTTATGCTCATAACAATCGTCGTGAAAATGCTACAGTTGACGATACAAGTTACTTCCAAAATATGTACGCCTTCTTTACAACTGGATCTGATGTATCAAATGTCACTCTGACATTGAGTCGTGAAGCTGGTGATGAAGCAACATACTTTGATGAAATTCGTACCTTTGAAAACAATTCAAGCATGTACGGAGACAAGCATGATACAGGTAAAGGAACCTTCAAACAAGACTTTGAAAATGTTGCTCAAGGAATCTTCCCATTTGTAGTAGGTGGTGTCGAAGGTGTCGAAGACAACCGCACTCACTTGTCTGAAAAACACGATCCATATACACAGCGTGGTTGGAATGGTAAGAAAGTCGATGATGTTATCGAAGGAAATTGGTCATTGAAGACAAATGGACTAGTGAGTCGTCGTAACTTGGTTTACCAAACTATTCCACAAAACTTCCGCTTTGAAGCTGGTAAGACCTACCGTGTAACCTTTGAATATGAAGCAGGATCAGACAATACCTATGCCTTTGTAGTCGGTAAGGGAGAATTCCAGTCAGGTCGTCGTGGTAGTCAAGCAAGCAACTTGGAAATGCATGAATTGCCAAATACTTGGACGGATTCTAAGAAAGCCAAGAAAGTAACCTTCCTCGTGACAGGTGCAGAAACAGGCGATACTTGGGTAGGTATCTACTCAACTGGAAACGCAAGCAATACTCATGGAGATGCTGGCGGAAATGCCAACTTCCGTGGTTACAATGACTTCATGATGGACAATCTTCACATCGAGGAAATTACCCTAACAGGTAAGATGTTGACAGAAAATGCTCTGAAGAACTACTTGCCAACGGTTGCCATGACTAACTACACGAAAGAGTCTATGGATGCTTTGAAAGAGGCGGTCTTTAACCTCAGCCAAGCAGATGATGACATTAGCGTAGAAGAAGCGCGTGCAGAGATTGCCAAGATTGAAGCCTTGAAGAATGCTTTGGTTCAGAAGAAGACAGCCTTGGTAGCAGAAGACTTTGAAAGTTTAGATGCGCCAGCTCAACCAGGTGAAGGTCTAGAGAATGCCTTTGATGGCAATGTTTCTAGCCTATGGCATACATCTTGGAATGGAGGAGATGTAGGTAAGCCTGCAACCATGGTCTTGAAAGAACCTACTGAAATCACAGGACTTCGTTATGTTCCACGTGCCTCTGATTCAAATGGAAACTTGCGAGATGTGAAACTGGTTGTCACAGATGAGTCTGGTAAGGAACATACTTTCACCGTAACAGATTGGCCAAATAACAACAAACCAAAAGACATTGACTTTGGCAAGACAATCAAGGCTAAGAAAATTGTCCTTACTGGTACCAAGACTTACGGAGATGGTGGCGATAAATACCAATCTGCAGCGGAACTTATCTTTACTCGTCCGCAAGTAGCAGAAACACCTCTTGACATGTCTGGCTATGAAGCAGCTTTAGCTAAGGCGCAGAAATTAACAGACAAAGACAATCAAGAGGAAGTAGCTAGCGTTCAGGCAAGCATGAAATATGCGACGGATAACCATCTCTTGACGGAAAGAATGGTGGCCTACTTCGCAGACTATCTCAACCAATTAAAAGATTCTGCTACGAAACCAGATGCTCCAACAAGTAGCAAGGGTGAAGAACAACCACCAGTTCTTGATGTACCTGAGTTCAAAGGCGGCGTCAATGCAACAGAAGCAGCTGTACATGACCTACCTGAGTTTAAGGGCGGTGTCAATGCAGCAGAAGCAGTTGTACATGAGGTTCCTGAGTTCAAGGGCGGCGCTAATGCGGTCCTAGCGGCTGCAAATGAAGTCCCTGAGTTTAAGGGTGGCGTCAATGCGGTCCAAGCCTTGGTAAACGAGAAACCAGCCTACACAGGTGTATTGGCTACAGCTGGAGATCAAGCAGCTCCAACTGTTGAAAAACCTGAGTACCCGCTCACTCCAAGTCCAGTAGCTGATACCAAAACTCCGGGAGCTAAAGATGAAGAGAAACTTCCTGCTACAGGAGAACATGGTTCAGAAGCAGCCCTCTTCTTAGCAAGTGTGAGCATCGCTTTATCTGCTGCGATTCTTGCGACAAAACGTAAAGAAGAGTAATGAGATTTGATTTTAGCAGTTCAAAGCAACTCGAATCAAAAAGGAACAAACAGCCGGAGAGGACCTCTAGGTTCTCTCCTTTTTTCAAAGGAGAAATGATACCGCTTACTCATGTATGCGGAAGAAAGGAATAGGAGAAAGATGGATAGACATTTTTTTGAGAAACGCTGTCACTATAGTATAAGAAAATTTGCAATCGGTGCAGCCTCCGTGATGATTGGTGCTAGTATCTTTGGCGCCAATATGGTTCAGGCAGCAGAAACAGCAACACCTTCAGAGACAGAGGGAAGTATCACCCATGTTGAAGCACTGGATAAGTTACCAGATGATTTAGCCGCTGCGCTTGAAAAGGCGGATGCAGAAGCTGCAACAGAAGCAAGTCATGAAGAAACTCCAGCGACTGACGAAGGAAGCAATCCTACATCAAGTGAAGAGGCAAAACCAGAGACAAGTCCTACAAGTCCCAAGCCAGCAGAAACGCCGAAACCGGTTGAAACACCAAAGGCAGACAATAAACCAGCTGAAACTGCTACGCCCGCACCAAAACCAGCTGAAAAGCAAATTGAAGATAGAGAAGATGTCAATCATCTCGAAGGTGCTACTGCTCAGGCGAGCAACCATGAGACTGGTACCAACTTTACTGCGGATAAGGCTATCGACGGAGATGACAATACTCGTTGGGCTACAGACAAAGATGTACCAAAACCAACTTTTGAACTAACTCTGCCAAAGACTACCTTGATTAAACATGTAGAAATTGACTGGGATCGTCGTCTTCGTAATGGGCAAAATGACCCCAATATCAAATCTTGGAGTCTCTACTATGCAGGTCAAGAAGACGTGGGCGCTAACGGAGAAAAACAATGGAAACTAGCTCATACCAAAACTGGAGATCCAGTTTTAGATGAGAAAGTAGACCTAGCTGACAGTATCCAAGCTAAGTACCTCAAATTGGAGGTCAATGATTACCAAGCGGGAACAATGAACTGGAGAAACGTTGGAATCCAAGAAATTCGAGCTTATTCTAACGTTCCGGACCATAGTAAGGTAACGGATATCCGCCAAGTAACAGAACTATCAGTAGCAGAAGACGGACAGTCTCTTGTCTTACCTAGCCTACCAGGGGAAGTCAGTCTCATCGGAAGCAATAAACAAGGTGTAATTGACCTTCAAAATCACATCCATAAACCTCTGACAGATCAACGTGTCAAGGTCATGGTCCAGCAAATCAAAGACAGCCATACTTTCACTAAGGAATTTGAAGTAGTCATCAAGGGGCTACATCAGGACGAAGGTGTGGGTGTGAAACCAAAAGTAGCACCAGCTGTTCAACAATGGTATGGAAAAGAAGGTCAATCTTCTATCACTTCAGATACAGTTCTTGCGACAGGAGATTCAGGCTTTGATCAGGCAGCAACCTTCTACCAGTCAGACCTTGCAAGCCGTGGATTGGAACTTGCAACAGGTAACAAGCAAGCTCAAAAACGAATCGAATTTAAAAAAGTTGAAAACAAGGGTTACGGTAAGGAAGGCTACGGCATCACTATCCAAAATGATGTGATTACCATCGAAGCTGCCACAAACACAGGAGCCTTCTACGCCACTCGTACTCTTCTTCAAATGGGAGAAACAGACCTACAAAATGGCGAAATTCGTGATTTCCCAAGTTTCAGCCACCGTGGCTTTATGCTAGATACAGGTCGTAAATTTATCCCTTATGACACTCTTGTAGACATCATGCTCAACATGGCTTACTACAAGATGAACGACTTGCAGTTGCACCTCAACGATAACTATATCTTCCTTAAGGAACACTTGGCAGGTAAGAATTTAAGTCCAGAAGAACAACTCAAGTATGTACTTGAACATGCCAAGACTGGTTTCCGTGTGGAGACAGACATTGTCGGTGAGAATGGTCAAAAATTAACATCAGATGAGCATTATACCAAGGAAGAAATGCAAAATCTGATTAAATTGGCCAAGGCTCTTCATATCAACCTAGTGCCAGAAATTGACACACCAGGTCACGCCTTGTCCTTTGTCAAAGTCCGCCCAGACCTCATGTATCAAGGTAGTTTGAGTGATTATGCTGGCAAACACAATGTTGAACGTGTAGCCATGCTCGATCTAGACAATAAATACGAAGAAACTCTTAAATTTGTCAAATCCGTCTATGACAAACTCCTAGATGGCCCAGATGCCCCTTTGCATGGTGTATCCACTGTTCATATCGGAACGGACGAATACTACGGCAGTCGCGAAAGCTATCGCCGCTATGTCAATGACTTGACCCAATATATCAAGTCTAAAGGATACACCCCTCGTATCTGGGGCTCGCTCAGTGCGAAACGTGGTAAAACAGCGGTTGATTGGAACGGAGTAGAAGTTGATATCTGGAGCATTGGCTGGCAACGACCAAATGAAGCCATTGCTCAGGGAGCTAAGATTATCAACATCACGGATGTACCTACATATAGTGTACCAAGTGGAAGCAATAGTCAAGCAGCTTATGGGGACTATGCTAACTACGAACGTCAGTACAATAGCTGGACACCGAATGATTTTAGAACGGGAGGAGGTCCACTTCTACCAGCTTCTCATCCAAGTATCCTTGGTGGTGGGCACGCAGTTTGGAATGACAATATCGACCTTCATGAGACAGGCTTGACCTCTTATGATATCTTTAAACGATTCTTCAAGAGCATGCAAACCACTGCGGAGCGAACTTGGGGATCTGACCGTGCAGCTGCGACCTTTGCAGAACGCACCCTACCAACAAGCCCTTATGCGCCACAGTCAAATCCTGATAAAGAGATTGATCAAAGCGACTTGTTTACCATCAATCCTGAAACCGTCAAGAACTATGCAAGCAAGAAGGTGAAGACAAGCGAGCAGGGATTGGCTTTTGAGAAAGACAGCAGCATCGAAGGCTTAGCAGGTGATGTTGGTCCAAGTCATGTCTTGAAGTTTGATGTGACTGTCACTGGAGACGGGGAACAAACCTTCTCAACAAGTGGGGACAACCGTATCTATCTAGCTGATAAAGACGGCTATCTTGCTTATCAATTTGAACAGTTCCATATCCAGTTCAAGAAGAAACTTGAAAAGAACAAACGCTATCAAATCTCCATCGTGACCAAACCACAATCAACTGAAGTTTATGTGGATGGTGAGAAGATTGAGCGTATCGCAAATCCAGAATATCCTCGCTTTGCCTACAATAGCTTGGTTCTACCACTTGAAAGCATCGGTGGTTTCAAAGGAATCTTGCATAGTGCAGAGTTGTCAGATAAACCATTTGTAAATCCTCGTTTGATTTCAAATGATAAGATTACTGCAACCGCAAGCAGTCAGCAACTTCCAGGAAACGCGACTGAAGGCGCTGTTGAAAAGGCCTTTGACAATGATCCAAATACTTTCTGGCATACTAAATGGACTGGTGACACTGCGCCATACACTCTTACTATGACCTTGAAAGAAGCAGAAAAAGTCAATGGCTTGACGTATCTCCCTCGTCCAGGTGGTGGAAATGGTGTTGTTACTCGCTACGAAATCTACGCACAAAAAGATGGCCAAATGGTCAAGGTTTCAGAAGGAAGCTGGGACAACAACGCCCAAGAAAAAACAGTTAACTTTGCCGCGGTAGATACCAACAAGATTGAGTTGAAAGTATTGGAAGGCGTTGGTGGTTTTGCAAGTGCGGCTGAAGTTCATCTATTGAAACCTGCCAAAGAAGGACAAGAAACACCTGAACCAAGTCAGCCTCAACCACCATCTACTCCAGAAAAACCAAAAGTAGACCAAACCGGTGATGGAACAGTTGAATTGGCGGATCAATTCACTGCAAGTAAACCAGCTAGTGAAGACAGCATTGCAGCTGCTAGCAAGAGCAATGACTATCTTAAGAAAGAGTACAAGGTCTTCCCAACTCCACAAAAAGTGACTTATGGAGAAGGAGTTACAGCCCTTCGTAAGCAAGTCAATCTGGTTATGGGCGATCAACTCGATATCTATACCCGTAATCGCTTGAAGAGTGTCTTGCAGGACAATCAAGTATCTTATACAACTGGTAAGGCGGCAATCGCTGGTGCAACCAATATCTATCTTGGAGTGCATGGACAAGGTTCACAAGCAGAACAAAACTTGTCAAACGTTTCAGCAGGTCTCTTTGACAAGATTGATGCCTATGTTTTGAGCATCAAGGATAACTCGATTTCTATCGTCGGGAAAGATACAGATGCGGTCTTCTATGGTTTGACAACCTTGAAACATATGCTCAAGGAAAGTCAAGTGCCAGTCCTTCGCAATGTGACAGTAGAAGATTACGCAGAGCTCAAGAACCGTGGTTTCATCGAAGGTTACTATGGAAACCCATGGTCTAACGCAGATCGTGCAGAACTCATGCGTTTTGGTGGCGATTTGAAATTGAACCAATACTTCTTTGCACCAAAAGATGATCCATACCACAACAAGAAATGGCGAGAACTCTATCCAGAAGAAAAACTAGCTGAAATTCGTGAACTTGCTCGTGTCGGAAATCAAAGTAAAACTCGCTATGTCTGGACCATCCACCCATTCATGAACAACCGCATCCGCTTTGGCAATGAAGCGCACTACCAAGAAGATTTGGCAACCATCAAGGCTAAATTTACCCAGTTGATGAAAGTGGGTGTCCGTGAGTTTGGTATTCTAGCAGATGATGCACCGAGCCCAGTCGGAGGCTACAATAGCTACAACCGCTTGATGAAAGACATGACGGATTGGTTGACTGAAATGCAGGGAACTTACAGCGGTCTTCGTAAAGAAATGATCTTTGTTCCTGGCCAGTATTGGGGTAATGGACGTGAAGATGAGTTGAAATCCCTCAATGAAAATCTCCCAAGTTCAACATCCATGACCTTGACGGGTGGTAAGATTTGGGGTGAAGTCTCTGAAAGCTTCCTTTCAACTCTCAAGAACAATCTATCCGCAGGTGGCAAGACCTATCGCCCCGTTTCACTTTGGATTAACTGGCCGGTAACAGACAACTCTAAACAACACTTGATTCTAGGTGGTGGTGAGAAATTCCTTCATCCAAATGTGGATCCAAGCTTGCTATCAGGTATTATGTTGAACCCAATGCAACAGTCTGAACCATCTAAGATAGCCCTCTTTTCAGGAGCTCAATACTCATGGAAACAGTGGAAATCAGAAGAAGAAGCTAAGAAAATCAATGATATTGCCTTCAACTTTGTAGAAAATGGTCATTTTGAAGATAGCAAGGTATCAGCAGCCTTCCGCGAACTTGGTAAGCACATGATCAACCAAAACATGGATACTCGTGTCGTCAAACTAGAAGAATCTGTAGACTTGGCTCCAAAATTGACAGACTTCATGACCAAGCTCAAAGCAGGTCAGGATGTGACTGCCGAACGTGCAGCCTTGCGTGCAGAATTTGCCAAGATTAAAGAAGCAGCTGAACTCTATAAAGCATCAGGCGATAAAAAGATGGTTGCGCAAATCCACTATTGGTTGGATAATGCAATTGATCAAATGAATGCCCTAGATGCCTTCCTTACAGGAACAGAAGCTATGGCTACAAACGATGCAGCCAAACTTTGGGATAGCTACTATAAAGGTTTGAAATTGTACGAACAGTCTCAAACTCACACCTTCCATTATGTAGACCATATGGAAAAAGCTGAATTGGGTGTTCAACATATTCGTCCATTTATCCTATCCTTGAAGGAAGTTCTAGCATCTGAAGTTCAAAAAGTCTTGCATCCAGACCAAATCATCAGCACCTTTATCACCAATCGAACAGGTGTAGAAGGTGGTTTGGCAGAAGTAACAGATGGCGACTTGGCAACCCACGCGATTATTAAATCACCAAACAGCATCAAGACAGGTGATTATATCGGTATGAAATTCAACAAACCGGTAGATATCCAAACCTTGACCTTTGCTATGGGAACGCAGGCAAATCCACGTGATACCTTTAGTAAGGCAGAAGTGCAGTATCAAGATGAAAATGACAACTGGGTAACTTTGAAAGAGCCAAGCTATGTTGGAAATGAATCCCTTCTTAAGTTTGAAAATCTCACTATCAAGGCCAAAGCAGTTCGTATGATTGCGACAGCAGATCGTGAAAATACCTGGTTTGCAGTTCAGGAAATTGCAGTTAACCGTCCAGTTGAAAAAGCTCGTAGCCAACAAGCAACGACAGTTAGTCTAAGTTCAAACTTAGTTTACAAACTAAATACCTCAGCCCGTCAAATAACTGATGGCAAGGACAATACAGAAGCCATGATGGCAAATGCTGACGGTAGCAATACGACACCAGTAGATGCCTGGGCACAACTTGACCTCGGTGAAGTCAAGTCAGTCACTAAAGTACGACTTCGCCAAGGAACGGGTGATAAGCTTGCCGCAGGTGCACTTGAGTACTCTACAGATGGAACTGCATGGCAAGAGTTGGATCGCCTATCAGGAGAACAAACCAAGGAAGTGACCAGAGCGATCAATGCTCGTTACATCCGAGTCCGCAATACCAAGGCTCTCGACCTCTGGTGGCGTATTCAGGACTTCTCTGTTGAGACACGCTCTGGAAATAGTGAGTTAACAGACACCAACGTGGACTCCTTGAAGGAAACGCCGGTAGTGGATAGCTTGGGCAGTTACGAGCTTCAAATTCCAGCTGGAACCAAACTCCCTGCTCATAGCTATCTAGGAATGAAGCTTGACCGTATCCATCAGATCAAGAGCATCCAACTCAAAGGTCAGGCCAATCCAGCTCTTAGCCTAGAGTACTCTGCAAATGCGCAAGAATGGACATCAGCCAGCCAGTTGACAGACAGATCTGTGGCAACCCACTTAGTACGTTATGTTCGTCTGGTCAATAAAACAGATCAGGAACAAGCTGTGACAGCCACTTCTCTCCTTGTGACAACCAAAGAAGTGCAACCAACCAAACTAGAATCTACAACTATGGGCATTCATCCAACATACGGAAGCAATGATGTTCGTAAATTGAACAACCTAGATCAACTATTTGACGGTGTTTATAACAACTTCGTTGAGTTTTCAGACTATGCCCGTAAAGATGGTCATGTGACCTTGAAACTTGGTAGCGAACGCACTATCAAGAAGATTAGAGCCTACATCCAAGACGGAACTCAAAACTACCTTCGTGATGGTAAGATCCAAGTCAGTCAAGACGGTAAAACTTGGACAGATGTCGTGACAGTGGGAGATGGTGTGGCCAATAGCCAACACGATGATTCTCTGACAGATGGTTGGACACATGATTCTAAGATGCCAGGAAATCGCTACATCGAGGGTGAATTGACGACTCCAGTCAAAGCCAACTATCTCCGTGTCCTCTATACAGCGGATTATGATGCCCGTTTTGTAGGATTTACAGAATTGGTCATCAACGATGGTGAATTTGTCAAACCAATCAATGATCCAACAGTAGAAGGAAGTGGTGGAGAAAGCCAAGGCAACCTTTATAATAATCTTGTAGACGGAAAAGTCTTGACCAGCTATAAGTCTGAAAAAGACAAGGGCGAGTTGGTTTATCACTTGTCTGAGCCGACCAATGCTAACCACCTTCGTCTCGTTTCTAGTCTTCCTGAAGGAGCGAAAGCACGTATTCTTGCTAGAACACTCAAGGATGGTCAAGACAGTTGGACAGACCTCGGTGCCATTACATCTAGTCTCCAAACCTTCGCTATCCGAAATGGCGGCTCTCTTCTAGACGTCAAATTAGTCTGGGAAGGCGGCAAGGCTGAGTTTTATGAATTGGCAAGCTTCCATCAAGAATTAACAGAAGAACCGGTTCAATCAAGTAAGGGCGAAGAGCCAGCACCTGTTCTTGAGGTTCCTGAATTCACAGGCGGTGTCAATTCAGTTGAAGCCCTAGTACATGAACTTCCAGAGTATACAGGTCCAGTAGCGACAGTAGGTGACCAAGCTGCTCCAACAGTAGAGAAACCTGAGTTCAAGGGCGGTGTCAATGCAGTTGAAGCCCTAGTACATGAACTTCCAGAGTACACAGGCCCAGTAGCGACAGTAGGTGACCAAGCTGCTCCGACAATAGAGAAACCTGAGTTCAAGGGCGGTGTCAATGCTGTTATGGCACTGGTACATGAGCTTCCAGAATACACAGGTCCATTATCGACAGTAGGCGACCAAGCTGCTCCAACAGTAGAGAAACCTGAGTTTAAACTTAGCTCACTTGCTTCAGATGAAGGTAAGACACCGGCACCGGATCTAAAACAAGAAGTGACGAACCGAGAAAAAGCTGAACAAAGCTTGCCAGCAACTGGTGAGAGTCAATCTGACACAGCTCTCTTCCTAGCAGGAGTTAGCCTAGCCCTATCTGCTCTCTTTGTAGCAAAGATGAAGAAAGATTAGGACTATAAAACCTTCTAAGATTGACTAAGAGTATATTTTCTAAATCAATAATAGTGAGGTTCATAGAATAGAAAAACCTGAGAAGATTTCTTCTCAGGTTTTTTGAATTTAATAAAAAAGAAAGTTTGTATGGTATGAAAAAATCCACCCAATTTTGGGTGGATCATATTTTAAGGTTGTGCTGGTTGCGAGTTCTGGTTTTGGTTTTGTTGACCAGGAGTGGTATTTGGTTGTTGCGTATTGTTCTCGCTTGTACCTGAATTTGGAGTTGTTGTACTTGCTTGTGTACTAGAACTCTCTGAAGTTGAGCTAGAGCTTTCAGGTGTTGGACTTTGCTGAGGAGCAGGAGCAGTCCACGCAGGACGTGCGCCTTTTTTAAAGACGAATTCTCCACCTCTGTAGAGTCCTTCTGGCATAGTCCAGTCACCAGGATGATCATCTTCAGATAGATAAGTCATCATCGAACGGTAAACCTTAGCAGCAACATAGAAGCCATCACCAACAATAGGAGTCAGGCGGTTCGAGTAACCAGTCCAAACGGCCATTGAATATTTACGAGTATAGCCAACGAACATTTCGTCAGGAGCAACATAACCAGTGTTCTTAATGTAGTTTTCAATCTCATCATCCGTGTAGTTTGATGTACCAGTTTTACCAGCTTGTGGCAACCATGGGAGGTAGGCTCCTCGACCAGTTCCATATGCCAGGACAGTTTTCATCATATCCGTCATCATATAGGCTGTTGTCTCTTTCATGGCACGAGTACCAGGATCAGAGAATTCTTTTGAACTGCCATCACTGAAGACAATTTTGTTGATATACATCGGCTTGCGGTAGATACCACCGTTAGCAAAAGCTGCGTAAGCAGCAGCCATCTTTTCGCTACTTGCTCCATACTTTTTGTTAGATTCAGTTGTATTACTTGAAATGGCATTTGCATAGTGCATATCTGAATAGTCAATACCAAGTCCATTTAGGAAGGTTTTGGCTCTGTCTAAACCAACTTTATTCAAGGTTTCTACGGCTGTAACGTTTCGTGATTGTTGGAGCGCATATTGGATGGTAATATTTCCAAAGTAACTTCTATCCCAGTTGTAGACAGGAGTGTCTGTTCCAGGATAATTGTAAGGAACATCGTGAACAATTGAAGCAGTTGAATCATAGATATCGTACTCCAAAGCAGGTGCATAATCTGTGATTGGCTTCATCGTTGATCCCCAGTCTCGGTTGGTTTCAACAGCTTGATTGATTCCAAAAGAAACATTGCTTGATTGGTGACGAGAACCTAATTGGGCAATGACTTTCCCGTTTGTCACATCAACGATTGTTGATGCCACTTGCATTTCATCATCTGGATAGTTGACATACTCGTCAGTATTGTAGATATCCCAGAGATGTTGTTGAACTTTAGGATCAACGTTGGTGTAGACATCCATACCAGTCGTTAAGAGATTGTAGCCTGTTTCTTGTTCGACTTGATCGATTACCTCTTTGAGATAGTTGTCCATGTGTGGAGGATAACTATTAGCCGATTTTAGACTTTGAAGTCCGTCCGTAATTGGAGTATTGATTGCTTTTTCATATTGCTCAGCTGAAATGTAACCTTGTCCCTTCATCTCAGAGAGGACGAGATTGCGTCGTTCTTGAGCAGCTTCTGGATGTGAGTATGGATCATACTGATTTGGCGCCTGAGGCATTCCGGCAAGGAGAGCCAACTGCGGGATACTCAAATCTTTGAGGTCCTTGCCATAGTAATTTTGGGCAGCAGTTTGCATACCGTAGTTACCGTTTGACATGTAGACCTTGTTGATGTAGTAGGTCAGGATTTCTTGCTTGGTTGCTTTCTGTTCTAGTTGAACGGCAAGCCAAGCTTCTTGAGCCTTACGTGAAAGAGTCTGGTCCGACGTTGATGTAGAGAAATAAGTTAATTTAATCAGCTGCTGCGTTAAGGTTGAAGCTCCCTGAAGGCCTCCACCACCACGAAGATTTCGTAGAGTGGCACCGAGGATACGAATAGTATCAACCCCACGGTGATTAAAGAAACGATGGTCTTCAATTGAGACGATGGCATTAACCAACTCTGTAGGGATTTCATTTGCTTGCGCATTTACCCGACGTTCTGATCCAAGATCGGCAATGAGTTCATCGTTTTTGTCATAGATCTTGCTAGACGTTGTAGCGACTAGTTTACTTTCAGATAGGGCCGGAGCCTTGCTGACATAGTAGAGGAAGAGTCCCCCGCCTAGCACAACTGCTGCGATAAATACAGTTAAGAGACAGATACTGACATACTTAGCTATTCGCAGGAAAATTTGTTTGTTCATCTTGTTTTACCACCCAGTAAATGTTCTTTGATAATATCGAGATAGGGAATCTGAGGAAAGGCACCAGGCTCAATCCTATATCCATTTTCTTGAATATATCCAAGTGGCATTGACTTTTGTCCCATATCTTGATGATAGAAACGAATCAAGTCAATGGCCGGCAATAAGTAGGTTTCTTGCTGAGAAGAAAAGTGAAGGAGTACAAAGCAGATCCCTTGTTGGGCAAGGACTTGTTCCATGTGTTGGATCTGATGGAGATGAAAATTCTTCATCGGGATCGCATGTTTCTGCCTAGTTTCCTTTGCTTCAAAGTCGATGTAGTATCCATCATAAACCCCCGAATAGTCTGTTGTTGAGGCCTGTCTGAAGTATGCTTCAACAATCTTGGCTCGACTTCTTTGGGGATAATCGACACGTACGATTTGGATGGGAGTCGGTTTCTTGTGGATAACAGCCAGCCCATGCGACAAGTAGTAGTCGTTCGTAGCATTGATCATCTTTTCAAAGGACATCCCCCGATTTGCGAAATTTTTAGTTTTTGAAAGGGATGGTTGTCTTTTTTGTGATGAAATTTTATGTGGATAGTTGACCATAATTCTCCTTATTGGTACAATAACATCACTCTATTATACCATAAAAGTATACAGAAAGGATGAAAAAATGCATACAGCCTTGATTTTAGGCTATTCTGCCTTCGACCTTGGTCTCTTTAATGACAAGGATATTCGCGTTGACATGATCAAAAAAGCCATTGGTAGAGACTTGGAAGGTCTAGCAGAGGAAGGGGTGACCTGGCTTGTCTTTACAGGGACCTTGGGCTTTGAGTACTGGGCGCTTCAAGTAGCTAAAGAAATGAAAGAAGACTATGGATTTCAATTGGCGACCATTTTTGATTTTGAAACCCATGGCAGTAATTGGAATGAAGCAAATCAAGCGAAATTGAGTGAGTTCAAGCAGGTTGACTTTGTCAAATATGCCTATCCACAATATGAGCACAAGGGGCAACTGCGTGATTATCAGAAATTTCTGCTGGAAAATACAGATACTTGTTATCTTTTTTACGATGAAGAAAAGGAAACCAAGTTACGATATTTTTACCAAATGATGAAAAATCAAGCGGACTATGTTACAAGACGATTAACATTTGAGGACTTGAATGAAATAGTAGAAAATTTTTCCGAAAAGTAAGGCTTTGACCTTGATTTTTACTTGTCTTTTTTTATATAATAATACTAGTAACCCAGAATGGAGAGAGACATGGCAAGTATTATATTTTCAGCGAAAGATATTTTTGAACAAGACTTCGGACGTGAAGTTCGCGGATATAGCAAAGCAGAAGTGGATGAATTCCTTGATGATGTGATTAAGGATTATGAGACTTATGCGGCTTTGGTCAAATCTCTTCGTCAAGAGATAGCGGATTTGAAGGACGAATTGTCTCGTAAACCACAGTCAGTTCCAACTCAGCCAGATTCTATCGAAGTTACCGCTTCTACCTCGATGACAAACTTTGATATCTTGAAACGATTGAATCGACTTGAAAAAGAAGTGTTTGGTAAACAAATTTTAGACAATGAAGATGTATAATTGAGTGTCTATCAAGTGCATAAATGCAATTTTTGGATAATCGCGTGAAGAGATTCTCTTTTCATGAGGAAAGTCCATGCTAGCACAGGCTGTGATGCCTGTAGTGTTTGTGCTAGGCGAAACCATAAGCCTAGGGACGAGAGATCGTTACGGCAGTCGAAATGGCTAAGTCTTCGGATAAGTCAGATTAGGCTTGAAAGTGCCACAGTGACGGAGTCTCTCTGGAAACGGAGAGAGTGGAACGCGGTAAACCCCTCAAGCTAGCAACCCAAATTTTGGTCGGGGCATGGAGTGCACGGAAACGAACGTAGTACTCTGACTGCTAGCAGCTAGATGCTGTTAGTGGTAGACAGATGATTATCGAAGGAAGTGGTCCTAGTCACTTCTGGAACAAAACATGGCTTATAGAAAATTGCATATAGGTTGGGGCTGAGAAATCTTTCTCAACCTCATTTTTTAAAGTGAACAAAAGAAAGGTCTTACAAGACTGTAAAATGAAAAAAGAATTTAATTTAATCGCAACTGCTGCAGCGGGTCTTGAAGCTGTCGTTGGACGTGAGGTGCGAGAACTAGGCTATGATTGCCAGGTTGAAAATGGCCGTGTTCATTTCCACGGTGATGTAAAGGCAATCATTGAGACCAATCTTTGGCTTCGAGCAGCTAACCGCATCAAGATTGTAGTTGGAAGCTTCCCTGCAAAGACCTTTGAAGAGCTCTTTCAAGGAGTTTTTGCTCTAGATTGGGAAAACTATCTCCCGCTAGGAGCACGTTTCCCTATCTCAAAGGCCAAATGTGTTAAGTCTAAACTCCACAATGAGCCCAGTGTGCAGGCTATTTCTAAGAAGGCTGTTGTCAAGAAACTGCAAAAACATTATGCCCGCCCAGAAGGTGTTCCCTTGATGGAAACTGGTCCCGAGTTTAAGATTGAGGTATCTATCCTGAAAGATATGGCAACTGTCATGATTGACACGACAGGTTCTAGCCTTTTTAAACGTGGTTATCGTACGGAAAAGGGTGGAGCGCCTATCAAAGAAAATATGGCAGCGGCCATTTTACAACTCTCTAACTGGTATCCAGACAAGCCTTTGATTGATCCGACCTGCGGGTCAGGAACTTTCTGTATCGAGGCGGCTATGATTGCCAGAAAGATGGCTCCAGGTCTTCGCCGTTCCTTTGCTTTTGAAGAATGGAACTGGGTCAGCGATCGGTTAATCCAAGAAGTTCGCACAGAGGCTACTAAGAAAATCAATCGTGAACTTGAACTGGATATTATGGGCTGTGATATAGACGCTCGTATGGTGGAAATTGCCAAGGCAAATGCCCAAGCAGCAGGTGTGGCGGGCGATATTACCTTTAAGCAAATGCGGGTACAAGACTTGCGCACAGACAAGGTAAATGGTGTCATCATCTCCAATCCACCATATGGAGAGCGCTTGTCTGATGATGCAGGAGTTACCAAGCTCTATGCTGAGATGGGACAGGTATTTGCGCCACTGAAAACCTGGAGTAAATTTATCCTGACCAGTGATGAAGCTTTTGAAAGCAAGTACGGAAGTCCAGCAGATAAAAAACGAAAACTGTATAACGGGACCTTAAAAGTGGATTTGTATCAATACTTTGGTCAGCGTGTCAAACGTCAGGAGTTAAAATAGAAAGGTGAACTCATGAGTAAGAAAAGACGTGATCGTCATAAAAAAGGACATCAAGAACCCAAATTTGACTTTGATGAAGCAAAAGATTTGACTGTTGGTCAAGTGATTCGTAAGAATGAAGAGGTGGAGGCAGGAGTATTGCCTGAGGACAATATCTTGGACAAATACATCAAACAACACCGTGAAGAGATTGAAGCTGACAAGTTTGAAACTCGTCAGTTTAAAAAAGAAGAACTAGCTTCCACTCAAAGTCTAGAAGATATGATTCAAGAAGTGCGAGAATCTAGCGAGACTTCTGAAGAAGTCGAAGAAACACATCTTGTTACGGAGGAAGTTTCTGGCCATACAGAGGAAACGGAGGCTGCTAGTGTTGTGCTGTCTCCTCTAGGTGAGGAAAATCAAGAACTGGAACCACTTGTATTAGCCAACACAGAAACAGATGAAGAGATAGAAAGTCTAGAAGAGGAAGAAGTGATTGTTCCTCTATCACGCTCGGCTCAGGCGGGATCTGAGAAAGACTCTAAGAAAAAGGGAATGATCATCATTGCCTCAGTGGTGGCTGCAATTCTTGTTCTTGCTGGAACGTATTATGTCTACCGACAAGTATCTCGCTCAAACCAAGAAATTCAGGCTTCTCAATCATCTTCAAGCAATCAGGAATCGCAAACCGACTTGCAAGAGTTTAATACGCTCTATGATGCCTTTTATACAGATGAAAATAAGACAGCTTTGAAAAATAGCCAGTTTGATAAGTTGAGTCAACTGAAAACCTTGCTAGATAAGTTAGAAGGTAGTCGTAATCATACATTAGCTAAGTCAAAATACGATAGTTTAGCAAGTCAAATCAAGGCCATCCAAGATGTCAATGCCCTCTTTGAAAGTCCGGCAATCACTGACGGTGTCTTGGATACCAATGCGAAAGCTAAAGCAGACGCTAAGTTTACAGAAATCAAAACAGGTAACACAGAATTAGACAAGCTCTTGGATAAAGCTATTAGCCTTGGTAAGAGCCAACAAACAAGTGCTTCTAGTTCAAGTTCAAGCTCTAGTCAAGCAAGTTCAAGTTCAGCTACAGAAAGCAATGCGAGCAGCACGACACCTTCAACAAGTACCACAGCACCAGCTAGAGATACCAATGGTGGTTTGTCGACTGATGGTGTTAACCTTCAAAGAAGTGCTAGTCGTGTACCGTACAACCAAACAGCTGTAGACGATAGCAACAACCCTGCTTGGACTTTTGCAGATGGTGTTTTGGAACAAATCCTAGCGACATCACGTGCTCGCGGTTATATCACTGGCAACCAATATATCCTAGAACGGGTCAATATTGTAAACGGAAATGGTTATTACAACCTTTACAAACCAGATGGAACCTATCTCTTCACTCTCAACTGTAAGACGGGTTACTTTGTAGGGAATGGTTCTGGTCATGCTGATGACTTGGACTACTAGGAGACCGTTACAAAATTCTTTCCTTTCATAGGTAAAAATGATAAAATAAAACATATTAAACAAGAGGAGTGTCACATGACAAAAGCTAACTTTGGTGTCGTAGGTATGGCCGTAATGGGTCGTAACCTTGCCCTAAATATCGAATCTCGTGGCTATACAGTTGCCATTTACAACCGTAGTAAAGAAAAAACAGAAGACGTAATTGCCTGCCATCCTGAAAAGAACTTTGTGCCAAGCTATGACGTGGAAAGCTTTGTAAACTCAATCGAAAAACCTCGTCGTATCATGCTCATGGTTCAAGCAGGACCTGGTACAGACGCAACTATCCAGGCCCTTCTTCCACACCTTGACAAGGGTGATATCTTAATCGACGGAGGAAACACTTTCTACAAAGATACCATCCGTCGTAATGAAGAACTGGCAAACTCAGGTATCAACTTTATTGGTACTGGAGTTTCTGGTGGTGAAAAAGGTGCCCTTGAAGGTCCTTCTATCATGCCTGGTGGACAAAAAGAAGCCTACGAATTGGTTGCTGATGTTCTTGAAGAAATCTCAGCTAAAGCACCAGAAGATGGCAAACCATGTGTGACTTACATCGGTCCTGATGGAGCTGGTCACTATGTGAAAATGGTCCACAACGGTATCGAGTATGGTGACATGCAATTGATCGCAGAAAGCTATGACCTCATGCAACACTTGCTTGGTCTTTCTGCAGAAGATATGGCTGAAATCTTTACTGAGTGGAACAAGGGTGAATTGGACAGCTATTTGATCCAAATCACAGCTGATATTCTTGGACGCAAAGACGATGAAGGTCAAGATGGCCCAATCGTAGACTACATCCTTGATGCCGCAGGTAATAAGGGAACTGGTAAATGGACGAGCCAATCATCACTTGACCTTGGTGTGCCATTGTCACTTATCACTGAGTCAGTATTTGCCCGCTACATCTCTACATACAAAGAAGAGCGTGTACATGCTAGCAAGGTGCTACCAAAACCAGCTGCCTTCAAATTTGAAGGAGACAAGGCTGAGTTGATCGAAAAGATCCGTCAAGCTCTTTACTTCTCAAAAATCATTTCTTACGCACAAGGTTTTGCCCAATTGCGTGTAGCTTCTAAAGAAAACAACTGGAACTTGCCATTTGCGGACATCGCCTCTATCTGGCGTGATGGCTGTATCATCCGTTCACGTTTCTTGCAAAAGATCACAGATGCTTACAACCGTGATGCAGACCTTGCAAACCTTCTCTTGGATGAGTACTTCTTGGATGTTACTGCTAAGTACCAACAAGCAGTTCGTGATATCGTAGCTCTTGCTGTTCAAGCTGGTGTACCAGTACCAACTTTCTCAGCAGCCATTACTTACTTTGATAGCTATCGTTCAGCAGACCTTCCTGCTAACTTGATCCAAGCACAACGTGACTACTTTGGTGCTCACACTTACCAACGTAAAGACAAAGAAGGAACCTTCCACTACTCTTGGTATGACGAAAAATAAGTAGGTCTGCCATGGGGAAACGGATTTTATTACTTGAGAAAGAACGAAATCTAGCTCATTTTCTCAGTCTGGAACTCCAAAAAGAGCAATACCGTGTTGATCTGGTAGAGGAGGGGCAAAAAGCCCTCTCCATGGCTCTCCAGACAGATTATGACTTGATTTTACTGAATGCTCGTCTGGGGGATATGACGGCCCAGGATTTTGCAGAGAGGCTGAGTCGGACAAAACCGGCCTCAGTGATCATGGTCTTGGACCATCGCGAAGAATTGCAAGACCAGATTGAGACAATCCAGCGCTTCGCCGTTTCTTACATCTATAAGCCAGTGATTATTGATCAGCTGGTGGCTCGTATTTCAGCGATTTTCCGAGGTCGGGACTTTATTGACCAACATTGTAGTCAGATGAAGGTCCCAACGTCTTACCGCAATTTGCGTATGGATGTAGAACATCATACCGTTTATCGTGGCGAGGAGATGATTGCTCTGACGCGCCGTGAGTATGACCTTTTGGCCACTCTCATGGGAAGCAAGAAGGTCTTGACTCGTGAGCAGTTATTGGAAAGTGTTTGGAAGTACGAAAGTGCGACAGAAACCAATATCGTGGATGTTTATATCCGTTATCTACGTAGCAAGCTTGATGTAAAAGGTCAAAAAAGCTACATTAAAACCGTGCGTGGTGTTGGTTATACCATGCAAGAATAGAAAAGCAGTTGCAGTTATGTAACCGCTTTTTTTGAGAAGTTTCTATATATTGACATACAGTCGGGTCTTTGCTACAATCAGTTATGGAGGAAAGATCTAATGAAAAAATTTAAGATAATGATGCAAGTTGGACTAGCCGTCTTTTTCTTTGCTTTGCTGGCGACAAGCACAGTATTGGCGGATGATGCTTATTCAGAAGGCTGGCAATTTGTCCAAGAAAATGGTAGAACCTACTACAAGAAGGGGGAACTAAAAGAAACCTACTGGCGGGTGATTGATGGGAAGTACTATTATTTTGATCCTTTATCTGGAGAGATGGTGGTCGGCTGGCAATATATTCCGTTTCCATCTAAAGGTAGTACAATTGGTCCGTACCCAAATGGTATCAGATTAGAAGGTTTTCCAAAGTCAGAGTGGTACTATTTCGATAAAAATGGAGTGCTACAAGAGTTTGTTGGTTGGAAAGCATTAGAGGTTAAAACTAAAGACAGTGTTGGAAGAAAGTATGGGGAAAAACGTACAAATCCGGAAGATAAAGAAGAGAAGAGTTTTTACACGAACTATTACTTTAATCAAAATCATTCTTTAGAGACAGGTTGGCTTTATGATCAGTCTAATTGGTATTATCTAGCTAAAACGGAAATTAATGGAGAAAACTATATTGGTGGTGAAAGACGTTCAGGTTGGATAAATGATGGTTCAGCTTGGTACTATCTAGATCCAACAACTGGTATCATGCAAACTGGTTGGAATCAAATTGGCAATAAGTGGTACTACCTCCGTTCATCAGGAGCTATGACAACTGGCTGGTATCAGGAAGGCTCAACTTGGTACTATTTAGATGCTGAAAATGGCGATATGAAAACAGGCTGGCAATATCTTGGTAACAAGTGGTACTATCTCCGTTCATCAGGAGCTATGGCAACTGGTTGGGTGAAAGACGGTTCAACTTGGTACTACCTAAATGCAAGTAATGGAGATATGAAGACAGGTTGGACCAAAGTAAATGGAAACTGGTATTATCTCAATTCAAATGGAGCAATGGTTACAGGTAGCCAAACTATCGATGGTAAAGTTTATAACTTTGCTTCATCTGGTGAGTGGATTTAATCTTGGAGGAGATACAAATGAAGCTTTTGAAAAAAATGATGCAAGTCGCACTAGCAACATTTTTCTTTGGTTTGCTAGCTACAAATACTGTATTTGCGGATACCACAGGTGGCCAATTTGTTGATAAGGATAATAGAAAATATTATGTAAAAGATGATCATAAAGCAATCTATTGGCATAAAATAGACGGTAAAACTTACTATTTTGGTGATAGAGGAGAGATGGTTGTCGGTTGGCAATACGTAGAAATTCATGGAACAGGTTATCGTGATAATTTATTTAATAATCGTCCAGTCTTAGAAATTGGCCTTCAACAGAAGTGGTACTATTTTGGACAAGATGGTGCTTTGCTAGAACAAACAGATAAACAAGTACTAGAGGCAAAAACGTCTGAAAATACAGGAAAAGTATACGGTGAACAATATACTCCATCTGCTGAAAAGAGAACTTATTATTTTGATAATAATTATGCTGTAAAGACTGGCTGGACTTATGAAGACGGCAATTGGTATTATTTAAATAAGCTAGGAATTTCTGGCGATGATTCTTACAATCCACTACCAATTGGTGAAGTTGCTAAGGGTTGGACTCAAGATTTCCATGTTACTTTTGGCATTGATAGAAGCAAACCTGCTCCATGGTACTACTTAGATCCAACAACTGGCATCATGCAAACAGGTTGGCAACATCTTGGTAATAAATGGTACTATCTCCGTTCATCAGGAGCAATGGCGACTGGCTGGTATCAGGAAGGTACCACTTGGTATTATTTAGACCAACCAAATGGCGATATGAAAACTGGTTGGCAAAACCTTGGGAACAAATGGTACTATCTCCGTTCATCAGGAGCAATGGCAACTGGTTGGTATCAAGAAGGTTCGACTTGGTATTATCTACATGCAAGTAATGGAGATATGAAGACAGGCTGGTTCCAGGTCAATGGTAAATGGTACTATGCTTATAGCTCAGGTGCTTTGGCGGTGAATACTACCGTAGATGGCTACTACGTCAACTATAATGGCGAATGGGTTCAATAATGAAAGAGGCGATTGTAAAGGAAACAATCGCTTTTTTTGTGAAAATATAATAAAATAGATAGGAGAAATACTACTGTATGAAAAGTGAGACGGTCTTTCCGTCTGGTTAAAGGAAAACATGACAAAAAAAGTTGGTGTCGGTCAGGCACATAGTAAGATTATTTTAATAGGGGAGCATGCGGTAGTCTACGGCTATCCTGCCATTTCTCTGCCTCTCTTAGAGGTGGAGGTGACCTGCAAGGTGGTCCCTGCTGAAAGTCCATGGCGTCTTTATGAGGAGGATACCTTATCTATGGCGGTGTATGCCTCGCTTGAACATCTAAATATCAAGGATGCTTGCATTCGCTGTGTGATTGACTCGGCTATCCCTGAAAAACGAGGGATGGGTTCGTCAGCAGCTATCAGTATAGCGGCTATTCGTGCGGTTTTTGACTACTATCAAGCCGACCTGCCTCATGATGTACTAGAAATCTTGGTCAATCGGGCTGAGATGATTGCCCATATGAATCCAAGCGGGTTGGATGCCAAGACCTGTCTCAGTGACCAACCTATTCGCTTTATTAAAAACGTTGGATTTACAGAGCTTAAGATGGACCTATCCGCTTATTTGGTCATTGCAGATACGGGCGTGTATGGTCACACTCGTGAAGCCATCCAAGTGGTTCAAAGCAAGGGGAAGGATGCCCTACCGTTTTTGCATGCCTTGGGAGAATTGACCCAGCAGGCAGAAGATGCGATTAGACAAAAAGATGCTAAAAAACTGGGACAAATATTCAGTCAGGCACATTTACATCTAAAAGAAATTGGTGTCAGTAGCCCTGAGGCGGATTCCCTCGTTGAAACGGCTCTGAGCTACGGAGCTCTGGGTGCCAAGATGAGCGGTGGTGGGCTAGGAGGCTGTATCATAGCCTTGGCAACCAATCTGGATCAAGCAGAAGAACTAGCAAAACGATTAGAAGAGAAAGGAGCTGTTCAGACATGGATCGAAAGCCTGTAACAGTACGTTCCTATGCAAATATTGCCATTATCAAATACTGGGGAAAGAAAAAAGAGAAAGAGATGGTTCCTGCTACTAGCAGTATCTCTCTGACTTTGGAAAATATGTATACAGAGACGACCTTGTCGCCTCTACCAGCCCATGCGACGGCGGATGCCTTTTATATCAATGGTCAGCTCCAAAATGAGGCGGAGCATGCCAAGATGAGCAAGATTATCGACCGCTACCGTCCAGAAGGTGAGGGTTTTGTCCGTATCGATACCCAAAACAACATGCCGACTGCGGCGGGCTTGTCCTCTAGTTCTAGTGGTTTGTCCGCCTTGGTCAAGGCTTGCAACGCCTATTTCCAGCTTGGTTTGGATCGGAGTCAGTTGGCACAGGAGGCTAAGTTCGCTTCAGGTTCTTCCTCTCGTAGTTTTTATGGACCACTAGGTGCTTGGGATAAGGATAGTGGGGAGATTTACCCTGTAGAGACAGACTTGAAACTAGCTATGATCATGTTGGTGCTAGAGGATAAGAAAAAACCAATTTCTAGCCGTGATGGGATGAAACTTTGTGTGGAAACCTCGACGACTTTTGATGACTGGGTGCGTCAATCTGAGAAGGATTATCAGGATATGCTGGTCTATCTCAAGGAAAATGACTTTGCCAAGGTTGGTGAATTAACGGAGAAAAATGCCCTTGCTATGCACGCTACGACCAAAACAGCATCACCAGCCTTTTCTTATCTGACCGATGCAAGCTATGAAGCGATGGACTTTGTCCGCCAGCTTCGTGAGCAAGGAGAAGTCTGTTACTTTACCATGGATGCTGGCCCTAATGTCAAGGTCCTCTGTCAAGAGGAAGACTTGGAGCATTTATCTGAAATATTTGGTCAACGTTATCGCTTGATTGTGTCAAAAACAAAGGATTTGAGCCAAGATGATTGCTGTTAAGACTTGTGGAAAACTCTATTGGGCTGGTGAGTACGCCATTTTAGAACTAGGACAGTTGGCCTTGATAAAGGCGATACCTATCTATATGAGGGGAGAGATTGCCTTTTCTGAGACCTACCGTATCTATTCAGATATGTTTGATTTTGCAGTGGACTTGACACCAAATCCTGACTACAGCTTGATTCAAGAAACGATTTCTCTAGTGGAAGATTTTTTGACCTATCGAGGTCAGGATTTAAGGCCTTTTTCTCTAGAAATCAGTGGAAAAATGGAACGAGAAGGGAAAAAGTTTGGTCTAGGCTCTAGTGGTAGTGTCGTTGTCTTGGTTGTCAAGGCTCTGCTGGCTCTGTATCATCTTTCAATTGATCAGAATCTCTTGTTCAAGCTGGCTAGCGCTGTACTTCTTAAACGTGGGGACAACGGCTCCATGGGAGACCTTGCCTGTATTGTGGCGGAGGATTTGATTCTCTACCAGTCTTTTGATCGCCAGAAGGTGGCTGCTTGGTTGGAAGAAGAAAACTTGGCGACAGTTTTGGAGCGTGATTGGGGCTTTTCGATCTCACAAGTGCAACCAGCCCTAGAATGTGATTTCCTAGTGGGATGGACCAAGGAAGTGGCTGTATCGAGTGACATGATTCAGCAAATCAAGCAAAACATAGACCAGAATTTTTTAACATCCTCAAAAGCAATGGTGTCTGCTTTGGTAGAAGCCTTGGAGCAGGGGAATGCAGAAAAAATCATCAAGCAGGTGGAAACAGCCAGCCAGCTCTTAGAAGGCTTGAGCCCAGATATATACACACCTTCGCTGAGACAGTTGAAAGAAGCCAGTCAAGATTTGCAAGTCGTTGCCAAGAGCAGTGGCGCTGGTGGTGGTGACTGTGGGATTGCCTTGAGTTTTGATGAGCAATCAACTGAAACCCTAAAAAATCGTTGGGCCGATCTGGGAATTGAGCTCTTATACCAAGAAAGGATAGGACATGATGACAAATCGTAAGGACGAGCATATCCGCTATGCCCTTGAGCAGAAAAGCTCCTATAATAGCTTTGATGAGGTGGAGTTAATTCATTCTTCGCTACCGCTCTATGACCTAGATGAGATTGATCTTTCGACAGAATTTGCTGGTCGAAAATGGGACTTTCCTTTTTATATCAATGCCATGACAGGTGGGAGCGATAAGGGGAGAGAAATCAATCAAAAACTGGCTCAGGTGGCAGAAGCATGTGGGATTTTGTTTGTGACGGGATCTTATAGCGCAGCCCTCAAAGATCCAACAGATGACTCTTTTTCTGTCAAATCTAGCCATCCAAATCTCCTCCTTGGAACCAATATTGGCTTGGACAAAACTGTTGACCTAGGACTTCAGACTGTAGAAGTGATGAATCCTCTCATCTTACAAGTGCATGTCAATGTCATGCAAGAATTACTCATGCCCGAAGGAGAACGAAAGTTCAGAAGCTGGCAATCGCATCTGGCAGACTATAGCAAGCGTATCCCTGTTCCTATTATTCTCAAGGAAGTGGGCTTTGGGATGGATGTAAAGACCATCGAGAGAGCCTATGAACTAGGAATTCGAACCGTTGACCTGTCAGGTCGTGGTGGTACTAGCTTTGCTTATATCGAAAATCGCCGTAGTGGCCAGCGTGATTACCTTAATCAATGGGGTCAGTCTACCATGCAAGTCCTTCTCAATGCTCAAGACTGGAAAGACAAGGTCGAACTCTTGGTCAGCGGAGGGGTTCGGAACCCGCTTGATATGATTAAGTGCTTGGTATTTGGTGCCAAGGCTGTAGGACTGTCACGTACCGTTCTAGAGTTGATTGAAACTTACTCCGTTGAAGAAGTGATTAGCATCATCCAAAGCTGGAAAGAAGATCTGCGTTTGATTATGTGTGCTCTTAATTGTGCCACCATAGCAGATCTGCAAAAAGTAGACTATATACTTTATGGCAAACTAAAAGAAGCAAAAGATCAGATGTAAAGAGGTCGGGACAAGAATCCCGCCCTTTTTTGTATCTCTTTGTCAACCGCTTTTTCCATCCTCAGACCGAGGTGACTTTTTTAAATTGTGATAAAATAGAAAGAGAGGATGCAGCTATGAAAAAATTTCAAATCTTTTTATTTATTGAAGCCTGTCTGCTGACGGGAGCTCTGATTTTGATGGTATCAGAGCATTTTTCGCGTTTTCTGCTGATTCTGTTCCTCTTTTTGCTCTTGCTCCGCTATTATGCAGGTAAAGAGGGCAACAACGTCTTTCTCCTTGTAGCGACTATTCTTTTCTTTTTCATCGTCATGCTCAATCCCTTTGTGATTCTAGCTATCTTTGTAGCGGTGATCTACAGTCTCTTTCTTCTCTATCCAATGATGAACCAAGAAAGAGAGGAGACGGATTTGGTCTTTGAAGAGGTGATGACAGTAAAAAATGAACGCAATCCTTGGTTTGGCAATCTCCATCATTTCTCTAGTCACCAGACCTGCCAGTTTGACGATATCAACCTCTTTCGCCTCATGGGCAAGGACACCATTCACTTAGAAAGAGTTATCCTAACCAATCATGATAATGTCATTATCCTTAGAAAGATGGTCGGAACGACTAGGATTATCGTACCTGTAGATGTGGAAATCAGCCTCAGTGTCAACTGTCTTTATGGAGATCTTACCTTCCTTCATCAACCTAAGAGATCCCTTCGAAATGAACACTATCATCAGGAGACCAGAGACTATCTCAAGAGTAACAAGAGCGTCAAAATTTTCCTAACCAGTATGATTGGAGATGTGGAGGTGGTCAGAGGATGAAAAAGCAATCTTATCTGTTAATCGGGCTGACTGCTCTCCTTTTTATCCTCTTTTTGACCAATAGTCTACTTGATATTCTCAATCTTGATTGGTCCTATTTGCTACAAGATATTGAGAGAACAGAAAAGTTAATCTTCTTGATTTTTGTCTTTAGTCTTTCCATGTCCTTCTTTTTTGTCCTCTTTTGGAGGGTGATGGAAGAAATTTCTCGCAGAAAAATGCAGGTCAATCTCAAGCGACTGTTAGCAGGAAAAGAGGTGGTTTCTTTTGCAGATCCAGACTTGGATGCCAGTTTCAAGTCCTTATCTGGCAAGCTCAATCTCTTGACAGAAGCTGTTCAAAAGGCTGAAAATCAAGGCCTGGTCAGGGAAGAAGCAATCATCGAGAAAGAACGGAAGCGGATTGCACGTGACTTGCACGATACAGTTAGTCAGGAGTTGTTTGCAGCCCATATGATTTTATCAGGTGTCAGCCAGCAGGCTTTGAAGCTGGATAGAGAAAAGATGCAGACCCAGTTGCAAAGTGTCGCAGCCATTCTCGAAACGGCCCAGAAAGATTTGCGGGTCTTGCTCCTACATTTGCGTCCTGTAGAGTTGGAAGAGAAGAGTTTGGTTGAGGGGATTCAAATCCTCTTAAAAGAGCTTGAGGACAAGAGTGATCTCAAGGTAAGCCTCAAGCAAAATGTGTCTAAATTGCCTAAGAAGATTGAAGAACATATCTTCCGTATTTTGCAGGAATTGATCAGCAATACCCTCCGCCATGCCCAGGCATCTTGCTTAGATGTCTACCTCTATCAGACTGATGTTGAATTGCAGCTGAAGGTGGTGGACAATGGGATTGGTTTCCAGTTAGGGAGTTTAGATGACTTGAGTTATGGACTGCGAAATATCAAGGAGCGGGTCGAAGATATGGCAGGAACGGTTCAACTCTTGACAGCACCTAAGCAAGGGCTGGCGGTTGATATCCGTATTCCCCTGCTAGATAAGGAATCATAAAGGAGTAGAGATGAAAATTTTACTGGTAGATGACCATGAAATGGTTCGATTGGGCTTGAAAAGCTATTTTGACCTCCAAGACGATGTAGAAGTTGTGGGCGAAGCTGCCAATGGGGCTCAAGGTATTGACTTGGCCTTGAAACTGCGTCCAGATGTCATTGTCATGGATATTGTCATGCCTGAGATGAATGGGATTTATGCAACCTTAGCCATCCTCAAAGAATGGCCTGAAGCCAAGATTTTGATTGTGACCTCTTACCTAGACAATGAAAAAATCATGCCTGTCTTGAATGCGGGTGCCAAAGGTTATATGCTCAAGACTTCTAGTGCAGACGAACTGCTCCACGCTGTTCGTAAGGTTGCTGCTGGAGAGCTTGCTATTGAACAAGAGGTCAGCAAGAAGGTCGAATACCACCGCAATCATATGGAACTTCATGAGGATCTGACTGCGCGTGAACGAGATGTGCTTCAACTCATCGCCAAGGGCTACGAAAATCAGCGCATTGCAGATGAACTCTTTATCTCACTCAAGACGGTCAAGACCCATGTATCCAACATTCTAGCCAAGCTTGAGGTCAGCGATCGCACCCAGGCTGCGGTCTATGCCTTTCAACACCACTTGGTAGGGCAGGAGGACTTTTAGATGAGTTTTGCAGATATACTTGAGGAGCTAGAAGCGGCAAAAGACCCTGAGAAAGCAGGCCCAATGGAAGCCTATATGCGATACCAATTTTCCTTTTTAGGTATTGCAGCTCCTGAAAGAAATGCCCTCTACAAAAAATACTTTCCAAGTGCGAAAAAAACAAAGCTCATCGATTGGGATTTTGTAGACACTTGCTGGGAAAAGGATGCTAGAGAATACCAGTATGTGGCTGCCAACTATTTGAAAGCTATGCAGTCTTATTTGACGGAGAACGATTTGCCTAAGCTTGAGCGTCTGGTCGTGACCAAGTCCTGGTGGGACACAGTAGATATCCTAGACCGAGTAGTTGGGAGTTTGGTTGCTAACCATCCGGAACTTGAAGAAGTGCTTTTAAAATGGAGCCTCTCAGACAATATCTGGCTGAGACGAGTCGCTATTGACCACCAGTTGTTAAGAAAAGAGAAAACGAATGTCCAACTGATGGAAAAGATCCTACTAAACAATCTGGACCAGACAGAATTTTTTATCAACAAAGCCATCGGTTGGGCCCTGAGAGACTACTCCAAAACCAATCCGGAATGGGTAACAAGCTTCATCGAAAAAAACAAGGAAAGAATGGCTGAACTTAGTATCAAGGAAGCGAGCAAGTACCTCTAGCACTATTGAAAAGCGCATTCATTACTTGAAAAAAGTCGCTATTATATGGTATAATGGACTGTATTAAAAATTTTAAGGAGAAATGACAGAATGTCTGTATCATTTGAAAACAAAGAAACAAACCGTGGTGTCTTGACTTTCACTATCTCTCAAGACCAAATCAAACCAGAATTGGACCGTGTATTTAACTCAGTAAAGAAAACTCTTAACGTTCCTGGTTTCCGTAAAGGTCACCTTCCACGCCCTATCTTCGACCAAAAATTTGGTGAAGAAGCTCTTTATCAAGATGCAATGAACGCACTTTTGCCAAACGCTTATGAAGCTGCAGTAAAAGAAGCTGGTCTGGAAGTTGTTGCACAACCAAAAATCGATGTGACTTCAATGGAAAAAGGTCAAGACTGGGTTATCACAGCTGAAGTCGTGACAAAACCTGAAGTAAAATTGGGTGACTACAAAAACCTTGAAGTATCAGTTGATGTAGAAAAAGAAGTAACTGACGCTGACGTTGAAGAACGTATCGAACGCGAACGCAATAACTTGGCTGAATTGGTTATCAAAGAAGGCGCTGCTGAAAATGGCGACACTGTTGTTATTGATTTCGTTGGTTCTATCGATGGTGTTGAGTTCGACGGTGGAAAAGGTGAAAACTTCTCACTTGGACTTGGATCAGGTCAATTCATACCTGGTTTTGAAGACCAATTGGTAGGTCACTCAGCTGGCGAAACTGTTGATGTTATCGTAACATTCCCAGAAGACTACCAAGCAGAAGACCTTGCAGGTAAAGAAGCTAAATTCGTAACAACTATTCACGAAGTAAAAGCTAAAGAAGTTCCAGCTCTTGACGATGAACTTGCAAAAGATATCGACGAAGAAGTAGAAACTCTTGACGAATTGAAAGAAAAATACCGCAAAGAATTGACTGCTGCGAAAGAAGAAGCATACAAAGATGCCGTTGAAGGTGCAGCAATCGATAAAGCTGTAGAAAATGCTGAAATCGTAGAACTTCCAGAAGAAATGATCCACGAAGAAGTTCACCGTTCAGTAAATGAATTCCTTGGAAACTTGCAACGTCAAGGTATCAACCCTGACATGTACTTCCAAATCACTGGAACTACTCAAGAAGACCTTCACAAACAATACGAAGCAGAAGCTGAGTCACGTACAAAGACTAACCTTGTTATCGAAGCAGTTGCCAAAGCTGAAGGATTTGACGCTTCAGAAGAAGAAATCCAAAAAGAAATCGAGCAATTGGCAGCAGACTACAATATGGAAGTTGCACAAGTACAAAACTTGCTTTCAGCTGATATGTTGAAACACGATATCACTATTAAAAAAGCTGTTGAATTGATCACAAGCACTGCAACAGTTAAATAATCTTATACTCTTCGAAAATCTCTTCAAACCACGTCAGCGTCGCCTTACCGTATATATGTTACTGACTTCGTCAGTTCTATCTACAACCTCAAAGCTGTACTTTGAGCAACCTGCGGCTATCTTCCTAGTTTGCTCTTTGATTTTCATTGAGTATTAATAAACAAAAAGCCCACCTGACTAGGTGGGCTTTCTGCTGTACTATTTTCCAAAAATCTCTTTTAAGTCTGCATCTGTAATCCCAATCATGGCTGGAATACTAGACCAGTTTTCCTCGGTGAGGATGTAGGATTGTTCAGAGTCACTTGCTGTGGCAGTTTCAGAGAGGGCTTGTTTACTTTCTTCAATATTATTTTCAATTAAATCACTGAAGCGTTCAATCAGATAGGTCTTGCGAGCAGTCCCGATATGCTTGACTGCATAGTCAAAGGCCTGTAACTCGCCAAGAAGGATGAGCTTGCTCTTGGCACGTGTAATGGCTGTGTAGATGAGATTGCGTTCCAGCATGCGCTTGCTAGCACTAGTGATGGGCAGGATGACAACAGGAAACTCACTTCCCTGCGACTTATGAATGCTCATAGCATAGGCTAGTCGAATCTTGTACCATTCGTTTCGAGGATAGATGACCTCATTGCTATCAAAATCAATGACAATCTCATCTTGTTTGGACTCGGTGTATTTTCCAGGAATCAGGTCTGTGATGTAGCCTAGATCTCCGTTAAAGACATTAACTTCAGCGTCGTTGACTAGGTGAATGACCTTGTCTCCTGTTCGATAGTGACACTGAGTTGCTTCAAAGCTCACTTGTCCTTTTTGGTGAGGATTGAGCAGGTCTTGCATGAGTTGGTTGATGGCGTCAATGCCAGCAGTTCCTCGATACATAGGCGCCAGCACCTGAATATCGCGAGCCGGAATGCCACTTCTGAGGGCAGCACCGAGGATTTTCTCAATGGTAGCTGGGATATGGCCACTAGCGATTTCAAAGTAGGAACGGTCTGCCTTTTTCTGGGTAAAGTCGGATGGCAGGATTCCTTGTCGAATCTGACTAGCCAAGGTGACGATAGTTGATTCTTCGCTCTGACGATAAATCCGTTCCAAGCGAGTCTGCGGAATCAGGGGTATCTGGAGCAAATCAGCCAGGACTTGTCCAGGACTAACAGAAGGTAGCTGGTCGCTATCGCCCACGATGAGAATTTTACTGTTAGAAGAAATGTTGGAGAAGAGTTGGTTGGCTAGCCAAGTATCCACCATGGAAAACTCATCTACAATGATAAAGTCGGCATCTAGATAATCTTCTAGATGGCTGGTATCATCGTCTCCTGTCATCCCCAAATGGCGATGTATAGTCGCGCTAGGCAAACCTGTCAATTCATTCATGCGCCGAGCTGCTCGACCAGTTGGTGCAGCGAGAAGAATAGGTAAGTTGCTTTTTTTCCTGAGATCGAGTCCTTCTAAGAGGGCATAGACAGCGATAATCCCATTGATAACAGTGGTTTTACCTGTACCAGGTCCACCTGTCAGGATAAAGACCTTGTTCTGGATGGCGTCACAGATAGCTTGCTTTTGGATACTATCGTATTGGATACCCAGTTCTTCCTCAACACTAGCGATATGCTTTTGAATGGCTTCCAAATCATGACTCTTTTGCTTTCCTTTTTCGAGGATACGAACCAAGTTATTGCGGATGCCTTCTTCGGCGAAAAAGAGGCTATTATCAAAGATTTTGGTATCAATCTGCTGAACCTTGTCTTCTTCAATGAGGTGGGCGAGTTCCTGGGCGACTTGGCTGGGGTCGAGTTCCACGGGACGGGAAGACTCGAGGAGAGTTAGGGTCTGTTCCAGCAAATCACGGGCTTCCATATAGGTATCGCCCGTATCCATACAACCTTGAAAGAGACTGTGGACAAGACCAGCACGGAAGCGTTCAGGAGCTTGACTTTCGATGCCTAGTTCGGCAGCTAATTGGTCGGCGATGGTAAAACCCAAGCCTTTGATATCCTCGACCAGCTGGTAGGGATAATTTTCAACCACATCAAGAGTTTCTTCCTTGTAAAAGTCTTGAATCTGAAAGGCTAGTTTATTGGGAATGCCGTAGTTGGCAAGTTTTGCCAAGACCATTTCTGTCCCATAGTTGAGACGGAGGGTGGAGACAAAAGCCTCACGGTTTTTGGCAGAGAGTCCAGCAATGCTTTCTAGCTTTTCAGGATGCTCCAGAATTTCGTCTATAGTATTGTCACCGTAGCTATCCACGATTTTCTGAGCAATTTTGAGTCCAATTCCCTTGAAATGGCTGCTAGAAAAGTACTTGACTAGACCCTTACTAGTGGGTTTTGCCCGCTCATAACGGCTGATCTGAAGCTGTTCCCCATACTTGGAGTGCTGAACGATTTGCCCCCAAAAAGTGTAGTCTTCCCCTTCAATCACGTCCGCCATGGTTCCTGTAACGATGATTTCAAAATCGTCAAAGTCCTCCGCATCGGTATCTTCGATATCTAAGAGGAGGATGCGATAAAAATTACTGGGATTTTCAAAAATAATCCGTTCAATGGTGCCTGAAAAATAAACTTCCATAGGTTTCCTTTACATGAGTTCATGAGAGTTGGACCCTTAGCTTCTTTCAACAAGCTAGGAGGCTAAAAGGTTTTCTACTCGCAATAGAAAAAGAGACTGAGACTTAGCGTTCTCGGCCTCTTCCTTATCTTAAAAAGTTCCGATACGGTTAAGTGGCCAGAAACGGAATTTTGCTTCACCTTTGATATCGCTTACCTTGAAGGTGCCGACATGGCGGCTGTCGCTAGAGACTAGACGATCGTCACCAAGGAGAAGGTACTCGCCTTGAGGGACAGTAAAGCTGAAGCTGGTATTGGAATTGACATCGACCGTAAAGGCCTGTGCTTTTTGAGCAAGTTCTCTAAAGTAGACTCCCTTATTGCCTTCAAATCCTTTACCAGTATAGGTATTTTGCAACTTTTCTGTTTTGAACAAGTTGAGGTACTCAGCTAGGTAAGGTTCATCCGTTTCTTCACCATTGATAAAAAGTTTATCATTTTCGTAGCGGATGGTATCTCCAGGCATACCGATGACCCTTTTGACAATGTCTTTATTTCCGTCTTCCTCATGCGCAACCACGATGTCGAAGCGGTCAATTGGGAGGTGTTTGACAACGAAGAGAACCTCTCCGTCGGCTAGGGTAGGGTCCATCGAGTGTCCTTCTACACGGACATTGCTCCAAAGGAAAATGCGGCTAAGACCGACCAGTGCGATAATCAGGAAGAAAACTCCCCATTCTTTTAGAAATGTTTTAAACGAATTCATAATTTACCTTTCTAGAAGTGCTTTGGCTTTTTCAGTATTTTTAAAATGCAGTTTGGCGCAGAAATGAAGTCCTTTCATTCCATAGGCCTGCAGGATTTTACTGGCAACCTTATCAGATGCAGTTCCAGCGCCACTTGGCAGTTGATAGCCCAGTTCTCGTCCAAGATTTTCCAAGTTTTCGAGGAAGAGATCCCGCGCGATGATAGAGCTAACTGCAACAGCCAGGTATTTGCCCTCAGCTTTTTCTTCCAAAGTGATCTTGTTTGGAAAATGATTGGCTTCTTGCGCCAAGTACTTGTCATAGTTTTTAGGACTTGTAAAAGCATCAATGACGATTTTTTCTGGCTGGACTCCTTTTTGAAGTAGGAGAAAAATAGCCTGATTGTGAAGGGCAACTTTTACAGAAACAGCATTGTAACGCTCTCCGATAACTTCGTTGTACTTGCTCGGTGAAAGGAGAAGCGCTTGGTGCTGGATTTTTTCCTTGAGAATAGGGGCAATTTGACGAATCTTTTGATCTGTCAGAGTCTTAGAATCCCCCACACCGAGTTTTCGCAAGAAATCGTGCTGATCAGGTGTCACGAAGGAAGCCACGACAGCTAGACCACCAAAGTAGGAACCATTTCCCACCTCATCAGTCCCAATCATAGGAAAATCTTGTCCACTGTTTTCTTGTTGAACCTGATAGCCAAAGAAACTGGCGTATTGCTCAGCAGCTTCGCCCTGCAGGAGGACTTTTCCAGAAGTATAGATGGAAACCGTTGCCTGAGGCAGTCGCAAAAAATAGCGAATATAAGGATTTTTACTAGGACTGAGAGCCTTCTGATACTGACTTAAAAAGCTCTGAATTTCCTGTTCACTTGGTGTGAGTGTGATACTTGCCATAGTCTCTATTGTACCACAAAAGCAGGAGAATTGGTAAAAACTGACAAAGTTAGCGAAATTTGGTATAATATCGTGAGGTGAATTTTATGGCAAATCTAAATCGATATAAGTTTACATTCGGAAAAAAGACATTAACCTTAACAACCGAGCATGACAACCTCTTTATGGAGGAAATTGCCAAGGTTGCGACTGAAAAATACCAAGCAATTAAAGAACAAATGCCTGGGGCGGATGATGAAACTATTGCGCTTCTTTTAGCGGTCAATTGCCTGTCTACACAGCTCAATCGTGAGATTGAATTTGATGACAAGGAGCAAGAGTTGTTAGAACTCCGCCACAAGTTGATTGCTGTCAAACAAGAACAGAGCAAGATTGAGGATTCCCTATGATTTCAATCCTACTCTTATTGGTTCTGGCTTGGGGCTTTTACATCGGCTACCGTAGAGGTTTGGTGTTGCAAGTTTATTATTTCCTCGTTGCAGTGATTTCAGCCTTTGTTGCGGGACAGTTTTATAAATCACTGGGAGACCACTTCCACTTGCTTGTCCCTTATGCCAATCCTCAGGAAGGACAGGGCACCTTTTTCTTCCCTTCAGACCAGCTTTTTCAGCTAGACAAGGTCTTTTATGCGGGTCTCGCCTACCTTTTAGTTTTCGGAATTTGTTACAGTATCGGACGTTTTATCGGTTTGTTCCTACACTTGATTCCAACTAAAAAGCTCGATGTCAAATGGTTCCGTATGGGAGCAGGCCTATTGTCGCTATTGGTAACCTTATTTGTCTTGCAAATGGCTCTGACCATTCTTGCAACGGTGCCTCTAGCAGTCATTCAAAATTCACTCGAAAAAAGTATAGTAGCTAAAAACATCATCCAAAGTGTCCCTTTTACGACAAACTTTATCAAACAACTCTGGGTGACAAATTTAATCGGATAAAAAGGGCGGGATTTTTCCTAGCCCTTTGTTTACAGATTGGGGGACTAGGTCAAAACCTCCAGTTGCTATAATCTTATAAACAAGCATACAAGGAAAGAATATGAATACAAAAATACTAGAAACCTTAGAATTTAATAAAATCAAAGCCTTATTTGAACCTCATCTCTTGACAGAACAAGGACTAGAGGAGTTAAAAAGCTTGGTTCCAACTGCTAAGGTGGATAAGATCAAGCAAGCCTTTACAGAGATGGAGGAAATGCAAGCCCTATTTGTGGAGCAACCTCACTTTTCCATACTAGCGACGTGTGAGATATCAGCTGTTTGCAAGCGTCTGGAGATGGGGGCAGACCTCAATATTGAGGAGTTCCTGCTCCTCAAACGAGTCTTGCTTGCTAGCAGAGAGTTGCAAGGTTTTTATGCCAATCTTGAAAATATACGTTTGGATCAGTTGGCGAGATGGTTTGAAAAACTACATGATTTTCCACACTTGCAAGGAAGTCTCCAAGCCCTAAATGATGCAGGATTTATCGAGAATTTTGCCAGCGAAGAACTGGCACGCATCCGTCGGAAAATCCATGATAGCGAGAGTCAAGTTCGAGATGTCTTGCAAGACTTGCTCAAGCAAAAAGCGCAGATGTTGACGGAAAGCATAATCGCTAGCAGAAATGGCCGTCAAGTCTTACCAGTCAAGAATACCTATCGCAATAAGATTGCGGGTGTTGTCCATGACATCTCTGCCAGTGGGAATACAGTCTATATCGAACCCCGTGAGGTCGTGAAACTGAGCGAAGAAATCGCTAGTTTGCGAGCAGATGAGCGCTACGAGATGATTCGTATCCTGCAGGAGTTATCGGAACGGGTTCGTCCTCATGCTGCTGAGATTGCTAATAACGCATGGATTATCGGCCATTTAGACTTGATTCGTGCCAAGGTGCGTTTCATCCAAGAAAGACAAGCAGTCGTTCCCCAACTTTCAGAGAATCAAGAGATTCAACTCCTTCATGTTCGCCATCCTTTGGTCAAAAATGCAGTGGCAAACGATGTGCATTTTGGTAAGGAATTAACGGCCATTGTCATTACAGGTCCCAATACTGGTGGGAAGACCATCATGCTCAAAACCTTGGGCTTGACCCAACTCATGGCCCAGTCAGGCTTGCCCATTTTAGCTGATAAGGGGAGCCGTGTCGCTATTTTCGAAGAAATCTTCGCAGATATCGGGGATGAGCAGTCTATCGAGCAAAGCCTGTCTACCTTCTCGAGCCACATGACCAATATCGTAGATATTCTTGGCAAGGTCAATCAGCACTCGCTCTTATTGCTAGATGAGCTTGGGGCAGGTACCGATCCGCAGGAAGGGGCAGCCCTCGCTATGGCTATTTTGGAGGATCTTCGTCTCCGTCAGGTCAAGACCATGGCGACGACCCACTATCCAGAACTCAAGGCCTATGGTATTGAGACAGCCTTTGTGCAAAATGCCAGCATGGAGTTTGATACAGCCAGTCTGCGTCCGACCTATCGCTTTATGCAGGGAGTTCCTGGTCGAAGTAATGCCTTTGAAATTGCCAAACGTCTGGGTTTGTCAGATGTCATTGTCGAAGATGCTAGCCAGCAGGTCAATCAAGATAATGATGTCAACCGTATCATTGAACAATTGGAAGAGCAAACGCTTGAAAGCCGTAAACGCTTGGACAATATCCGTGAGGTCGAGCAAGAAAACCTCAAGATGAACCGTGCTCTCAAAAAGCTCTACAACGAACTCAATCGCGAGAAGGAAACAGAGCTTAACAAGGCGCGTGAACAAGCTGCTGAGATTGTGGAACTCGCTCTAAGTGAGAGTGACCAAATCCTGAAAAACCTCCACAGTAAGTCTCAACTCAAACCCCACGAAATCATTGAAGCTAAGGCTGAGTTGAAAAAACTGGCTCCTGAAAAAGTCGACTTGTCCAAAAACAAGGTTCTTCAAAAAGCCAAGAAAAAACGAGCTCCAAAGGTTGGAGATGATATCGTGGTTCTCAGTTATGGTCAGCGTGGAACCTTGACCAATCAGCTCAAGGATGGCCGTTGGGAAGCCCAAGTTGGTTTGATTAAGATGACCCTGGAAGAAAAGGAATTTGATCTTGTTCAGGCTCAACAAGAAGCTCCAGTCAAGAAAAAACAAGTTAATGTCGTGAAACGAGCTTCTGGTCGTGGTCCGCAAGCAAGACTAGATCTCCGAGGCAAACGTTACGAAGAAGCCATGAATGAGCTGGACGCCTTTATTGACCAAGCTCTGCTAAACAATATGGCGCAAGTCGACATCATTCACGGTATTGGTACGGGAGTCATCCGTGAAGGTGTCACCAAATACCTACAAAGAAACAAGCATGTCAAGACTTTCGGCTATGCCCCACAAAATGCTGGAGGCAGTGGCGCCACTATTGTGACCTTTAAAGGATAGAGAGAAGAAGGATTCGCTCTTTCTGAAAAAAGAAATGAAAGGTCAAAAATTTTCATAGAATATATTGACAAAGGCTAACTTTTCTTGTAAAATAATAAAAAATAAAATACCAACACCGAATGAAGTTTAATAGAAGTGGAGAAAGGTTTGTTTTCCATGACTGTAAATGGACGGAACTCTGGAGAGACCGTAAAGGCACCGAAGGGGCAAGGCAGGTAACTGCTCAAACTCTCAGGTAAAAGGACAGAGCTAGGATAGACCGCTTTTTGGCATTTATCTAAGCATTCCAGAGTACATGTATCTTGCATGTGCTCTTTCTTTTGGGGTTGAAAGATAGGAGTAGGATATGTTAGAATTGCTAAAAGCGCTTGATGCTTTCGTTTGGGGACCTCCCCTCTTGATCTTATTGGTCGGGACGGGTATCTATTTGACCATCCGATTAGGCCTTTTGCAGGTAGCTCGTCTCCCGAAGGCCTTTCAGTTGATCTTTACCAAGGACAAGGGGCACGGCGATGTGTCGAGCTTTGCCGCTCTCTGTACGGCTCTAGCAGCCACCGTTGGTACGGGAAATATCATCGGGGTCGCGACAGCCATTAAGGTTGGGGGACCAGGTGCCCTTTTTTGGATGTGGATGGCGGCCTTCTTTGGGATGGCGACCAAATATGCCGAAGGCTTGCTGGCTATCAAGTACCGCACCAAGGATGCAAATGGAGCTGTAGCTGGAGGACCCATGCACTACATTCTTTTGGGGATGGGAGAAAAGTGGCGTCCACTTGCTATCTTCTTTGCCCTAGCGGGTGTATTGGTAGCCCTTTTAGGTATTGGTACCTTTACCCAAGTCAATTCGATTACAGAATCCATTCAAAATACAGCCCAAGTTGATCCAGCTATCACAGCTCTGATTTTATCCATTTTTGTAGGGGTTGCTGTCTTTGGGGGCCTCAAATCCATATCAAAAGTTTCGACAGCAGTGGTTCCTTTTATGGCTATTGTCTATATTCTAGGAACTCTTACAGTTATTCTCTTCAATATCGAGAAAATCCCAGCCACACTTGCACTGATCTTTACTTCAGCCTTTAGCCCAGTAGCTGCGGTAGGAGGTTTTGCAGGTGCCAGCATTCGAATGGCTATCCAAAATGGTGTGGCGCGAGGAGTCTTTTCTAACGAATCTGGTCTTGGTTCAGCTCCCATTGCAGCGGCTGCAGCTAAGACAAATGAGCCTGTCGAGCAAGGCTTGATTTCCATGACAGGAACCTTTATTGATACCCTCATTATCTGTACGTTGACTGGTTTAACAATCTTGGTAACTGGGGTTTGGAGTGGTGATTTGAATGGAGTTGCCTTGACCCAGTCAGCCTTTTCAACAGTTTTTTCAAATTTTGGCCCTGCTCTTTTGACCATATTTTTGGTTCTCTTTGCCTTTACGACAATTCTCGGCTGGAATTACTACGGTGAACGCTGTTTCGAGTTTCTCTTTGGTGTCCGCTTTATCTGGCTTTACCGTGTAGTCTTTGTAGTCATGGTCTTGTTGGGAGGATTTATCGAGTTGGATATGGTTTGGATTATTGCAGACATCGTCAACGCCTTGATGGCTTTACCAAACTTGATTGCCCTTTTGGTCTTGTCGCCAGTCGTCATTGCTGAGACTAAAAAGTATTTTAAACACTAACCCAATCACACTTTTAGTGTGATTTTTTTCATTTCATAGACAATTCCTATCATGGCGATTGAAAATATATATTATCCAAGGGTGAAATTCTATGATAGACTAAATGACAATAAAATGAAAAGAGGTTTCTTATGACAACATTTACAATCCACACAGTAGAATCAGCACCAGCAGAAGTAAAAGAAGTTCTTGAAACAGTACAAAAAGACAACAACGGCTATATTCCCAACCTAATCGGTCTCTTGGCCAACGCTCCTACCGCGCTTGAAGCCTACCGAACTGTCGGAGCCATCAACCGTCGCAACAGCCTGACACCAGTTGAGAGAGAAGTAGTGCAAATCACAGCTGCCGTAACCAATGGTTGTGCTTTCTGCGTCGCAGGTCACACAGCCTTTTCAATCAAACAAATCCAGATGAATGATGATCTTCTCCAAGCTCTCCGCAACCGCACTCCGATTGAAACAGATCCTAAATTGGACACCCTAGCTAAGTTTACCTTGGCAGTCATCAATACCAAGGGTCGTGTAGGGGATGAAGCGCTTAGTGAATTTTTAGAAGTCGGCTATACGCAACAAAATGCCTTGGACGTGGTTCTGGGAGTCAGCCTAGCCAGCCTTTGCAATTATGCAAACAACCTAGCTGATACGCCAATCAATCCAGAGTTGCAACCCTATGCCTAGTTCGAATCATAAATAAAAAATGAAGGCTGAGCAATCCAGTCTTCATTTTTCTATGCTATTTTAAGGGTTTTTATGCTATACTGATAATAATATGATTAACGGAGGTTGCCATGAAAAAACTCCCCTTGGTATTTTCTGGTTGTTTGTTAGGTTTGGCAGGTGCAGGAAACCTGATTGCGGATACTTGGCCTGTGCTATCGCACTTATTTAGTTTGACTGGATTGGTCTTATGGATCTTCTTTCTCCTTTTTCATCTAAGAAATTGGTCTGAAACCAAGCGAGAATTGACCAAAGCCCCTCTCTTATCTGGCATGGCCACTTTTCCCATGGCAGGGATGATTTTCTCAACATATATCTTACGACTAGTTCCGTCTATGTCTATCCTAGCCCAGCTTTTGTGGTGGTTCTCCTTTATCTTGGATCTTGCTTTGATTGCTTATTTTTCTCGTCGCTTTGTGGGAGTGGAGGAAAGAGCTAGTGCAACACCAAGCTGGACAGTACTTTATGTGGGAATAGCAGTGGCAGCCTTGACCTATCCAGTCGTTGGCCTGATTCAGATTGCCTACCTAACGGTGACTTTCGGCTTTCTAGCTACTTGTTTTCTCTATCCATTGATTTACAGTGATTTAAAGAAAAAACCATTGACTCCAGCCCTACTAGGGCAAGAAGGAATCTACTGTGCTCCTTTTTCTTTGCTCTTAGCAGCTCTGGTGCGTATCGGTGGACTTGCTCTGCCAACCTGGGCCTTGCTACTGTTGATGCTTGTCTCTCAGTCGTTTTTCATTTTCGTTTTGACTCGCTTGCCCAAAATTTTAAAACAAGGTTTTCAAACAGCCTTCTCAGCCCTCACCTTTCCCACTATTATCTCAGCAACCTCTCTCAAGATGTCTCAAGGAATTGTAAAACTGCCTTTCTTAGATTATCTAGTGTTTGCGGAAACTTTCTTTAGCTTAAGTCTTTTGCTATTTGTCTTAGGTGCTTATCTGATTTGGTTACGAAAAAAGGTCTAGCTATATTCTAGCTAGGCCTTATTTTTTATGGTTTGATAACTTCAGCTCCACCCATGTATGGACGAAGAGCTTCTGGAATGGTTACAGAACCATCTGCATTTTGATAGTTTTCAAGAATAGCAGCCACTGTACGTCCAACTGCAAGTCCAGAACCGTTCAAGGTATGAAGAAGTTTCACCTTGCCATCGGCTTCGTCACGGTAACGGATTTGGGCACGACGGGCTTGGAAATCTTCTGTATTTGAACAGCTTGAGATTTCACGATAGGTATTTTGCGCTGGAATCCAAACTTCCAAGTCATAAGTTTTTGCAGCTGAGAAGCCCATATCCCCAGTAGAGAGCGCAACCACACGGTATGGAAGGTTGAGTTTTTGAAGAATATTTTCAGCGTTGGCTGTCATTTTTTCCAGTTCTTCGTATGATTCTTCTGGTTTGGCAAATTTGACCATTTCAACCTTGTGGAATTGGTGTAGACGAATCAAGCCACGTGTATCACGACCTGCAGAACCAGCTTCAGAACGGAATGATGGACTCATGGCAGTGAAGTAGATTGGTAGGTCTTTACCGTCAAGGATTTCATCACGGTAGTAGTTTGTGAGGGGCACCTCAGCCGTTGGAATCAAGACAAAGTTGGTATCGCTGAGTTCAAAAGTATCTTCTTTGAATTTTGGATATTGACCAGTGCCAAACATAGAGTCGTGGTTAACTATGTACGGTGTGATGACTTCTGTATAGCCTTCCTTGCCATGCTCATCCAACATAAAGTTGTAGATGGCACGTTCCAAACGAGCGCCAAGACCTTTATAGAAAAGGAAGCGAGCACCCGTCACTTTTCCACCACGTTCCCAGTCAAGGATACCTAAGTCTTCACCAAGATCCCAGTGAGCTTTTGGTTCAAAGTCAAACTCTCGCGGAGTTCCCCAACGGCGAACTTCCACATTATCGTCCTCATCAGCTCCAACAGGAACGCTGTCAGCTGGGATGTTTGGAAGAGTCGTGGTAAATTCTGTCAACTTAGCATCGATTTCCCCCAATTCAGCATCCAAGACTTTGACTTCAGCAGATAGGGTTTGCATAGCAGCAATCTTGTCATCGGCATTTTCCTTGTTGCGCTTAGCTTGGGCAATCTCAGCAGAAACTGTGTTACGTTCTGCTTTTAGAGTTTCAACCTTGACCAAGATGTCACGACGTTTAGCATCGATTTCTTTCATCTCATTTAAGATAGCAGCATCTACACCGCGTGTAGCCAATTTTTCAGCGACAGCATCAAAGTCTGTACGAATACGTTTAATATCTAACATAAGTCCTCCTTTATATGAAAAAGCACACCTGACAAAGCGTTGGAGTGGCAGGGCCACGGTTCCATCCAACTTCACAGGTGTGCACTTGATTGTATATGTAATTGTGAACAACGGTAGAATTTCACCTATCCCTCCTATCTGCTCGCAGCACCCGCAGACTTTCTGAAAGAAGAGGATAACCTACTTATCCGTTGCTATGATTATACTAAAGTTTCTACTTTTTTGCAAATAGATTTTTAAGTTTTTGTCCAATGGTCTGGAGTAGAGTTGGAAGTTTCACGACCTTGTCGTTTCCTAATTTTTCCCGAGCGATTTTGAGGATAGCTCCAGAGTCTTTTGAGGCAAAGAGGAATTTACCTTGATCGGTAAAGACTTCAAAGTGACGGCTGATTTTACGTCCACTTACGTTGGCTCCGATTTGATTGACGCTAGACCAGGGGATTTGGATATATTGTTCGACATTGACATCAGGATAAAACTCCAAGGCTTGGTCTCCGACTAGAAATTTTCCAACCTTTCCAGAGATAGAGAGATAAGATGTTCCAGTGGTTTGCAGGTCAATGACTTTATTGAGAGATTGGGCCATAATTAGTCTTCCTTACTTTCATCGAAAAAGGCATGGTAGAGAGCCTTGATAGCTGCCTTTTCTTGGTCTTTATTGACAACAAACATGATGGAAACTTCACTTGAACCTTGGGACATCATCTGGATGTTGATCTTGTTTTCTGATAGAGCCCGTGTTGCGGTAGCTGTTACACCGATGTGACTCTTCATTTTTTCTCCGACAATCATAATGATGGAAAGATCGTGTTCGATCTCTACATGATCCACTTCAGCTTTTTGGACCAACTGACGAAGAATTTCTTCTTCCTTGATAGGAGTGAGTTCGCGACCGCGGAGAATGATTGAAAGATCATCAATACCAGTTGGCATGTGTTCCCATCCGATGTTAAGATCTTCTAGGATTTGTAGTGCCTTGCGACCAAATCCTACTTCACGGTTCATGAGGTATTTTGACATGTTGATGCTGACAAAGCCAGAATCACCAGCGATTCCAACGACTGGGAATTCATCACTGCTATGCTTTAGAACGATACGAGTACCCGGATGATCAGGATTATTAGTATTTTTGATAACCAGAGGAATTTTCCCACGGTAGGCAGGGAGCAGAGCTTCATCGTGAAGGACTGAGAAACCTGCATATGCCAATTCACGCATCTCACGGTAGGTCAATTCAGGGATAGAGTGCGGTTGGTGAATGATACCCGGATGGGCAGCAAAGATACCGTCAACATCCGTAAAGTTTTCGTAGAGATCAGCTTTGACACCTGCAGCAATGATGGAACCTGTTATGTCGGATCCACCACGTGAGAAGGTACAGATTTGATCTTCCTTAGTAACCCCAAAGAAACCAGGAATAACAAGGACTTGGTTGCTGTCAGCCAAGCCTTCAATCTTGTCATAACTAGATGGAATGATGCGAGCATTTCCAGGTTCGCTTGTTACGATAATTCCCGCTTCTCTAGGATGGACATAGCGCGCATCAATACCATTTTGGTTAAAGTAGGCTGCGATCAATTTGGCGTTGTTGTTTTCCCCAGCCGCTAGGAAGGCGTCATAGAGAAAGTCATTTTCTTCAATGGGAAGAGTCGCTAAGGCGCGGATACTTTTAGAAATTTTCTCTAAAACAGTTGGTTTTAAGCCTAGTTCGCTCACCATAGCCGCATAGCGGTCGATAATCCAATTTTGGCTAGTGCTGATGTCATTTCCAGCCACATAGTCACGATAGTATTTGATCAAGGCATCTGTAACCTTGGTATCCTCAGCATTGCGTTTACCCGGTGCAGAAACAACCACAAAACGGCGCTCTTTATCGCTTTTAACGATATTTAAAACTTTTTCTAACTGACTAGCAGAGGCAAGAGAGCTTCCACCAAATTTTACAACCTTCATAGGGACTCCTCAAGTAAGTATTTTATACGATTATAGCAGAAAGAGGGGCTTTTTTCAATGAAGAAAATATCTTCCTATTTTAATAGAAGCAAATGGTAATTTATTCTGGCAATCGATAAATAGATAAAAAGTAAGAAAGTCAATTTTCCTCAAATTCATAAATGAAGGTAAAATAATCGGCTGAGACACTTTTAATTGATTTTTTCTTGTTCCTTTATCCCAAAAAAGGTATACTTTGATAATAAAATAATTTTATCACCATACAAAAGGAGAAGCTATGAATCATATCCTATACCAGATCGTAGATGATCTAGCTATTATTACTCTGAATCGTCCTGAAGTGGCAAATGGTTTTCACATTCCAATGTGTGAGGAAATCTTAGAAGCTTTGACCTTGGCAGAGCAGGACCAAGCAGTACAGTATATCTTGATTAACGCGAACGGAAAAGTTTTCTCAGTGGGGGGAGACCTGGTCGAGATGAAGCGGGCGGTGGATGAGGACGATATTCCTTCACTGACAAAAATCGCTGAATTGGTCAATACAATTTCCTATAAGATCAAGCAAATACCAAAACCAGTTTTGATGGAAGTAGATGGAGCCGTTGCAGGAGCTGCAGCCAATATGGCAGTAGCGGTTGATTTTTGTATAGCAACAGACAAGGCCAAGTTCATTCAAGCCTTTGTCGGGGTTGGCTTGGCTCCTGATGCAGGAGGTATTCATCTCCTAAGTCGTAGTATAGGAGTAACACGAGCAGCCCAGCTTGCAATGACAGGAGAAGCCTTGACAGCAGAAAAAGCTCTGGAGTGGGGCGTGGTTTATCGAGTCTGTGAGGCAGATAAGCTGGAAAAAACACGAGACCAAGTTCTAAAAAAACTCAGACGCGGTTCAGCTAACTCCTATGCAGCAATTAAAAAGCTGGTTTGGGAAAGCCAATTTAAGGATTGGCAAAATTATGCTGAATTAGAGTTGAGGTTGCAGGAATCCTTGGCTCAAACCGAAGATTTTAAAGAAGGAGTTCGGGCTCATTCAGAAAGAAGACGACCAAAATTTTCAGGAAAGTAAAAAAATACTTGCACTATCTTTTGAAGTTTGATATACTTTCTCTATCAAATGTTTTGATTGTAAAAGTTTTTTGAAGAGGAGGGAAAAAGTTTGGACTACCAACAAGTAAATGATTATTTAACATCCATTTTTAATAATGTCCTTGTGATCGAGGAGGTTAGCTTACGAGGTAGTCGATTCAAAGACATCTCCATCAAAGAAATGCACACGATCGATGTGATTGGGAAGTTCCCGGAGGCAACACCAAGCAAGGTTTCAAAGGAACTGATGGTAACTCTTGGAACGGTTACAACGAGCTTGAATAACCTGGAAAGAAAGGGTTATATTGAGCGTATTCGTTCTGATCAGGATAGACGTGTAGTGTATCTGCATTTGACAAAGAAAGGTCGTCTAGTCCACCGCCTTCATAAACGTTTTCACAAGGCCATGGTCGAAAAAATTATCGACGGTATGAGTCCTGAGGAAATGGATGTTATGGGCAAAGGATTGACTAACCTTTATCAATTTTTGGAGGATTTGAAATAATGGCTTTTGCAAAAATAAGCCAGGTTGCTCATTATGTACCCGAGCAAGTGGTCACCAATCAAGACTTGGCTCAAATCATGGATACAAGCGATGAGTGGATTTCAAGTCGTACAGGAATTAAACAAAGACATATTTCAAAAACGGAGTCAACGAGTGATTTGGCGACAGAAGTTGCCAAAAGTTTACTGGCTAAGGCGAACATAAAAGCTGAGCAGATCGATTTTATCATTGTAGCAACGATCACACCTGACTCAATGATGCCCTCTACAGCAGCGCGAGTTCAGGCCAATATTGGTGCTAACAGAGCCTTTGCTTTTGATCTCACAGCTGCCTGCAGTGGATTTATTTTTGCACTTTCAACTGCTGAGAAGTTTCTGACATCTGGACAGTTCAAAAAAGGGATTGTTATCGGTGCTGAAACCTTGTCCAAGGCGGTTGACTGGTCAGATCGATCGACTGCTGTACTCTTTGGGGACGGTGCTGGTGGAGTTCTCTTGGAAACAAGTGACAACCGCCACTTCCTTGCAGAGAGTATACACAGTGATGGTGCTCGAAGCGAGTGCTTAACTTATGGGCAAACGACCTTGACTCCCCCCTTCTCTAATCAAGAAGCAGTTCCTGCATTTTTGAAGATGGATGGGCGAGCAGTTTTTGATTTTGCGATTCGAGATGTTGCTAGGTCAATCAAGCAGACCATTGACGAAGGTCCAGTAGGGGCATCTGATTTGGACTATCTCTTACTTCATCAGGCCAATATCCGCATATTGGATAAGATGGCTAAAAAAATCGGTGTAGACCGAGACAAACTTCCAGCCAATATGATGGAGTATGGGAATACCAGTGCGGCTAGCATCCCGATTTTACTATCAGAGTGTGTGGATCAGGGGTTGATCCGTTTAGACGGTAGCCAGACCATTCTTTTATCAGGCTTCGGTGGAGGCTTGACCTGGGGCACGCTCATTCTTACAATCTAGGTAATCATGTGGTGAACACATTGTTATAAATTTTTATATTTTAAAGGAGTCCTATCATGGCAGTATTTGAAAAAGTACAAGAAATTATCGTTGAAGAACTTGGAAAAGATGCATCAGAAGTAACACTTGAATCTACTTTTGATGATTTGGATGCAGATTCTTTGGACTTGTTCCAAGTAATCTCTGAAATCGAAGATGCTTTTGACATCCAAATCGAAGCAGAAGATAACTTGAAAACAGTTGGTGACTTGGTTGCCTACGTTGAAGAGAAAACAAAATAAGAGCGAATAAGATATAGAAGGAGTTGGGGAAACCCACTCCCTCTTGTTTAGGTAATAGTTTGAGACTCAAATAATATACTAATCGAACTATTACGTAAGCAAGGACTGATGGAGGCACTATGAAAACACGTATTACAGAATTATTGAACATTGATTACCCTATCTTCCAAGGAGGAATGGCCTGGGTTGCTGATGGCGACTTGGCTGGAGCTGTTTCTAAAGCTGGCGGTTTAGGGATTATCGGTGGTGGAAATGCACCGAAAGAGGTCGTGAAGGCAAATATTGATAAGATTAAAGCACTGACTGATAAACCTTTTGGAGTCAACATCATGCTCCTGTCTCCATTTGTTGATGACATTGTTGATCTTGTGATCGAAGAAGGAGTCAAGGTAGTAACAACAGGAGCTGGAAATCCAAGTAAATATATGTCTCGTTTTCACGAGGCAGGTATCACAGTCATCCCTGTTGTTCCAAGTGTTGCTTTGGCAAAACGGATGGAAAAAATCGGTGCGGATGCGGTCATTGCAGAAGGAATGGAAGCTGGTGGACACATCGGAAAGTTGACAACCATGACCTTAGCTCGTCAAGTTGCTGCAGCTGTTTCGATTCCAGTTATTGTTGCTGGAGGAATTGCTGATGGTGAAGGTGCGGCAGCAGCCTTTATGTTAGGCGCGGATGCTATTCAGGTTGGTACACGATTTGTAGTAGCTAAGGAATCAAACGCTCATCCAAACTACAAGGAAAAAATCCTCAAAGCGCGCGATATTGATACAACCATCTCAGCTCAACATTTTGGTCATGCTGTTCGTGCCATTAAAAACCAGTTGACACGTGACTTTGAGCAGGCTGAAAAAGATGCTTTTAAACAAGAAAATCCAGATTTAGAAATCTTTGAACAAATGGGAGCTGGTGCTCTTGCCAAAGCTGTTGTTCATGGAGATGTAGAAGGTGGATCCGTCATGGCAGGTCAGATTGCTGGTTTGGTCTCTAAAGAAGAAACCGTCGAAGAAATCCTAAAAGATTTATACTATGGCGCTGCCAAGAAAATTCAAGAAGAAGCCTCTCGTTGGGCAGGAGTTGTAAGAAATGACTAAAACAGCCTTTCTATTTGCAGGTCAAGGTGCTCAGTATCTAGGGATGGGACGAGACCTCTATGACCACTATCCTATCGTCAAGGAAACCATTGATCAAGCCAGTCAAGTACTGGATTATGACCTTCGTGATCTGATTGATAAGGAAGAAACCAAGTTAAACCAGACCCGTTATACGCAACCAGCAATTTTAGCGACTTCGGTTGCCATCTACCGTCTATTGAAAGAAAAGGGTTATCAGCCGGATATGGTAGCAGGATTGTCCCTTGGGGAATATTCTGCTTTAGTAGCTAGCGGAGCCTTGGACTTTGAAGAGGCAGTTGCCTTGGTTGCTAAGCGTGGAGCTTATATGGAAGAGGCGGCACCCGCAGGCTCCGGGAAGATGGTAGCTGTCCTTAACACTCCAGTAGAAGTGATTGAGGAAGCTTGTAAAACAGCTTCTGAAGTCGGTATAGTCACTCCAGCTAACTACAATACTCCAAGCCAAATCGTCATTGGTGGTGAAGTAGCTGCAGTTGACCGTGCGGTCCAACTCTTGCAGGAAGCAGGAGCCAAACGATTGATCCCCCTAAATGTGTCGGGTCCTTTCCACACAGCCCTTCTAGAGCCAGCTAGCCAACAGCTAGCTGGGGCTCTTGAGGGGATTAGTTTCTCAGACTTTATTTGCCCTCTAGTCGGCAATACTGAAGCTACAATCATGGAAAAAGACCGAATCCAAGAGCTCTTGACGCGTCAGGTGAAGGAACCGGTTCGTTTCTACGAAAGTATCGCAGTCATGCAGGATGCTGGCGTGACCAACTTCATTGAAATCGGTCCAGGAAAAGTCTTGTCAGGCTTTGTCAAAAAGATTGATAAATCAGCTAAGCTAGCTAACGTTGAAGACCAAGCAAGCTTGGCTGCTTTGTTAGGAAACTAATGATCCCTTCTCCCACAAATTACAACAGGAAACAGGAGAACAGAATGCAACTAAAAAATAAAAATATCTTTGTAACAGGTTCAAGTCGTGGTATCGGACTTGCCATTGCTCACAAATTTGCCCAACTAGGCGCTAATGTAGTTTTGAATAGTCGTGGGGCAATTTCAGAAGAATTGCTGGCTGAGTTTTCAAACTATGGTGTCAAAGTAGTACCCATCTCAGGTGATGTTTCAGACTTTGCAGATGCCAAGCGAATGGTAGATCAAGCGATTGCTGAACTCGGTTCTGTCGATGTCTTGGTCAACAATGCTGGAATCACTCAAGATATGCTCATGCTCAAGATGACTGAAGAAGACTTTGAAAAAGTGCTTAAGATTAATCTGACAGGGGCCTTTAACATGACTCAAGCTGTCTTGAAACAGATGATTAAGGCGCGTGAAGGAGCGATTATCAACATGTCCAGTGTGGTTGGTCTGATGGGAAATATCGGACAAGCCAACTATGCGGCTTCCAAGGCTGGTTTGATTGGTTTTACCAAGTCAGTAGCGCGTGAGGTTGCCAATCGCAATGTGCGTGTAAATGCTCTTGCACCAGGGATGATCGAGTCAGATATGACTGCTGTTTTATCTGATAAGGTCAAGGAAGCGACATTGGCCCAAATCCCAATGAAACAGTTTGGACAAGCAGAACATATCGCAGATGCTACAGTGTTCCTGGCTGGACAAGATTATTTGACTGGACAAGTTCTCGCTGTTGATGGCGGACTTAGCATGTAAAAAATAAGGAAAGATATAGGTAAGACAGATGAAACTAAATCGAGTTGTAGTAACAGGTTACGGATTGACCTCTCCTATCGGAAATACTCCAGAAGAATTTTGGAACAGTTTGCAGACTGGGAAGATTGGAATTGGTGAAATCACTAAGTTTGATCACAGCGAGTTTGCCGTACACAATGCGGCTGAAATTCAAGATTTCCCATTTGATAAATACTTTGTCAAAAAAGATACCAACCGTTTTGATGATTATTCTTTGTATGCCTTGTATGCGGCTCAAGAGGCAGTGACACATGCTAACCTTGATGTAGAAACGGTAGATAAAGATCGCTTTGGTGTCATCGTTGCTTCCGGTATAGGTGGTATCAAGGAAATCGAAGATCAGGTTATCCGTCTTCATGAAAAAGGTCCAAAACGTGTTAAACCAATGACACTTCCAAAAGCCTTGCCAAATATGGCTTCAGGAAATGTTGCCATGCGTTTCGGAGCAAACGGTATCTGTAAATCAATCAATACAGCCTGTGCCTCGTCAAATGATGCTATCGGAGATGCCTTCCGTTCCATCAAGTTTGGTTTCCAAGATGTCATGCTAGTTGGTGGATCAGAATCATCAATCACTCCTTTTGCCATTGCTGGCTTCCAAGCTTTGACAGCCCTATCAACAACAGAGGATCCAACTCGTGCTTCTATTCCGTTTGACAAAGACCGTAATGGCTTTGTCATGGGAGAAGGTTCAGGAATGTTGGTTCTTGAAAGCCTTGAACATGCTGAAAAACGTGGTGCAACTATCCTGGCTGAAGTAGTTGGTTATGGAAATACCTGTGATGCTTATCATATGACTTCACCTCACCCAGAAGGTCAAGGTGCGATTAAGGCTATGAAATTAGCTTTGGAAGAAGCAGAAATTTCTCCAGAGCAAGTGGCTTACGTCAACGCCCACGGAACGTCAACTCCTGCTAATGAAAAAGGAGAAAGCGGCGCAATCGTAGCTGTCCTTGGTAAAGAAGTACCTGTATCTTCAACCAAGTCCTTTACAGGACACTTGCTTGGTGCTGCAGGGGCAGTAGAAGCCATCGCTACAATTGAAGCCATGCGTCATAACTATGTACCAATGACAGCTGGAACAAGCGAGTTGTCAGACTATATCGAAGCAAATGTCGTTTATGGACAAGGCTTGGGGCAAGAAATTCCTTATGCCATTTCAAATACATTTGGTTTTGGTGGACACAACGCGGTTCTTGCTTTCAAACGTTGGGAGAATAAATAATTATGAATCTAAATGAGATCAAGGACTTGATGGCTCAATTTGACCAATCAAGTTTGAGAGAATTTTCTTATAAAAACGGACAGGACGAATTGCAGTTCAGTAAGAATGAAGGAAGAATGGTTTCTGAAGCACCAGCTCCAGTTCCTTCAGCGCCTGCTGCAGTGGTTGCTAGTCCAGCGGTTTCAGCTCCTTCGACTCCAGTAGAGAGTCCAGTAGTAGAAGCACCAGCACCAGCTGAATCGATTGTTGCTCCAGAGGGTGATGTCGTTGAGAGTCCACTTGTAGGGGTGGCTTACTTGGCTGCTGGACCAGATAAACCTGCCTTTGTCACAGTCGGAGACAGTGTTAAAAAAGGTCAAACTTTGGTAATCATCGAAGCCATGAAGGTCATGAATGAAATTCCTGCACCTAAGGATGGTGTGGTGACAGAAATTCTCGTTTCAAATGAAGAAATGGTTGAGTTTGGTAAAGGATTGGTACGTATCAAATGATCGATATTCAAGGAATTAAAGAAGCTCTACCCCATCGCTACCCTATGCTCCTAGTGGACCGTGTCTTGGAAGTGAGCGAAGATACTATTGTTGCCATTAAAAATGTCACGATCAACGAACCTTTCTTCAATGGTCATTTTCCACAATACCCAGTCATGCCAGGTGTTCTTATCATGGAAGCTTTGGCACAGACTGCGGGTGTCTTGGAATTGTCCAAGCCTGAAAACAAAGGAAAGTTAGTCTTTTACGCTGGCATGGACAAGGTCAAGTTTAAGAAGCAAGTTGTACCAGGTGATCAATTAGTCATGACGGCTACCTTTGTCAAACGTCGTGGTACGATTGCCGTGGTTGAAGCAAAGGCTGAAGTAGATGGCAAACTTGCAGCGAGTGGTACTCTTACCTTTGCAATTGGAAACTAAGGAGGTTCTCCATGTTTCGTAAAATTTTGATTGCCAACCGTGGTGAGATTGCGGTTCGCATTATCCGAGCTGCGCGTGAATTGGGCATTGCGACCGTAGCAGTTTATTCAACAGCTGATAAGGAAGCTCTTCACACACTCCTAGCGGATGAAGCTATCTGTATCGGACCCGGTAAGGCGACAGAGTCTTATCTCAATATCAATGCGATTTTATCTGCTGCAGTTTTGACAGAAGCAGAAGCCATTCACCCTGGTTTTGGTTTTCTTAGCGAAAACTCCAAGTTTGCCACTATGTGTGATGAAGTGGGGATTAAGTTTATCGGTCCTTCTGGGGCTGTGATGGATACCATGGGAGATAAGATCAATGCGCGTGAGCAAATGATCAAGGCTGGAGTTCCAGTTATCCCAGGCTCTGATGGTGAAGTTCATACGGCTGAAGAGGCACTTGCAGTTGCAGAAAAGATTGGCTACCCAGTTATGCTTAAGGCATCGGCAGGTGGTGGTGGAAAAGGGATTCGTAAGGTTGAAAAGGCAGAAGACTTGGTCGCAGCCTTTGAGACAGCATCCAGTGAAGCCAAGGCTAATTTTGGGAATGGCGCTATGTATCTTGAACGTGTGATTTATCCAGCTCGCCATATCGAGGTCCAAATCCTTGCTGACCAAGAGGGACACGTCATCCACCTAGGAGAACGGGATTGTTCTCTTCAACGAAATAACCAAAAGGTCTTAGAAGAAAGCCCGTCCATCGCGATTGGCAAAACCCTTCGTCATGAAATTGGTGCTGCAGCCGTTCGTGCAGCGGAGTCTGTTGGTTATGAAAATGCAGGGACGATTGAGTTTCTGCTAGATGAAGCCAGTGGCAATTTCTACTTCATGGAAATGAATACTCGAGTGCAAGTTGAACATCCAGTCACAGAGTTTGTTTCAGGTGTGGATATCGTGAAGGAACAGATTCGCATTGCTGCCGGGCAACCTTTACCTTTCAAACAAGAAGATATTGTCCTACGAGGTCATGCTATCGAGTGTCGGATCAATGCAGAAAATCCTGCTTTTAACTTTGCTCCAAGTCCAGGAAAAATCACCAACCTCTACCTTCCAAGTGGAGGAGTTGGCTTGCGTGTAGACTCTGCAGTCTATCCAGGTTATACCATTCCTCCATACTATGATAGTATGATTGCCAAAATCATTGTTCATGGGGAGAATCGTTTTGACGCTCTTATGAAGATGCAACGGGCACTTTATGAACTTGAGATTGAAGGAGTACAAACCAATGCGGATTTCCAGCTGGATCTAATTTCAGACCGTCGGGTTATCGCTGGGGACTACGATACTTCCTTCCTGATGGAAACTTTCTTGCCAAAATACCAAGAAAAAGAATAGACTTTCAAACAGTATGAGAACTAAAAGGGGGAGTTATGGCTCTATTTAGTAAAAAGGATAAGTATATTCGGATCAATCCTAATCGATCCGTAAGGCAGGCACCACAAGCCAAGCCGGAGGTGCCTGATGAACTCTTCTCTAAGTGTCCTGGATGTAAACACACCATTTATCAAAAGGATCTTGGGAGTGAGCGCATTTGTCCCCATTGTAGCTATACTTTCCGTATTTCAGCTCAGGAACGCTTGAATTTGACGATTGATTCTGACAGCTTTGTGGAGATGTTTACGGGTATTGAAACTCAAGATCCATTAAACTTTCCTGGCTATCAGAAAAAACTTGCAACAATGCGTGAAAAGACAGGTTTGGATGAAGCAGTCCTGACTGGTACAGCTAGCATCAAGGGACAAAAAGTTGCCCTTGGGATCATGGATTCTAACTTTATCATGGCTTCTATGGGAACCGTTGTGGGTGAAAAAATCACGCGCTTGTTTGAGTATGCGACAGTTGAAAAGTTGCCAGTTGTACTTTTTACAGCTTCTGGCGGTGCCCGTATGCAAGAAGGGATTATGAGCTTGATGCAGATGGCTAAGATTTCTGCGGCAGTTCAACGTCATTCCAAGGCAGGACTTTTTTACCTAACTATTTTAACCGATCCGACAACAGGTGGGGTGACCGCTTCTTTTGCTATGGAAGGTGATATTATCCTAGCGGAGCCACAGAGTTTGGTTGGTTTTGCTGGGCGTCGTGTTATCGAAAATACAGTTCGAGAGACTTTGCCGGATGACTTCCAAAAGGCAGAATTTTTGCTTGAACATGGATTTGTGGATGCAATTGTCAAACGGAGAGAATTGCCTGAAACAATTGCTAAATTAGTGAGTTTGCATGGAGGAAGTCGCGGATGAATATTGCAAAAATAGTCAGAGAGGCACGCGAGCAGAGTCGCTTGACCGCACTTGATTTTGCCAATGGAATTTTTGATGAGTTTATCGAATTGCATGGAGACCGCTCTTTCCGAGATGATGGTGCGGTTATTGGTGGAATTGGCTGGTTAGGTGACCAAGCAGTCACAGTCGTCGGTATCCAAAAGGGGAAGAGTCTTCATGACAATCTCAAACGAAATTTTGGGCAACCCCATCCAGAAGGTTATCGCAAGGCTCTACGCTTGATGAAACAGGCAGAAAAATTTGGTCGTCCAGTTGTAACCTTCATCAACACTGCTGGAGCTTACCCAGGTGTTGGAGCTGAGGAACGTGGACAAGGGGAAGCAATAGCTCGAAACCTGATGGAAATGAGCGACCTCAAGGTTCCAATCATCGCGATTATTATCGGTGAAGGAGGGTCTGGAGGTGCATTAGCACTAGCCGTTGCTGACCGTGTCTGGATGCTGGAAAATTCGATCTATGCCGTGCTCAGTCCAGAAGGCTTTGCCTCTATCCTTTGGAAGGATGGAAGTCGTGCTATGGAAGCAGCGGAATTGATGAAAATCACTTCACATGAACTTCTAGAAATGGGAATTGTAGACAAGGTAATCTCAGAGGCAGGGCTGTCAAGTAAAGAACTGCTAGGATGCGTTAAAAATGAATTGCGTGCAGAGCTTGAACGCTTGCAAGGTTTAGCCTTGGAACAGCTCCTCGAAGAACGTTACCAACGGTTTAGAAAATACTAAGAATGACTAAATGAGACTAGGAAGGTCTCATTTTTTTATAGAAAATACCATTCAGGTTGAAAAATTGACAGTTGAGGAGATGGACTATAAAATAGATAAAAAAGAAGTATACTGTAGATGTTAGCCTACAACAATATTTTAAGAAGGTTCTTGCAATGACAGGTACAGAAACATTTACAGTTCTTCCATCTGAAGACTTAGATCAAGTTTCAGGTGGTGGCATGATTTGGTTGGTTGATGATAGACATTGGGATTCGCCATATACATATAGTTTAGCGACAGAGTGGAGTACAATACTGAATCATGCGACTAGACGTGCTTATGGTATTGCCTATTGATAAATTAAAGGGATAAGTATGAAAAAACTAGGGCATTTGGGAGTCTTTATCTTACTGGTATTTTTATCGGTTTATCTACCAGAGTTAGGGATTATGCATCTAACTAAGTTTTTAGGATGGGGGATAGATGGCTATTCTATCTTTTTAACAGTTGAAGTAATAGCTCTTTTGCTATTATTTATCTACTGGCTCAAAAAGAAAGAGATGCTCTATATTTTTGAAAAAAAGGGTTCAAAGAAGTCAAGATTCTTTTACCTTGTAGTTGGTCTAGTGGCTACTTATTTTGATCGTCAATTGGTGGATGCTTTTCAATTACAGTTTCATCACTTAATTGATAACAAGTATATCTTTCAAGACCTTCTTTCGATTCTATACTCCAATGGGCAACCAACTTTTCTATCAACTGTTCTCAGTTTTAGTTTAACAGTAGTCATCGGACCTATATTAGAGGAACTGATTCACAGAGGGTACTTTATGAATACCTTTTTCCCCCAGTCCAAGTACTATCTGGATGTTATCCTATCTGCTCTTATCTTTGGACTTAGTCATTTGATCCTAACTCACCGAGATCCTATCAGTTTGATTATTTATAGTTTAGGCGGTCTCTTCTATGCCCTTGTCTACCGTTGGACAAAGAACTTAAAAATTACTATCCTGTGCCATAGTTTTTTCAACTTTCTCATTTATGCAAAGCCCATCTGGATTTTTGTTTATAATTATATCTATTATCATTTTTTTAGATAGTGGAAGTCAAACACTTTTTCTAATTTGCTAGGAAGATAGAGAAATATTTTTTATCAATTTCTTGTTTTTCAATGGGTAAAGCAACCATTCAGGCAGAAAAATTGACAGTTGAGGAGATGGACAATAAAATAGACAAATAAGATCTATACTGCAGATGTAAGGTTACAAAAAATAATTTTAAGGATGTACTTGCAATGGCAGGTACAGAAACATTTACTGTTCTTTCGTCAGAAGACTTAGACCAAATCTCAGGCGGTCTTGCTATTTGGGAAGATGGTTATGGTAGATGGTTATATTATAGAGAATTTGCTCCCTATATGGGGCAAGGTGCACTTAATTCTTATAGAGATGCTTGGAAGTACGGCTTCCGAGCAGGATAATCTTTCAAAAAAGTACGATGAGAAACACAAAGAAACTAAGACAATTTGGAATATTTTTTCTTATTATTTTACTATCTACCTATTTACCACAAACAATTGGTTTGTATGTAGCGATCATTTTAGGGTTAGGAGCTGATGTCTACTCTCTTGTTTTAACAATGGGATTAGTAGGAAGTTTCCTTCTACTAATTTGGTGGTTAAAAAAGCAAAAGATGCTCTTTATCTTTGAGAAAAAGAGCTGGAACTGGTCATTTGTCTTCTACTTATTTGCAACTTATGTGGTTCATCAGGTACTCGGTAATTTTTGGGCACGTTTTGCTCATTTGATTAATCATCGGAATATTCATGATGTCTATTTTGCGTTGATTCTTTCAAATGGTCAACCAACTTTTCTATCTACAGTTCTTAGTTTTATCTTAACTGTCGTTATTGGTCCTATTTTGGAAGAGACGCTCGATCGTGGGTATCTTATGAACACCTTCTTTACTAAGTCAAAGTACTATTTAGATGTCATCTTATCAGGCCTTATCTTTGGACTTAGTCATTTGATACTATCTCACCGAGACCCAATTAGTTTATTATATTATAGTCTGATTGGTTTCTTTTTCGCTCTTGTTTATCGTTCTACCGATAATCTGAGATTAACGATTCTCTGTCATAGTTTTTTTAACTTTCTCAATCATGTAAAACCTATCTGGATTTTTATTTACAATTATATTTATTATCATTTTTTTAGATAGTGGAAGGCAAACACTTTTTCTAATTTGATAGGAAGATAGAGAAATCTTTTTTATCACTTTCTTGTTTTTCAATGGATAAAGCAACCATTCAGGATGAAAAATTGACTTTTTTAAAAATAACTGTTAATATAATAAAGGATACTTATGCTATAAAAATAAGTCAACAAAGATTTTTTGGAGTAAGTATGAAAAAACTAGGTCATTTGGGAATCTATACATTACTGGTATTTCTATCAATTTATCTACTAGATTTCAGCAGTCTTTATCTGGCTAAGATGTTTGTCTGGGGTATGGATGGCTATTCTATTATTGTAGCAGTAGAGCAACTAGCTCTTTTAGGACTATTTATCTATTGGCTAAAAAAGAAAAAAATGCTCTATATTTTTGAAAAAAAGGGCTCGAAGAAATCCAGATTCTTTTACCTTTTAGTTAGTTTAGTGGCTGCTTATTTTGTCCGCCAGTTGTTAAGTGCTTTTTACTTACAGTTTAGTCGCTTCATTAATAATCACTATATCTTTGAAGACCTTCTTTCGGTCCTATCCTTCAGTGAGCAATCTACTATTTTAACGACTTGCTTCTCTTTTATCTCAGTTGTCATTTTGGGTCCTATATTGGAGGAACTAGTTCATAGAGGGTATTTTATGAATTCCTTCTTTCCTAAGTCCAAATATTACTTGGATGTCATCTTATCTGCTCTTATTTTTGGGCTCAGTCATTTGGTATTGTCCCATCGTGACCTTATCAGTTTGATGGTTTATAGTTTTTCCGGTCTTTTCTTTGCTTTAGTTTACCGTTGGACAAAGAGTCTAAAAATCACCATTCTGTGCCATAGTTTTATAAATTTTCTCATCCATGCAGACTTCATCTGGTTATTTCTTTCTAATTTAATCTATTATCGTTTTTTTAGATAGTGGAAGGCAAAGAAAAAAGTGTTTGATAATTGTCAAACACTTTTTTGTTTACTGTTCTTCTGTTACAAACTGGCTGAGCAGTCCATTGATAAAACGGGCAGATTTTTGATCTGAGAAATCCTTTGCAAGCTCGATAGCTTCATTAACAGCAACCAACTGAGGGGTGTCAAATGAAGTGATTTCAAAGACTCCCAAGCGAAGGAGGTTTCTCTCCACGAGCGTTAAACGCTCAATGGTCCAACCTGCTTTTAAATGCTGTGTGATTTGCTTGTCTAGTTCTTCCTTTTTAGCTTGAACACCAGAAACTAGCTCTGTCAAAAAGGCTGGAAGTTGCACATCCGTATCTTCACGATCATGAGTATAGGCGAAACGACAAGCAGTTTCGACATCCGTACCGAACTCAAGACTCATGAGAGCTTGAAAAGCACATTTACGGAGTTGGCGTCTAGATTCTAATAGTGGACTAGTCATTGAGGAAGTCCTCGTCAAATAGATCTTTCAATTCTGGTTTTGGTGTTTTATCTGGAACGATACCTGCGACGTGGATATTGATAGCAGTTAGTTCTACATCAGCCATGTTGCGGACAGCATCTTTGACAGCTTTTTGGATAGCAACCGCTACCTTAGGAACTTTTACTCCGTACTCTAGGTAGAGGTAGATATCAGCTGTGAGTTCTTCGTCCACGTTTTTTAGATAAACTCCACGGCCGAGTGAAAGTTTTGAAAGGGTATCAGATACTGATTTGTTTGAAAAAGAGTGAACACCCTCTACTTTTGCAGTAGCAATAGCAATGATTTTTTCAAGTACACGTGGGGCGATAACGATTTCGCCAAGTTGTTCTTCAATTCCCATAGAATGACCTCTTTCTAGAGATTAGGCACGAGAAACGTAAGTTCCTTCTGCAGTGTTGATAACGAGTTTTTGTCCTGCTTCGATGAAGTCTGGAACGTTTACGACAAGTCCAGTTTCCATCGTTGCTGGTTTACCAGAACCTGTAACAGTAGCACCTTTGATAGATGGTTGCGTTTCTGCAACTGTCAATTCAACAGTAGTAGGAACTGTGACACCAATCACTTCAGTTCCGTAGAATTGGATCTTCACATCTGAGTTTTCAAGGATGTAAAGTAATTCGTTTTCAACGTTGACTACAGGGATTTCGTATTGGTCGTAAGTTTCTGTATTCATGAAGTAAGCTGTGTCATCCATTTTGTACAAGTATTGAGCTGGGACAGTCTCGATGATGGCTTGTTCAAATTTTTCCTCTGGACGGTAGCTTGTGTCAAATGTAGAACCAGTACGGACATCACGCAATTTCATACGCATGATGGTGTTTCCTTTGCCTGGTTTGTGGTGGCTAGCTTCCAAAACGCGGATCAATTTTCCGTCAGCTGTTTCAAAGGTCATACCAGCCTTTAATTTACTTGCTTCAATCATGTTTTTACCTCTTTAATAAAATAATTTACTCTTTATTGTACCATAAAAGACGACATTACTCAAATGTCAGAAGGTGCTTGATTAGTTGACTGGTACGATATTTCCATCTTCGTCTTTGGTGACGAGAACGTATTTCCCATCAACTTCGATATAAAAATTCTTGCTAGTAGCTTGCCCAGCATTTTGAGTTGGTGCTTGGGTTTGGGCTTGTTGGCTAAGTTGACCACCGAGAGTCTGGCCAAGATTCATTCCCATAAACATGTTCATCCCATTGCCATTCCCTTCATTTGAGGCTGCGGCAATGAGGGCTTCGTTACGAGCGCGGCGTTCTTCAATCTCAATCGTGTTGTACTTCATTGCCACGAGCTCACTATCAAGCTTGCGAACGATATCAAGACTTTCTTGGTCGTAGCTGAGATCTTCAAGCAAGATATTGGTTGCTTCAATCCCGTAGAGACCTGTCCAAACCTTGTTGACCTCTTGTTTAGCGAGTTCGTTAAAGGTGTCTTGGTTGGCATTGAGGCTATAGATATCAACCTTGTTTTCGTTGGTATATTTGGCGATGGCAATCGCAATTTTCGGTGCAATATTTTGACGGAGCGTTCCTTGAGCAACATCCTGAAGGGTATATGGTTGGTTATCTGTAATTTGCTGACTAACAGAGCTCACATAGAAGAGAACTGGATCCGCGATTTTTACATCAAACAAGCCATAGAAACGGATGTTGAGCAGTTGTTGGTAACGTTCACTGAAATATTCGACCGCATTTTGTGTGCCGAATTTATTGCCCGCGATGGGTTGCATGCGGATAAAGATAATTTCTTGTTGGGTGATGACTTGTCCACCAAAAGAGAAACGGTTTTTAAAGTTTTCCCAAGTGCCTTTTATACCACCTTTTTCAAGGAGCCAGGCGTTATCACCAGCTTGCCATTCGTGGCTACCAGATTCAAGGACCTCACCAAGGAAGGTACCATTGTTTACCAAAACAGCGGTATAACCTTGAGGAACGATAACCACACTGCCATCTGACAAGAGGCCTGTATTTTGATTGCTGTGACGAGAACGTCCATCTGGGTCTTTAGTGAGTAATTGTCCCTTGATGGCCAAGGCGTCGCCAGAGACATTGTCTGGAAGGACGATGGCTTCCTTGAATTTACTATCATTAAAACTATTTAAGCCTGCTGATAAGGCTGCACGTATAAATCCCATAATTCCTCCTAATTATATAGTTCGTCTTCATCCACAACATCGTAGGTATCGAGTACCCATTGGTTTGGACTGCGAGAGAGATTGGCACCACAGTAGTCGCACTCGCTAACTGCAGAGATTTTCAATGGGGCGCCACAGTTTGGACAGTGGTCGCTCACAACTTGGTCTGGATTGACTGCTTGCGTTTGGCTACCGTGTTGACGGATAAAGTTCAATTGATACACAGTGAAGAGATCTTTTTTAGGATCTCCTTCAAGGACATGGCGAGTCTCATCGTCAATGACATAGTCACGCAAGGTAGATGACAGGATCACCACTAAGGTGTCGTTTCCGTCAGGATTTTCAATGAACTCCTTGATGCGAACATTTTCGATACAAACTTTCTCTAAAACATTGGTTGTTTTAGCTCGAATATGGTCTTCGAGTTGGGTGCTATGTTGAGAGTAGAGACTGGTACTTTCCAAAGCGCGGACAGAGTTCCAATTTTTTTCAGTCCAGGCAACCTGCAATTTAAGGTAGACTTCCTTAACCCAAGATGTGAAGGCTTCCGCGTCAAAGTTTGGATCCCCATATTTCACACGACTAATGGCCAGTGTGTTATGTTCAACTCGACGATGGAGCGTTTGATAATCATTACTAGTGTAGGTTGAACTCGAATCTCCAGACTTATTCTGCAAGGATTTAACGATAACAACTAGTATGATTCCTCCGACTAATATGAACATAAATCCTAGATAGGGAGAGCTAGCAGAACTGTCAGAGGATGATCCATATCCAGAGCGGTAGTAGTGGTAGGATGAGCCACCAGAACGACTTCCACCTCCACTTGAGCGGCTGCTACTTCTGGAGCTACTGCGGCTACTCCCTCCACTTCTGGAATGTCCGACACCCGCATCAACGATTTGAGGCACGGATAGAAAAACAAGTAATAAACAGGTCATTAAAAGAGCGTAAAACTTTTTCATGTGTCTCCTAACTATATGATTGAAAAGGTAGTTTCTGAATTCGAATGATTATTAAACTATTTAATAACCTTTAAAAATCATCTAAGATATACTAGGCGTTATTTACTAGCATTTAGCTTCTTTATGGAATGGCGTTCGATGAGCCATCCCACAATCCATCCTATTGCTAGCAAGTAATTTTCAAAAGCACCGATAGCATTTACAGGAGAGTGATACTCCATATAATTGAGTAAGTGATTTGTTCCTATTCCAATTCCGCCAATAATGAGAGCAAGAAGTGCGATTCGTAGATAGAACCAATCGTATTTAATATTGATAGCGAGAATAATAATCAATACAGCTAAATTCCATATTCCAATTTCTCGTTGCCAACCAGCAGATATTCCGTACCCGGAGTGACTTCCCATGTATGATGGAAAGAAAATTTGTAGTATAGAAGCGCCTAACATAGCGACGATGACTAAGACAAATAGCAATCGTAAAAATTTGTTCATTCATTCCCCTTGTCTCATTCTCGTTTTAAAAGTAGAAAAAAGTGTTTAAAGAGTAAATTACTCACTTTCTTTCAACTTGGCCAATTCCTGTGCAAGTAGTTTAAGGGCGACTTGTGGATTTGCTTGTCCTTTAGTTGCTTTCATGAGGAAACCAGTAAAGGCCTTGTCTGCATTACGTTTTCCTGACTTGAAGTCGGCAACAGCAGCCTCGTTATCGGCGAAGACTTGGTGGATAATTGGAATCAAGACATCTGGATCAGAGATTTGTACCAAGCCTGCTTTTTCCACGTATTCACGCGCGCCACCGCCATTTTTGGCTAGGTGAACAAAAACTTTCTTAGCAATCTTAGAAGAGATAGTACCGTCTTCGATGATGGCAATCATTTCAACCAAGTTTTCTGGTGTCAATTCGATTTGTTCCAGTGTCTTACCTTCAGCGTTCAAGAATTGAGCAACTTCACCTTGGAGCCAGTTTGAGACTTGTTTGGCATCACCACCGAGGGCAACAGCTTTTTCAAAGAAGTCAGAAGTGACTTTGTTTGCAGTCAACTGGCTAGCATCGTAGTCTGACAAGCCAAGGTCAGATACGTAGCGCGCACGGCGTTCTTTTGGAAACTCTGGCAATTCTGTTCGCATTTCCTCAATCCACTCATCTGAGATTTCAAAGAGTGGTAGGTCTGGTTCTGGGAAGTAGCGATAGTCAGCAGCACCTTCTTTGACACGCATGAGAATAGTTGCCTTGTTAGCTTCATCGTAACGGCGTGTTTCTTGGCGAATTTGACCACCTGAGCGAAGGATTTCAGCTTGGCGTTGAACTTCGTATTCAAGACCCTTACGGACGTTAGAGAAGGAGTTGAGGTTTTTCAACTCAGTCTTGGTACCGAATTTTTCTTGACCATAAGGACGAAGGGAGATGTTGGCATCCACACGCATCGAACCTTCTTCCATCTTAACGTCAGAAATACCAGCGTACTGGATGACTTCCTTGAGGGCAGTTAGATAAGCATAGGCTTCTTCTGGCGAGCGCATGTCAGCCTCAGATACAATCTCAATCAAGGGAACCCCTTGACGGTTGAGGTCAACATAAGAGTAGCCATCTGTACCGTGGGTGTTTTTACCAGCATCTTCCTCTAGGTGAGCACGTTCGATCCCGATTTTCTTAGTCGTACCGTCTTCTAGCTCGACTTCAATCCAGCCGTTATAACCGATTGGCTCATCAAACTGAGAAATTTGGTAGGCTTTTGGATTGTCAGGGTAGAAGTAGTTCTTGCGGTCAAAGTGCATGTGCTTGTGGATGTCCATGTTGAGGGCAAGAGCAGCCTTGATACCAGCATCAACAACACCTTTATTGAGAACTGGCAGAACTCCTGGGAAAGACCAGTCAATCACGTTAGTGTTGGCGTTTTGGTCATTTCCAAAGTGGGCAGATGTAGGTGAGAAGATTTTTGAATTGGTGTTGAGCTCTACGTGGACTTCAAGTCCAATGACTGTTTCAAAGTTCATTAGTTATCACCTCCAAAAATCACAGGTTGTTGTTTGTGGTAGTCTGTTGTTGCTTCAAAAGCAGCAGCAGCTTGGTAAATGGTCTCTTCTGAGTATTTAGGACCGATCAATTGCAGACCAACAGGTAGACCTTGAGCAAATCCAGCAGGAATAGAAATTCCTGGAAGACCAGCCAAGTTGACAGGGATGGTCAAAAGGTCAGCCAAGTACATGGCAACTGGGTCATGGTTGAGTGAATCCAAGTCATAAGCAACACTAGGAGCAGTTGGTCCCAAAATCAAGTCGTAATCCGTAAAGACGTTTTCGAAATCTTGGATGATAAGGGTACGAACTTGTCCAGCCTTCTTGTAGTATGCGTCATAGTAACCTGATGAAAGGCTGAAAGTACCCAGCATGATACGGCGTTTAACCTCTTCACCGAAACCTTGGCTACGGCTGTTTACATAGATTTCATCAAGGTTGGTCGCATCCTCTGCACGATAGCCGTAACGGATACCGTCAAAACGTTGCAAGTTTGAGGAAGCTTCTGATGAAGCGATGATGTAGTAGACTGCCACACCGTATTTTGAGTGAGGAAGGCTGACTTCTTCGACGATAGCGCCAAGTTTCTCAAAGTGTTTAGCGGCATTCAGAATGGTTTCCTTAACCTCTGGGTCAATCCCTTCACCAAGGTATTCCTTAGGCAAAGCAATTTTCATTCCCTTGATATCTTGCCCGATTTTTGAAGTAAAGTCTGCAATGCGGACAGGAGCAGAAGTCGAGTCTTTGGCATCTTCGCTGGCAATAGCGTTGAGCAAGAGGGCATTTTCCTTAACAGTTGGCGCAAAAGGTCCAATTTGGTCTAATGAGCTACCAAAGGCAATGAGACCGAAACGTGAAACTGTTCCGTAGGTTGGTTTGAGACCAACGATTCCGTTGAAGGCAGCAGGTTGGCGGATAGAACCACCAGTATCAGAACCAAGTGACAAGCGAACTTGCCCAGACGCTACAGCTGCGGCAGAACCACTTGATGATCCACCAGGAACCTTGCTGTGGTCCCAAGCATTTTTAGTGGCACCATAGTAAGAAGTTTCACCTGAACCACCCATGGCAAATTCGTCCATGTTAGTTTTTCCGACAACAATCATACCTTTAGCTTTGGCATTAACAACGGCTGTCGCATCAAAGATAGGCTCATAGTTGTAGAGCATTTTTGAGGCTGCGGTTGTGAGGATGCCGTCTGTAGAGATGTTATCCTTAACAGCGAGCGGAATTCCTGAAAGAACATTATCCGCGTCAATTCCAGCTTGGTCAATGGCTTTGGCTTGAGCAAGAGCCTGCTCCTCAGCGATGGTGACAAATGAATTGAGGGCTTCCTCACGAGACTGGATATCTTCAAGCGTGGCTTGGGCCAATTCAGTTGCAGAAATTTCCTTAGAGACAAGGAGATTGTGCAAGTCTTCAATCGTTTTGTTATTAAAAGTCATTAGGCATCTCCTCCATCATCTAGGATAGCTGGTACCTTGATATAGTAGTTTTCTTTTTCAGGTACGTTTTTAAACAGGCGGTCACGGTCTGTTCCTTCTTCGGCCACATCCGGGCGGAGTACGGTCTTGCGGTCTGCCATGGTCGTAGTAGGTGCGACACCAGTTGTGTCGACTTCGCCCAGCAATTCAACCATGTCAACAATTTTAGATAAGGTGGTCGCAAAGGCGGCAGTTTCTTCTTCAGAGAATCTTAATTTTGAAAGATTGGCAACGTGTGTTACCTCTTCTTGCGTAATTTTCATCTTGCATCCTTTCGTGAAATGATGATTTTTAGTCTGTTCTATTTTACCATATTTTCCTATAAATAAGGGAGCCAAACTGAAAAGAAATAGAAATTGAAAAATCGCTTTTAATTCGCTATAATGGTTAAACTAGAGAATAGAGAAAATAAGAGTTAGGATAAAAATATGTTCCATCAATTTATCACCAGATCTCAGACGGTTCCTCCTCCTATTCCACTCTTTTGGTATGGGGCTATGATGCTTCTTTTAGTGCTTTGTATTTATGGAGCACTTGCTTATCACCAAAATCCGAAATTTGTCCGCTTGTTTAAGTGGATTCAGATTCTCCAGTTGCTAGCCCTATATAGTTGGTATGTTGGTTTTGGGATTCCATTTTCTAATAGCCTTCCATTTTATCATTGTCGTTTGGCTATGTTTGCGGTGGTTTTCTTGCCTGATAAATGGCGGAGCAAGCAATATTCTGCCCTTTTAGGAGCAAGTGGAGCGGTCTTTGCTTTGGTTTACCCCGTTTTTGACCCCTATGATTTTCCTCATATTACCAGTTTTTCATTTTTGATTGGCCACTATGCCCTTTTGGTGAATTCCTTGGTTTACTTGATGAATCACTATGATAAGACCTTGCTCAAGAAATATATGATTGTAGCCTATACCTTTATCCTCAATCTCTTTCTAGTTGGGGTTAATCAGGTGACGGGTGGAAATTATGGTCTCTTAAGAGATACACCGTTTATCTCGAATGCTCCTCTATGGCTAAAGTACCTCCTTGTGTCGGCCATCCTTTCACTGGCTCTTGTTCTCTTTGATATCTTGTTCAAGAAACGGTGGAAAAAGAGAAATCAGGCGCAATCTGTGCTCTAGCTTGCCTTTTCATCGGATGAGCAATTGAAAAACTCCCCAAAATCCGATATAATGGAGAGTTGAAAGGAATAGTAAAATCCAATGTAAAAATCATTCTTAACTACTGAAACAACTAAAAATAGAAAATCAAAGAAAGAGAACTTATGACTATTCAAGAAGAAATCAAGAAACGCCGTACCTTTGCCATTATTTCTCACCCGGACGCGGGGAAAACAACCATTACTGAGCAGTTGCTCTACTTTGGGGGCGAGATTCGTGAGGCTGGTACGGTAAAAGGAAAGAAAACAGGGACTTTTGCCAAGTCTGACTGGATGGATATCGAGAAACAACGTGGTATTTCGGTAACCTCATCTGTCATGCAGTTTGACTATGATGGCAAGCGCGTCAACATCCTTGACACCCCAGGGCACGAGGACTTCTCAGAAGATACTTATCGTACCTTGATGGCGGTGGATGCTGCAGTCATGGTCGTCGACTCTGCCAAGGGTATCGAGGCCCAAACCAAGAAATTGTTTGAGGTTGTAAAGCACCGTGGCATTCCAGTCTTTACCTTTATGAACAAGCTGGACCGTGATGGCCGTGAACCACTAGATCTCTTGCAAGAACTAGAAGAAGTCCTAGGTATTGCAAGTTATCCAATGAACTGGCCAATCGGGATGGGGAAAGCTTTTGAGGGCTTGTATGACCTCTATAACCAACGTTTAGAGCTCTATAAAGGGGATGAGCGTTTTGCCAGTCTAGAAGATGGTGACAAGCTCTTTGGAGGCAATCCTTTCTACGCTCAGGTTAAGGACGATATCGAACTCCTTCAAGAAGCTGGGAATGAGTTTTCAGAAGAAGCTATTTTAGCGGGTGAATTAACACCAGTCTTCTTCGGCTCAGCCTTGACAAACTTTGGGGTTCAGACCTTCCTTGAGACCTTCCTTAAGTTTGCTCCTGAACCACATGGCCACAAGAAAACAGATGGCGAAATGGTGGATCCTTATGACAAGGATTTCTCAGGATTTGTCTTTAAAATCCAAGCCAACATGGATCCTCGTCACCGTGACCGTATCGCCTTTGTCCGTATCGTATCGGGTGAATTTGAGCGAGGTATGAGTGTCAATCTGCCTCGTACTGGTAAGGGTGCCAAACTATCGAATGTGACTCAGTTTATGGCGGAAAGTCGTGAAAATGTGACCAATGCTGTTGCAGGAGATATTATCGGGGTTTACGATACTGGTACTTATCAGGTTGGGGATACCTTGACGGTTGGAAAAAACAAGTTTGAATTTGAACCATTGCCAACCTTCACCCCTGAAATTTTCATGAAAGTTTCTGCTAAGAACGTCATGAAACAAAAATCCTTCCACAAGGGGATTGAACAATTAGTGCAAGAAGGAGCCATTCAGCTTTACAAGAATTACCAAACAGGCGAATACATGCTAGGCGCTGTGGGACAACTCCAGTTTGAAGTCTTTAAGCACCGCATGGAAGGCGAGTACAATGCAGAAGTAGTCATGAGCCCAATGGGTAAAAAGACCGTTCGTTGGATCAAGCCTGAGGACTTGGATGAACGGATGTCCTCAAGTCGAAATATCTTGGCAAAAGACCGCTTCGACCAACCAGTCTTCCTCTTTGAAAATGACTTTGCCCTACGCTGGTTTGCGGATAAATATCCAGACGTAGAGTTGGAAGAGAAGATGTAAATCGCCAAAGTTACTTGATTGTGTAACAATCTAAGTAACTAACGCCAAGTTTCTATGGAACTTGGCTAGGCGCTCCACTAGGCAAAAGATTTTTCTAATTACTCTCTAAATTCTGCATAGAATAAGGTAGGCTGGACTAATCTCTGCACAGTAAAGATAATTGGAATTAAAGAAAAACAAAAACCTCAGAAGTGTTCACCTTTAGTGAATTCTCTGAGGTTCTTTGCGTTTTAGTTTCCATATTTCTGGTAAAAATCGACCTTGACCTGGATAAAGGTTTCGGCTTCGCGTAGTAGTTGCAGGAGGGTAGCACGGGTTTCAAACTCCTCACGTGTTTTCGGGAGACTCCGATTGCGGAAGACTTGCAGATAGCGTTCGATGTCATCAAGTAGGTCATGAGCAGGATTGGTCTGGCTTAGCTGGGCAGCAATCTTAGAAAAGAGCTGGGCCAAGATCAAACTCTCACTTGCGGCCAGATGGCAGGTATTAATCTGCTGGGCCATATTTCGCATGATGCGACTTTGTCGCTGTCTCATCTCAAAGTAGTGGATGTGGTAGTCCGTCTGGTGAAAGAGATGATCTGAGTGATCCAAATAAACCAGGTGGAGGGCTTCATCAAGAAGTCTATCTAATTCGTCAACGAGTTGGGCTTGATTGCGCCCGTCTCCTCTTGACAGATAGTATTTAAAGCGAAGCAGGATGTCTTTTAACTTTTCTTCGACCTGAAGGTGGTAGCTTTGGATGGCTTTCTCACGAGAGGGCATGTAAAGGTTGACCAACAGAGCAAAGCTTGTCCCGATGAGAAAGAGGAGTACTTCATTAAGCAAGAGCTCTGGAGAGGTAGACTCCTGTACCAAGAGATGACTGACCAAGACACTGCTAGGGGTGATGCCGATTTCCCAGCCCATTTTGTAAGCAAGAGGGACATAGAGAGCCAGATAGAGGCCCAGGCTCCAGATGTGAAAGCCCGTCAGCTGAAAGGCTAGAACACCGATAGCGAGCGCTAGGATCATGGAAAAGAGGCGGTTTCGAGCTAACTTCAGCGTGTTTCTGCGCGTGTCGGAGAGGCTTAATAGGGCGATAATTCCAGCTGAAACTGCTGATGATAAATCTAAAAAATAAGCGAGAAAACAAGCGAGACAGGTCGCTAAGATCAGTTTTGTCGTACGTTGAGTGAGGGACATGAAAATTTCCTAAACTAATAGAATCGAGGGTTTAACGAGGAATCAGGGACTAGGGGCGAAGTTTTCGGTTTGTAGTATACTCGGCAACCGCTGTAAAGAGGACATCTGTTGAAGAGTTCAGGGCTGTTTCGCAGGAGTCTTGCACGACTCCAATCACAAAACCGACTCCGACAACTTGCATAGCCAAGTCGTTGGAAATCCCAAAGAGGCTGCAAGCGACAGGAATAAGGAGAAGCGATCCTCCAGCGATTCCAGATGCCCCACAGGCAGAAATGGCAGCCACTACACTGAGGACAAAAGCGGTTCCAAAGTCTACAGAGATCCCTAGCGTATTAACAGCAGCCAGGGTCAGGATATTAATGGTAACGGCAGCGCCAGCCATATTGATGGTCGACCCAAGCGGGATGGAAACAGAGTAGGTGTCAGGATTCAGTCCCAGGTCTTGACAGAGTTTCATATTGACAGGGATATTGGCAGCAGAGCTACGAGTGAAAAAGGCTGTAATACCACTGACACGTAGACATTTCAAAACAAGGGGATAGGGATTTTTCCTCATAAAGAGAAAGGCAATGAGGGGATTGATGACAAGGGCCACAAAAGCCATGGTAGCAATCAAGAGTCCTAGCAAAATTCCGTAGTTAGCAAGGCTGGTAATTCCTTTATCAGAGATGATCTTGAAGACCAAGCCTAAAATCCCAAAGGGAGCTAGATTGATAATCCATTCGACAATTTTAGAGGTCACATCCGACAAGGTCTTGAGCAATTCTTTACTGTTCTTACTAGCTTCCCTCATAGCCAGACCAAAGACGACTGCCCATGATAAGATTCCGATATAGTTGGCTTGGACAATGGCATTTATGGGATTGTCCACCAGTTTGAGCAGGAGATTGCTGAGAACTTGGGTAATGCCATCAGGAGCGGTCACTTCTGTATTGGCACTGGTCAAGGCAATCTGAACCGGCAGTAGAAAGCTGGCCAGAACGGCTGTCAGGGCAGCAGCGAAAGTCCCAATCAAGTAGAGGAGGATGACAGTCTTCATATTGGTATTTTGCCCTTTCTGATGTTGGGAAAGAGCATTGGCAACCAAGGTAAAGACCAAGATTGGCGCAATAGCCTTGAGTCCACCTACAAAGAGATCGCCAAGTAGACCAATTCCTGTAAAACTAGGAAAGAAGATTCCTAATGAAGCACCTAAAAGCATACCAATGAGGATTCGTTTGATCAGGCTAGCCTTTTTCCAGGCTCTAATGATTCGTTTCATAGCGGCCTCCTTCAAAGTGTATTGTTTATGATTATAGTATAAATATGCCATATAGGCAAGTCTTTTTTAGAATTTAGAATAATAGCTGAATAATTATGAAAGAAATGAGACTGGTCATTTTATGGTATAATAGAAAAAAGGAGTTTTGTATGCAAGAATTTTTTCAACGTTATCTTGACAAATTGGATCTCACAGGCCTATTAGAGAATCTTTTGACCAAGTTGATCTCTCTTTTGATTCTTATCCTTCTATTTTATATAGCCAAAAAGATCCTCCATGCGACTGTCCGAAAGATTGTCAAGCCCTCGCTTAAATTCTCAAATCGAGATGCTGGTAGACAAAAGACCATTTCTCGTTTGCTTGAAAATATCTTTAACTATACCCTTTATTTCTTTTTAATCTACTGTATCCTGTCCATTTTAGGTTTGCCAGTTTCCAGCCTCCTTGCTGGGGCAGGAATTGCTGGGGTTGCCATTGGGATGGGGGCGCAAGGTTTTCTATCCGATGTCATCAATGGCTTTTTCATCCTCTTTGAACGCCAGCTCGATGTGGGCGACGAAGTTGTTCTCACAAATGGACCGATTACCGTATCTGGCAAGGTTGTCAGTGTCGGAATCCGTACGACCCAACTTCGAAGTGAGGACCAAGCCCTTCACTTTGTTCCTAACCGAAATATCACTGTTGTCAGCAACTTTTCCCGCACAGAGTAGGTCTGCCATTTTGGTAGATTTGTGGTACAATAGAAGGAGTTTGGTAAAGGAGAAAATATGTTTGTAGAAAAGCAGTTGGGCAATGGATGCACTTGGATTAACTTAGATTTGGGGAAATTGAAAAAACTAGAAGATCTCTCTGAAATCTATGGGTTGGACAAGGAAACCATCGAATACGCTCTGGATAGAAATGAGCGTGCCCACATGGACTATCACCGCGAAAGTGGAACCGTCACCTTTATCTACAATGTATTGGATTTGAAAAAGGACAAGGAATACTATGAAGCCTTTCCCATGACCTTTATCGTGGAACATCAGCGCTTGATTACGATTAGTAATAAGAAAAATGCCTATGTGATTGAACAGATGACACGTTATTTAGAGAGTCATGATATGCTTTCTATTTACAAATTTCTCTTTGCTAGTCTGGAAATCATCAGCAATGCCTACTATCCTGTCATCGAACAGATGGATAAGAGTAAGGATGAGGTCAATGGCCTCTTGCGTCAGCGAACGACTAAGAAAAACCTCTTTGCCCTTTCCGACTTGGAGACTGGTATGGTCTATCTGACAGCGGCAGCCAAGCAGAATCGCATGTTGCTAGAACATATCCAAGGACATGCCCTTTATCGCAGATTTAACGAAGTTGAGAGAGAACAGTTTGATGATGCCATGATTGAGGCTCATCAGTTGGTTTCGATGACCGATTTGATCTCTCAAGTTCTGCAACAACTATCAGCCTCTTACAACAATATCCTAAACAACAACCTGAATGATAACTTGACAACCTTGACCATCATTTCAGTTTTACTAGCAGTCTTGGCAGTAGTGACGGGCTTTTTCGGGATGAATGTTCCCCTCCCCTTCACAGATGAGCCCTATGCTTGGGTCTACATCAGCTTGGCTAGTGCGGTCTTATGGCTGGTCTTGTCATTGATTTTGAGAAAAATTGCGAAAAAAAGTTAAGAAAAGGAGCCAGAATGGCGATTGAAAACTATATGCCAGATTTTGCTGTGGAAGCAGTCTATGATCTGACAGTCCCAAGCCTGCAGGCGCAGGGAATCAAGGCTGTTTTGGTCGACTTGGACAATACCCTCATTGCTTGGAACAACCCTGATGGGACACCAGAGATGAAGCAATGGCTACATGACCTTCGGGATGCAGGTATTCGCATCATCGTAGTCTCAAATAACACCAAAAAACGGGTTCAACGTGCAGTTGAAAAGTTTGGGATTGATTACGTTTATTGGGCTCTTAAACCCTTCACCTTTGGAATTGACCGTGCCATGAAAGAATTCCACTATGAGAAAAATGAAGTGGTCATGGTTGGTGACCAGCTCATGACAGATATACGAGCAGCGCACCGTGCAGGTATTCGCTCAATCTTGGTCAAACCCTTGGTCCAACACGACTCCATCAAAACGCAGATTAACCGAGCTCGCGAGCGCCGTGTGATGCGAAAAATAACGGAAAAGTACGGACCGATTACATATAAAAAAGGAATCTAACTATGGAAGAAATTCTCTGTATTGGTTGTGGAGCAACCATTCAGACGACAGACAAGGCTGGTCTTGGATTTACTCCCCAGTCGGCACTCGAAAAAGGTTTGGAGACAGGGGAAGTCTATTGCCAACGTTGTTTCCGTCTCCGTCACTACAATGAAATCACAGATGTCCAGTTGACGGACGATGATTTCCTCAAACTCTTGCACGAGGTGGGAGACAGTGATGCTTTGGTAGTCAATGTCATTGATATCTTTGACTTTAATGGCTCTGTCATCACGGGCTTGCCACGTTTTGTATCGGGCAATGATGTCCTCTTGGTCGGAAATAAAAAAGATATCCTGCCCAAGTCAGTTAAGCCGGGCAAGATTAGCCAGTGGCTGATGGAGCGTGCCCACGAAGAAGGGCTTCGTCCTGTGGATGTTGTCCTGACTTCAGCCCAAAACAAACATGCCATTAAGGAAGTCATTGACAAGATTGAACACTACCGTAAGGGCCGCGATGTCTATGTGGTCGGTGTGACCAACGTTGGAAAGTCAACTCTTATCAATGCCATTATCCAAGAAATCACGGGTGACCAAAATGTCATCACTACTTCACGCTTTCCAGGGACAACCTTGGACAAGATTGAGATTCCGCTTGACGACGGTTCTTATATCTACGATACACCAGGGATTATCCACCGCCACCAGATGGCCCACTACTTGACGGCTAAAAACCTCAAGTATGTCAGCCCTAAAAAGGAAATCAAGCCCAAAACCTATCAGCTCAATCCTGAACAAACCCTATTTTTAGGTGGCTTGGGACGATTTGATTTCATAGCCGGAGAAAAGCAAGGTTTCACAGCCTTCTTTGACAACGAACTCAAACTCCACCGTACCAAGCTTGAAGGCGCTAGTACCTTTTATGACAAGCACCGTGGAACCCTTTTGACACCACCAAATAGCAAGGAAAAAGAAGATTTTCCAAAACTAGTCCAACATGTCTTTACCATCAAGGACAAAACCGACCTAGTCATCTCAGGCCTAGGCTGGATCCGCGTAACAGGCACCGCCAAAGTCGCCGTCTGGGCACCAGAAGGCGTCGCCGTCGTCACACGAAAAGCAATTATCTAAACACAGAAAGGAAAGGGTCATCTAGACTTGGGCGAGCATTGCGAGCCCATAGAGAATACTTTTCGCCGTGGTGTTAGTTGGTACAAGTGATTGTACCAACTGCGGAAAATTTGAGACCTTGGGCTCAAATTTTAGTCATGAAAGTTCGAAGAACTTTGCTGACGTCCGTCACCACTTCAGAAAAGTATAAAAAGAAACTCTTTTTAAGAAATTATGTCATTAACATCAAAACAACGTGCCTTCCTCAACAGCCAGGCACATACCCTCAAACCCATCATCCAAATCGGGAAAAATGGTCTCAACGACCAAATAAAAACTAGCGTCCGTCAAGCTCTTGATGCCCGTGAATTAATCAAGGTAACGCTCTTGCAAAACACAGATGAAAATATCCACGAAGTAGCTGAAATCTTGGAAGAAGAAATCGGTGTGGATACAGTCCAAAAAATCGGACGTATCTTGATCTTGTTTAAGCAATCCAGCAAGAAAGAAAATCGCAAGATTTCCAAGAAAGTTAAAGAAATCTAAAACCTACTCCAAACAACTGTTTTTACAGAGAATAAAAGGAAAACGAGCCTATGGCAATCGAATTATTGACTCCCTTTACCAAGGTAGAGTTGGAGCCAGAAATCAAGGAGAAAAAACGCAAACAAGTTGGGATTTTAGGAGGGAATTTTAACCCCGTTCACCATGCCCATCTTATTGTGGCGGACCAAGTACGACAACAGTTAGGACTGGACCAGGTCCTGCTCATGCCTGAATACCAGCCACCTCATGTAGACAAAAAAGAAACCATCCCTGAACACCACCGTCTCAAGATGCTTGAATTGGCGATTGAGGGGATCGAAGGTCTAGCCATTGAAACCATTGAGCTAGAGCGCAAGGGCATTTCCTACACCTACGACACCATGAAGATTTTGACAGAGCAACATCCAGATACGGATTATTACTTCATTATCGGTGCGGATATGGTGGACTATCTACCTAAGTGGTATCGGATTGATGAACTAGTCGACATGGTTCAGTTTGTGGGAGTCCAGCGACCACGCTACAAGGCAGGAACTTCTTATCCAGTCATCTGGGTGGATGTTCCGCTCATGGATATCTCATCTAGTATGGTGCGAGATTTCCTTGCCCAAGGTCGGAAACCCAACTTTCTCCTACCTCAGCCAGTGCTAGACTACATCGATAAGGAGGGGCTCTACTGATGGGCTATCAAGACTATATCAACTGCTCCCGTGAGGCTTTGTTGGAAAAAATGGCAGAGCTTCTACCTGAAAAACGCTTAACCCATTGCTTGGGTGTGGAGCGTGCAGCCATAGAACTGGCTCAGCACTTTGGTGTGGATAGTGAGAAAGCAGGTCTAGCAGGACTTCTCCACGACTATGCTAAAAAGTTGTCAGATAAGGAATTTCAAGACTTGATTGACCGTTACCAGTTAGACCCCGACCTCAAAAACTGGGGCAATAATGTTTGGCATGGCATGGTCGGAATTTACAAGCTTCAAGAAGACTTGGATTTACAAGATTCTGAAATCCTGCGAGCCATTGAAATCCATACAGTCGGGGCTGGTCAGATGACCGAGCTAGATAAGGTCATCTACGTCGCAGATTATATCGAACACAATCGTGCCTTTCCAGGCGTAGATGTGGCGCGTGAAATTGCAAGTCTATCACTCAATAAGGCAGTGGCCTACGAAACAGCACGTACCGTGGAGCATCTGGCTCATCAGGGATTTCCCATCTATCCCCAAACCCTTGAAACCTATAACGCCTTTGTGCACTATTTGAAAGAGGACTAAATGAACGAAAAAGAATTACTAGAACTAGTCGTGAAAGCGGCTGATGAGAAACGTGCGGAGGATATCCTCGCACTTGATGTACAAGATTTGACCAGTGTTACAGACTACTTTGTCATCACGAGCTCGATGAATAGCCGTCAGTTAGACGCTATCGCTGATAATATCCGTGAAAAAGTAGCTCAAGCTGGTGTTAAAGGCAGCCATGTCGAAGGTGATGCAGCTGGAGGCTGGGTCTTGCTGGACCTTGGCGGTGTCGTTGTGCATATCTTCTCAGAAGAAATGCGTGCCCACTATAACCTAGAAAAACTATGGCATGAGGCGAATTTAGTAGATTTATCTGAAACTTTGGCGTAGAAGATGAACTCAGTTGCAATCAACTGGGTTTCTTTGCTTATTTTAAAAGAAATTGATGGAAAGGTGAGGGCGTCGTGTTTGGTTGATCTTGAAACTGAACACGAGCTAAAAGCTGTGAGAAAAAGAGTAACTTCCTTTGTATCTGATGATACGGCAGAAAGTTTCCTATTTTCTCTTTGCTTTTAACGCTCTTTGTATCTTAATTATGGCGACTTATGAAACTTTTGCGGCTGTTTACGATGCTGTGATGGATGATAGTTTATACGACAAATGGACGGATTTTTCGCTGCGTCATTTGCCTAAGACCAAGGAGAGAAAGAAACTCTTGGAATTAGCTTGTGGGACAGGCATCCAGTCTGTGCGCTTTTCTCAGGCTGGTTTTGATGTAACTGGACTGGACTTGAGCGCGGATATGCTGAAGATTGCAGAGAAGAGGGCTTCTTCAGCCAAGCGAAAGATTAATTTTATTGAAGGCAATATGCTGGATTTATCCAGGGCTGGTAAGTACGACTTTGTTACGTGTTATTCGGACTCCATCTGCTACATGCAGGATGAGGTGGAAGTAGGCGACGTTTTTAAAGAAGTCTATAATGCCCTCAACGAAGATGGTGTCTTTATCTTTGATGTGCATTCGACCTACCAGACAGATGAGGTTTTCCCAGGCTATTCTTACCATGAAAATGCAGAAGATTTTGCCATGCTCTGGGATACCTACGAGGACGCTGCACCTCACTCCATCGTGCATGAGTTGACCTTTTTCGTCAAGGAGGCTGACGGTTCCTTTAGTCGCCACGATGAAGTGCATGAGGAACGAACCTACGAGGTCTTGACCTATGATATTTTGCTGGAACAGGCTGGATTTAAGTCCTTCAAACTCTATGCGGACTTTGAGGACAAGGAGCCAACAGAAACAAGTAGACGTTGGTTTTTCGTTGCTCAGAAGTAGGAGAAATCTATGACCATCACTGGTATTATCGCGGAGTTCAATCCTTTTCATAATGGGCATAAATACCTGCTGGAACAGGTGGAGGGCCTGAAAATCGTGGCCATGTCTGGAAATTTCATGCAGCGAGGAGAACCAGCCATTGTAGATAAGTGGACGCGAGCCCAGATGGCGCTGGAAAATGGAGCAGATTTGGTAGTAGAATTGCCCTTTTTAGTCAGTGTTCAGGCGGCGGATTTCTTTGGCCAAGGAGCTGTGGATATCTTGGCTCGGTTGGGCATTGATAGCCTCGCTTTTGGGACAGAAGAAGTTCTGGATTACCAAAAAATCGCTGATTTATACACAAATCAAGGTAGTGAGATGGAGAATTTTGTGGAAAATATGCCTGACTCTCTCTCCTATCCCCAGAAAACCCAAGCCATGTGGAAGGAATTTGCAGGTCTTGATTTTTCAGGCAATACGCCTAATCATGTCCTTGCTCTGGCCTATGCCAAGGCGGTTGCAGGACGCAACATCAAACTGCATCCGATTCAGCGTCAGGGGGCAGGTTATCATTCTGTGGACAAGGATGTGGACTTCGCCTCGGCGACAGCCCTCCGTCAGCACCAGAGGGACAAAGATTTCTTAGAACGCTTTATGCCTTCTGTTGACTTCTTTGAGCAGGCGAGTAAGGTGAGTTGGGATGATTATTTTCCCTTGCTCCGCTATCAAATTTTGTCAAATCCAGACCTAACAACCATCTATCAGGTCAATCAAGAAATGGCTGTGCGCATCAAGAATGCTATCAAAACAGCCCAGTCTGTGGAGGAATTGGTCGAGGCGGTTGCCACTAAGCGATACACCAAAGCGCGTGTCAGACGCCTCTTGACCTATATCCTGGTGCAGGCCAGAGAAAGCGACTTGCCAGAAGCCATCCATGTCCTTGGCTTTACCGAAAAAGGCAGACAACATCTTAAGTCTCTGAAAGACCAAGTCCAACTAGTCAGCCGAATTGGCAAAGAACCTTGGGATGCTATGACTCAAAAGGCAGATCAGATCTACCAACTAGGACAGCCAAGCATCGCAGAGCAGAATTTCGGCAGGGTGCCCATTAGAATAGAAACAAACTAAGTCTACTGAAAAGTGGGCTTTTTTAGAAGATTTTCGAATAAATAGATAGAAAAGAAAAATCTTGTACAAGTTCCTGACAATTTCTTTCTTTTTGTGTATAATAGTGGAAAAGAGGTAAAACGAGGTATGGTTATGGAAGCGGTCCTTTACTCAACATTCAGAAATCATTTAAAAGACTACATGAAGAAGGTAAATGATGAATTCGAGCCTTTAACGGTGGTCAATAAAAATCCAGATGAGGATATTGTAGTCCTTTCAAAGAGCGAATGGGACAGTATTCAGGAAACCCTGAGAATCGCTCAAAATAAGGAACTTTCTGACAAGGTTTTGCGAGGAATGGCTCAAGTCCGAGCAGGAAGTACTCAGGCGCATGTGATTGAGGAGTGAGAAATGCTGCTCAAATTTACAGAAGATGCCTGGGCGGATTATTGCTATTGGCAAAACCAAGATAAGAAGACATTAAAAAGAATCAACATGCTAATCAAGGATATTCAACGCGATCCTTTTGTAGGAATGGGGAAACCAGAACCACTCAAGTATGACTACCAAGGAGCCTGGTCACGTCGTATTGATGCAGAAAATCGCTTGATTTATATGATGGATGGGGATAACATCGTTTTCTTGTCCTTCAAAGATCACTACTAAGTCTACGGAAAGGTAGGCTTTTTTATTTTAGGGATTTTAATGAATAGATTTAAGATAAAATTTTTGGAAAATGATAGACTTCCTAAGTTAAAAATCAGTGAAAAATTTTTAGCATAATAACTAGATTCTTATCCCTTGAATCCGCTTTATAACTCTTATTTTGTGGTATAATCATGATAATATAGATTAAAAGGGGGATATATGAAAAATATAATGACGAGGATTCTTAATTTTTTTCTGAATTTTAAACGGCTACTGAAATATCCATTTCAAAGGCCATCATGGAGTAGTAATGTTAGAGTCGTTGAGTGGTACAAAATATTTATAGCTAGTATATGGGTACTGTATCTTGCACTTGAGATTGAACAATTTAAACGCTTTGCTTTACCTATTTATAAATTTGTATCTAATTATAATTTTTTAAAAGATATTATTTCAATGTTATATGAGAATCGTGCAATAATATTGTTAGCATTGACTATACCAACAATACTATTCTGGTTTTTAGACATAATTTTTAAAAAAGTTAGTTATAAGAAACTGGATCCAGAGCTATTTCCAGAATATGACTATCCTTTTCAAACTCATCTGGTGGAATTTTTAAATAGTCCAGACTCTATTCATAATGTCTTCTGGTTGGATGGTTCTTGGGGGAGTGGGAAAACATTTTTTATAAAGACGTTTTTTGAAAATCAAATTTACAAAAAGAAAGAAATCTACTATATTTCCTGCTTTGGAATAAAAACAAGAGAGCAAGCCGAGAAAATATTGATCAATGAAATAGAAAAACAATCTATACTCGGAAATTTGGACTTTATTCCACTTGTTGGAGGAGTTTTTAAATGGTTCTTTAAAACAGTTGGAACGGATTTGATGAAGCGAGATTCTATCATTATTTTTGATGATTTTGAACGGGTTTCATATGCAGAAACATCAGATAACCCTTCAGATTATAATGATTTATTGGGTTATATTGACTATCTTTCTGAGAATAAAAGATTTAAAATTATTGTAATTTTAAATAGTGAGGAAATAAAATCAACAAAGAAAAATCTCATTGATAATAAATTTAAGTTAAATCATAATAGAATGGTACCTACAGAGGAAGTCATAGATAACATTTTGAAAAAGAGTAAATTGAGAGATGATGATCTTGGGAAAATTCTGTCATTGATTTTTAAAATTTATTATGTAGATATAGATGAAAGAGTTGTAGAAGATAAAAATAAAGATTCAAAACTAAAAAAACCAAGTTTAAGAGAGTTCCAGAAATCATTAGAAGAACTTTCAAACATAATTGAGAGTGATTATACAACGAATATGCTTCTACCATATTCTGGTAGTAAGATATCAAATTATATCGTTGATTGCATGAATGGACGCATGGGAACTGATAGTATTCTAGTATCATTTTTTGAATTTTTTGGTGGTATTTATGAAATAGATGAGTATGACCAGTCCTATGAGTTAGACGCATATTTTCATTTTGAAATGTTAGAGAAGATTGTAGGTTTAAGTTCTTTGGATTCTTTGCCTACTTCAGAGGAGGATATATATTTTGATTTTAATTACATTCGTGAACCTATATATTATTTTCAATTGTTATCATGTTTATGGGAAGTGGGGCTAAGGAATCTATTTATATCAAAAACAGGCCACAAAGTGTATTATGATGCTCATGACATACTTTGTGGCCGAACAAAGGGCTGTTTAGTTGAAATTTATTATGATATTTTAAATGATAGAATAAAAAATAATTATCAAGTGATTAACATAGATGAATTGAAAGACGCGAAATGTCAAAACTTTATAAAAAAATGCTTACCTTTAGAATCAAAAGGGCAAATCACAATTAATCATATTCCGCTAGATAAATTAATACAATAGAGTTTAGAAGTAGGTGGCTCTTTGTCTAAATTTCAATAGAAACTCTTCAATTTAGGTTTGTGGAAATCGGTTTTTTATGATAGAATATTAAGGAATGTATGTCATTCGATAAACAAATTTAATGAGGTAAAAACATGGAAATCATGACACTTGCGATTGCTGTTTTTGCCGTCATCATTGGTTTAGTCATTGGATATGTCAGCATCTCAGCTAAGATGAAATCATCTCAAGAGGCTGCAGAGTTGATGCTTCTAAATGCTGAACAAGAAGCAACTAATTTACGAGGACAAGCTGAGCGCGAAGCGGATTTATTACTAAATGAAGCCAAGAGCGAAAGCAAGTCTCTTAAAAAAGAAGCACTATTGGAGGCCAAAGAGGAAGCCAGAAAATACCGTGAAGAAGTGGACGCTGAATTTAAGTCAGAACGTCAGGAACTCAAGCAAATCGAAAGTCGTTTGACAGAGAGAGCTACGAGCCTTGACCGTAAGGACGACAATTTGACGAACAAAGAAAAAACACTTGAACAAAAAGAACAAAGTATTTCTGATAGAGCAAAAAACCTTGATGCACGTGAAGAGCAATTAGAGGAAGTCGAAAGACAAAAAGAAGCTGAACTTGAACGTATCGGTTCCCTTTCCCAGACTGAGGCTCGAGATATTATCTTGGCTCAGACAGAGGAAAACTTGACCAAGGAAATTGCTAGCCGCATTCGTGAGGCTGAGCAAGAAGTGAAGGAACGTTCAGACAAGATTGCGAAAGATATCTTGGTTCAAGCTATGCAGCGTATCGCTGGTGAGTATGTAGCGGAGTCAACAAACTCTACAGTTCACCTACCAGACGATACCATGAAGGGGCGCATTATCGGTCGTGAAGGTCGAAACATTCGTACCTTTGAAAGTTTGACAGGGGTTGATGTGATTATCGACGATACACCGGAAGTGGTAACCTTGTCAGGATTTGATCCGATTCGTCGTGAAATTGCTCGTATGACCATGGAAATGTTACTCAAGGATGGCCGTATCCACCCAGCTCGTATCGAGGAGTTGGTGGAGAAAAACCGTCAGGAGATTGACAATAAAATCCGTGAATACGGTGAGGCTGCTGCCTATGAGATTGGTGCGCCAAACCTCCATCCAGACTTGATGAAGATCATGGGACGTTTGCAGTTCCGTACTTCATATGGACAAAATGTCTTACGTCATTCGATTGAGGTTGCTAAGTTATCTGGTATCATCGCCAGTGAACTTGGTGAAAATGCAGCTCTTGCCCGTCGCGCTGGATTCCTTCACGACATCGGGAAAGCTATTGACCGCGAGGTTGAAGGTAGCCACGTTGAGATTGGTACGGAATTGGCTCGTAAGTACAAGGAACACCCAGTTGTGGTGAATACCATTGCTAGCCACCACGGCGATGTGGAAGCCGAAAGCGTCATTGCAGTTATCGTTGCTGCAGCAGATGCCTTGAGTGCAGCGCGTCCAGGTGCTCGTAGCGAGTCTCTTGAAAGCTATATTAAGCGTCTCCATGATTTGGAAGAAATAGCAAATGGCTTTGAAGGAGTGCAAAATAGCTTTGCCCTTCAAGCAGGACGTGAAATCCGTATCATGGTAAATCCAGGACAAATCAAAGACGACAAAGTCACAATCTTGGCTCACAAAGTTCGTGAGAAAATTGAAAACAATCTCGATTACCCAGGAAATATCAAGGTAACCGTGATCCGCGAACTTCGTGCAGTAGATTATGCTAAATAAATAAGAAAGAGCAGTTGAAATATTACTGCTTTTTTGTTACACTAGATAGAAAGACTGTAGAAGGATAACTGACGCTATCATCAGTATCCGAGAGAAATTTCACTTTATTTCACAGACTAACTAAAGGAGACATAATGGCAGACCGAGGCTTGCTAATCGTTTTTTCTGGTCCTTCAGGAGTTGGGAAAGGAACGGTTAGAAGAGAGATTTTTGAGAGTTCTGAGAATCAATTTCAATACTCTGTATCGATGACGACGCGTGCGCAACGTCCTGGTGAAGTGGACGGGGTGGACTATTTCTTCCGTACTCGTGAAGAGTTTGAAGAGCTAATCCGTCAAGGTCAGATGTTGGAATATGCAGAATATGTCGGTAACTACTATGGAACTCCTCTGACCTATGTCAACGAAACCCTAGACAAGGGAATCGATGTCTTCCTTGAGATTGAAGTTCAAGGAGCCCTTCAGGTTAAGAAAAAGGTTCCAGATGCTGTCTTTATCTTCCTAACACCACCAGATTTGGATGAATTGCAGGATCGTTTGGTAGGTCGTGGAACAGATAGCGCTGAAGTGATTGCCCAACGAATCGAAAAAGCCAAGGAAGAAATTGCCCTCATGCGTGAGTATGATTATGCCATTGTCAACGATCAGGTGCCCCTCGCTGCTGAACGTGTCAAGCGTGTGATCGAAGCAGAACACTTCCGTGTGGACCGTGTCATTGGTCACTACCAGGAGATGTTGCCAAAATCTCCAACTACTCGATAAACTATAGGAAACAGGTACAAGCAAATGATGTTAAAACCCTCTATCGATACCTTGCTAGACAAGGTACCATCAAAATATTCACTCGTAATCTTGGAAGCAAAGCGTGCCCACGAACTAGAAGCAGGCGCGCCGGCAACTCAAGAATTTAAGTCTGAAAAATCAACTCTTCGCGCTTTGGAAGAAATCGAGTCAGGAAATGTAACCATTCACCCAGATCCAGAAGGAAAACGTGAAGCGGTTCGTCTCCGTATCGAAGAAGAAAAACGTCGCAAAGAAGAAGAAGAAAAGAAAATCAAAGAGCAAATCGCTAAAGAAAAAGAAGATGGTGAAAAAATTTAAGGTTGGGGGGACTCAATCTTATTTTTTCTATTGCAATAATTTACTGACAAGAAGGAGGTGAGAAAATGGCTATCGCAAAAATTATAGTGGATGTTCCCCTGATGCAGACGGACCAGCCCTACAGTTACAAGGTCCCTGAGGAATTTATAGACATGCTGGAAGTCGGTATGCGGGTCCATGTCCCCTTCGGTAAGGGCAATCGTTTGATCCAAGGAATTGTGTTGGGCTTGGAGTCCCAGTCGGATGAAGAAGTGACAGATCAGGACTTGAAAGAGATTGCAGAAGTCCTAGACTTTTCTCCAGTCTTGACCCAGGAGCAACTCTGGTTGGCAGAGGAGTTACGCAAGTCTGTCTTTTCTTACAAAATCTCCATCCTAAAAGCCATGTTGCCGGGATTTTTAAACTCCAGCTATGATAAGATTCTCTATCCTCTGGGAGGTCTGAGCCAGGCAGACCGAGAGCGCTTGTTCGGTTCAGGAGATTCGCTAGCCTTTTCATCTCTAGATTTAGCCAAGCAGGCAGAAATGATGCGCTTGACCAGAAAAGGTCTGCTCCGCTTAGAATACCAGGCAGTCGATCAAAAGAAAGTCAAGACTCAGTCTTGGTATGAGGTTGATGCTAATAGACTAGAGCAGATTGAGATTTCTACGCGTGCTAAGAAAAAGGCAGAGCTGAGAGACTATTTGCTGTCTCATCCTGAAAGTGCTCCTCTGGCTAGTTTGTTAGAATCCTACTCACGCGAACAAGTCAATTTCTTTGTGGAACAAGGTGCTGTGTCCATAGTCCAAAAGGAAGTGCAACGCTCAGCTGTTTATTTTGAAGGCATTGAAGCAAGTAGACCTTTGGAGCTGAACCCAGAGCAAAGACAGGCGCGTGATGCCGTTGTCAGTGCTATTGGCAGTCAACAGCCTCCATTTCTCCTTCAAGGGATTACAGGAAGTGGGAAAACTGAGGTGTACTTGCAGATTATCCAAGGAGCCTTGGATAAGGGTAAGACGGCTATTTTACTGGTACCTGAGATTTCTCTGACGCCACAAATGACGGAGCGTTTTATTGCTCGTTTCGGCGAGGAAGTGGCCATTCTTCACTCAGGCCTGTCCAATGGTGAAAAGTACGACGAATGGCGCAAGGTCGAGCGTGGAGATGCTCAAGTTGTCGTTGGCGCTCGATCAGCAATCTTTGCTCCGCTGAAAAATCTAGGTGTCATCATCATCGATGAAGAGCATGAAGCCAGTTACAAGCAAGACAGCAATCCCCGTTATCATGCCAGAGAGGTCGCCATTCTACGGGCCCAGTACAATCAAGCGGCCCTGGTCCTTGGTTCGGCGACACCGAGCTTAGAGAGCCGTGCGCGTGCTGGAAAAGGGGTCTATCAACACTTACGTCTGACCCAACGGGCCAATCCTTTGGCTACGATACCCGAGGTTCAAGTGATTGACTTTCGTGACTATATCGGGCAGAATGAGACGTCAAACTTTACGCCCCCTTTACTAGAAGCCATCCAAGACCGTTTGGATAAAAAAGAGCAGGTAGTCCTTATGCTCAATCGTCGGGGTTATTCTAGCTTTGTTATGTGTCGGGAGTGTGGAACGGTAGATAGCTGTCCCAACTGTGATATTTCTCTGACTCTCCACATGGATACCAAGACCATGAACTGCCATTACTGTGGCTTTTCGAAAGGAATTCCTCATGTCTGTCCTAACTGTCAGAGTCGCAGCATTCGCTACTACGGTACAGGGACTCAGAAAGCCTACGATGAGCTGGCAGAACTCTTTCCTCAGGCCCGCATTCTACGGATGGATGTGGATACGACTCGCAAGAAAGGCAGTCACCAAGCTCTTCTTGACCAGTTTGGTCAAGGCGAAGCAGATATCTTGCTGGGAACTCAGATGATTGCCAAGGGCTTGGATTTTCCAAATGTGACTTTGGTTGGAGTGCTCAATGCGGATACGGCTTTGAATCTACCTGATTTTCGTTCTTCTGAGAGAACCTTCCAACTCTTAACTCAGGTGGCTGGTCGGGCAGGTCGTGCGGAAAAAGCTGGGCAGGTCTTGATTCAGTCATACAATCCGGAGCACTATGCCATTCGATTTGCAAAGGAACAGGACTACGAAGGCTTTTATGCCTATGAAATGAGTATCAGACGCCAACTCGGCTATCCGCCTTATTATTTCACTATTGGAATTACCCTCTCTCACAAGAAAGAAGAAGAGGTTGTCAAACGTGCCTATGAAGTTATGGGAATTTTGCGCTCAGGTTTATCGGAAACTAGTAGAATCCTTGGACCAACACCAAAACCCATTGCCCGTACCCACAACCTTTATCATTACCAGATTTTGATTAAATACCGTTTAGAAGATGAGCTGGGTCCAACTCTCAATCGAGTTTTGGCCTTGACTCAAGAACGGGAAAATAGCGAGCTTCGTCTCAGTATTGACCATGAGCCGCAGCAATTTTTATAAGAAGGAGAAGAAATGACAAAATTAATCTTTATGGGAACTCCCGATTTTTCAGCGACAGTTTTGAAGGGGTTGATATCAGACGACCGTTACGAGATTCTAGCTGTTGTGACCCAGCCAGACCGCGCTGTTGGCCGTAAAAAAGTGATCCAAGAAACCCCAGTCAAGCAAGCTGCCAAAGAAGCAGGTCTTCCTATCTACCAACCAGAAAAATTATCTGGGAGCCCAGAGCTGGAAGCTATTATGAATCTAGGAGCGGATGGGATTGTGACCGCTGCTTTTGGGCAGTTTCTCCCAAGCAAACTTCTTGATAGCATGGACTTTGCGGTCAATGTTCACGCTTCCCTTCTTCCCAAACACCGTGGTGGAGCTCCCATTCATTATGCCCTGATTCAAGGGGATGAGGAAGCTGGTGTGACCATTATGGAAATGGTTAAAGAAATGGATGCAGGAGACATGATTTCCCGCCGTAGTATTCCTATTACAGATGAGGACAATGTCGGTACCTTATTTGAGAAATTAGCGATTGTAGGTCGTGATTTGCTTTTGGATACTCTACCTGCCTATATTGCTGGGGAGATCAAACCTGAACCACAAGATCCTAGTCAAGTCACTTTCTCGCCAAATATTAAGCCAGAAGAAGAGAAACTCGATTGGACTAAAATCAACCGTCAACTCTTCAACCAAATCCGTGGGATGAATCCTTGGCCTGTTGCCCATACTTTCCTTAAGGGAGATCGCTTTAAGATTTATGAAGCCCTACCAGTAGAAGGTCAGGGAAATCCAGGGGAGATCCTCTCTATTGGTAAAAAGGAATTAATCGTTGCAACGGCTGAAGGAGCTTTATCTCTCAAGCAAGTGCAGCCAGCAGGTAAGCCTAAGATGGACATTGCTTCCTTCCTCAACGGAGTGGGACGGACATTGACTGTAGGAGAACGATTTGGTGACTAAAGTAGAAACGGCTAGAAGTCTAGCTCTAGCAGTGTTAGAGGATGTTTTTGTCAACCAAGCATATTCAAATATTGCCTTAAATAAACACCTCAAAGGGAGTCAACTCTCAACAGCAGACAAGGGTTTGGTGACAGAGATTGTATACGGAACGGTAGCCCGCAAACTGACTCTGGAATGGTACCTGTCCCACTTTATTCAAGACAGAGACAAGCTAGATAACTGGCTCTATGTTCTTCTTCTCATGAGCGTCTACCAAGTCCGTTTTCTAGATAAGGTGCCTGACCATGCTGTGGTCAATGAAGCGGTAGAGCTAGCCAAAGCCCGTAAAAAAGGTAGTGAAAAATTGGTCAACGCCGTCCTTCGTCGTATCTTGCGAGAAGGCTGGCCAGATGTTGACAGCATCAAACGCAAAAACAAGCGTGATTCCATTGCCTATTCTCTCCCAGTTTGGCTCGTGTCTAAACTCAAGGAAGAATACGGTGAAGAGCGAGCCCAAGCCATTTTTGAAAGCCTCTTGGTGCGCAACAAAGCCAGCATCCGAGTGACCGACTTGAGTCGAAAGGAGGAAATCAAAGCCGTGTTAGAGGCGAGTGATTCACCTTTGGCTGTTTTTGGTCTGGTCAAGGAGCAAGGCCACTTTGCAGGTCATGATTTGTTTTCAGAGGGTGCTATTACCATCCAAGACGAGTCCAGTCAACTGGTTGCTCCCACTCTTGATCTGCAAGGCCATGAGCAGGTTCTAGATGCCTGTGCGGCTCCGGGTGGGAAAACAGCCCATATGGCTTCTTACCTCGCATCTGGTAAGGTGACGGCTTTGGATCTTTATGATCACAAGTTGGACTTGATCCAAGAAAACGCCCAACGTCTGGGGGTGGCGGATCGAGTGCAAACGCAAAAATTGGACGCCAGAAAAGTGCATGAGTTTTTTGAAAAAGACTCTTTTGATAAGATTTTAGTAGATGCCCCTTGTTCTGGAATCGGTCTCTTGCGCCGCAAACCAGATATCAAATACAATAAAGAAACAGCAGATTTCACATCCTTACAAGAAATTCAGCTGGAAATATTAGGTAGTGTTTGTCAAACACTACGAAAAGGTGGTATAATAACGTATAGTACCTGTACTATTGTCTCTGAGGAGAACTTTCAAGTCGTTGAGGCATTTTTAGAAAGTCATCCCGAGTTCGAGCAGGTTAAACTAGAACACGAATGTAAAGATATCCTGAAAGATGGCTGCATCCTGATTACTCCTGAATTGCATGGAAGTGATGGATTCTTTATTAGCCAATTTCGCAAGATATCAGAATAGGAAGGAACTGACACAATGGAAATAGCATTATTAACAGATGTTGGTCAGAAACGGACAAATAATCAGGACTATGTCAATCACTTTGTCAACCGAGCAGGACGCACTATGATCATCTTGGCTGACGGGATGGGAGGACACCGTGCAGGAAATATCGCTAGTGAGATGGCGGTAACAGACCTCGGTGTAGATTGGGTGGATACCCAAATTAACTCAGTCAATGAAGTTCGTGAGTGGTTTGCCCACTACCTGGAGATTGAAAATCAAAAAATTCATCAACTAGGTCAGGACGAAGCCTACAGAGGCATGGGGACAACGCTAGAAGCTGTTGCGTTTATTGACAACCAAGCCATCTATGCTCACATTGGAGATTCTCGTATCGGTTTGATTCGTGGAGAAGAATACCACCAGTTGACGAGTGACCATTCCTTGGTTAATGAATTGCTCAAGGCTGGTCAATTGACTCCAGAAGAGGCAGAAACTCACCCTCAAAAGAATATCATCACACAGTCTATCGGACAAAAAGATGAAATCCAGCCTGATTTTGGGATGATTACACTGGAGTCAGGAGATTATCTCTTGCTCAATAGTGACGGTTTGACCAATATGATTTCGGCAAGCGAAATTTATGATATTGTAACCAGTGATATTTCCCTAGCAGACAAGGCGGCCACCCTCATTCGTTTCGCTAACAATGCAGGAGGTTTAGACAACATTACGGTTGCCCTTGTTTACATGAACGAGGAGGCGGCAGAATGATCCAAATCGGCAAGATTTTTGCCGGGCGGTATCGGATTGTCAAGCAGATTGGTCGAGGAGGCATGGCAGATGTTTACTTGGCCAAGGATTTGATCCTAGATGGGGAAGAGGTGGCAGTTAAGGTCCTGAGGACCAACTACCAGACGGACCCGATTGCTGTGGCACGTTTCCAGCGGGAAGCGAGGGCTATGGCGGATCTGGACCATCCTCATATCGTCCGGATAACAGATATCGGTGAGGAAGATGGCCAACAGTACCTAGCTATGGAATACGTAGCAGGACTTGACCTCAAGCGTTATATCAAAGAACACTATCCTCTTTCAAATGAAGAGGCGGTTCGGATTATGGGACAGATTCTTTTGGCTATGCGTTTAGCTCATGCTAGAGGAATTGTTCACCGAGATTTGAAACCTCAAAATATCCTCTTGACACCAGATGGAACTGCTAAAGTTACTGACTTTGGGATTGCAGTGGCCTTTGCAGAGACGAGTCTGACCCAGACCAACTCGATGCTGGGTTCGGTTCATTATTTGTCACCTGAGCAAGCGCGTGGTTCAAAAGCGACCTTCCAGAGCGATATCTATGCGATGGGGATTATCTTCTATGAGATGCTGACGGGACATATCCCTTATGATGGAGATAGCGCGGTTACGATTGCCCTCCAGCATTTCCAGAAGCCACTTCCGTCCGTCATTGCTGAAAACCCATCTGTCCCTCAGGCTTTGGAAAATGTTGTCATCAAGGCAACTGCTAAGAAGCTATCAGACCGTTATCAGTCTGTTTCTGAAATGTATGTGGACTTGTCAACTAGCTTGTCTTATAATCGTCGGAATGAACCGAAATTGGTCTTTGACGATGCGAGTAAGGCAGACACGAAGACTTTACCTAAAGTTCCACAAAGTACACTGACATCGATTCCTAAAGCTCCGGTGCAAGAAGAACGCCCTCAGCCAAAGAAACCAACTCAACCAGTGGCAGAGCCGGCTCCAGCGCCAAAGCCAGCCAAGAAACGGAAGTTTAAGGCTCGCTATATGATTCTTTTGGCCAGTCTTCTATTGGTTGCAGCCTCTTTGGTCTGGATTTTGTCAAGAACACCAGCAACGATTGCTATTCCTAACGTAGCTGGACAAACCGTTGCAGAGGCTAAGGAAGCTCTTAAAAAATCCAAGTTTGAAGCCGGTGAAGAAAAGTCAGAGGCCAGCGATACAGTAGCAGAAGGACGAGTTATTCGAACGGATCCAGAAGCTGGTAGCGGCCGAAAAGAAGGAACCAAGGTCAATTTGATCGTTTCTTCTGGGAAGCAATCCTTCCAATTGAGCAATTACGTTGGACGCAAGTATACGGAAGTTGTAGCTGAACTCAAGGAGAAGAAGGTTCCTGAAAATCTAATCAAGATGGAAGAGGAAGAATCCAATGAAAGCGAACCTGGAACCGTCCTCAGACAGACCCCTGCATCGGGTTCGACTTATGATCTCTCAAAAGCCACTACGATTACCTTAACAGTAGCTAAGAAGGTGACTAGTGTCAGCATGCCGAACTACATCGGTTCAAGTCTCGAATTTACAAAGAATAACTTGACTCAGATTGTCGGTGTGAAGGAAGCAAATATTGAGGTTGTAGAAGTATCGACTGCTCCTGAAGGAACGGCAGAAGGAACTGTTGTCAGTCAAACGCCAAGAGCAGGAGAGCTGGTTGATCTCGCAAGTACGCGTATCAAACTTTCCATCTACAAACCAAAAACACCACCATCAACTTCATCTTCTAATCCTGCCCAACGTGGAAACCAAGGTTCTTCTACAACTCCAAATCAGGGGAACCAACAAGGAAACACTCCTTCAACTAGTCAATCAAATAGTGAAGGAACCCGTGAAAGTTCTCGAGATTAAACGAATCTTTGTCATGATTTCATGACAAAGATTTTTTTTCATTGATTTTTGTGATAAAATATAGGAAGCAGAAAAGGAGGAGAAAATGGACGAATCGAGAGAGTTGAATGCCGTCATTGATGTGATTATGCTAGCTGGAACTATTCTCTTAAAAAGCGGTTCGGAGATTTATCGGGTGGAGGACACCATGATCCGTATCGCTCATTCACAGGGAATAGTGGATTGCAACGTTCTTGCCATGCCAGCAGCTATTTTCTTTTCTATTGAGAATACCAATATTTCTCGTATGAAACGAGTAACTTCTTCCTCCTACAACATCGAAAAAGTCTGCGATGTGAACCAAGTATCACGGGAGCTTGTCGGAGGGCAGATTGATCTCTCTACGGCTTTTGAAAGGCTAAAGGAAATCAGAAATCAAGCTCTTCCTTATACCAAGTTCCAAGTGACTATTGCAGCAACTCTCAGTGCCCCTTTTTTCTCGATTATGTTCGGGGGGAATACCTATGATGCTTTTGGTGCAGCCATTGCGACTTTACTTGGTTTTGCTTTTTCTCTCTATGTAGAGAAGTTTGTCCGCATTCCTTTTGTAACCGCCTTTGCGGGTGCCTTTGTTTTTGGATTGATTGCCCAGTTCTGGGCCCGCTATACAGGATTTCCTTCGACGGCAGACTTGATCATAGCGGGAGCCGTCATGCCTTTTGTTCCAGGGATTGCTCTGACAAATGCAGTTCGGGATATCATGACCAACCATATCAACTCTGGTATGAGCAAGATGTTTGAATCCTTGCTCATTACCCTCGCTTTAGGGGCCGGCACCTCCGTCGCCCTGGTTTTGATGACATAAGATGACTCTAACAAGTATTTTACTCCAAGCAGTGGCGAGTTTACTCGCCATTATCACCTTTCTAATCGTACTAAATGTTCAGCGCTCCATGCTCCTACCTGGTGGTGTTCTGGGAATGGGTGTCTGGCTCCTCTACCTCGTGCTCAAAGAACCAACCAATGTTATTGTTGCGACCTTTATTGCAGCGGTGGTTGGTTCTTGTATCAGCCAAATTTTAAGTATTGTCTATAAGACGCCAGCAGTGGTCTTTGTCTTGGCCATTCTTGCCCCCTTGGTGCCCGGTTATCTATCCTATCGAACGACAGCCTTCTTTGTGACAGGCGATTACAGTCATGCCCTTACCAGTGCAACACTAGTAGTTATGTTGGCTCTGGTCATTTCCATCGGGATGGCCAGTGGAACAGTGATTCTGAAGCTTTATTACTATATCCGAAAACAGCGAGGCATATCCTCCTAATGCTGTCAAAGCAAAGACTTGATTTGTTGAATCAGGTCTTTTTTCTCTCATTTGTTCCTATTTGTGATAAAATAGAATAGAACGATTTTTTACAATGAATGAAAAAACAGAGGTAAATATGACAATCGGTATTGATAAGATTGGTTTTGCGACCAGTCAATATGTCTTGAAATTACAAGACCTGGCAGAAGCAAGAGGAGTTGACCCCGAAAAATTTAGCAAGGGACTCTTGTTAAACGAAATTAGCATTGCACCATTGACTGAGGATGTTGTCACCTTAGCTGCCAGTGCAAGCAACTCTATCCTCACAGATAAAGAAAAAGAAGAAATCGATATGGTCATCGTGGCGACCGAGTCAGGAATTGACCAGAGTAAGGCAGCAGCGGTCTTTGTTCACGGTCTATTAGGTATCCAGCCGTTCGCTCGCAGTTTTGAAATCAAAGAAGCTTGTTACGGAGCAACAGCTGCCCTCCATTATGCCAAGTTGCATGTGGAAAATTCTCCAAAGTCCAAGGTCTTGGTCATCGCTAGCGATATTGCCAAGTATGGTGTAGCGGCTCCAGGTGAACCAACTCAGGGAGCTGGGAGTGTGGCGATGTTGATTACGCAAAATCCGCGTACCATGGCCTTTAACAATGATAATGTTGCCCAAACGCGTGATATTATGGATTTCTGGCGCCCAAACTATTCAACCACTCCTTATGTAAACGGCTTATACTCAACTCAGCAATATCTTGACAGTCTTACGACGACTTGGGATGAATACAAGAAACGTTATGATTGGACTATGAATGATTTTTCGGCCATCTGCTTCCACTTACCTTATCCTAAGTTGGCCCTAAAAGGCTTGCGCAAGATGATGGATAAGACTTTGTCTCAGGAAAAAAAGGATAGTCTGCAAGAAAACTTTGATAAGTCCATTCTCTACAGTCAGATGATTGGGAATATCTACACAGGTTCCCTCTTCCTTGGGCTTCTCTCCCTTTTGGAAAATGCAGAAAATTTGAAGGCTGGAGATAAAATTGTCCTCTACAGTTACGGAAGTGGAGCGGTTTCAGAGTTCTTTAGTGGAGAACTGGTAGAAGGTTATGAAACTTACCTTGATAAGGATCGCTTGAGCAAACTCAAGCAACGTACAGCATTGTCTGTTGAAGACTATGAAAAAGTCTTCTTCGAAGAGGTAGAGTTGGATGAATCTGGTTCAGCCCAGTTTGCAGGTTTTGAAAATCAAGACTATGCCTTGGTTGAAATTCTCGACCACCAACGTCGTTATAGCAAGGTTGAAAAATAATGAAGAGAAGTTGGAATGGATTTTCTAAAAAGTCATACCATGAGCGCCTTGAGTTACTGAAAGCTCAGGCGCTCCTTAGTCCTGAAAAGCAAACCAGTCTGGAGCAGGATGAACAAATCAGCTTGGCAATTGCAGATCAGCTGAGTGAGAATGTAGTGGGAACTTTTTCTCTGCCTTATTCTATCATTCCAGAGCTTTTGGTGAACGGTCAGGACTACACAGTTCCCTATGTGACAGAAGAACCCTCAGTGGTTGCTGCGGCCAGCTATGCAAGTAAAATCATCAAGCGAGCAGGTGGCTTTACTGCTCAAGTACATGAGCGTCAGATGATTGGTCAGGTAGCCCTTTATCAAGTTGCTGATCCTGAACAAGCGCAAGAGAAGATTGCCAGCAAGAAGGCGGAGCTCTTGGAACTTGCCAATCAAGCCTATCCTTCTATCGTCAAACGTGGTGGCGGGGCGCGTGATTTGCATGTAGAGCAGATCAAAGGTGAAACAGACTTTCTCGTTGTTTATCTCCATGTCGATACTCAGGAAGCCATGGGAGCCAATATGCTCAACACCATGCTGGAAGCCTTGAAACCAGTCTTAGAAGAACTCAGTCAGGGACAGAGTCTTATGGGAATTTTGTCCAACTACGCGACCGATTCTCTGGTGACTGCAAGCTGTCGTATCGCCTTTCGCCATTTGAACCCTCAAAGGGACCAAGGACGAGAAATTGCGGAGAAAATAGCTTTGGCTAGCCAGTTTGCACAGGCTGATCCCTACCGAGCAGCTACTCACAATAAAGGGATTTTTAATGGTATTGATGCCATTTTGATTGCCACTGGTAATGACTGGCGTGCCATCGAAGCTGGGGCCCATGCCTTTGCCAGTCGAGATGGACGCTATCAAGGTCTTAGTCAATGGACGCTGGACATGGAAAGAGAAGAATTGGTCGGTGAGCTGACTCTACCTATGCCTGTAGCGACCAAGGGTGGCTCTATCGGTCTCAACCCCCGTGTAGCTCTTAGTCATGAACTACTGGGAAATCCTTCAGCCAAGGAATTAGCTCAGATTATCGTGTCCATCGGTCTTGCACAAAACTTTGCGGCCCTCAAAGCCTTGGTCAGTACGGGCATCCAGCAAGGCCACATGAAACTACAGGCCAAATCCCTCGCTCTCCTAGCAGGTGCTAGTGAGTCCGAGGTTGCTCCCCTCGTTGAGCGCCTTATTGCAGACAAAACCTTTAACTTAGAGACAGCCCAGCGCTATCTGGAAAATTTACGATCATAAAAAACTCAGACGCATTCGTCTGAGTTTTTTGTACTTAAATACTTTTTCCTGGTAATAATGTGACTGGTAAGAAGTAACCAGTTGTCGCGACTTCCTGTCCTTCGATCTTCTGCAAGAGAAGATCAACAGTGAGGTGGGCAATCTCTTCCAAGGGTTGCTTGATGGTCGCGAGTTGAGGGTAGTAGTTCTCAATAAAGTAAGTCCCGTCATAGCCGATGACTTTGAGCTCTTCAGGAACAGAGATTCCCAGTTCCTGAGCGATTTTGATAACCAAAATGGCTGTCAGATCATCTGAAGCAAAGATAGCATCTGGTTTCTGATGGGTCAAGATATTCTTGATTTCCATTTCTTTTCTGACGGGAGAAAAGTCACTCGAAACATTGATAATAGGCGCTTTCGGGAGAACAGAGGCAAAACCAGCATGGCGCAGCCCAGTTGGTGAGTTCGAGTTGTCATTTCCTGTAATCATGATGATAGACTGGGCGCCTGTCTTGACCAGAGTTTGGGCTGCGAGGACCCCGCCACCGTAGTTATCAGAGGAGACGACAGGGATGTCTGGCGATAGGTTTCGGTCAAAGGAAATAATCGGTGCTGTCACACGATTGTAGTCTTCGATTCCCAAGTTGTGACTTCCAGAAATGATACCGTCTACCTGATTGGCCTCCAGCATTTCGATGTATTCCCTTTCCTTTTCAGAATCGTGTTCGCTGTTACAGATGATGGTCTTGTAACCATTTTTGAAGAGCTGGTGTTCCAACTTGTCAATCAACTCAGCATAAAAGACATGACTAATGTTTGGAAAAATGAGTCCAATCAACTTAGCAGATTTGCCTTGGAGACTTCGAGCCAGATTGTTGGGCTTGTAGCCTAGTTCTCGCATGGCTTCATTAACCTTTTGAATGGTTTTCTCAGATAGATAACCCTTTTTATTGATGACCCGTGAGACGGTAGTAGGGCTGACGCCTGCAAGTTTTGCGACATCAGTTAGTTTTGCGACCATAATCTAATTCATAGTAAGTTCCAGTTGGGTTTCCAGACTTGATGAGGATCCCATTTTGGTCCGCATGTGGGAAGACACGACCAGAAAATACTTTTTCTCCTTTATTGATGAAAATTTCAAAGACTGACTTGTCGATGAAGATAGTGGCAGTAGTAGCTTGGTTATCGATAGGACAAGAACGAGTTGTACCAAATTCTTGGGCGTACTGTTCACCAGCCTGACTACGATCCACTGTCAATTGTCCATTGACAAGGTCAAAGTTGATTGAAAGCCCCTTGCCTTCTTTGTCAGCGAGCAAGACAATCTCGCTTTGGCTATTGGCCTCCAAGTTGAGCTCGAGTTCATAGGTGTTATTGGTTTGAGTACGATTTGAGAAGACCTCTTCAGAAGAACGAAGTTCTTTGACGGCTGAGACGGGATATTGGTAGAGTTTGCCATCTTTGATAGTGAGTTCTTTGACCAATGAGAAGGTTCCTTGGTGGTCAAAACGGTCAGATGGGTAGGAAACATCTGGTAATCCAAGCCAACTTACTGCTAGTGCACGTCCATCCGGAGCGTTGAAGGCTTGCGTTGCATAGGCTTCAAAACCATAGTCTAGATTTTGCAATGGAGACACATCTACCATTTTGGCATTTTCAGGATCAAAGGAAGCCCCGATTTTGTACATGTTTGGATAGATATTGTCATAGTTTAGAACAGCCTTATCCAATCCTTGTGGACAGTAGAGAAGGACAGGGTGCTCCCCTACAAAGACCAGATTTGGACATTCCATCATGTAGGCAGTACGGTCGTTAGCAAAGTCAAGGTCGCCAACTGCTTGCCAGTTTGTATAATCATTGTCCACAGCCTTGTAGAGACGGACGAAGCCTTTTTTCTCCAAGTCCTGTCCACCGACGATAGCATAATATTGACCTTTAAAGTTAAAAATTTGCGGGTCGCGGAAGTGGTCAGTAGAGTCTGCTGGCTGGTCAATCAAGATCTTGTCAATCTTTGTAATCTTGCCATCATTATCCATCAAAGCACCAATCTGGTAAGGGTGACGGATCCAGTTTTCATCACGGACATTTCCAGTATAAAACAAGAACAAGTTATCGCCAAATTGCATGGCAGAACCAGAGTAAGCACCGTGGCTATCCAATGGAGTATCTGGCAAAACTTTGACTCCAGTCTCTCTAAAGTGCACTAGATCATCACTTTCAAGCTGCACCCAAGACTTCAACCCATGGGCTGCACCAAAGGGGAAGTTTTGGTAAAAGAGAATCCATTTGCCATCAAAATAAGAAAAGCCATTTGGATCATTGAGAAGCCCCATTTTAGGCTCAACATGGTAATGAGTATGCCATGGAGATTGTGCCATCTTTTCCTTTATATGTTGAATTTCTTCTTGCGTCCAATCTTCATAGGGTCTATAACGACGCTCAGTTGTCCATTCCATTTTATCTTTCCTCCATAAGTTCTATTCTATTATTAATAGTAAACGTTTTCGGCAAAAAAAGCAAGCCTTTTATGTTAAAAAAGAGAAAAATATGTCAAACGATTGCCAGAAATTAAGTGGAAGAAATCGGGCAAATTTTCACGAAAAAATGAAAGAAATTGAAAAATAAAAGCTTTGAATCCTCTAATTTAAGGATATTTTTATGAGTAAATAGAAGAACTCAGTCAAAAACTATCATAAACGGAGATAAAGAAGAGAAGGAAAATAAAAAAATTCTGCAAAACGCTTGACATATTTTAGAAAGATGATAAAATAATAGTCGTAGGGCGAATAAAATCGCTTTCAAACAAGAACAAAATTTTTATAAGGAGATTTTTGCAAATGAACAATCAGGATATTGCAAAAAAGGTCATCGAAGCCCTTGGCGGACGTGAAAATGTCAACAGTGTTGCCCACTGTGCGACCCGTCTACGTGTCATGGTCAAAGATGAAGGGAAAATCAATAAGGAAGTGATTGAGAACTTGGATAAAGTTCAAGGAGCTTTCTTTAACTCAGGTCAATACCAAATCATCTTTGGGACTGGTACAGTAAACAAGATGTACGACGAAGTGGTTGCACTTGGCTTGCCAACATCTTCTAAAGAAGACATGAAGGCAGAGGCTGCTAAACAAGGAAACTGGTTCCAACGTGCTATCCGTACTTTCGGTGACGTTTTCGTGCCAATCATCCCAGTTATCGTGGCAACTGGTCTCTTCATGGGTGTTCGTGGTCTCTTGAATGCTCTCGGAATGACACTTCCAGAAGATGTTACCATTTACAGCCAAATCCTCACAGATACAGCTTTCATCATCTTGCCAGGTTTGGTTGTATGGTCAACCTTCCGTGTATTCGGTGGAAATCCAGCCGTTGGTATCGTCCTTGGTATGATGCTGGTTTCTGGTTCGCTTCCAAACGCTTGGGCAGTAGCATCAGGTGGTGAAGTAACAGCTATGAACTTCTTTGGCTTTATTCCTGTTGTTGGTTTGCAAGGTTCCGTTCTTCCAGCCTTCATCATCGGGGTGGTCGGAGCCAAGTTTGAAAAAGCACTTCGCAAGGTGGTTCCAGATGTCTTGGATCTCTTGGTGACACCATTTGTGACACTTTTGGTTATGTCTATCCTTGGACTCTTTGTCATCGGACCAGTCTTCCATGTTGTTGAGAACTACATCCTTATCGGTACAAAAGCGATTCTTGGTTTGCCATTTGGTCTTGGTGGTTTCTTGATTGGTGGGGTTCACCAATTGATTGTCGTATCAGGTGTACACCACATCTTCAACTTGCTTGAAGTGCAATTGCTTGCTGCCGATCATGCCAACCCATTCAACGCCATTATCACTGCAGCTATGACAGCTCAAGGGGCTGCAACTGTTGCCGTTGGTGTCAAAACTAAAAATCCTAAACTGAAAACACTTGCTTTCCCAGCTGCTCTTTCTGCCTTCCTCGGTATTACAGAGCCTGCTATCTTCGGGGTGAACTTGCGTTTCCGTAAACCATTCTTCCTTTCATTGATTGCTGGTGCTATCGGTGGTGGATTGGCTTCTATCCTTGGACTTGCTGGTACTGGTAATGGTATCACCATCATCCCTGGTACAATGTTGTACGTTGGTAACGGTCAATTGCTTCAATACCTTCTTATGGTAGCTGTATCATTCGTTCTTGGTTTTGCCCTTACTTACATGTTTGGTTACGAGGACGAAGAAGAGGTTGCTACTGAAGTTGCGACAGAGCGCTTGGTCCAAGAAGAAACAACTGGTAACATTCCAGTAGCTCCTCAAAATGAAACAATCCAAACTCCTATCGTTGGTGACGTGGTTGCTCTTGAGAATGTTGATGATCCAGTCTTTTCAAGTGGTGCAATGGGACAAGGAATCGCTGTAAAACCTAGCCAAGGTGTGGTTTACGCACCAGCTGATGCAGAAGTATCTATCGCCTTTGCCACAGGCCATGCTTACGGTTTGAAGACAGCTAATGGAGCTGAAATCTTGATCCACGTTGGTATTGATACAGTGTCTATGGACGGCGAAGGTTTTGACAAAAAAGTTGCCCAAGGTGATAAAGTCAAGGCTGGAGATGTTCTTGGAACTTTTGACTCTGCTAAAATTGCTGCAGCGGGTCTCGACGATACGACAATGGTTATCGTAACCAACACAGCAGACTACGCTTCTGTGACACCAGTTGCAACTGGTTCAGTTGTCAAGGGCGATGCGATCATAGAAGTGAAAGCCTAGTCCTCTTCGAAAATCAAATCTAAAAACAAAACGAACAAATGTCATGTTTGTTCGTTTTTACTTAGATGGTAAGATTTACAGAGGAAAATCTAAAATATAGAGAAATGTAGCTCTTCAAAATATGCTATAATAGAGAAAATAAAGATAAGAGGTTTATCATGACAAAATTATACGGAAGCTTAGAAGCAGGCGGTACAAAGTTTGTCTGTGCTGTCGGAGATGAAAATTTTAACATTGTAGAAAAAACACAATTTCCTACAACAACTCCTATCGAGACTATCGATAAAACCATCGAATTCTTTTCAAAATTCGATAATCTTGCAGGTCTTGCTGTCGGATCATTTGGTCCGATCGATATTGACAAAAACTCAAAAACCTATGGCTTTATTACAACGACTCCAAAACCAAACTGGGCAAATGTAGACTTGCTTGGAGCTCTCCGCCGTGCCCTCAATGTACCCATGTATTTCACCACAGACGTAAACAGCTCTGCCTACGGTGAAGTAGTTGCCCGTAACAATGCTGGGGGTCGTATCGAAAACTTGGTCTACTACACTATCGGTACAGGAATCGGTGCAGGTGTCATCCAACGTGGTGAGTTTATCGGTGGTGTAGGTCACCCTGAAATGGGTCACTACTATGTAGCCAAACACCCAATGGACGAGGAGAAGGAATTTAACGGTGTTTGTCCTTTCCACAAGGGCTGTTTGGAAGGCTTTGCGGCTGGTCCAAGTCTCGAAGCCCGTACAGGTGTTCGTGGTGAAAACATCGAACTCAACAACTCTGTCTGGGATGTCCAAGCCTACTATATCGCTCAAGCTGCGGTCAATGCTACAGTGACTTTCCGCCCAGATGTGATCGTCTTTGGTGGTGGCGTCATGGCCCAGCAACACATGCTGGACCGTGTACGTGAGAAATTCACAGCTCTTCTCAACGGCTATCTACCAGTACCAGACGTGCGTGACTATATCGTGACTCCAGCGGTCGCAGGAAATGGCTCCGCAACACTTGGGAACTTTGTCCTCGCTAAAAGCGTCGCAAAATAAAAAAAGCATCCGTTTGGGTAACCAAACGGATTTTTCTATTCTCAAAACATCTGCCAGAAGAAATCAATGATATAGGTCAAACCATAAGTATAAACCACTAGGGTAAAGGGCTTGGTTAAAATGATAATAATCATATAGCGCTTGAAGGTCATCTTGGTCAGGGCAGCCAGCATACAGAGAAAGTCAGCTGGACTAACTGGCCAAATCATCATAAAGATAAAGAAACGATCGAAGCGATTGCCCTTATCAAGCCAGCCGATGTATTTGTCATAGGTGCGCTTGCTGACGACGGACTGGACAAAGGCAGCTCCGTAGAGACGGACGAGGTAAAAGATAATGGCACAGCCAATCACGATACCGATATAGTTATAGATGGTTCCGATAATGTGGCCGTAAATAAAGACCCCAGCCACTGAGGTCAAAGCTCCCGGAATAATCGGAACAACGGTTTGTAGGATCTGTAAAAAGATAAAGAGAGGTGGTCCCCAAATCCCAGCTTGCTGGATAAAGGCCGATAGGGTTTCCTTGGACTGTAAAACACCCGCCTGATAGGCCCAAATACAGAAAATCAAGGTACCGACTCCCCCGACGATAGATGAGATATTGATGACTTGCTGTAGAAGGGGAGAAACAGCTTTCATTTGCTTATCCTGTGACATGTAAACTCCTCATAGATAGTATGATTCTACTATACCATATTTTGAGGAGAAAAACTATATGGATTTTGAGAGGGAAGTAGAATTGGGAAGGCGTTTTCTGCTTGGAATATGATATAATAATAGCTAACTAAGTGTTTGGTAAATTGGAGAGATAGTCTGAAAGGTATTGTTGGTAAAAAAAGACAATTCTGACTAGTAAAAGGAAGTTTTTATGGCAAAGAGAAAAGATTTTTCTGAACTAACCAGGGTACAAATCCCAGCAACTCTACATCTCATGCGTATGGGCTATACCTATCTTCCCCGTAATGGGAGGGAGATTGTAGAACGAGATCTAGATACCAATATCCTCGTATCTGTTTTTAAGGAGCAATTTTTAAAATTTAACAACTACTTGACAGAGGATGACTTTGAGAGAGAACTGGCTAATATCAAGTTGGAACTAGACCAAAATGATCTGGGACGTTCTTTCTTTAAACGTCTGCAAGGTCAGGAAGATGCCATTTATATTGATTGGGAACACCCAGAAGCAAACACCTTCCATCTGGCACTGGAAGTAACCTGTCAAAATGGTCAGGATGAGTTCCGTCCAGATATTGTCATCTTTATCAATGGTTTGCCCCTTTCTTATATTGAAGTTAAACAGCCCAATGCGATCCGAGATGGTAAGACAGGCATCCAGTCAGAGCAGGACAGAACCAGATACCGTTTTGAAAACCGTAAATTCCGTCGTTTTAACAATATTACCCAGCTCATTGCCCTTTCTGATAATTTGCCTTATATCAGTGGACAAGGGCGGCAAAAACAAGGTTCCTTTTACGGTTCAAATGCCTACTCAAAAACCAAGTTTAATGCTTTTAAAGAAGAACGACAAGCAGATTTTATTCGTTCTTTTGCAACCTTAACAGAGGACCAAATCGACTTTGTCCTAGAAGATATGAAACGCTTTGCCCTTAAATCTCAGCCAGAGTTTACAACAAACTTGCACCATGATACACCTTGCAATGCCTTTCTCTCTTCTTTGTATAGCAAAGAACGCTTGCTCTTTATGCTTCGTTTTGGTCTGGTCTATGTAGAAGAAGAAAGCAAGGACGGTCAGATGCAACTGCAGAAGCACGTCATGCGCTATCCTCAGTATTTCGCGACACGTGCTATCGAAGAAACCATCGCAAAAGGCGTCAAAAAAGGCATGATTTGGCATACACAAGGTTCTGGTAAGACTGCCTTGGCGTATTTCAATATCCGCTATTTAACTCATTATTTTTCAAAACAAGGGATTGTACCTCAGTTCTATTTTGTCGTGGATCGCTTAGACCTAGCTGACCAAGCTTTTAAGGAATTTACCAAACGAGGTCTTAGAGTCAAGCGCATCAATAACCCTCAAGAGCTCAATCAAAAGCAAGACGGCTATGACGTAGCTGTGGTTAATATCCAGAAGTTTAAGGATGATTCAGACCTGACTGACCGATCGGGCTATGACCTCAATCGCCAAAATATCTACTTTATCGATGAAGCCCACCGTTCTTATAATGAACGAGGTTCCTATCTACCAAATCTCTATCAGGCAGATACCAAGGCCATTAAGATTGCCTTGACAGGAACGCCCCTCATCACCTACAAGAAAGATGGCAAGACCAAGGAAAATCATGCGACCACGCGAGATATCTTTGGAGATTACATCCACAAATACTACTACAACCAGTCTATCGATGACGGCTTTACCCTACGCCTGATGCGAGAGGATATCGAGACCTCCTATAAGGACAATCTCAGATCTATCAATGAAGAAATCCAACGAGGCGACCTGTCCAAGGAAGATATCTTTGCTCATCCTCATTATGTAGAGCCCATGCTTGATTTTATCATTGAAGATTTTAATCGAGCGCGTGATTTGATCTTTGATGACCAGACCATCGGGGGCATGATTGTCTGTGACTCGTCCAAGCAGGCGCGTGAGCTTGAAAAGCAACTAGAAGAAAGACGAAAGGCTGGAACAACCACCCTGACTTCCGCTCTCATCCTCCATGATGAGGGAGACAAGGAAGAGAAGAAGGACAAGGTGGACGCCTACAAGGAAGGTAAAATTGACCTTATCATCGTCTATTCTATGCTCCTGACAGGTTTTGATGCACCTCGTCTCAAGCGCCTCTATCTAGGACGCAAGATCAAGGCTCACAACCTTTTACAAACACTAACCCGTGTCAATCGTCCTTATAAGGACTACCTCTTTGGCTATGTCATCGACTTTGCGGATATTTCCAAGGAGTTTGACAAGACCAACCGCGCCTATCTAGAAGAGCTAAATCAAGAATACGACATTACTCTAACTGGAGAAAATGGCGAGGATGTTTTTGGCTCTCTCTTTGTTCCAGCGGATGAGATTGCCCAAGAGTTAAGTAAGACCGAGCAGATTCTCATCGATTATCCGACGGGAAATCTGGAATACTTTTCTCAAGTTATCAATGATATTAAGGATAGAAAGCAGTTAAATGACCTTCGTAAGGCCCTAGAGTCTATCAAGCAGTACTACAATGTCGCTCGTTTACTAGGCTATGAACATCTGCTTCAAGAGATTGATATCGTTCAGATAGCAACCTTGCTCAATATCCTCTCCAGACGCTTACTAACCTTGTCCTTGATTGACAAACCAGATGAGTTTTCAAGCAGAACTCTTCTAAACTTGGCTATGTCTGAAACTAGCTTTAGCTTTGTCAAGATTGCAGAAGAAGAACTTCGTCTAGCAGCCAATGACCTGGAAGATTTGAAACGTCGAGTTGCAAGTGGGATTAAAAAACAACGTGATGAAAAGGATCCTGAGTGGATCACTCTCTACGAAGAATTCCAGCGCATCATGAAAAAACACCTGATACATGGCCAAGAAGGCTTCACCATGGAAAATATCAAAGAAACCCAAAAAGACTACGAAGAACTCTTTAAGTCCGTGGAGGACTATCATACTCGTATGAGACGCTTAACCATGAACTTTAATGGAGATGAGATGGCAGCTCGTTCCTACAAGCATGTGACCAACTCGACTGTGGTCAGTGAATTTCCTGCTATTTACCATGTTATCAAAGGTTCTAAGGTTAAATTAGACTATAGAATCGGTCAAAATCAAGGGGTTCTAGATAATGAGGAATATCTAAAGCGAATGATTCGCGAGCAAGCCCGAAAAGAAATGAAGAAAAACCAATCAGCTAACAATATGGCCAAACAAGATTTTGATAGATTGGTTGAATCGCTATTTGAAGGATATGAAGAGGAATACCAACACTAATGAATGAAACGTACAAGGTCCAAGTCCAAGACTTGGTAGATGATTTGAAAGCCGTCTTTACCCATGCAGGACTAGGAGGGGAAGCGGGGGAGTATAAACTCCTCACCCAGTCCTTCCTCTAAAAATTTTTAAATGATAAGTTTTTATATCAGGCAAAGTGCCTAGATGAAGTTAATACCTATGAGCACTTGTTGACCTTGAGTGAAGATGACTATGACTGGCTATTGGAGGATATCGGTACCAGTACGGCTTGGCTCAAGCCAGATCAGTTGATCGAAACGCTTCACCGTCAGCAAAACGAGGCGACTTTCTATGAAACTTTTGAAAATACCCTCAACCAAATCGCCATTGATAATAACGATATTTTCTCTGTTCATACAGACGGAGATACGGCCATTCGTCTCTTTGATGAGCGTCTGATTACCGATACCATCTTAGATAGTAGTAAGCGTAATGAGGTGGCAAAAGCTATCATCAATCTCCTTACTCGAGTGAAGTTCGATGAGACCATCTTTTCACAAGGTTTCGATTTTTTCTCTACCCTCTTTGAGTACATGATTAAGGACTACAACAAAGATGGCGGTGGTAAGTATGCTGAGTACTATACACCTCACTCTGTGGCTAAGATTATCGCTGATATCCTTGTGGGAAATGACCAACCATCAAACGTGCGGATCTATGACCCGTCAGCTGGTTCTGGAACCTTGCTCATGAACCTGGCTAGTCGTATCGGTGTGGATAAGACCACTGTCTATAGTCAGGATATCTCGCAAAAATCGTCTAATCTCCTCCGTCTCAACCTGATTTTGAATGGACTGCAACATTCCATCCATAATATCGTACAGGGAAATACCATCATCGCCAACCGTCATCCTGAAAAAATGGACTATATCGTTTCCAACCCTCCTTTTAAGCTGGACTTTTCAGAGTGGCGTGACCAAGTAGAGACCTTGCCAGAAGCCAGTGAGCGTTTCTTTGCAGGAGTGCCAAAGGTTCCAGCCAAGTCCAAGGACAAGATGGCGATTTACGAGCTCTTTGTACAGCATATCATCTACTCCTTGAAGCCAGATGGTCAAGCAGCTGTTGTCCTGCCGACAGGATTTATCACTGCCCAGTCAGGGATTGATAAGGCTATCCGTCAACATTTGGTGGACAATCAAATGCTGGCGGGTGTCGTTTCCATGCCGTCTAATATCTTTGCGACGACAGGTACCAACGTCTCTATCCTCTTTATCGATAAGAAAAACAAGGGCGATGTCGTCCTCATCGATGCCTCAAACCTCGGAACCAAGGTCAAGGAAGGCAAGAATCAAAAGACTGTGCTATCTCCTGAGGAAGAGCAGAAGATCGTCGAGACCTTTATCAAGAAAGAAGCCATCGAGGACTTTTCTGTCACCGTCTCTTATGAGGACATCAAGGAGAAAAACTACTCTCTCAGCGCAGGCCAGTACTTTGACATCAAAATCGACTATGTGGATATCACAGCAGAAGAGTTTGAAGCTAAGATGACTGCCTTTCAAAACAAACTCACCGACCTCTTCCAGCAATCGCATGCATTGGAACAGGAGATTGCAGAGCAAATGAAGGGGTTGAAGTATGAGTAGTATAAGGCTAGGGGAAATTGGAAAAATCTTAATGTGTAAGAGAATATTGAAATCTCAGACAAATGAATTTTCAGGAATCCCTTTTTATAAAATCTCAACGTTTGGTGGTACTCCGACAGTCTATATTGATGAAAAAATTTATCGTGAATACAAAGAAAAATATTCATACCCTAAAAAAGGTGATATTTTAATTTCTGCTGCAGGAACAATTGGGAAAACAGTAATATTTGATGGAGAAGATTCTTATTTTCAGGATTCCAATATAGTATGGATAGAAAATGATGAATCAAAGGTAACAAATCAGTTTCTTTATTATTTTTTACAAACAAATCCTTTTATTACCACAAATGGAAGTACCATAAAAAGATTATATAACGATAATTTAAGAGACACTAAGATACCGAATGTTCCTTCAATCCAACAACAAAATCAAATAACAGATATTTTGGGTGCTTTAGATAAAAAAATCCAAATCAACAACCAAATCAACCAAGAGTTGGAAACCATGGGCAAGGCCCTCTATGACTACTGGTTTGTCCAGTTTGATTTCCCAGACCAGAATGGCAAACCCTACAAATCATCAGGCGGAAAGATGGTCTATCACCCAGAGCTCAAACGCGAAATCCCAGAGGGGTGGGGAGTGGGGAAGTTGTCTTCATTGCTTGAAATTGGTAGAGAGACAATAAATCCAATGAAAACTCCTAAAGAAGAATTTAAATATTATAGTATACCAGAATATGATGTTTCAGGTTCTTTCTCATATGAGCTTGGAGAAACTATTAGAAGTAATAAATTTATAGTTGAAAAAAGTGACTTATTAGTTTCAAAACTTAACCCATGGTTTAATCGAGTTGTTTATAACTTAGAAGAAAATGCAATATCATCAACAGAGTTTATTGTATGGAAAACTTTTAATCGATCTGAGAAAAATTTTTTATACCAAGTTGCAACTAGTAAAGGATTTATTGAATATTGCACACGATTCGCAACAGGAACATCAAATAGTCATAAAAGGGTGTCGCCTGATATAATGGTTGGATTCCAGATTCCATTTGAAAAAATGTATATACAAAAATTCGGGGAAATTACTGATAGCATTAGAACCCAAGTTTTACACAATAATGTGCAAAATCAAGAACTTACCCAACTGCGTGATTGGCTCTTGCCAATGCTGATGAATGGACAGGTGAAGGTGGAGTAGGGGAAAGGATGTGGTTTAAATGTTTAATGATAATGTTAGTAAAAAGTTTAAATTAGCATACTTTATCTCATCGTTTTTATTAAGCTATTTATTTCTTATTATAATTATGTATGTTCAATATGTAGAGACAAATGGAAAATTTTTTCCTGATGTTCAAGTATTAGTGACTACAAAAAAGATAGCCTTCATTTTATTAATTATATTCTCTTTTTGCTCACTAAGTTCATTATTTTATGTAAAACGTAAGATCTCAGAGAGCAGGGGATATTTGAGAATTAACTCAGAAAAAGGTCGATTAGGGTACTCTTATAATAATGGAAGCAGGGAGTTCATTTTAGGAGTATTATTACCTGTAGTTACGACAATTTCGGTTCCGGAAGCTCCTATAACAGGAATTATTGGAGTTTTACTGATTCAAATAATTTTGGGTTATTTTTTCTGGAACTCAAATGAACTATTTGTTAATGTTCCCCTAATGCTCTTTGGTTATTCGTTAGTTGTAGGAAAGAAAGATAATCAAGATTTACTACTATTTGTTCAAAAACAAGATTTAAAAAAATTATTAGGTAAAAATATAAATTTTGTTTATTTAGGAACAGTCACAGATAGTAATCTTGGTATTGTTGGTGAAGAAATTGGAGATGAGTAAAGTGTTAAAAAGAGTTGTTTTAGCCGAAGTAACTGAAGATAGAGTTATCGGGAAGTATTTAAATACTGCAGATGAAGAGTTAATAAAAATAGAAGAGAAGATAGAATTTCCAAGTAACAGAAGATTAAAAGAAATAAATGATTTAGGGATTTTTGATAATTCTAAAAGGTTCTTCATTGAAGAATTAACGAGCCAAAGTCCCTACTATAAGCTGGTTGACCTTTTTGATATTGATTATTCAGCCTCAGATTCACGTTTGAAAAGTATAGATGATATTAATCATTTAGACTCTGAGAACCCCTTCAAACCTACTCTTGCTCTGTATCATTATACTGAGAATGGGGAAGAATTTATCTTGATTACAACATTAAATGTAAAAAAATTAATAGTAAAGGATAAATTATTTTTGAAATTTAAACAACGAGTAGGCTTTAATGATGGCATTGATATGATTATACATGAAATTTCTGATAGTTTGGAATTACCTATGTCGAATTTTATATGTATGATTTCTAAGAAAAATAATAACACTTACTCAATTAGGATTTATGATGCTTTTAAAGTTGATAAGCAATTTCAACTTAGGGCACACATAAATGAGTATGCTAAAAATGTTCTCAATAGATTTAATACCAGTGACTCAAATAAATTATTGTTAACAGCGGATCAAGTCGAAGTCCAAATAGATGATATTGATTCAATCATGAATATTGTTACTGATAATGATGCTTTATCAAAATCATTATCATTTTATAGTGGGCATGGAAACAAAACTATAAATAAAATCACTAGTGGGAAATTACTTGATGCAATAAATAGTCTACAAAATCATGTTAGCGATGAAGGTAATAAATATATTCTGGAAGATATTCCAAAATTTGAAAATAACAAGATCACCGTATCAGGAAATCAGATAAAAATATTTGTGGCTTTACTTAATAATCAGATTGTAGAAAAAATTCTTAATAACCAAATTGATCTACCTTTTTTTTAGTTCTACACTACAACAAAATCAACTTTAGAGTCCTATCTTGAATTAATGAGAATCGAAATCCTAAAAATAGAGGAGGTCAGCAATCACTATGACTAATAAAATTGTTGAATACAAAGACCTGATTGCTTTTCATCCAGGTCAGTATGTTGAGGAGTTGATTAAAGAGTATAACGTAACGCAAAAAGAATTTGCAGAGCGTTTAGGAATTTCTGAAATGAAGCTCGGTAAATTAGTGAATGGTGAGGAATCAATTAGCAATGATATTGCTCGGAAGTTAGCAAAGGTTACTAGTATTTCGATAATAACTTGGCTCAATCTTCAAAATGCCTATGATGTAAAAATTGCGGAGATTGTAAAGCAAAAATGAGCTTGTCTAAGACTCCGAGTAATAAATTCCTGATACAGTCTTTTATTCACATCAAGAGATAGTTTTATAAGAAACGACAATTTACAGGAAAATCTAGCTAGTCTAATATGGTAGAATAGAATATAAAGATTTTACTTAAAGTTTTGTCTAGAAAGGAAAACCATGACACCGACTTATGAAATTGATAATCCCAGCCTCTCTTATCAGACCAAGTTAGACTTATGGGAAACGGGATTTGGTTTACAAAAGGTAGATAATCTAGAGCCGTCGCCGTATATGAGAGAGCTAGCAGAGCAAAATTCTCAAGGAAAGTTGACTTATCAAGAAGTTTATGACCAAGTGACGACTTATCACCAAGAGATAGATGATAGCACAAAAGAAGCAGATCTTGTTGCCATGAGAATTGTGGAACTCTTGTCCTCTAATGCCTTTAAATTTGCTCCAACAACATTGAAATTGATTCATAAAGAGCTTTTCTTTGGCCTCCTGCCACAAGGTATTCCCTTGGGAGAATACCGCTCTTATAACATTACAAAAAATGAGGCTGTTTTAAATGGAGACAGTGTCATTTATGATGATTTTCGTACGGTAGCAGATAGTTTGGCCTATGATTTTCAGCAGGAAAGTCAATTTGACTATCAAGGAAAATCTGATATTGAAGTAGTGAAGCATATCAAGACTTTTATTTCAGGTATTTGGCAAATTCATCCTTTTGGAGAAGGAAATACTCGAACCATAACCGTATTTTTGATTAAGTACCTTAGAACTATGGGATTTCAAGTAGACAACAAACCCTTCCAAGAAAATGCAAAGTATTTTCGAGATGCTCTTGTTCTTGATAACGCGAAGCTTTTCCAGAAAAAAACAGAATATCTGGAACGATTTTTTGAAAATCTCTTATTAGGTGGCCAACATGATTTAGAAATAGACTAAGAGATGAACGGTTTATTGTGCATTTTGAGTTAGAAATTATTCCCTCTTTTGAAAATGGGAATGGTCGTATGGGGCGAATGGGTTAGAGTCTTATCTTGTAGAGCATTACCAGATAATAAATGCAGTAGCACAAGAATTGACAGGCTTGAGTGCAACAACCATTCGTCGCTATCTCCAACTATTTGTAAATCAAGGTTTATTAGAAAAATCAGGAACTACAAAAAACACTCTTTATTCGCTCATAATTCGCTCATTTTTAAGATACAACTTTGTTTCCATATTTCCTGGAAACTGATAGAAAGTAAGGAGAAACATGGAACAAACTAACCAAAAATCCCAATGTCAGCAACTCTGGGCTAGAAATAAATATCTCGTTTTGAGCCATTCCAGCAATATTTACAATGAGATTCGCCAATATCTCAAGAATGAAGTGGTGGAGGTGAGTCATGTTCAAGAACTGATTGACCGTGCCTGTCAAATCCCAGAGCATAGAGGTCAGGTTTGCAATGCTTTTCAGCATATTTGGGGCTACTTCAAAAAGAAAGCGACAGATACTGAGCGCAAAGACTATATGCTCTTGCTGGATCGCTACCGCTTTGGTCAGGCTTCCAAGCAAGACTTGATTGCTAAGACGAGAGAGTTGCTTGAACGTTACCCAAATAGCTATCTTCAAAATTCTACCTTGCTGAAAGGAGACTCCCATGAGACTTTGGCATGAGGCTTTGATTTCACAACTTCCCCGTC
>NZ_JUQX01000017.1 GCF_001074565.1 Streptococcus pseudopneumoniae | reverse complement strand
AGTCTGGACGAATACCGTCTTTGTTATTAGCATCATCCCAGATCTTCTTACCTTTTACAGCAGTTTTCAATGGTGTATGTTTGTTGGTAATGGTGTACTTACCGTCTTTGTGGTCAGTAACTACTGATTTATATTCTGCAACAACAACTTCTTTGACTTTGTACTCGATTAGTTTACCATTTTCATACTTAGGAAGTGCTTTTGATTCGAACTTCCAACCAGTAGCTTCTGATACTTCAATTTCTTGAACGACTTTGTCGCCATTAAGAATTTGAACTTTCACAGATGTTGTACGTTTGCCGTCTTGGTTGTTGTTATCATCCCAAACCTTAGTTCCTGAAAGAACTACTGTTTCTGGTGTGTAATTGTTAGTCACTACTTGACCAGTTACAGAGGCTTTATAACCAGCTGGGACATCCACTTCTTCGATAGAGTAAGCGATCTCTTTACCAGCTTCGTATTGTGGAAGATTTGTGAAGGATGCTACCCAAGTGTTAGCGTCGGTCTTATCCTTAGCTGTCAAGGTCAATTTCTTACCTTCAACGGCTACTGGTTTAGATCCATCTACAGATTTGAAAAGTTGAACCGTTACGGACTCAGGACGTTTGCCGTCTTGGTTGTTCGCATCGTTCTATACTTTTGTTACCTTGTAGTCGATTTCTTTTGGTGCATATTTGTTTGTGATGGTAAAGTCTTTGATGTAAGAGTCATATTCTGCGACTGCTTCTTCTGTCACAGTATATTTAATCTCTTTACCATTTTTATATTTTGCAAGTTTTGTAAATTCAACAGACCAAGTGCCGTCTGGTGCAGCTTGAATCTCTTTTGAATCAACTTTCTGACCGTCTGCTAAGAGATTGATTGTAATCTTAGTTGGACGTTTGCCATCTTGGTTATTCGCATCATCCCAGTTCTTGGTTGCTTTTACATTAACTGTTTCCTGGGTGTAGTTATTGGTGATTGTGAAGCCTGATACAGGGTCACCAGTAACTTCAGAATTGTAGCCAGTAACAGTTACTTCGACTACTGAGTAAACAATCGCTTTACCAGCTTTGTTCACATCAAGATCTGTAAAGCTTCCAGACCAATTGTTGCCTTCATTGAGTTCAAGGGTCTTACCTGTGTCTTGACCATCGGCAAGAAGTTTAACTGTGACTGATCCTGGACGTTTGCCGTCTTGGTTGTTGGCATCGTTCCATACTTTCTTCACTGGTACTTGAGTCTTGCCTGGTGTGTAGCTATTGGTAATGGTGTAGCCAGTTGTGGCATCTCCTGTCACCTCAGACTTGTAGTCAACGACTGCGACTTCTTCTACTGTGTAGACAATCGCTTTACCAGCTTTGTTCACATCAAGATCTGTGAAGCTTCCTGACCAGTTGTTGTCTTTATTGAGTTCAAGGGTCTTACCTGTGTCTTGACCATCGGCAAGGAGTTTAACAGTGATAGACTCTGGACGTTTACCGTCTTGGTTGTCCTTATCATCCCATGCTTTCTTCACAAAAACTTGAGTTTTGGCTGGAGTGTATTTATTTGTAAATACAAGATTTTTTGCTTCTTTCGAAGCTGTTGCTTTCAATTCAGTTGCGCTGACTTTTTTAACAGTTACTTCAACTTCATGAACGGTCTTATCGTAAGTGATTCCTGTTTCAGATCCAGCAACTTCTGAGATAGTGTACTTGTGAGTTCCCACTTGGCTTTCATCATATGAGATTGGTGAGAAGGTCACCGTTCCATCAGCAGCGTTTTTCACTGTTTCGACAACACTACCGTCTTCTTTCTTCAAGACAAAGTTGTATTTGCCTGCTTCAAGTGTTTTACCTTCAAGAACCTTCTTAGCTCCAAGAGTTACACTTGTAGCTCCTGCTGGTGTGTAAGTATTCTCGAATGCTTTTTCATCGTCGTAAGCAACAGTTGCTTCAAGAACACCTTTACCATTGTCCGCTACAGTTACTGTAGCTGTGATGGTTTTAGTATCGTACTGGATACCTGTAGCAGTACCCTCTTTCTCAGCAATCTTATAAGTATAAGTGCCTGCTTTGTCGAATTCCAATTCTGAGAACTTAACGTTTCCGTCTTTGTCATTCTTCACGGTTTCTTTCAAATTACCGTCTTGATCTGTCAAAGTGAACTCAAATTCATCAGTTTTCAACTCACGACCAGTCAGCTTCTTAGTCACTTCAAGAGAAGCTGAAGTTGGTTTTACTGCATACTTATTGGTAACAGTCAATCCTGCTGTTTGTTCTGAGGTATAACCATCAACTGTAGTAACTAGATTTCCATCTTTATCAACTTCTTTAACACTATAGGTATATGTCACACCATTTTGATCGGTCGCAGGAAGATCTGACCATTCTACAGCACCGTCTGTCTTAGGTACTTCTTTTTGGTCAGCATCTGTAACTGCTTCTTCAGTACCACCTTCTAGAGTACGATACAATTTAAAGAAGAGACTTGGACGAACTGTTTCCTGATCGCCAACCCAGACTTTCTTAGCAGTCACGTTTGTTTTTGGAACTTCGTAAGTATTGGTTACTTGAGTCTTGTCTGCATTGTAAGATACGATGTAGTTGTTATCGCCAACTGCAACCTTCTCTCCTTCTTTCAAAGGAAGGTTTGTCTGGTCTTGAAGTTCGCGAACAGAGTAGATTAATTTCGTCCCATCTACATCACGTTCAGGAAGTTGATCTTTCCACTTATAAGTGTAGACACCGTTCGACACGGTTACTTCAGGGGTGTAGTTTCCGGTAACAGGTTTTGCATCTGCAACAGTTTGTCCTTCTTTGTGCACATACAAACCGAGTTTGACTTCTTTGTAGTCAGTTGCTTTTCCGTTTACCCAAGTCTTGGTTGCTTCAAAGTCAACTGTCACACGTTTGTTAGAGATATTGAGGGGAACACCTTTTCCACCTTTCATCTCAACTTCAAACTCTTCGCTAATTAGCTGATAACCTACTTTAGCAACCTTCTCCTTAACGATATACTTACCATCATTAAGAGCTTTTGAAAGAGCTATACCATTCGCATCAGTCCTAACTGTATCAACTAATTGATTAGTAACTTTATCAACGATTTCAAATTCAACATCTTTCAACTTAACAGTCGCATCTGCTTCGTCGAATTTAGTAATTTTGATCTTTCCAGCAATATCAGCAGTAACTGTGGCTCCCGAAGCCTTAACAGTCTTCATTATCCACGTAACCTCTGTACTTGTATTAATCTTGTCTCCCCATTTTTTTCAGGTTAATTGAGGTTCATTATCAAGTACGAATTGAGCTGAATTTTTCACCTCCGAAGTATCTGCTGGTGAAGTAGTATAATAAAATAAGTAGAAACTCTTTGTCCCCGTATTGGTTGGCATGAGCAATTCAAATCCACGTTTACCGTCGACAAATTTCAGATAAGCCACCTTATCAGAATTTGCTTGATACTTTTCGGGATCCGTTGTTACCTCGTATTTTTGGATTTTATTCTTCAGACCAGCTAGGTTGGTGTCTGTCGTCTCGTACTCTGCTTCATAAAGTTCAAAACTACCTTCAATATAAGTCGCAAAAGCTCCTAAACTAATATTATCTGTAATTTTAACAGTGTGATTCGTTAAATCTTGCTTGGAACGATTAATACGGACGGTCCATCCGATTTTTGGAGCTGCGCTGTGATTCCAAGCTGTTTTATGGATAACTTCATCTATAACAGGTGCTTCATTTGTTTTAAGAGATTTGAATGTAATCGTCTGTGAATCACCACCTGGGATAACGTAGGTAACTTTCTTCTCCTCTTTTGTAACTGTCTCTGTCGCATTTGCATTGAAGTCACCTCGGATGTTTTGCTTATCCTTAACTGCTTTATTAAAGGTAAAGACGAGGCGATGATTGGCACTTTCTACCTGAACGGTCCCCATCTTTGTATTTGAATTTGTATCGATCAGAGGCATAGTTCTATCTTCCAAATTCAAATTGTCAGGAGCTTTTACTATAAAGTAATCTCCTTCCTTAATCTCGTTTGCCTGTATGTCAGGAAATGAAAACTTACCAGAGAATTTTAATCGCACTATGGTCTCATGTTCACCGTGGTAAGCAATTGAATCGTCCCCTGTAGCAGCAACAGTGATTTTTAAATTCTCGAGCTTGACCTTATCTGTTACATCAGCCGCCTGTACTTCACCTGTAGAGAAAAACATCATCAAGAGGAAAAGAGGGAATACCAGAAAACCGAGATATTTTTTTATTTTATTCATTATGACCAACCTTTCTATTTGTATATCGATAAAAAATTAAGTATTCAATTCTACGTACGCAACAACACCTCCACAATATAGTGAAGTATCCATAATAACACCATGCTCTATTCTTGATAAAATTATATTCACTTACAGCACAAAATATAATAGAACCTATCAAGTCTATTATATCGTATATATTCCAATTAATATATCTCATTACTAAAGAAATTATTTACAAAATGTCAACTTTAAAGAATCCATTCCTTTAATATTTCCAATCTCTTTCAATAAATAATGTCCCTTTATTCATAAAATTAAATATAGTCAATTTATCAATCTATATGTTGTTACAATATTTAATATAGTAGAAATATATTAAAGCAAAAGTTTAGAACATAACAAAAAGTGAACTAAACAGAATTCCGATTGTCCCAGAATAGTTTGGTTCACTTTTTATTTAATCTATTAGATTTTCAAAATTCATAATGAAGAGTTTTTAAAATATAAATCTATTTTGTCCCCATCTCTTCATATCGTAGAAATTCTAATCCTCTTTTTTGCCTTTAGTGGCTACTAGTCCTGCACTCAAACCAAGAAGAGCTAAGCCTGCTGCTAGGGCTGCTTGGCTTGTTGCACTTCCTGTATTTGGTAACTGCTCTTTTTGAACCTGAGCAGCTGCACTTGAAGTGTTTTGTTTTGTATCTGTTTTTTCTGATACTTGTGGTTTTGTAGACTCTTGAGGTACTGGTTTAGTTATTTCACCAGCTGTACCTACTTCTACGATGCGATCCTGAGCCACGACTTTATCATAGCTTTCTTTTTCAGTTCGCTTGCCATTTTCAACTTCAATCAAGTGAACACGGATACCTTTTTGTCCTTCTTGGAGAACACGGGTTTGACCTGCTGGAAGCTTATAGTTCTTTTGTTCCTGAACCTTGAAGTCAATTGTTTCTTCTTCGATTACAAGTTCTGGTTTGTGATGAACCAAATCTCTGACACCATCAAGTGGTTGGGCTGTACCTCGCTTAGTTCCAACTTCCACGATACGATCTTGCGCAACTATCTTATCAAAGGTTTCTTTCGATGTACGCTTACCGTTTTCGACTTCTACTAGGTGGACACGAACACCTTTTTGACCTTCTTGGAGAACACGACTTTCACCCACATAAAGTTTGTCAGTCTTACGTTCTTGAACTTTGAAATCAATTGCCTCTTCTTCCACCAGAAGTTCTGGTTTTTCATGAACTAAACTTGTATCGCCATCAAGTGGTTGAGCCGTACCACGTTTAGTTCCAACTAGAAGAATCCGGTTAACAGGAGCCTGAAGCACTTCACGGAGTTTCTCTTCACGAGTTCCGTCTGGACTAACAGATGTAAGAATGCGTTCCTTACCAACTTGTCCTTCTTGTTCTACACGGCTTTCACCTACATATAGACTTGAATCTTCTTTTTCAACAGTCTGGAAGGCAAGTTCTTTTTCGACAACCTCAAGACTTGGATTTTCTTCTTGAATAGCAGGGGCTGTTTTCTCAGAAACTGGTTTTTCTTTGACTAGTTGGATACGGTATTCCTTGACTTGTTTTCCACTTTCTGAAACGAGGCGAACAAGTACTGGAAGGCTATCATCGCCACTATCTACAACTGTTGAAGCTGCTTGGTCTGTTTCTTCAACTGAAACTTTTGGACGTTGACCTTTATAGGTGATTTGATAGTCTTGACGGTTTTCAGCGAAATCAGGAAGTTCTTTTCCATCTACAAGAATCTTCGATTGAGTGCTTTCTTGAGGCAATTCGCTTGGAGCAAGGAAGGTCATCTCAATTATCGCAACACCCTTCTTATCCGCTTTGCGCTCCATACGCCATCTCATGGCTTTGGCTTTGACAGCTTTAAAGGTAACGTTAATTTCATCACCGGCTTCAATGTCTTTATCCGCACGATAAGGAACAGCTTCCCAATTTTCTGGATTGTTGAATGGATGGTCTGCGTCGTAGGCTTGGTAGTTTGAATAGTAGGTTGGCACTTCAAACTCTGGACCGACATAGCGTTCTAAAACGAGTTTAGATGGTGCATCCGTACCACTATCTGCAAAGAAGTGAAGTTTAGCTTGAGCAACAGTCCGTTCTACAATCTTACCATTTTCACGGAAGATCACACCCGCTGATACTTCTGGATTAGAAGATGGTGTTGGAGACCAGTTTGTCCAACGACGATTTTCAGAATGATCTCTATCATTGATATAGTCAACACGGTCATGAGAACTGTCGTCAATATCATTAGTTGCTGAGGCAAAGGCTTGGTTACTATTTTCATCATAGTTAGGGTTTTCTGAGAGGGCCTCACCAAGTTTATCTGTCACTCGTACAGAGAATTCCGCAACGAGGTCGCTACCAAGGACACGGCCTCGAACAGTAAATTGACCTGCTTTTGTCAGATTTTCTGCTGGAACTTCTTCCCATTCAACTGCCAAGTCTTTTGTTTCATAGCCGTCTTTACATGTGAAGTAAACCGGAACCTTAGTTGGCAATTCAAGTGGTTGACCTAGTTGTACCAAACGAGCTTGTTTAACCGCAGCAACTGGTTTACGAGAAAGTAAGTCTTTGTCCTTAGTGAAGTGTAGACGGTATTCTCCTAAGATGTCGCCATTTTCAGCTTTCGCGATGACACGGACTGGCTCACCTTCACGAACGCTTGGAACAACAGTCGCGAGACCATTGTTGCTAACACTTGCCGTTACTGCAGGAACTTTTCCATCTGCAGACTCAAGATAGTAGTCTGTCAAATCAGGGTTGAAGTTTGCTAAATCTTTGCCGTCAACTTGGATTCTTGTTTGTCCTTGTCTGGCTGCTGCAACTTGTTTCGCAAAGATTTGTACCTCTGTGATAGAAGTGCCACGCTTATTATCTGCTTTCACCATGCGAATGCGCACAGCATAGGTTTCAACCTTATCAAAGCTAAAGTGATTCATTTCTCCAGCCTTGAGTTGAGCTGGGGCTTTTAGATTGGTAACTGGTTTCCAGTTTGCAGTATCGTTAAAGACATGGTTTTCCTCACCTACAAAGCTAGGATTTTTAGGAGCTGTTGGAACAGTCTTACCAACATAATACTCAATCACATAAGACTTCGGTGCACCGACTCCATGGTCTTCGTGGAATCCGACACTTAGATTATCAACAGAACGTTTGCTCAAGATACCTGAATCTCCGAATAGGACACCAACTGAAGCTTCTGGATTACTACGGTTCCAGTTTGTCCAACGGTTGGCTGGTCGGTCATTAAAGGAAATCAATTTATCGTTGACATTTGAAACTGGGTCGCTTGGATTCGAGTCTGAAGCAAAGGCAAGTGGCAATTCTGAACCTGTCCATTGGTCAGAGATATTTGCTCCCTGCTCAGTTTGAGCAGACACACGAACATAAAGTTTGGTAGTTAACTGCGTACCTTCTAGGCGACCAGTGACTGTGAAGACACCTTCCTTAGCGTATTGCTCTGGAGGAATCGTATCCCAAGTAACCTTAGCTGATGAAACGTGACCATTTGAATCGTAGGTACGAACACTTTCTGGTAATTGTGGCGCTTCTGCGATTGGTGTTGTCACACTGACTTCTTCAACTGAAACGATACCTTCTACAGAGACTTTAGCACGCGCTTCAAGGTCAATTCCTTCAACTTTACCTAGTACTTCAAATGTTTGATAGGAGTCTAGTTTTTCTTTCGGAATGGCTTGCCAAATGACTTTATGAGTTTTAGGGAAACCTTTGTCATACTCAACCGTTACTGTTGTTGGAAGAGTAGGTTCTTGATGCAAGTCTGTCACTACATTTACTGGACGGATAGATTGCGCAACCTTCGTCTCAGTATTGGCTTGGATAGTGAGTTCAACTTGGCCTTTAGCTCCCTCATATTCAGCTTTCAGAGTGACTGCTCCTGGCTTATGTAACTCAAGCATTCCTTTACGAACTGCGACTTCCCCTTCACCACTTGTAGAGAAGGTTACTTTATCAGCTGGTAAAACTGCTTGGGTTCCGTCTTGATAGTGAGCGAGTACAGACAATTTCACTGTTTGATCTTCTTTAAGACCGTCAGCTTTCTCTACTTGTAAGCTCAAGTGGTCAATTTTTGGTGCTTCTTCAAGGAATTGAATTGCATAGGTTTGAAGAGGACCACCATCTTTTGGTTGAACATAGATGCTTGCACGCATGCCGTTTGCTGCACTTGCTTGGACTACAGTAACATCCGCATTTTCAGCACTTGCTACAACTTCTGGCAAGGATGCACCGTAAGCAAGAGTTCGATATTGCATTGGATTTTGGCTAGTAAGACCAGTGACAGCTTCGCCACCTACAGTTACATTTGGTGCTACAGGTGCTGCAACATCACCGTCTTCTACTACAAGGGTAGCGTGAATAGTCTCACCACCCAGTTGGCCAGTCATTGGAATACGTGATCCTGCAACTGACAGTTTAGCTTTATCTGCTTCCGCAATCTCCCACTTATCAACTTCGTATTCTTGTACGCTTCCATCCGTAACAGCAATAGAAACGTATTTGTCAACAGCACTCAAGTCTGTTCCTGGAGCAACACGTTTAACAGTTGGAAGCTCATTTGCAATTGCTAGAACTTCGACACGGGCCTCAACTTCACGTCCGTCTGCCATACCTTTAACAGTCACAACTCCTGCTTGGCTCACATCAACTGAAGACCAAGTTACTGGACGTTTTTCACGACTGCCATCACTGTAGATAAAACCGACTGTCTTCGGCATTTTTGGCTCTTTTTCAATAACAGTACGTACTTTTGGTACTTCTGTTCCGAGAACGGTCTTTTCTTGATCTTCTTTTTTACCAGTAAAGACCGTCACTTGACTAGATTTCAAGAGATCTGAATGGGCTGTTAGCGTGAATTTACCTGCTTGTTCAGTTGATTTGACAATGGCAACCCCTTTACCGTTAAAGGCTCTGCGAATCCAAGAACCATCTGCTTGTGCCTTGTAGCGTTCACGGCTGGCTTGTTCCCCATTATCAACACCGACCAGTTGACCTTGGCCATGCAATTGGAAACGAACCAAATTATTGGCAGTTGGTACCACATTTCCTTCACTGTCAACGATTTCGTAGTAGATGTAGGTCAAGTCTTTTCCATCTGCGGCGATTGCGTGTTCTTCCTTGACGAGGCGAACTCCTGCTGGTTGGCCTGCAGTAGTGATCTTATCACGTGCAATTTCTTTTCCAGCTTCATCGCGAGCTACAGCTTCCAAGGTACCTGGTTGGTAAGCAACCTTCCACTCAAGATAGAGTTCCTTAGCATTGGCACCTTCTTGGTAGGTACGACCATCGCTGGTTTGTTTTTTGTTGAAGGTCTTAACTCCGAGAGATTGACCGTTCAAGAACAATTCAACGCTTGCAGCGTTTGAATAGGCGCGAACTGGGATTTTTCCGTCTGCATCAGCCACATTCGCTTTTAGAGTAGGGTTTTCCCAGTTCCAGTGAGGAAGGAGGTGAACCATTGGTTTCTTCTTAACAGAAACCCATTGACTTTGGTAGAGATAAAAGTCATGTTTTGGAATGCCGGCTGTATCTACGATACCAAAGTAAGAGCTCTTAACAGGAGTTTGATTTTGGTTGTGCCATGGTGTAGGTTCTCCAATATAGTCCGTACCTGTCCAGATAAATTGTCCTGCGTAACCAGCATTATCTCGGTCAAAAGTCCATGAATCTGTTGCTGTTTTACCCCAGTTAACTCGGTCATTACCATAGTCAGACTGTTCGTAATGACGTTCAGGTCCGTTACTATGTTTCAATTCATGTTCAGGACGATAGTAACTTCCACGTGTACGGGTTGCTGAAGATGTTTCTGAACCGTAAATCAACCAGTTTGGATGTTTCGCACGAAGTTTCTTGTAGTTGTCTTCTGAGTAGTTGAAACCAACCGCATCCAGTTCATTAGCAATTTTCTCATGATCACCACTACCATCACCAAAACGGAACTTATCTGCTCCCATGGTAACATAACGAGTCTTATCAACATCTTTAATCACTTTTACTAAGCGTTTAACCGTTGCAAGTGAGTGAGCATTGCCGTTGGCTTCACCGATTTCGTTTCCGATAGACCACATGAAGACAGCTGGGTTGTTTTTATCTCTTTCAACCATGGTACGAAGATCATAGTCAGACCATTTTTCACCTTTTCTAGCTTCTGGGTGAGTGGCATCTTTTTCAAAGAAACGTCCGTAGTCATAAGGTTTCTTACCACCATACCAAGTATCGAAGGCCTCTTCCTGAACCAGCAAACCAAGTTCTGCTGCGATTTGCAAGGTCTGTGGACTTGCAGGGTTATGAGTTGTTCGGATGGCGTTAACACCCATCTCCTTCATTTGTTTGAGACGACGGTATTCTGCTTTATAATTTTCTTCTGCTCCAAGCGCTCCGTGGTCATGGTGCAAGGAAACACCATGGAATTTAATGCGTTCACCATTTAAAGAGAAGCCTTCATTTGGAGTCCAATGATAGTAACGGTAACCAAACAGATCCTTCTTAGCATCAACCAACTGACCATCACGGTAAACACGCGTAATCAATTCGTACAAGGCTGGTTTGTCATTTAAAACTGTCCAGAGTTTTGGTTGTTCAACTTCTAAAATAGCATCAAGACTTGTTGATTCATGTGCTTTCAAGGTACGACTCGCTGTACGAACCAAGCCTGTTACAGCCTGACCACCACGTTCAACGATTTGATACTCTGCTACAAGTTCATGGTCTTTATCGTCTGTATTAACGATTTTGCTGGTCACATGCGTTTCAACCTTGCCATGTTGCTGTTGTTCTAGCTTTGGTGTTAAGATGGTTGTCCCATTCTTCTCAACATGAACTTTATCTGTCATTTGCAAGGTCACATCACGGTAGATACCGCTACCTGAATACCAACGGCTACTTGGTTGTTTGTTGACAGCATGGACAGCAATCACATTCTCACGGCCATCTTTGTGGAGGTATTTAGTAATATCGTATGAGAACTGGTTATAACCATTTGGATAATGTCCCACTAACTGGCCATTGACATAGACTTGAGAATCCATGTAGACCCCATCAAAGGTCAAACGAACATTCTTCTTGAGATCTTTTTCATCAAGTTTAAAGGTCTTACGATACCAAGCTTCACCACCATTGAGCTGTCCGCCTTCGTTTTGGGCAGGTGACTGATGGTCAAAATCGTTAAAGATACTCCAGTCATGTGGTAGATCCAATTTTTGCCATGACGAAACATCTGCATCTGGTTTCACAGCTTCTTTAGAGTTTGCATTGAGTTTAAAGTGCCAATTTTGATTAAAATTCACTTTTCTGTCTTCAATCATTTGATTTACTTCTTCATTTGTCGCAGCTTTCAAATCTTCCTTAACAGGTTTTTCTTGACTTGAAGCTTGAGATTCCACCTTTGGAGCTGTTTCTTCAGGTTTTAGAGATGCTTTCTCCTCTTTTGGAGCTACAGGTTCATCTTCTTTCTTCTCTGGTTTGCTTGCTTCAATTTGAGCAGCTTGACTTTGATCGACACTTACAGCCTCGTTCTTCTCTAATACTGCTTGATCTCCTTTTTCCTCCACTGCTGGACTTTCCTCTTTTGCTTGTTCTACAGTGTGCGCAATAGGAGTTTCATCGGCAAAAACTGGTGATTCTCCAACAACACTTCCTCCAAATAGAACCGCACAGGTTCCAATCATGACAGAGCAAGCTCCTACAGCAAACTTACGAATACTGTAGACTCTTTTACGATTCCAAAAGCCTTTTTCCATAAAATCCTCCTTTAGTAACCGCTTCCATTTATTTGTAAGCGTATTACTTTTTCATAGCCTTTTATCCTTATTTTATAAAATAATATAGGAAATTTCAATACCCTAAACACAAAAAATCATATTTTTGATTGTTTTTTCTAAAATTTGTAGAAGATTCAAAAAATGTGAATGTAGATTTAGAACAAAAACAAACAATTTTTGACTCTCAGTAAAATAAAAAAAGTGCCTTTTGTAAGGAACTTCTTTTACTTATAATTAAAGATTCCCCCTGCCAACTTATCGGCTAACTTGGGAAAGAGGGTATAAAATTTGTGAGCTAAATTGAGCAAAAAAGGAAGATTAAGTTCTCGTTTATTCTTTCCTGTGATTTTGACAATCTTTCTAGCAACCGCATCTGGTTCTAAGAGAAATCGGTCAACAGACTTGAGGTAGCTCCCATCTGGGTCTGCCTGGTCAAAAAAGGCAGTACGAATCGGTCCTGGATTGACTGTTGTCACATAGATTCCATAAGGCATGAGTTCGAGGCGTAGAGCGTTGGAAAAACCAATAGACGCAAACTTGGTCGCTGAGTAAAGACTGGACTTGCTAGTCGCTATCAAACCTGCCATGCTGACGATATTGATGATATGGCCTTTTCGGTTTTCTTTCATGCGAGCTCCAAGACGACGAGACAGATTCATCAGGGCAAAGGTATTAACCTCAAACATCTGGTGAATATCTTGATCAGAAATCTTATCAAAATCCTCAAAAATCCCGTAGCCAGCGTTATTCATCAAAACATCAATCTTGCCATAACGCTGATAAAGTTCAGTTACTAGTTCTTCTAAAGCTTGAGCATCAGTAATGTCAATCTCAACCAATTCTGCCTGAGGATGATTTCCGTATAGTTGAGCTAGTTTTTCCTTATCTCTGCCGAGTAAGATGAGTTGGTCATTTGGCAAGAGTTTGACCATTTCTTGGGCTAAGCCACCGCTTGCTCCGGTAATCAGAATAGTACGCATACTTATCCTTTCTCAATCTTCTAAATTTCCACTTCTTCCAAGTCTTTGACGACATGGACATTCTCAAAAACAGTTGCTGCATCTTTCTTGAGCTGGCTGATATCTTTTGAGAGGAAACGAGCACTGATATGATTGAGCAAGAGGCGCTTGAC
>NZ_JUQX01000016.1 GCF_001074565.1 Streptococcus pseudopneumoniae | reverse complement strand
GCAATACAGAACTAAATCCTTTGGATAAATTAATTGTCTAACTTTTTGGGGTCAGTACACCCTACCAATCTTTTATTTTTATTTCACAGCTTCTTTCAAAGCCTCTACCTTGTCCAAACGTTCCCATGGAAGGTCAATATCTGTACGTCCCATGTGTCCATAAGCCGCTGTTTGACGGTAAATTGGACGTTTAAGATCCAGCATTTGGATAATTCCTGCAGGGCGAAGATCAAAGGTTTGACGCGCTGCTTTTTCAAGTTTGCTTTCAGCTACTGTTCCTGTACCGAAAGTATCGATACGAACAGAAACAGGATGTGCCACACCGATGGCATAGGCCAACTGCACTTCTACTTTCTTAGCAAGACCTGCTGCCACGATATTCTTAGCAATGTAGCGAGCTGCATATGACGCAGAACGATCCACCTTAGTCGCATCCTTACCAGAGAAGGCACCGCCACCATGACGAGAATAGCCACCATAAGTATCCACGATGATCTTACGACCAGTCAAACCTGAGTCTCCTTGAGGTCCACCGATTACAAAGCGACCAGTTGGATTGATGAAGAATTTTGTTTGCTCATCCAAGTAAGAGTCTGGAATAACTTCTTTGATAACCTTGTTGATCACATCTTGATGAATTTGTTCATTGCTAACATCTGGGTCATGCTGAGTTGAAATAACGACTGTATCCACACGTACCGGACGGTCATTTTCATCGTACTCAACTGTAACTTGTGATTTGGCATCTGGACGAAGATAACTGATTTCACCAGACTTACGAAGTTCTGCCAAACGACGAACCAACTTGTGGCTGAGTGAGATTGGCAATGGCATGAGTTCTTCTGTCTCATCCACTGCAAATCCAAACATGAGACCTTGGTCACCAGCTCCAATCAAGTCCAGTGGATCTTGATCTGCATTTCCACGAACCTCCAAGGCTTCGTTAACACCTTGGGCGATATCTGGTGACTGCTCAACAAGCGATGGATGAACTCCAACTGTTTCCGCAGAAAAACCATATTCTGCATTCGTATAACCAATCTCTGCAATGGTATCACGAACCACACGGTTGATATCCACATAAGCATTTGTAGAAATTTCACCAAAAACGTGGACAGAACCAGTGTAGACAGCTGTCTCAGCAGCAACGTGCGCCTCTGGATCCTTTGCTAAAATAGCATCCAAAATCGCATCTGAAATTTGGTCTGCAATCTTATCTGGATGCCCCTCAGATACAGATTCAGACGTGAATAATTTACGTTCTGACATAAAAATGTCCCCCCTTAAAAAATATTGTTATAGAGTTACAAAGTACTGGTAGGTATCTCCATTATCTAAGAGTTACGACGCGAAAGAAATAAAAACGATACTTTTTTATTTCTGATGCTAGTAAGGCGCATAGGGTGACCGCCTTATAGCGGCAACCGTAGAATGACGAGCAACTTTGGAGCCGTCATTCTTTGCGAGTTACAAAGTACTGATAAAAAATCCTATCCTCTACGGGTTGCGACTCGAAAGAAAAATAGACCTTTCTACCACCTTATCGGGACTATATAACCTTATCATTATACCACTTTTTACTTTTTTTTGCAGTATTTTTGAAAATTCATAAAACGAAGTTAGAAAAAGGAGCTATGTAGCTCCAATTTTATACTTAAAATGTTTGGCGTTTAGCTTTACGCTCGGCACGGCCACGAGCACGATTTTCAGCACGTTTGGTTTTGCGACGTTTTTCATCCACCGCCCATTGAATCTTCTTCTTATAACCTGGTTTGACTTTTTTCTTTTTCTTTTTAACCAAGCCAATCATTTCAATATCAAGCTTATCCTGCTTCTTTTCACGGTTGGCACGACGATCACGGTCATAGGTATCTTGGAACTCTCCGTCTTTGATCATCTTAGGAATAAACTTGATTCCTAATTTCTCCAACTCACGGATATCCGAGTCATCACTTGGCTGATAAAGGGTAATAGCTGTACCAGGCAAACCATTGCGTCCAGTACGTCCCACACGGTGGACAAAGAAGGACAAGTCTTGCGGAATGGCGTCATTGATGACATGACTAACACCTTCAATATCAATTCCTCGCGCCGCCAAATCCGTTGCGACAATGTACTCAAAATCAAGATTTTTCACCTGATTCATGATTCGCTTGCGCTCGCGAGGAGAAATATCTCCATGAATCTTAGCCACCTTCAAACCTTGGGCTGTTAGGTATGTGTGTAATTCATCCGCGCGCGTCTTGGTATTAACAAAAATCATGGCTAGATATGGTTGCATGGCTTGCGTCAACTCATAAATCTGAGCATTCTTATCTCGTCCCTTGGTCGAAATCAACCAGTTATCAATGGTATCAGAGATGACTGTTTTTGTTTTGATTTTTTCCATAACAGGATTTGACAAATATTTTTTCAAGAATGGCTGCAACTTCTGTGGAATGGTTGCTGAAAAGACCATGAATTGCAAGTCTTTAGGAAGGCTTCCTGCTATCTTATCAACTGTCTCTATGAACCCCATATCTAAGGTCATATCGGCTTCATCGACAACAAAGGTCTTAGCCTTGTGAATAGCCAAATCACCAGATTTGACCAAGTCATAGATACGACCTGGAGTCCCGATGACAATATTTGGCTGATTACTTGCCAATTTATCAATCTGACGAGCCTTATCCGTACCACCAACATAGTTGACCACACGGACTTCGATATCTGAGTGGGCTGCAATCTGACGTGCTGCTTGATAGATTTGAGTAGCTAACTCACGACTTGGAGCCGTAATCACTGCTTGCACACTATCGCTCTTTTCATCCAATTGCTGGAAAATCGGTAGGAGGAAAGTGTGAGTCTTTCCTGAACCTGTTTTTGATTCACCAACCAAGTCACGACCTGCCAAGACAATGGGAATTAACTTATCTTGAACCTCTGTCGGAGTTGTAAAACTCAACTCCTCCAAAGCCTTTTCTATATAGTTTTTAAACTGAAATTTCGTAAATGACATATTATCCTCGATTCTATTCATCTAACCATTATACCATATTTTGAACATTTTCAGTACTTAAGTCCGACTAGCAAAAAATGAAAGGGAACAATCCCTTTCATTTTCTATTTCCAGTTTAAAATGGCATTCAAACCATAGTGGTCACTGACTTGCGGACTATTCTGACCGTCAAAAACCACATGCAAACTTTCTACTTCTAACTCTTTTGTCGTAAAGACGTAGTCGATTCGAAGTGGTTCAGAATTACCTTTCCAACCATCAATTTCTGGTGGTACTGTATAGCTACCACTTCTCTCCTTTGCAACTTCAAAAGCATCTTGTAACTCTAGAGGACTAGCTAGGATAGCTTGATAACCTTCTTGACCAGCTGGGTTATTGAAATCTCCAGCTAGTAAAAGAGGTTTCTTTAAATCCTTCAGTATAGCCTCAAATCGTGCCCACTCTTCTTGGAAACCTTTATCCCACCAAGAGAGATGAACGCTTGCAAGAGCAAGTTCCTTGCCTTTAACCTCTGTCTCAGCCAAGGCAACGCGACGAGTATGGTAGTCCGTTGGATCATCTACATCTGATACTAAAATCTCACGCGCCTTAATAGGTGTTTTGGATAAGATAGCTACGCCTTCATGGTAGCGGTCATAGCCAATATGATTATAAGCCCAAGTCCAGTAGTAGTTTTTACCTTTCTCAGCCAATTTTTCAACCAGAAGTCGGACATAGTGATCCTGATGAATGGGTTCTGCTGATGGTAAAGCTTGATAGAGGTCATTAACCTCCACTTCAGGAGAAGTGATTTCCTGATTGATTTCTTGGAAACAAATCAAATCATAGTCTTTATCAAGAATATCTTGGAGCAAGAGCTGGAATTTTTCTTCTGCTTCTTTCTCCATCCAACTATGGGTATTGAGTGTTAAAAATTTCATGCTTTTCTCCTAAAACAAGAGGTTGGAAAACAGCTTCCAACCTCAAGTATATTACAATTCTACTTTTGCAACTGCTGTTTTCGCTGCAAGAGAACCAGTTTGTTCTAATTTAACAGATTTAATCGCTTCGGCATTTGTGAAGACAACCACTGTTGAAGTTTCACGATCTGCTGCACGGATAGCATCCAAGTCAGCTGTAACAAGAAGATCACCAGCAGCAACCTTTTGTCCTTCAGCTACGTGAACTGTAAATGGTTTTCCTTCAAGACTTACTGTGTCCAAACCGATGTGAACAAGCACTTCAAGACCTGCTTCAGTCACAAGACCGAGAGCATGTTTAGTTGGGAAGACACTTGATACAGTACCAGAAACTGGAGATACGATATTTCCATTTGCTGGTTCTACTGCGAAACCGTCACCCATCATTTTTTGAGCAAAAACAGGATCTTTAACTTCGCTCAATTCAACAACTTGACCGTCAGCTACTGAGTAAACTTCCTCTGTCACACCTTTGTAGTGTACAGTGTTTTGTTGAGCTTCAGTCATTTGGCTTGGAAGGGTTTCAGGAATAATTTCACCTGAGTCAAGAATATCTTGGATATCAGATTTCAATACGTCAGCTTTTGGTCCGTAGATAGCTTGGACACCTTGTCCTTTCATGACAAGACCCATAGCTCCTTCTGCTTTCCATTGTTCCTCAGTACCAACGCGATCTGCATCTTTAACAGTTACACGAAGACGAGTCATACATGCATCCACATCTACGATATTTGCACGACCACCAAGAAGGTTAATGATATTTACGGCTTGAGAAGCTGCTGCAACTTTTGGAGTTCCAGAAGCTGCTTCTTCTGATGATCCTTCAGCTGTTTCGTAGTTTCCGTTACGTCCTGGGGTTGCGTAGTTGAATTTCTTGATCATGAAGTTGGCAATGAAGTACATGATAACCGCAAAGAGAACAGTTACCCAGATAAAGTTAACGATATCCATACCAATACCAGCATTAATTGCCAATGGTGTACGAGTCAAGAATTCAATTGAACCGAATGAGTGGACACGAAGGTGAACAATATCTGCCATAGCAAAGGCAGCACCTTGAACTACTGAATAAACAAGGTAAAGCGGTGTTGCGATGAACATGAACATATACTCGATAGGTTCAGTAACCCCTGTCAAGAATGTTGCAAGGGCTGTCGCAATCATCATACCCTTGTATTGGTGTTTCTTGTCAGCATCAACATTGCGGTAGATAGCAACGATGACACCCATCAAGATACCAAATGAACCGATCATTTGTCCAACTTTGAAACGAGCTGGATGTACTGTATCTAACAAGTGTTGGTATTGACCAGCGTCAGTACCTTTAAGGTTTACAAGGTCTGTTACCCATGCAAGCCAAAGTGGATCTTGACCAAATACTTGGCTACCTTTTGCTGCACCAGTTAAGACTTCATAAGTACCACCAAGAGCTGTGTAGTTCATTGGGATAGTCAACATGTGGTGAAGACCAAATGGCAAGAGCAAACGCTCCAAAGTACCATACAAGAATGGTGCTAGAATTGGTGCAGTTTCTTGAGAGTTTGCAATCCAGATACCAAAGCTATTGATACCTGTTTGAACAAGTGGCCAGAAAATTGAAAGAACAATTGCAGCAATTACTGAACGAACAATAACTACAAACGGTACAAAACGTTTTCCGTTAAAGAATGAAAGTGCATCAGGAAGCTTACGGAAGTTATAGTATTTGTTAAAGGCAGTTGCCCCTATAAAACCAGAAATAATCCCTACGAAAACACCCATGTTAAGTGCTGGAGCTTCCATAACACTGATAAAGTAATCAGAAACTTTGATTGACCCACCCAATAGTGTTGAAACCATAGCATTTGGATCTTTTAGCATATCGCCAGATACGCCAAAGATTGTACCTGTGATACGGTTGATAAGGATAAAGGCAAGACCAGCAGCAAAAGCACCACCAGCGCGTTCTTTAGCCCAGCTTCCTCCGATAGCAAGGGCGAACAAGATATGAAGGTTAACGATAACTCCCCAACCGATTTGCTCTAGTACACCACCAGTAATTACAAGTGGTGAAAAGTTAGGGTTAATCATCACTAGCGACTTACCGATTGAAATCATCAATCCAGCCGCTGGCATAACAGCGATAACCACCATCAAAGCCTTACCGAATTTTTGCCAAAACTCGAAAGACAAGACATTTTTGAATGTAGCTTTCATCATTCAAATCTCCTTTATTTTATTTTAGGCAAACGTTTTACGAAAACGTTTGCACCAACTTATATACTAATTATACCACTTTTTATTTTTTTGTAAAGGCTTTTATAGAAAAAAATTCTCATTTTTCTTAAATTTTTATACAAAAAAGAGAAGTTCTTTAAAACTTCTCTTTTAAACTGTCTGGATATTTCCACTAAGCTATGCAATTTGCATTGATATCCAATTAAATTTTCAAGAATCGACGCATTGAAATTCCTGATCCGATTGATCCAATGAAGATTCCGATGACAAACAAGAGAACTGTCATCAAAGGAATAAATAGATCTGGCGTAATCATGGATAGGTTTTGACCAACCAAGGATTTATTGACAGACTGGTAAACCATATTATAGATAAAGAATACTAGGACTGAAGGAATCGCTGCTCCAAATAAACCAATGAAGGCACCTTCCAACAAGAATGGACCACGGATGTAACTATTCTTAGCTCCTACCAGACGCATGATCTGAATTTCACGGCTACGCGAAATAATGGTGATACGAATGGTATTGGAAATCAAGAAGACCGCGATGAAAATCAAGAGTCCTGCAATAACCAATCCCCACACACGGATGAAGGAAGCTAGTTCAAAGAGTCGTTGAGTGTTGGCTCCACCATCTTGAACTTCTGAAACTCCCTCGATTTTCTTAGCTTCTTCAGCTACTTTCTTTACATCACTCGGAGAGTTGGTATCTACGATATAGGCATCATAGAGTGGGTTGGCATCCCCTTCAAAGACCTTCCAGTCATCCCCCATCGTTTCAGTCAATTTTTGGTATTGCTCCTCTTTACTTGAGAAGGTAACGCTTTTTACAGCTGGCATAGCTTTCAAAGCATCATAGACCTTGTGATAGTCATTGTTGGTAACTGTCTGACCTTCTTTTTCAATCGTTTCACTGTTATCTGCCACATCCTTACGAATGTAAACCATAACACGAACGTTGTTTTCAATATCGGTAGCCAGTTTAGCTGTGTTAAAAATTACGGATGCAAACAGGGCAACGAGCGTCAAGGTAATCATAACCGAGCTCACTGCTGCTACTGTCATCCAGCCATTTCGCTTTAAACTTTTTAGTGATTCAAATAAATGGCGAAAAAATCTACTAATCATCGTATCCATATTCTCCTTTTGCTTCGTCACGAACGACACGGCCATTTTCAATGGCAATGACACGGTGGCGCAAGGTATTTACAATCTGACTATTATGGGTAGCCATCAATACTGTAGTACCTTGGAGATTGATGCGTTCCAACAGATTCATAATTTCCCAAGAATTATCTGGGTCCAAGTTTCCTGTCGGTTCATCGGCAATCAAGACTTTCGGATTGTTGACAATCGCGCGAGCAATGGCAATCCGTTGTTGCTCTCCACCTGAAAGTTCATTAGGGAATGAACGAACCTTGTGTTTCAAACCAACTAGGTCCAAAACTTCCATCACACGTTTTTTAATGGTACGGCGGTTCTCACCGATTACTTCCATTGCATAGGCAATATTTTCATAAACGGTTTTCTTTGGCAAGAGTTTGTAGTCCTGAAAGACAACTCCAACACTACGACGAAGAAGAGGAATATCTTTCTTCTTGATTTTAACCAAATTAAAACCTGCAACTGTTAAACTACCTTTTTCAATCTTTACTTCTCGATATAAAGCTCGAATAAAGGTGGACTTCCCTGCTCCAGAAGGTCCTACAATGTAGGCAAATTCTCCCGGTTCAATAGTGACAGACACACCACGCAAGGCAGTCGTCCCGTTGTCATACTTTTTGACAACATCTCGCATTTCAATGATTGACATGTGAGTTCCTTTCTATCTTAGCTGATTCTCCATTTGAGATAGGCATCGATGAAACCATCTAAATCTCCATCTATAACCTTATCTACTTGGGCAACTTCAAAGCTCGTACGGTGATCTTTCACCATGGTATAAGGTGTGAAGACATAAGAACGGATCTGACTTCCCCAAGTGATTTCTTTTTTCTCACCTTTGAGGGAATCGACTTCTGCTGCTTTCTTTTCTTGCTCCATTTGATAGAGCTTAGCCTGCAACATCTTCATAGCACGATCTCTATTTCCATACTGGGTACGATCGACTGTCGATTGAACGACTGTCCCCGTAGGAATGTGCGTCAAACGCACACCAGTTGAAACTTTATTGACGTTCTGTCCACCAGCACCACCTGAACGGAAGGTATCCATCTTGATATCGTCGTCACGAATCTCCACTTCAATGGTATCATCTAACTCAGGCATAACCTCGACGGATGTAAAAGAGGTATGGCGACGTTTGGCAGAGTCAAATGGTGAGATACGAACCAAACGGTGAACACCCATTTCTGACTTGAGTAGGCCATAAGCATTTGGACCTTCAAAGGACAAGGTCACCGACTTGATACCTGCTTCATCACCAGCCTGGTAATCCAATACCTCTACTTTAAAACCTTTAGCATTTCCATAACGAGTATACATACGGAGCAACATATCGCCCCAGTCCTGAGCCTCAGTCCCGCCTGAACCTGGATGGATTTCCAAAATTGCATTATTATGGTCATAAGGTTCTGACAAGAGAAGCGTCATTTCGTAACTGGTCATCATCTTATCCAACTCGGTTAGTTGCTCTACCAGTTCATCTTGGACTGACTCGTCTTCTGCTAAAAAGTCCAATAAAATTTCAACTTCATCCTGCAACTCCTCCATTTTACGGAAGGTGTTGTAGGTGTTTTTTAATTCATTTAATTCTTGCGACGTTTTTTGGGCCGCAATATTATCGTTCCAAAAATCAGGTTCTGTCATCTTGTTCTCCAAGATGGCAATCTCTTCCTCTAAGCCTTCGAGGTCAAAGAGACCCCCTGAAAGAAGCTAATTTTTCACGATTTGCATCAATTTTTTGACGAATTTCTGAAATGTCCATAGATACTCCTTTTCATATCGTTTTATTATACCATAATCTCTTATTTCTTTCCATATTTTGCTTTTTTATGCTTTTATTGCCCAACAAACAGAGGCTTTGAAGCCTCTGTTTCAAAGGATTTTTGCAGAGGTTCGAGCAATCTCCTCCACTTGAATTCCTTCTCTTTCAAATTTTTCTCTTAAGGAATCTAGGTCAATCATTCCATCAATTTGAACCTCAATGACAACTTTACCATCCTTACGAGGGATATTAACTGTGTGAGAAATATTCAAATTTTCCTCGGCAATCAAGGACACGATTTTTCCTAAAACTCCGACCTCGTTTTCCGTAATAAAACGAACACGAATCCCTTCTTCTCCATAACCAGCGATTTCCAAAAAGGCTTGGAAGACATCGCGGTCCGTAATCACTCCATATACCTGCTGGTTATCAACAACTGGTAAAATGCCAATCTTATTTTTCAGCATCAGATAGGTCGCATCTTCTAGACTTGCATAGCCAGAAACTGTCACGACATCTCGAATCATGACGTCTTTGACTTTGGTCTTATTGAGAAGATAATTCATCTCGTAGATAGAAAGACTGGTTGCTTTAGATGGACTTGCCTCTGCGATAGTCCCTTCTGTAACAAGACCAACCAATTGATCATTTTCGATAACAGGTAAACGGTGCAAGCCTTGCTCGCGCATCAAATCTGCTGCGTGCGCTACAGTCGTATCAGGACTGATATAAACTACCTTGCGTGTCATAAAATCTTTAACTGCCATGAGACTTCTCCTTCTCTATTTCTACTTTCATTATACACTTTCTTAGAAAATCTATCAAACGCTTTCATCTCTTTTTCAAGATTTTGATTCTTTTACAAAAAAGAGCTCTAATTTAGAGCCCTGTGAATGAGGGATTAGCAATCCTCATTCGGTTTTATTTCATCACTTAGGAAATTGCTACGCAATCTCTATCCGCCGACTAAAAGGTCCCCCGGACTATAGGGAAATTGCTTATGCAATCTCCATCCGCAACCTAAACTAGTCTCCCAGACTAGAGGAGAATTGCTTACGCAATCCTTATCTGCCGACTAAAAAGGTCCCCCGGACTATAGGGGAATTGCTTCCGCAACTCTCATCCACCGACTAAAACAATCCACTGGATTGTTTTAGCCACCTAGATATGCTTTTCTGACTTCTTCTGATGAGGCGAGTTCTCTTCCTGTTCCTGATAGGACAATCTTTCCTGTTTCAAGGACATAACCACGGTCAGAGATAGCGAGGGCCTTGTTAGCGTTCTGTTCAATTAGAAGAACTGTTGTTCCTTGCTTCTGAATATCTTGAATGATATCAAAAATTTCTTGTATAAAGATAGGGGCAAGTCCCATTGACGGCTCATCCAAGAGGAGGAGCTTAGGTGTAGACATGAGAGCGCGTCCCATAGCCAGCATCTGCTGTTCACCGCCTGAAAGAGTTGCCGCATCTTGGTTTTTGCGTTCTTCCAGACGAGGGAAACGTGAAAAGACTTTTTTCAAGTTGGCTTGATTTTCTTCACGATTTTTCTTTAAAAAGGCTCCCATTTCTAAGTTTTCCATAACAGTCAATCCTGGGAAAACATGGCGTCCCTCAGGAACTTGTGAAAGACCACCTGCCACGATTTTTTGAGCTGGCAACTTTTGAATTTCTTTTCCTAAAAACTGAATTTTACCAGCACTTGGACGAACCAAACCTGAAAGGGTACGAAGAATGGTTGTTTTACCAGCACCATTGGCACCTATCAAGGAAACAACTTCACCTTCATTAACCTCGAAACTTACATCACGAACTGCTTGGATCATACCGTAATGCACAGAGAGGTTTTCAACTTTTAACATAGACATTAGGCTTCACCTCCTAGATAAGCTTCGATAACGCGTTTGTTGTTCTTGATCTCATCCGGAGTCCCATGAGCAATCAAACGACCATATTCAAGAACATAGATACGCTCAGTGACTTCCATAACCAAATTCATGTCATGTTCAATGAGCATGATGGTAATTTTAAATTCATCTTTGATACGACGGATTAGTTCTGTCAATTCAGCTGTTTCTTGTGGATTCATCCCAGCTGCCGGTTCATCCAAAAAGAGGATTTTAGGTTCGGTTGCCAGAGCACGAACGATTTCTAATCGACGTTGTTGACCATAGGCCAGATTCTTGGCAAGAGTATTTGCGTCACCATCCAAATCAAAAATTTTCAGCAAGTCCAAAGCTTTGCTTTTTAATTCTTCCTCGTTTTTATAGAAAGCTGGTAGGCGTAGAAAGCTTGCAAGGACATGTTGTTTATGATGATTACTAAATGCAATCAAAACATTTTCCAAAACTGTCAAGTCCTTGAACAAACGAATATTTTGGAAAGTACGACTGAGACCAAGTGAGGCAATCTTATAGGGAGTTTTCCCATTTAGGAGATGTCCATCTAGTGTCACAGTACCTTCGCTTGGTTCATAAACGCCGGTCAAGAGATTGAAAAGGGTTGTTTTACCAGCCCCGTTTGGTCCAATCAGACCAACCAATTCTCCCTCGTTCAATTCAAGAGTGACATCTCCAACAGCTGTTAGACCGCCAAAATGTTTGGTTAACTGTTTAACTTCAAGTAATGCCATTAGTTTTGTCCCTCCTTCTTAGATTTTTTAAAGAAACGTGATAGACTCAATTCCCATGTCCCAAGAAGTCCACCTGGTCTGAAAATCATGACCAATACAAGAGCCAAAGCGTAGATGATCATACGTACGCTTGCTACATCCTGAAGGAGCATATTTAAAATTCCTAAAACAATCGCTGAAACGATGGTACCAGTAATAGATCCAAGTCCACCAAATACAACGATAATCAACACGTTGATGGAATTAATAAAAGTGTAATCTTTTGGGACAACAGAACCGATAAAACCGGCCTGAAGTGAACCAGCAATACTTGCTGTAATGGCACCAAAGACAAAAGCGATAATCTTGATCTTTGTAGTGTTTACCCCAACGGATTCAGCAGCAATCTCATCCTCACGAACAGAGAGAGTAGACCGTCCAATCGGACTACGTAAAAAGTTGAGAGTTGCAATAGTTGTGATCACCACAAATAGATAAACCATCTGCCAGGTGGTAAAGTTTGGAATACCCAAGATACCAGCGGCACCGTTGGTCAAACTTCCACCATTAATAATAAAGATACGAATGATTTCTGAAACACCTAGTGTCGCAACAGCCAGGTAGTCACCCTTCAAACGGAGTGTTGGAATCCCAACGAGCAAAGCAACTGCACCAGAAATCAAGGCTCCTATCAACATAGCTCCAAAGAATGCACCATAGGTTGGTGATTTTGAGCCAATAATCGCCGCAGCATAAGCCCCAATCGCCATAAAACCTGCATGACCGAGTGAGAATTGTCCTGAAAAACCGACAATTAAGTTCAAACCTACTGCAAGGATGATATTAATCCCAATTTGTTCTAAAATTTGGACATGGAATAGATTGAGAACACCGGCAGAAACCAGTACACTGATCAGCCCATAACCTGCTAACAGAAGGAATAACCAGAGAATATTTACTTTAAGATTTGTCTTCATTGTTTATACCTTCTCTTTCACATTCTTACCAAGGATACCTGCAGGTCGAACAATCAGAATCAAAAGCAAGATACCATATACGATAGCATCACGGAAATCAGACATACCGAAGGCAGTAGCAAATGTTTCCAACAAGCCAATCACAAATCCCCCTAGAGCTGCACCAGGAATAATCCCGATACCACCCAGTACGGCCGCAACGAATGATTTCAGACCTGGAGTCACACCCATCAACGGTTCAAGAGAGTTGTAGTAAAGGGCAATGAGGACACCTGCCGCTCCAGCAAGGGCTGAACCCAAAGCAAAGGTAAAACTGATTGTACGATTTACATTAATTCCCATCAATTGCGCTGCGTCACTATCAACTGATACAGCACGCATCGCTTTCCCCATTTTTGTTTTTTGAACAATCACCTGCAATAAAATCATCAGGAGTAAGGAAACTGCTAAAATCATTAACTGAACATTTGTTAAGCTGATTGGTCCTAAATCATAGCGAACTGTTTGAATGGCTTGAGGAAAGGCACGAGTATTGGCACCGACCAAGTAAACCATCCCGTATTCCAGTAGGAAAGACACTCCGATAGCTGTAATCAAAACAGCAATACGTGTAGAGTGTCGCAAAGGACGGTAGGCAAGAAATTCAATCACAACACCAAGCAGTGCGGTTCCTACCATTGAAATAATCAAAGCTAAAAAGAAATTCATTTGGAAAGAATTAATCAAAAAGTAACCAATAAAGGCTCCCATCATATAAATATCACCGTGGGCGAAGTTGATGAGTTTGATAATTCCATAAACCATGGTGTAACCCAGGGCCAAAAGTGCATAAACACTACCCAGAATTAAACCATTCACAAGTTGTTGGAGCATAGCATTCACTCTTTTCTATCCTTATTTTTTAGAAAATTTCTCAATTTTCACAAGTTCATAAACACCGAAACAGGGAGTGAGTCAAAGGCTCATTCCCCATTTCAAGTACTATTCTAATGTTATGGTTTTACAACTTCTGCTTCTTCAACTTTACCATTGTTCATGGTCATCATGTAAGCAGTTTTCACTGTATTGTGGTCAGCATCAAAGCTTGTTTGACCAGTTACACCATCAAAATCTTTGGTTTTAGCAAGGTTGTCCTTGATTTCACCTGAGTTTTTAGCACCTTTTGCAGCATTCGCTACTAGGTAAACTGAGTCATAGGCTAAAGCTGAGAATGTTGAAGGCTCTTCGTTGTATTTAGCACGGTATGCTTCAAGGAAAGCTTTAGCTTTTGGAGAAACATCAACGGTAGTTGAGAATCCAGAGATGAAGTAAATGTTTGATGCTCTTTCAGCAGTTGCTTGTTGAACAAATTCTTCACCGTTAAATCCATCACCACCAACGATTGGTTTATCAATTCCCATACCACGAGCTTGGTTTACAATTTTACCAGCTTCTGTGTAGTAACCTGGAACAACGATAGCGTCAAACCCTTTCCCTTTCATTTTAGTAAGGGCTGCTTGGAAGTCAGTATCACCTGCTACAAAAGTTTCATCTGCTACAATCTCACCCTTGTAGGCTTCGCGGAAAGATTTAGCAATACCTTTAGCATAGTCACTAGCGTTGTCAGTATAAAGAACAACCTTCTTAGCATTCAACTTGTTTGTTACATAGTTAGAAATGATCTTCCCTTGGAAGCTATCTTGGAATGTTCCGATAAATAGGTAATCTTGACCTTTAGTCAAACCGTCTTGAGTAGCACTTGGTGAAATCAATGGCACTCCAGCTTTAGTAGCGTTAGCTACAGCTGCAGCAGTTGCACCAGATGTCGCAGGTCCTACAATAGCTGCTACTTTTGATTGGGTAACAAGGTTTGTTGTAACAGAAGCTGCTTCAGCAGTTTCTGACTTGTTGTCTTTGTCTACAACTTCGATTTGTTTTCCATCGATTCCACCTGCAGCGTTGATTTCGTCTACAGCAAGTTGGGCACCTTTTTGTTCAGCTGTACCGTAAGCAGCTACAGCACCTGTCTCTTCAAAGTTAAAACCGATTTTGATGGTTTTTTCGTCTACTGGATTTCCAGTTGTGTTTGACGCTCCTGACTTAACTTCTCCACATGCAGCAAGAAGGGCCACACTAGCAAGAGCCACAAAAGATAGGGCAAATTTTTTCTTCATTTTTAATCTCCTTATAGTTGTTTCAAAAAACAGTATGTTAAGAATATACCGAATTATCAGAAAATTGTCAATACATTTATTTAATTTTTTAAATGATAACGTTTTCTTCGTTACGATAGAGATTGCCAACAAAGGGAGTCTCTAACTCTTGAATATGACAAGGCCTTACCTTTTTGATAAATCGTTCCTTAGCTAATTTCTCAACCAAGCTTTCTAGATTCTCAGTCGGAACATAAAGTTGCAGGTAGCGATGCTTTTTAGAATGATAGAAAATGTCTCCATATTCCTGTAGTTTTTTCGCATCTCTATTATAGTAGAGATAGATGATTAATCCTGATCGATTTGTTTTTTCAAACATGAGGAAGCCTCTTTCTAAGAAATCTTATCCTATTATATCAAAAAAAGCAAACTCCGTCGAGTTTGCTTTCATGCATTATTAGCTCAAAGAATTGTTAGCCATGATTTCATCAATGAAACCATATTCAAGCGTTTCTTGGGCACTCATCCAGTAATCACGTTCCGCATCTGCATGAATTTGCTCAACTGATTTACCAGAGTTATCTGCAAGGATTTTTTCCAAGGTCTTACGGGTTTTAAGCAAGTGTTCTGCAGCAATTGCCATATCTGTTTGTTGGGTACCACCACCTGTTCCCCCCATTGGTTGGTGAATCATGTATTCTGCATTTGGAAGCATGAAGCGTTTGCCTTTTGCTCCACTTGATGCAATAACAGTTCCCATAGATGCAGCCATTCCCATCACGATGGTTTGGACATCTGCCTTGATAAAGTTCATAGTATCAACGATTGCCAAACCAGCAGACACAGAACCTCCAGGTGTGTTGACATAAAGGTAAATATCTTTTGTGCTGTCTTGGGCATCCAAGAAGAGCAACTGGGCAATAACGGAGTTGGCCATATTGTCTTCGACTGGACCTGTCAGCATGATGATGCGGTCTTTCAAAAGACGAGAGTAAATATCATAGGAACGTTCTCCACGGCTTGTTTGTTCAATAACTACAGGAATCATTCATTTCTCCTTTTAATGTTGAATTTTCTTAGTCTTACGACTCAATACAGAACTATTATATCTTTTTGGTCAAAAAAGGTCAAATTTTTGCTCTATTCTCTAAACAGAAACAAAAACTCAACCTCCTTTCAAGTCAAAAACGAACTTCTAGTTTCAATATTTACCTTGGGATTTTATTTAGTACCAAACAAGCGGTCTCCAGCATCTCCAAGACCTGGAACGATATAACCGTGTTCGTTCAAGCGTTCATCCAAAGCCGCAGTAAAGATTTCTACATCAGGGTGAGCTTCTTGGAGGGCTTTCACTCCTTCTGGAGCAGATACTAGGCAGACAAACTTGATATTTGAAGCGCCACGTTTTTTAAGCGAATCTACAGCCAAGATTGCTGAGCCACCTGTTGCAAGCATTGGGTCAACGACAAAGATTTGACGTTGGTCAATATCTTCAGGCAATTTCACTAAGTATTCAACTGGTTGAAGGGTTTCTTCATCACGGTACATACCGATGTGTCCAACTTTTGCTGCTGGAACCAGATTCAAGAGACCATCTACCATCCCGATACCTGCACGCAAGATTGGGACAATCGCCAATTTTTTACCAGCCAATTGTTTTTGAACGGTCTTTGTGATAGGTGTTTCGATTTCCACGTCTTCAAGTGGAAGATCACGAAGTACTTCATATCCCATCAACATTGCAATCTCGTCTACTAGTTCACGAAAAGCCTTTGTGGAAGTGTCTGTACGACGCAAGATTGACAATTTGTGTTGAATGAGTGGATGATTAATGACTTCAATTTTTCCCATTTTCTGAATTCCTTCTTTCAATTTATTCTTCTTATTATATCAAAAAACGGTTTAAAAAGCTTTCTAAACCATTTATTTTTATTATTTTTTAAATCAAATCTGCTTCTTGAAGAGCTGTCTGAACAGTCTCAAGCGGTAAATGTGTCAACTCGGTCCCTTTTTCTTGATAGAGGTATTTGGCATAGTCATCCATACGATACTGGTTGATATAAACTACACGTTTGCAACCGACTTGTAAGAGTTGTTTTGTACAGTTCAGACAAGGGAAATGGGTCACATAAGCTGTGAATCCTTTGGGAACCCCACGTTCGGCTCCTTGTAAGATGGCATTGACCTCGGCATGAAGGGTTCGGACGCAGTGTCCTTCAATGACAAGACATTCGTGGTCAATACAGTGCTCCGTTCCTGATACAGAACCATTGTAACCTGTTGAAATGACCTTATTATCCTTGACTAGGACTGCTCCCACCTTGGCACGTTTGCAGGTCGAACGATTGGCAATTAGTAAGGCCTGGGCTGCAAAGTACTCATCCCAAGCCAGTCTTTTTTCTGTCATAATTTTTCTCCTTGTCCTCTATTTTTTGAAAAATGGCAAGCGTAAATCTGCAATCCTTTCTGCTGGAACCTTCATGCCATCCTTGATCCATTTGAGCAAAACCGATACGATGGCAGAACTCCAAAAGGAATGAAGGTAGCTGCTGACACCTTTTGATTTTCCGTGGTATTTTTCCAGAAATTCCTGCATAGCTTGGACGAAAATCTTTTCCAAGTGGTAGTCCAGAGCAAGTTGGATGACCTTAGCTTCTTTCTTAGCTGCGCGGAAAAGGTGAACCCAGACCAGGTAAAGGTCTGTTTTGACATCGTAATGGCTCAACTGTTCCATGATGTTATGAACACTGCGTTTAAAGACGCTTTCCAAAATTTCTTCTTTAGAATCATAATTGCGATAGAAGGCGGCACGAGAGACACCCGCCCGCTTGACCAACTCTGAAATACTGATCTTAGCCAAGTCTTTTTTTTCCAGAAGTTGCAAAAGAGCCGTTTCGATTGCTTCTCTGGTTAAAAAATTGGATTCTTGATTTGATTTTCTGAGATTTTCAAGAGATTTTTCAGATATTTTACGTTCAGGCATAACAATTTCTTTCTACTTGTGACAACAGAGAGGTGGTACTTTTGTTTCAAGGGCTTTCATGATATAATTGTAAAAAAAGACAGAACCTTTGTCAATGTATAAGTGACAAAGATGGAGAATTTCTATGACTTGGAAGATTGTAGCTGACTCTGGTTGTGATTATCGTCAACTGCCTACTCTTGCTATCGATACTGAATTTGTGAGTGTTCCTTTAACCATTCAAGTAGCTGATCAGGTCTTTATCGATGATGCCAATCTCGACATTAACCACATGATGGAAACCATGTATGCGACTTCTGAGGCTTCAAAATCAGCCTGTCCTAGCCCTGATGATTACTTGCGAGCATTTGAAGGAGCCAAGCATATCTTTGTCGTTACTATCACTGGTGCTCTTTCTGGCAGTCATAATAGTGCGCAGCTCGCTAAGAATATCTACCTTGAAGAACATCCTGACACTCAGATTCATGTTATCGATAGTTTATCTGCGGGTGGGGAAGTTGACTTGATTGTCGAAAAAATCAATGAATTGATTGATCAAGGACTTTCTTATGAGGAGATTGTTGAAGCTATCACAGCCTACCAAGAAAAAACCAAGTTGCTCTTTGTCCTCGCTAAGGTCGATAACTTGGTAAAGAATGGTCGTTTAAGCAAGCTTATCGGTACAGTTGTTGGTCTTCTCAACATCCGTATGGTCGGAGAAGCGAGTAATACTGGAACCCTAGAACTGCTCCAAAAGGCTCGTGGACCAAAAAAATCCCTTCAAGCAGCCTATGAAGAACTCATCAAGGCTGGCTATGCTGGTGGTCGTATCGTCATGGCTCATCGCAGCAATGAAAAATTCTGTCAGCAATTGTCAGAACGCATGCTGGAAAACTTCCCACAAGCGGATATCAAAATTATCCCAACGTCTGGTCTCTGCAGTTTCTATGCAGAAGATGGCGGTTTGTTGATGGGATATGAAATTAACTAAGATTATGAGCAACAAGAGATGCCAAGCATCTCTTGTTTTTTGTGGTACAATAGAGCTATGAAACATTTTGATACTATTGTCATCGGTGGAGGGCCTGCTGGCATGATGGCTACCATTTCCAGTAGCTTTTATGGTCAGAAAACTCTTCTCATCGAAAAAAATCGCAAACTTGGAAAAAAATTAGCTGGAACGGGCGGTGGTCGTTGCAATGTAACCAACAATGGAACTTTAGATGACCTATTAGCTGGCATCCCTGGAAATGGGCGCTTTCTTTACAGTGTCTTCTCCCAGTTTGATAACCATGATATCATTAACTTTTTTACGGATAATGGAGTCAAACTTAAGGTCGAGGACCACGGACGCGTCTTTCCATCTAGCGACAAATCTCGGACCATTATCGAGGCCTTGGAAAAGAAAATCACTGAACTCGGTGGTCAAGTTGCTACTCAAACGGAGATTGTTTCGGTTAAAAAGATAGACGACCAGTTTGTCCTCAAGTCCGCAGACCAAAGCTTCACTTGCGATAAACTCATTGTCACAACTGGTGGAAAATCCTATCCTTCCACTGGTTCAACTGGTTTTGGACACGAGATTGCCCGCCATTTTAAGCACACCATTACCGAGCTTGAAGCTGCTGAGAGCCCATTGTTGACAGATTTTCCGCATAAGGCCTTGCAGGGGATTTCCCTAGACGATGTGACCCTAGGCTATGGTAAGCATGTCATCACCCACGATCTGCTCTTTACCCACTTTGGTTTGTCAGGACCTGCTGCCCTACGCATGTCTAGTTTTGTCAAGGGTGGGGAAGTTCTCTCACTGGATGTTTTGCCTCAACTTTCTGAGAAAGACTTGGCTGCATTTCTAGAAAAAAATCGGGAAAAATCCTTGAAAAATGCTTTAAAAACCTTGTTGCCAGAACGCTTGGCAGAATTTTTTGTTCAAGAATATCCTGACAAAGTTAAACAGCTAACTGAAAAGGAACGCGAACAACTTCTCCAGTCCATCAAAGCCCTCAAAATTCCTGTGACTGGCAAAATGTCCCTTGCTAAGTCCTTTGTCACCAAAGGCGGTGTCAGTCTCAAAGAAATAAATCCTAAAACTCTGGAAAGCAAACTCGTTCCTGGCCTCCACTTTGCTGGCGAGGTACTGGATATCAATGCCCACACAGGCGGCTTTAACATTACTTCTGCCCTCTGTACTGGCTGGGTGGCAGGAAGTCTGCATTATGATTAAAGATCAAAGGTTGTGAAAAATGAACAGAAGAGAAACAGTCGAATTTGTCAACATGTGTATGATTCAAAACGGAGACAAGGTTCTGGTTCAAGATCGAGTTAGTCCCGACTGGCCTGGTATTACTTTTCCTGGCGGGCATGTTGAACGTGGAGAATCCTTTGTCGATGCCGTCATTCGTGAAGTGAAGGAAGAAACTGGTCTGACCATTTCCAAACCCCAACTCTGTGGTATTAAAGACTGGTATGACGAGAAGGATTACCGTTACGTCGTTCTATTTTACAAGACCGAACACTTTACTGGTGAACTCCAGTCTTCAGACGAAGGAAAGGTATGGTGGGAAGATTATAAAAATCTCTCTCAACTAAAACTTGCCACCGATGATATGTCAGATATGCTTCGTGTATTTGTAGAGGAGGATCTCAGTGAATTCTTTTACTACAAAAACGGTGACGACTGGCTTTATGATTTGAAGTAAAAAATAGGCTAGGAAATTCCTAGCCTATTTATTCTGCATTTGTCTGAACGTAAGCCGCAATGACATCTGACGTGTACTGAGCTGTTCCAGAACCAAACTTGTCAATGTTTTCCTTAAACTCTGGGTTGTAGGCGTAACCTTTACCGATATGACCGAATACCTCAATAGAGCAGTCAAATCCATAAGTTCGGATAGCTTGTAAGAGCTTGCCAGCTTCTTCTTGGTTTTCGGCTGCTGTTACTGGCAGACTAGCTTGAAGATTTTGTGCCAAAGTTTGAAAGACTTGGTTAAAGGCGGCCGTAGACTCATCTTCACGACCTTTTTGGCGTTCGAGGGCTTGATCCATGACTTCTTGCCCATATTTCTCTACCGCTTCTTGGTGGTATTTTTGGTTGTCTTGATAGCTAAATCCAGTGAATTTTTCCTCAATGGTCATTTTTCTTTCTCCTTTTTGTTCTTGAATGGTCTTTTGCAAGGTGGAAATCAAGGTATCTAGATGTTGCCTTTCTCGAGTCAAATAGTCCAACTGCCTGGTCAAATGGGGCAATAAATCTGTCCTTTCTTCCTTTAACAGCTCTGCTATTTTTTCTAAAGAAAATCCTAGATACTTGTAATACAGAATGACCTGAAGGCGTTCCAAATCCTCCTGACTGTAGGTTCGATAGCCGTTTTCCGACTTTAAGGGGACCAAGAGTCCTATCTTATCGTAGTGGTGCAGGGTCTTGACAGAGACACCTGAAAGCTGCGCAGCTTCTTTTATATGGTACATGATTTCCTCCTTATACTCAATGAAAATCAAAGAGCAAACTAGGAAGCTAGCCGCAGGCTGTACTTGAGTACGGTAAGGCGA
>NZ_JUQX01000015.1 GCF_001074565.1 Streptococcus pseudopneumoniae | reverse complement strand
TAATAAAGACATTTGGGGTGCTTTAGGCTGAGATGATACCCATTGAACCTGATACAGTTAAGACTGGCGAAGGGAAATGTGAAACGTTTTTTCGTATGGCGAAATGAACGATCTAATCTTGTAAGCTAAACTCTAATTCTTGATTGTAATTGGAGTTTTTTTGTTTATATAAACTGGATGAAGGTGATACAAAGCATTTAGGTAGCTTTTCTTGAACGCCCTTGATTTTCTTTAAAAAGGTCAAGTAAAACTAGGATTTTCTTGATGTTTTGTTGATTACGAACGAGTAAAGAGAGGAAAAGTAAATATGGAAAGACAAGACTATGCATTTCAGCCAGGTTTGACTGTTGGAGAATTATTAAAAAGCAGTCAGAAGGATTGGCAGGCTGCAATCAATCATCGTTTTGTTAAGGAACTTTTTGCGGGGACAATTGAGAATAAGGTCTTAAAAGACTACCTAATTCAAGATTATCACTTCTTTGATGCCTTCTTATCCATGCTGGGTGCTTGCGTAGCCCACGCAGACCAGCTTGAATCCAAGCTTCGTTTTGCCAAGCAACTAGGCTTTCTTGAAGCAGATGAAGACGGTTATTTCCAAAAAGCTTTCAAAGATTTAAAAGTATCTGAGAATGACTATCTGGAAGTGACCTTGCATCCTGTAACAAAAGCCTTTCAGGAGCTTATGTATTCTGCTGTATCATCATCAGACTATGCCCATCTTTTAGTCATGCTGGTCATTGCAGAAGGTCTCTATTTAGACTGGGGTTCTAAAGATTTGGCTCTACCTGAAGCCTATATTCATTCGGAATGGATTAATCTCCACAGAGGTCCTTTCTTTGCAGAGTGGGTTCAATTTCTGGTTGACGAACTCAATCGTGTCGGAAAAGGTCGAGAAGATTTGACAGAACTTAAGCAACGCTGGAACCAAGCAGTCGCTTTAGAATTAGCCTTTTTTGATATTGGTTATGATGCTTAGGGAAAGTTCAGGATACTGACAAATTTGATGAGGTAAATCATTCAATGTAACTGAAAAATTTCTTAACGAAAGATAGAGATAAATCGAAATCAGTAGATCGTATAAAGTGAAAAGGAAGGATTTCAATATGACAAGTTTAAAATTATTAAAAGAAAAAGCACCATTAGTAATCTGTATCACCAATGATGTTGTAAAAAACTTTACAGCAAATGGATTAGTAGCACTGGGTGCCTCACCAGCTATGAGCGAGTACCCAGCAGACTTAGAAGATCTATTAAAATATGCTGGAGGATTATTGATTAACATTGGGACTTTAACGGATAATAATTGGAAGCTGTACCAAGAGGCACTAAAAATTGCTGAAAAATATAATGTTCCTGCAGTTTTAGATCCTGTAGCCTGTGGAGCAGGAGAATATAGAAAAAAAGTAGCAGATGATCTAATCAATAATTACAAACTGGCAGCGATTAGGGGAAATGCTGGCGAGATTGCCTCTTTAGTAGGAATAAATGTGGCATCTAAAGGAGTAGATAGTGCAGGCGTAGATAATATTGATGAAATTGCTCTAGCAGCAAATAAAAAGTTCAATATTCCAATAGTAGTAACAGGTGAAGTGGATGCCATTGCGGTTAATGGAGAAGTTGTAACGATTCATAATGGTAGTGCCATGATGCCAAAAGTTATTGGGACAGGATGCTTATTAGGTGCTGTAGTAGCAAGCTTTATCGGACTTGAAAAAGGTCAAGAATTGAAATCATTAGAAACAGCAATGTTGGTTTACAATATCGCTGGAGAAATGGCAGAAAAACGTCCAAATGGGCATCTTCCTGGAACATTTAAAGTTGAATTTATAAATGCCTTATACGAGATTACAGACGAAGATGTAAAGGAATTCAAAAGAGTGAAGTAAGATGTTTCATAAAGAATTACTAAAACTATATTTTATTTGTGGAACGACTACTTGCCAAGGAAAAGATATATATAGAGTCGTTGAGGAAGCCTTAAAAGGTGGTATAACCTTATTTCAATTCCGTGAAAAAGGTGAGGGAGCCTTAGAAGGTAAAGAAAAAGTCGAATTAGCAATTAAACTACAGGATCTTTGTAAAAAATACAATGTTCCGTTTATTGTTAATGATGATATTGATTTGGCAATGGAAATTGATGCTGATGGTGTACATGTAGGACAGGATGATCTTGGTGTTGATGAAATTAGAAAATTGATGCCAGATAAAATAATTGGTCTTTCTATAAAAAACGAGGAAGAATTTCAACAATCAAAAGTTGAATATGTAGATTATGTTGGTGTTGGTCCTGTATTTGATACCCAGTCAAAAGATGATGCTGGTGGTGCTATAGGTTATGAAGGTCTTAAATTGATGAGAAAACTATTGCCACAAATTCCCTTAGTTGCAATTGGTGGGATACAGACGCAACATATTAAAGATATTATGAAGACCAATGTTGACGGCGTTTCAATCATTTCAGCAATATCGTATGCAAAAAATATAGAAAAAACTGTTCGGGAAATGAGTGAACAATAGGCATCAATTTTTCCTTGGATTCTGAGGGAGTAGGATTTTCTTTTTTCTAAAAAGATATGTCCAGATTCAGTTCAAATAGCTAATCCATCAAATAAGTCATTTATTTTTTGCAAAAGAAAGATCTGCTGTCTTTTTGAGTACAAGGCTGTATTTCCAGTTCAATTCCTTGAACTAGAATAAATCGTCTGTTAAAATAATTATATAATTAAATAATAAAGACATTTGGGGTGCTTTAGGCTGAGATGATACCCATTGAACCTGA
>NZ_JUQX01000014.1 GCF_001074565.1 Streptococcus pseudopneumoniae | reverse complement strand
ACCTTTATAGTATTCTTTTCACTATATGGAACTTTCAAGGCTTCAACTTGTTTCTTCAAGCTATCAACCTTATTCTCAGATTCAACAAGTGAATACCAACGACCATCACCTGAAAAACTTGTAACACCATTCTTCTTAGCAAGTTCACTTCTTTGATTATCCAATTCTTTAATCTTAGATTGCCTTGCAGAATCAGCATGAACAACACTACAACTAAACGCAAGCATAGTTGCAGTTGAAATCAATGCAAACGACCTTTTAAAATTCATTATAAAATCCCCTTTTAACAATGTTATTTATTTCATTATAACATATCTTCCAATTCAATCATTTTTGAACCACAATTTTCACATCTATATTTTTTCCAACAATCCTTAACATCTAAACCATCATACATATCACTATTATCTTCAACACTTCCATCAATATTAACCCTATAATACGAAAAACCGGACATCTTTTGCTTCATAACCGCAACAGTTCCACCACATTTTTTACAAGGATAAAATTCCATAAAACCACCTTTTTTAATACTCAATAATCACTCCATCTTCTCTAAAGCGATTATAGGTTCTTTCAATCTTAGACATAATCTTACTGTAATAACTTCGTGTAAGTTGACCTACAGCA
>NZ_JUQX01000013.1 GCF_001074565.1 Streptococcus pseudopneumoniae | reverse complement strand
GCGGTAAGGCAAGGGACTTTGACTCCCTCATGCGTTGGTTCGAATCCAGCTACCCCAGTTCTTAGGTAATAAATTCAAGATAAAAAGAAAATATCTTAGGGTATTTTATTTTTATAATTGAAAGACGTGAACGATATGAACATGTCTTTGCGGGTGCTTAGGAAAAAAATTATAAGTATGTCAAGTTTAGAAAAAACTTGATTGTTGGAGGATTTTTTAGATGAACGAATTTGAAGATTTGCTAAATAGCGTTAGCCAAGTTGAGCCTGGTGATGTTGTTAGTGCTGAAGTATTGACAGTTGATGCGACTCAAGCTAACGTTGCAATCTCTGGGACTGGTGTTGAAGGTGTCTTGACTCTTCGCGAATTGACAAACGATCGCGATGCAGATATCAATGACTTTGTGAAAGTAGGAGAAGTATTGGATGTTCTTGTACTTCGTCAAGTAGTTGGTAAAGATACTGATACAGTTACATACCTTGTATCTAAAAAACGCCTTGAAGCTCGCAAAGCATGGGACAAACTTGTAGGACGCGAAGAAGAAGTTGTTACTGTTAAAGGAACTCGTGCCGTTAAAGGTGGACTTTCAGTAGAATTTGAAGGTGTTCGTGGATTCATCCCAGCTTCAATGTTGGATACTCGTTTCGTACGTAACACTGAGCGTTTCGTAGGTCAAGAATTTGATGCTAAAATCAAGGAAGTTGATCCTAAAGAAAACCGTTTCATCCTTTCACGTCGTGAAGTTGTTGAAGCAGCTACTGCAGCGGCTCGTGCTGAAGTATTCGGTAAATTGGCTGTTGGTGATGTCGTAACTGGTAAAGTTGCTCGTATCACTAGCTTTGGTGCTTTCATCGACCTTGGTGGTGTTGATGGATTGGTTCACTTGACTGAATTGTCACACGAACGTAACGTATCACCTAAATCAGTTGTAACTGTTGGTGAAGAAATCGAAGTGAAGATCCTTGATCTTAATGAAGAAGAAGGACGCGTATCACTTTCACTTAAAGCAACAACACCTGGACCATGGGATGGCGTTGAGCAAAAATTGGCTAAAGGTGATGTAGTAGAAGGAACAGTTAAACGTTTGACTGACTTCGGTGCATTTGTTGAAGTGTTGCCAGGTATCGATGGACTTGTTCACGTATCACAAATTTCACACAAACGTATCGAAAATCCAAAAGAAGCTCTTACTGTTGGTCAAGAAGTTACTGTTAAAGTACTTGATGTTAACGCTGACGCAGAACGTGTATCACTTTCTATCAAAGCTCTTGAAGAACGTCCAGCTCAAGAAGAAGGACAAAAAGAAGAAAAACGTGCTGCTCGTCCACGTCGTCCAAAACGTCAAGAAAAACGTGATTTCGAACTTCCAGAAACACAAACAGGATTCTCAATGGCTGACTTGTTCGGTGATATCGAACTTTAATCAAATTGATAATCGCAAAATCCTTTGTTTAAAACAAGGGATTTTTCTTTTGTCTCTTTCTCATTTTTGATATAATAGTTCTATGTTAGATTCAGAAAAACAATCACAATATCAAATGTTAAATGAGGAACTCTCTTATTTACTAGAAGGCGAGACCAATGTTCTTGCCAATCTTTCAAATGCTAGTGCCCTTCTAAAATCTCGCTTTCCGAATACTGTATTTGCAGGGTTTTATCTGTTTGATGGTAGCGAGTTGGTTTTAGGGCCTTTTCAGGGTGGTGTTTCTTGTATTCGTATTCCGCTTGGGAAAGGCGTGTGTGGAGAAGCTGCTGAGTTTCAAGAGACTGTTTTAGTTGGCGATGTGAGCACCTATCCAAACTACATTTCTTGTGATGGTCATGCCAAGAGTGAAATCGTGGTTCCCATGCTCAAGAATGGTCGATTACTGGGTGTCTTAGACTTGGATTCTTCACTTATTGATGATTACAATGCCATTGACCGTGATTACTTGGAACAATTTGTCGCTATTTTGCTTGAGAAGACAGAATGGGACTTTACGATGTTTGAGGAGAAAGCCTAATGTATCAAGCACTTTATCGAAAATATAGAAGCCAGACTTTTTCACAACTGGTAGGTCAAGAGGTTGTGGCTAAAACCCTAAAACAAGCGGTCGAGCAGGAAAAGATTAGTCATGCCTATCTTTTCTCAGGTCCACGTGGGACTGGGAAGACCAGTGTAGCCAAGATTTTTGCCAAGGCTATGAACTGTCCCAACCAAGTGGACGGAGAACCATGTAATAACTGCTATATCTGTCAGGCTGTGACAGAAGGTAGCTTAGAAGATGTTATCGAAATGGATGCGGCTTCGAATAATGGAGTCGATGAAATCCGTGAAATTCGTGATAAATCCACCTATGCACCTAGCTTGGCACGTTACAAGGTCTATATCATAGACGAGGTTCATATGCTATCTACGGGAGCCTTTAATGCGCTTTTGAAGACCCTAGAAGAACCAACTCAAAATGTTGTCTTTATCTTAGCGACCACCGAATTGCATAAGATTCCAGCAACTATTTTATCGCGTGTTCAACGTTTTGAGTTTAAATCCATTAAAACGCAAGATATTAAAGAGCATATCCAAACAATTTTGCAAAAAGAAAATATCAGTTCTGAGCCAGATGCTGTAGAAATCATTGCCAGACGAGCTGAAGGTGGAATGCGGGATGCCTTGTCTATTCTGGATCAAGCCTTGAGTTTGACACAGGGGAATGAGCTCACGACTGCTATCTCTGAGGAGATTACAGGTACTATTAGTCTATCAGCACTTGATGATTATGTAGCTGCCTTGTCCCAGCAGGATGTTCCAAAAGCTCTTGATTCTTTGAATCTTTTGTTTGAAAATGGCAAGAGCATGACTCGTTTTGTGACGGACCTCTTGCAGTATTTGCGGGATCTATTAGTTGTTCAGACAGGTGGCGAAAATACTCATCATAGTCCAGTTTTTATGGACAATCTAGCTCTTTCTCAGGAAAGCCTCTTTGAAATGATTCGAATAGCGACTGTGAGTTTGGCGGATATGAAAGCTAGTCTACAACCTAAGATTTATGCTGAGATGATGACCATTCGTTTAGCTGAGATTAAGCCTGAACCAGTGCTTTCAGAAGCTGTCGAGAGTGAAATTTCTGCACTGAGACAGGAAGTAGTTCGTCTCAAGCAAGAACTTGCTAATGTTGGAACGGTGCCTAAACAAGTGGCGCCAGTCCCTAGCCGTCCAGCCACTTCCAAGACAGTCTATCGAGTAGACCGTAATAAGGTTCAGGCTATCCTACAAGAAGCTGTTGAAAATCCTGAATTGGCACGGCAAAACTTGATTCGCCTCCAGAATGCATGGGGAGAGGTAATCGAAAGCTTAGCTGGTCCTGATAAGGCTCTTCTTGTTGGTTCTCAACCAGTTGCAGCCAACGAACACCATGCTATTTTAGCTTTTGAATCTAATTTCAATGCTGGACAAACCATGAAACGGGATAACCTCAATACCATGTTTGGCAATATTCTTAGCCAGGCGGCTGGATTTTCACCTGAAATCCTGGCAATTTCCCTAGAGGAATGGAAAGAGGTTCGTGCAACATTTTCAGCTAGAAACAAGTCTTCTCAATCAGATCAAGAGGTAGAAGAAGAAAGCCTGATTCCAGAGGGATTTGAATTTCTGGCTGATAAAGTCATGGTCGAAGAAGACTAAAAGTGGATTTCATGGTACAATAATCCTATGACTAGACAACAATTTATCATAATAGCATTATTCACGGCTGCTGAGACTTATTTTTTCAATGAATCTTTGATGACTGGTCGCTACGTTATGGCAGCTTTTTGGGCGATTTTACTCTTTCGAAATTTTAGGTTAAGTTATGTAATGGGAAAAATAGTAGACGCCATTGATCAGCACCTAAACCGCAAGGATTAGCCCCCAGCTTCTAGACAAAATCAAAGCCTTTTGGGCTTTTTTTTGTTATACTAGTAGAGTATATTTATGGACCTTTTCTTGTGTTTTTTGAGAAATGTAAGTGATTTCTTTAAGGATAAGGGAAGTAGGCCAGAAAAAGAAAGGAACTATCATGTCAGTATTAGAGATCAAAGATCTTCACGTTGAGATTGAAGGAAAAGAAATTTTGAAGGGGGTCAATCTGACTCTGAAAACAGGAGAAATCGCAGCTATCATGGGACCAAATGGTACTGGTAAATCGACTCTTTCTGCAGCTATTATGGGGAACCCTAACTATGAGGTTACCAAAGGTGAGGTCTTGTTTGATGGCGTAAACATCCTTGAGTTGGAAGTGGATGAGCGTGCGCGTATGGGACTTTTCCTTGCTATGCAATACCCATCTGAAATCCCTGGAATTACCAACGCTGAATTTCTTCGTGCAGCTATGAATGCTGGTAAAGAAGATGATGAAAAAATTTCAGTTCGTGAGTTCATCACTAAACTAGACGAGAAAATGGAATTGCTCAACATGAAAGAAGAAATGGCAGAGCGTTACCTCAACGAAGGTTTCTCTGGTGGTGAGAAAAAACGCAATGAAATTCTTCAACTTTTGATGTTGGAACCAACTTTTGCTCTTTTGGATGAGATTGACTCAGGTCTTGATATTGATGCCCTTAAAGTCGTATCGAAAGGTGTCAATGCCATGCGTGGTGAAGGCTTTGGTGCTATGATTATCACTCACTACCAACGTCTTTTGAACTATATCACGCCAGACGTGGTACACGTGATGATGGAAGGTCGTGTGGTCCTTTCTGGTGGTCCAGAATTGGCTGCCCGTTTGGAACGTGAAGGATACGCAAAACTAGCTGAAGAACTTGGCTACGACTACAAGGAAGAATTGTAATTCCCTCGTATCTTTTAGGAGAAGTAAATGACTAAAGAAACTATTAAACTTTTTTCAGAAATGCACGCTGAACCAAGCTGGTTGGCTGACCTCCGTCAAAAAGCTTTTGATAAGATTGAGAGTTTGGAATTACCAGTTATTGAGCGTGTCAAATTTCACCGTTGGAATCTGGGAGATGGTACCATCACAGAAAGTGAACCTTCAGCAAATGTTCCTGACTTCACGGCTCTAGATAATCACTTGAAGTTGGTGCAAGTAGGAACGCAAACTGTTTTTGAACAAACTCCAGTTGAATTGGCTGAACAAGGAGTAGTCTTTACAGACTTTCACTCAGCTTTAGAAGAAATTCCAGAACTTATCGAGGAATTCTTCATGTCATCTGTTAAGTATGACGATGACAAGTTGGCAGCCTACCATACAGCTTACTTTAACAGTGGTGCTGTTCTCTACATTCCTGATAATGTTGAGATTACAGAGCCAATCGAAGGAATTTTCTACCAAGACAGTGATAGCGATGTGCCATTTAACAAGCATATTATGATTATCGCTGGTAAAAATTCTAAGATTAGTTATCTTGAACGTTTAGAGTCTCGTGGCGAAGGTAGTGCCAAGGCAACTGCTAATATCACGGTCGAAGTGATTGCTTGTTCTGGTGCACAAGTGAAATTTGCTGCGATTGACCGTTTAGGTGAAAATGTCACTGCCTATATTAGCCGTCGTGGTAAACTAGGAAACGATGCAAGCATTGACTGGGCAATCGGTGTCATGAACGAAGGAAATGTTGTTGCGGACTTTGATAGCGACTTGATTGGAAATGGTAGCCATGCTGACCTTAAAGTCGTAGCTCTTTCAAGTGGCCGTCAGGTTCAAGGGATTGATACTCGAGTGACTAACTACGGTTGCAACTCAATCGGAAATATCCTCCAACATGGGGTTATCCTTGAAAAAGCGACCTTGACTTTCAATGGTATTGGCCACATTATCAAGGGTGCTAAGGGAGCTGATGCGCAGCAAGAAAGTCGTGTTCTCATGCTTTCAGATCAGGCGCGTTCAGATGCCAACCCAATTCTTTTGATTGATGAAAATGACGTAACTGCAGGTCACGCGGCCTCTATCGGTCAGGTGGATCCAGAAGATATGTACTACCTCATGAGCCGTGGCTTGGATAAGGCAACTGCAGAACGTTTGGTTGTTCGTGGTTTCCTTGGTTCCGTTATCGTTGAGATTCCAGTCAAAGAAGTTCGTGACGAAATGATTGCAACTATTGAAGAAAAATTGTCAAAACGCTAAGGGGAAGCCTATGTTAGATGTAGAAGCGATTCGCAAGGATTTTCCGATTTTAGACCAGATTGTCAACGATGAACCGTTGGTCTATTTGGACAATGCAGCGACGACACAAAAACCACTAGCAGTTCTGGAAGCGATCAACCGCTACTATGAGCAGGACAATGCCAATGTTCATCGTGGTGTTCATACCTTGGCTGAAAGGGCGACAGCATCTTATGAAGCTGCTCGTGAAACCATTGGTCAGTTTATCAATGCTGGTTCTACAAAGGAAGTTCTCTTTACCAGAGGAACGACAACCAGCCTTAACTGGGTGGCACGCTTTGCTGGGGAAATTCTCACTAAGGGAGACCAGGTCTTGATTTCCGTCATGGAACACCATTCCAATATCATTCCTTGGCAGGAGGCCTGCCGCAAGACTGGAGCGGAGCTTGTCTATGTTTATCTCAAGGACGGAGCTCTGGATATGGATGACTTGAGGGCTAAATTGACTGACAAGGTCAAGTTTGTGTCACTAGCCCACGCTTCAAATGTTCTGGGTGTGGTCAATCCGATCAAGGAAATCACTCAAATGGCTCACCAAGTTGGAGCCATTATGGTGGTGGATGGTGCTCAATCTACGCCTCATATGAAGATTGATGTTCAGGACTTGGATGTGGACTTCTTTGCCTTTTCAGGTCACAAGATGGCTGGTCCAACTGGTATTGGTGTCCTTTATGGTAAAGAAAAATATCTCAATCAAATGTCACCAGTAGAATTTGGTGGCGAAATGATTGATTTCGTTTATGAGCAATCTGCTAGTTGGAAGGAATTGCCATGGAAATTCGAGGCTGGAACTCCTAATATGGCTGGTGCCATCGGACTTGCTGCTGCAGTGGATTATCTAGAAGCCATTGGTATGGATGCCATTGAAGCCCATGAGCAAGAATTGATTGCATACGTTTATCCAAAACTGCAGGCAATTGAAGGTTTGACCATTTACGGTTCGCAGGACTTGGCTCAACGTTCGGGTGTTATTGCCTTTAACCTAGGTGATCTCCATCCTCACGACCTTGCGACCGCTTTGGATTATGAAGGAGTAGCTGTTCGTGCTGGTCACCATTGTGCCCAACCCTTACTCCAGTATTTAGAAGTTCCAGCAACAGCTCGCGCAAGTTTTTATATCTACAATACCAAGGCAGATTGCGACAAGCTAGTCGATGCCTTACAAAAGACAAAGGAGTTTTTCAATGGCACTTTCTAAACTAGATAGCCTTTATATGGCAGTGGTAGCGGACCATTCGAAAAATCCACATCACCAAGGGAAGTTAGAAGACGCTGAGCAAATCAGTCTCAAGAATCCAACCTGTGGGGATGTTATTAATCTCTCTGTTAAGTTTGATGCAGAGGACCGTTTGGAAGATATTGCTTTTCTAAACTCTGGTTGTACCATTTCAACTGCCTCTGCTAGTATGATGACAGATGCCGTTTTAGGAAAAAGCAAACAAGAAATTTTAGAACTTGCGACTATTTTTTCTGAAATGGTACAAGGGCAAAAAGATGAGCGTCAAGACCAACTTGGAGACGCTGCCTTCTTATCAGGTGTTGCTAAATTCCCTCAGCGAATCAAGTGTGCAACCCTAGCTTGGAACGCTCTTAAGAAGACAATTGAAAATCAAGAAGATAAATAAGAAACATAGAAATATATAATGAAAGAAAGGATATTATGGCTGAAGAAAGAGTAGAACCAAAACCAATTGACCTTGGTGAATATAAATTTGGTTTCCATGACGATGTAGAGCCTGTCCTATCGACAGGAAAAGGACTCAACGAAGGGGTTATTCGTGAATTATCTGCTGCTAAGGGTGAGCCTGAGTGGATGTTGGAGTTCCGCTTGAAGTCTTATGAAACCTTCAAGAAAATGCCTATGCAAACTTGGGGAGCAGACTTGTCAGAGATTGATTTTGATGACTTGATCTACTACCAAAAACCATCTGATAAACCAGCCCGTTCTTGGGATGATGTCCCTGAAAAGATAAAAGAAACCTTTGAACGTATCGGAATTCCAGAAGCTGAGCGTGCTTATCTAGCTGGAGCTTCTGCCCAGTACGAGTCAGAAGTGGTATACCACAACATGAAGGAAGAGTTTGAGAAGTTAGGAATTATCTTTACGGATACGGATTCTGCCCTCAAGGAATACCCAGACTTGTTTAAACAATACTTTGCGAAGTTGGTTCCGCCGACAGATAACAAGTTGGCAGCCCTTAACTCAGCAGTATGGTCAGGTGGAACCTTTATCTATGTACCAAAAGGTGTCAAGGTAGACATTCCGCTTCAAACATACTTCCGTATCAATAATGAAAATACTGGTCAGTTTGAACGTACCTTAATTATTGTAGACGAGGGTGCAAGTGTCCACTACGTAGAAGGATGTACAGCGCCAACTTATTCAAGTAACAGTTTGCACGCAGCCATTGTAGAAATCTTTGCTTTGGATGGAGCTTACATGCGCTATACAACCATCCAAAACTGGTCTGATAACGTCTATAACTTGGTTACAAAACGTGCTAAAGCTTTGAAAGATGCGACTGTTGAGTGGATTGATGGGAACTTGGGTGCCAAAACAACTATGAAATATCCATCTGTTTACCTTGATGGAGAAGGTGCCCGTGGTAGCATGCTCTCGATCGCCTTTGCCAATGCAGGGCAACACCAAGACACTGGTGCTAAAATGATCCACAACGCTCCACATACAAGCTCGTCTATCGTATCTAAATCCATCGCTAAAGGCGGAGGAAAGGTGGACTACCGTGGACAAGTAACCTTTAACAAGAACTCTAAGAAATCTGTTTCTCACATTGAGTGTGACACCATTATCATGGATGACTTATCAGCATCAGATACCATTCCATTTAATGAAATTCATAACTCGCAAGTTGCTTTGGAACACGAAGCCAAAGTATCTAAGATTTCAGAAGAACAACTCTATTACCTCATGAGCCGTGGATTGTCAGAATCTGAGGCAACTGAGATGATTGTCATGGGATTTGTAGAACCCTTCACAAAAGAACTTCCAATGGAATACGCAGTTGAGCTCAACCGCTTGATTAGCTATGAAATGGAAGGATCAGTTGGGTAAGAATATGCAGAATCTGAACAGGAAGTCTTCCTGTTCAGAATTTTTTTCAAAAAAAGACCTAATAAATATTCACAAAAATACTTTTATGTGGTAAAATAAAACAATTACATTTAGTGGAGATGAAGTATGAATATTTTTAGAACCAAGGATGTTAGTCTGGGACGAACGAAAATGCGTCGCCATTTGAAATTATGGGATTTGATTCTATTAGGAATCGGTGCCATGGTAGGGACGGGGATTTTCACCATTACAGGAACAGCAGCGGCTACACTAGCTGGTCCATCACTAGTGGTTTCCATTGTGATTTCTGCCCTGTGCGTTTCTTTATCAGCCCTCTTTTTTGCGGAATTCGCCTCTCGTGTGCCTGCAACAGGAGGTGCTTATAGTTATCTCTATGCGATCTTAGGAGAATTACCAGCCTGGATTGCTGGCTGGTTGACCATCATGGAATTCATGACAGCTGTTTCAGGTGTGGCGTCTGGCTGGGCAGCTTACTTCAAGGGCTTACTCAGTAATTATGGTATCTCCATGCCTCAAGCCTTAAATGGCACCTTTAATCCCGAACAAGGCACCTATATTGATCTTTTACCTATTTTGGTGCTTGCTCTGGTAACGGGAGTAGTCTTATTGAATTCAAAGGCAGCCTTGCGCTTTAATTCGCTTCTAGTAGTCTTGAAATTCTCTGCTCTAGCTTTGTTTATCCTAGTTGGGATTTGGCATATCAAACCTGAAAATTGGTCAAATTTTGCCCCCTTTGGCTTTGGTCAGCTTTATGGCGGAAGTACTGGGATTATGGCAGGAGCCTCTTTGATGTTCTTTGGTTTTCTCGGTTTTGAGTCGATTTCCATGGCAGTTGATGAAATCCAAAGTCCGCAAAAGAATGTTCCTAGAGGAATTGTCCTTTCTCTGTCAATCGTTACTATTCTCTATGCCTTGGTAACCTTAGTATTAACTGGGGTTGTTCACTATAGCCAACTTAATGTGGACGATGCAGTAGCCTTCTCTTTGCGTAGTATCGGGATTGGCTGGGCAGCCAACTATGTTTCGCTTGTAGCCATTTTAACCTTGATTACTGTGTGTATTTCCATGACCTACGCTCTTTCTCGAATGATTTACAGCTTAGCTCGTGATGGACTTTTGCCTCAAAGCTTCAAACAACTAAGCAAAAGCAGTCGAGTTCCAAAGAATGCAACCATCTTAACAGGTTTTGCTTCAGCCATTGCTGCGGGCATTTTCCCCTTGGCAAGCATTGCAGCCTTTCTAAATATCTGTACACTAGCCTATCTCATCTTACTTGCCTATGGCATTATCAAGCTCAGAAAAGATAAGGGGATGCCAAAAGAAGGAGAGTTCAAAACTCCTTTAGTGCCGCTTTTGCCAATCCTTTCCATTCTTATCTGTCTTTCCTTTATGCTTCAGTACACCAAGGAAACATGGATTGCCTTTGGACTTGCTTTGTTGGTTGGACTAGTGATTTACTTTACTTATGGCTATCGTCATTCTACACTTTCTGAACAAAAATAAAAGCTGGGATTTCCCAGCTTTTTTGTTTTATTCTTTTATGTAGGTAAATCCTTCCCCAAGGATTTCATGAGCCTCAGTGATGGTGATAAAGGCTTGAGGGTCGATTTTGTGAATCATATCCTTCATTTTAACGATTTCATTTCGACCGACGATACAATAAATGATTTTCAAATCTTTCTTACTGTAATAGCCTTGACCAGAGATATAGGTCACGCCACGTCCTAGTTCTTCATTGATTTTATCAGCCAATTGCTCAGGATACTGAGTGATAATCATAAATCCTTTACCAGCATAGCCTCCTTCACCGATCAAGTCGATAACACGAGCGATGATAAAGTCAAACAAGAGAGTATAGGTAACGAGACGAAGATCTTGGAAGATAATTAAAATCAACATTAGGATAAAAAAGTCAATCCCAAAGAGCAATTTACCAATTGAGATATTGGTGTATTTATTGAGAATACGGGCAACAATATCTGAACCACCAGTCGTCCCACCAGCATTAAAAATAACTCCTAAACCGACTCCCAGTAAAACACCAGAAACTAGCGAAACGATAATGAGATCCCCTTGCAAGTCGATGTGCAAAGGAATACGCTCAAAAATTGCTAGCCAAATAGAGAGAGAAATAGAACCCAGAAGGCTGGAGTAGAGGGTCTTAGGTCCAAATATTTTCCAAGCTAGGATAAATAAAGGGATATTAATCAAGAGATTCATCAATGAGACAGGGATTTTAAAAAGATAGTAGGTAATCAAGGTGATACCTGTCGCCCCTCCCTCAAATAGATGATAAGGAACAACAAAGTAGGTGAGACCAAAGGCATAGATAGCTGCTCCAAATATAATTGTAATAATCGGTTGAACTTTTCGAATCATAGCTGTTCCTCGCTTTTCTATAGATAGATTATACCAAAAATTCAGTTTTTTTAATTGGATTACTTATGATTTTTTATCATTTTTTTGATATAATAAGAGTGAAAAATCCCAATCCTATTGAGAAGAATAGAAAGATTGAACTTATGACACAAGTAAAAATTGTAACGGACTCTTCTGTTACTATCGAACCAGAAGTAGTTAAAGAATTAAATATCACTATTGTCCCCTTATCAGTTATGATTGATGGCGTACTCTACTCAGATGCTGATCTAAAAGAGGGGGAATTCCTTCATCTCATGCAACAAAGCAAGAATCTCCCTAAAACGAGTCAACCTCCAGTGGGAGTTTTTGCTGAGGTTTTTGAAGAACTAGGTAAAGACGGTAGTCAGATTCTCGCGATTCACATGTCCCATGCCTTGTCAGGAACTGTTGAAGCTGCTCGTCAAGGAGCGAGTCTCTCAACTGCTGATGTGACGGTTATTGATAGTTCTTTTACAGACCAAGCTATGAAGTTTCAAGTAGTTGAAGCAGCTAAACTTGCCCAAGAAGGGAAAGATTTAGAAACCATCCTAGCTCATGTAGAAGACGTTAAGAATCATACGGAACTCTATATCGGTGTTTCAACATTAGAAAATCTAGTTAAGGGCGGACGTATCGGACGAGTGACAGGATTATTAAGCTCTCTTTTGAACATCCGAGTTGTGATGCAGATGAAGAATCATGAACTCCAGCCTATCGTTAAGGGACGAGGTGCTAAGACATTCAAAAAATGGCTTGATGAATTGACTGAGACGCTCTCGCATCAATCAGTGGCTGAGATTGGAATTTCATATGCAGGTACAAATGAATGGGCAAATGAGATGAAGAACTTGTTGCAAACTTATGTAGAAAAACCAATCTCTGTATTGGAAACAGGGTCTATTATTCAAACACATACGGGAGAAAATGCCTGGGCTATTCTAATTCGTTACAATTCCTAAAAAAATAGAGAAAAATCGTTAGAAATAGTGTTTTTGACTTGACCTATAGCCAATTTTAGGATATGATTATATTTGTTAATTAGAAATTATTTGGAGGATTTATTAACATGGCAAACAAACAAGATTTGATCGCTAAAGTAGCAGAAGCTACAGAATTGACTAAGAAAGATTCAGCAGCAGCAGTTGATGCTGTATTCGCAGCAGTAACTGAATATCTTGCAGCTGGTGAAAAAGTTCAATTGATCGGTTTTGGTAACTTTGAAGTTCGTGAGCGTGCTGCACGTAAAGGTCGTAACCCACAAACTGGTAAAGAAATCAAAATCGCAGCTTCTAAAGTTCCAGCATTTAAAGCTGGTAAAGCTCTTAAAGACGCTGTTAAATAATGACACTTTAAAAAGCCTATTGTATCAAGCTTTCTAGCTTGGTCAATAGGCTTTTTTCTTGTTAGGAATCGATGATTTTAGTATGTATTATAAAAGAAAAAGGTTCCCATGGATGAGAACCTTCTTTTCATTAGTTTTTAGAAGCTGCTTGGAATTCAGGGTTTTTCCATGCTTCATTAATAATTGCTTGCAATTCTTTTGCAGATGCTTGCATTTTTTGTGTTTCAGCGTCGTTCAATGGGATGTTTACTGGACGAACGATACCGTGTGCACCAACGATAGCTGGTTGACCGATAAAGACGTTCTCAACACCGTATTGTCCTTCTTGGAATACTGAAAGTGGAAGTACTGCATTTTCATCGTCAAGGATAGCACGAGTGATACGAGCAAGGGCAACTGCGATACCGTAGTATGTAGCGCCTTTCTTGTTGATGATTGAGTAGGCAGCATCACGAACTGAGATGAAAAGTTCAACAAGGTCAGCTTCATTCAAGTCACGGTTAGCTTGCAACCAGTGTTCCAATTTAACACCGGCAACGTTAGCGTGAGACCAAACAGCGAATTCTGAGTCACCGTGTTCACCCATGATGTAGGCATGGACTGAACGAGCGTCAACACCGATTGTTTCAGCAAGTGCTTGACGGAAACGAGCTGAGTCAAGAGAAGTACCAGAACCGATAACGCGTTCTTTAGGGAATCCAGAGAATTTCCAAGTTGAGTAAGTCAAAACGTCAACTGGGTTAGCTGCTACAAGGAAGATACCATCGAAACCAGAAGCAACAACTTGCTCAACGATTGATTTGTTGATTGCAAGGTTTTTACCTACAAGGTCAAGACGAGTTTCACCTGGTTTTTGAGGAGCACCAGCAGTGATAACTACAAGGTCAGCATCAGCACAGTCTTCGTATTTTGCAGCGTAGATTTTTTTAGGTGAAGTGAAGGCAAGGGCATGGCTAAGGTCTTCTGCGTCACCAACCGCTTTTTCAAACAATTGAGGAATTTCAATGATTCCAAGCTCTTGTGCAATTCCTTGGGTAACAAGCGCGAAAGCATAAGATGAACCTACGGCACCGTCACCGACAAGGATCACTTTTTTGTGTTGTTTAGTAGAAGTCATTTTCTAAACATCTCCTTCAATTTTTTTAGGGAATTCCCCAGATATTTTCATTCTATCACTTTTAAAAAGCTTTGTCACGGAAATGCCTTCTTGTTCTTGATGTAAACGTTTTAGTGATTTCCAAAGACTGAAATGATCTACACTTTATGGTATAATATATCTAGTTACTAATTGTGAAATGAGGCATTTATTAATGCAGGATAAAAACTTAGTGAATGTTAATCTGACAAAGGAGATGAAGACCAGCTTTATCGACTACGCCATGAGTGTTATCGTAGCGCGTGCTCTTCCTGATGTTCGAGATGGCTTAAAACCAGTTCACCGTCGTATTCTTTATGGAATGAATGAACTAGGTGTTACTCCAGACAAACCCCATAAAAAATCAGCCCGTATTACAGGGGATGTCATGGGTAAATACCACCCCCACGGAGACTCCTCTATTTATGAAGCTATGGTTCGTATGGCCCAGTGGTGGAGCTATCGTTACATGCTCGTTGATGGGCATGGAAACTTTGGTTCTATGGACGGGGACGGTGCTGCCGCCCAGCGTTATACTGAGGCACGTATGAGCAAGATTGCTCTGGAAATGCTTCGCGATATCAATAAAAACACGGTTGATTTCGTAGACAACTACGACGCCAATGAGCGTGAACCCTTGGTCTTGCCAGCTCGTTTTCCAAACCTTTTGGTCAATGGGGCAACTGGGATTGCTGTAGGGATGGCTACCAACATTCCTCCTCACAACCTAGGTGAAACCATTGATGCAGTGAAGTTGGTTATGGATAATCCTGAAGTGACGACTAAGGACTTGATGGAAGTCTTGCCTGGTCCAGATTTTCCGACTGGCGCTCTTGTTATGGGGAAATCAGGGATTCATAAGGCTTATGAGACTGGTAAAGGTTCCATTGTCCTTCGTTCTCGTACAGAGATTGAAACCACTAAGACGGGGCGTGAGCGCATCGTTGTAACAGAATTCCCTTATATGGTTAATAAAACCAAGGTACATGAGCATATTGTTCGCTTGGTTCAGGAAAAACGAATTGAGGGCATTACAGCAGTCCGTGATGAATCCAACCGCGAAGGGGTTCGTTTTGTGATCGAAGTGAAACGCGATGCCTCTGCAAATGTTATCCTCAACAATCTCTTCAAAATGACCCAGATGCAAACCAACTTTGGTTTCAATATGCTGGCGATTCAAAATGGCGTACCAAAAATCTTGTCCCTTCGTCAAATTTTGGATGCTTATATCGAGCACCAAAAAGAAGTGGTTGTTCGCCGTACTCGTTTTGACAAGGAAAAAGCAGAAGCGCGTGCGCACATCTTAGAAGGTCTTTTAATCGCGCTAGATCATATCGACGAAGTGATTCGTATTATCCGTGCAAGTGAAACAGATGCCGAGGCACAAGCTGAGTTGATGAGCAAGTTTAAGCTTTCAGAGCGTCAAAGTCAGGCAATCCTTGATATGCGTCTCCGTCGTTTGACAGGATTGGAACGTGATAAGATTCAGTCTGAATATGATGAATTGATTGCCTTAATTGCTGATTTGGCAGATATTCTTGCCAAACCAGAACGTGTGGCGCAAATCATCAAAGACGAGTTGGATGAAGTCAAACGCAAGTTTGGTGACAAACGTCGTACCGAATTGATGGTCGGAGAAGTCTTGACACTTGAGGACGAAGACTTGATTGAGGAGACGGATGTCTTGATTACCCTTTCGAACAAGGGCTACATCAAACGCCTGGACCAAGGTGAGTTCACGGCCCAAAAACGTGGTGGCCGTGGGGTACAAGGTACTGGGGTTAAGGATGATGACTTTGTGCGTGAGTTGGTTTCAACTAGCACCCATGATCATCTGCTCTTCTTTACTAATAAAGGACGTGTCTATCGCCTTAAAGGTTATGAAATCCCAGAATATGGTCGTACAGCCAAGGGCTTGCCAGTTGTCAATCTTTTGAAGTTGGACGAAGGCGAAAGCATTCAGACCATCATCAATGTTGATTCTGAACGTAGTGATGATGCTTATCTCTTCTTCACAACTCGTCACGGTGTTGTGAAGAGAACCAGTGTCAAAGAATTTGCAAATATTCGTCAAAATGGACTTAAGGCCTTGAATCTCAAGGATGAGGATGAGTTGATCAATGTCTTGCTGACAGAAGAAGATACGGATATTATCATTGGTACCAAGTATGGTTATGCTGTTCGCTTTAATCAATCAGCTGTTCGTGGCATGAGTCGTATCGCGACAGGTGTTCGAGGAGTCAATCTTCGTGATGGAGACACAGTAGTTGGTGCTAGCGTGATTACAAATCAAGACGAAGTTCTTATCATCACTGAAAAAGGATATGGTAAACGTACACTTGCTACGGAATATCCTACCAAAGGCCGTGGTGGTAAAGGGATGAAGACAGCCAATGTTGCTGAGAAGAATGGTCCTCTGGCAGGTCTCCTCACTGTTAAGGGGGATGAAGACCTGATGATTATCACAGATACAGGTGTCATGATCCGTACAAATGTTGCCAATATTTCACAAACTGGACGCTCAACTATGGGAGTTAAGGTGATGCGTCTAGATCAGGATGCTAAGATTGTGACCTTTACAACGGTTGCTGCGGCAGAAAAAGAAGAAGTTGGGACTGAAATTGAAACAGAAGGTGAAGCATAATGTCTCATAAAAAAACGAAAAATAAGAAGAATAAGCGTAGAAATCTATTTATCAATATTTTAGCAGGTTTCTTAATTCTTTTATCGCTAGCTTTAATTTTTAATTCAAAGATTCGAGATCTCTTTTTAGTTTGGAATACCAATAAATACCAAGTCAATCAAGTCACTAAGGAAAATATAGATGAAAATCTAAAAACCGAAGGGAATTTTGATTTTGACTCTGTTAAGTCTATTTCATCTGAAGCTGTATTGGCTTCACAATGGGATGCTCAGAAACTTCCCGTTATTGGAGGTATTGCTATTCCTGAAGTAGAAATCAACCTGCCTATTTTTAAAGGATTGGATAATGTAAACTTGTTCTACGGAGCAGGGACCATGAAACGCGATCAAAAAATGGGAGAAGGCAACTATTCTCTAGCCAGTCACCATGTCTTTACTGCTGAAAATGCGAGCCAGATGCTCTTCTCGCCATTGGTCAATGCCAAAGCAGGTATGAAGATTTATCTGACGGATAAGGACAAGGTTTATACCTACGAGATTACGGAAGTTAAACGTGTCACACCAGACCGAGTGGATGAAGTCGAAGACCGTGATGGAGTGAAAGAAATCACCTTGGTAACCTGTGTAGACTACGATGAAACCGAACGAATTATTGTGAAAGGTATTTTTAAAGAATCAAAAGCTTATTCGGATACATCTGAAGATATTTTGAAAGCCTTCAATAAACCATATAAACAACGTTATTAACAAATACAAGAACCAGTGAAGAAGAAAGTCACTGGTTCTTTATTATTGTCCGGAAGGTGTTGGAAGAAGTAAGCTCGAATTTTACTAAAGGATGTTCAAACTTGCATCACAAATCTTTGAAAAACAAAAATAAAATTGTTTAACAAGTGAAAATTATGTTATAATACTAATATCTAAAATACTAGGAGTTTTTTATGAGTTCTTCAGAATTTATTTCGAAGATAGATTATTATTGCCACAAGAAAGAAAGTCTTTTCAACCAAAGTAAGTTCAAGTATGCGATTCGTTCTATGTTTGCAGGTGCTTTTTTTAACTTTTAGTACGGCTGCAGGTGCAGTTGGGGCTGACTTGATTAATAAGATCGCTCCAGGTAGTGGACGTTTCCTCTTCCCATTCGTTTTTGCTTGGGGATTGGCCTACATTGTTTTCTTGAATGCTGAGCTGGTAACTTCAAATATGATGTTTTTAACAGCTGGTAGTTTCTTGAAGAAAATCTCTTGGAGAAAAACAGCTGAGATTTTACTTTACTGTACCTTGTTCAACCTCATCGGAGCTTTGATAGCAGGTTGGGGCTTTGCCCACTCAGCAGCCTATGCAAATCTAACACATGATAGCTTCATTTCAGGGGTTGTAGAGATGAAGTTAGGCCGTTCAAATGAATTAGTCTTACTTGAAGGTATTTTAGCCAATATCTTTGTAAACATTGCCATTCTTTCATTTGTTTTGGTGAAAGATGGTGGAGCCAAACTTTGGCTTGTTTTGTCAGCAATTTACATGTTTGTATTCTTAACAAACGAACACATTGCTGCGAACTTTGCTTCTTTTGCGATTGTTAAGTTCAGTGTTGCAGCAGATTCAATTGCTAACTTTGACATACCTAATATTCTTCGTCACTGGGGTGTAACCTTTGTCGGAAACTTTATCGGAGGAGGTCTCTTGATGGGCTTACCATACGCCTTCCTCAATAAAAATGAAGATACTTATGTCGATTAAAGAAATGAGCACGAGTTAAACGTGCTTTTTTGTTTGATGTGTAGGACTAGTCATAGTTGTTCCTTATATCAAAATATAGAAAAACGGTATTGGAAAAGACTAGCTCAAGATGATACAATATCCCTAATGAAGCTATTTGGAGGTCGTCTTATGACTCGTGATTTTAAATTTGAAACTCTACAATTACATGCTGGGCAAGTAGTTGATCCAGCAACTAAGTCTCGTGCAGTACCTATTTATCAAACAACATCCTTCGTTTTTGATGACACGCAGGAAGGTGCTGATTTGTTTGCCTTGAGAAAACCAGGCAATATCTATACTCGTATCACAAATCCTACAACAGCAGCATTTGAAGAAAGAATCGCTGCTCTTGAAGGTGGTGTTGGAGCACTAGCAACAGCATCAGGAATGGCTGCTGTAACCTACACTATTTTGGCGCTTGCTCACGCAGGTGACCATGTGGTAGCGGCGTCAACTATTTACGGCGGGACCTTTAACCTCTTGAAGGAAACCCTTCCTCGTTATGGGATCACAACTACCTTTGTGGATGTGGATAATTTGGAGGAAGTTGAAGCAGCTATCGGTGACAATACCAAACTTGTCTTGATTGAAACCTTGGGGAATCCCTTGATTAACATTCCTGACTTGGAAAAATTGGCTGAGATTGCGCATAAACACCAGATTCCTCTCGTTTCTGACAATACTTTTGCCACACCATATTTGATTAACGTTTTCTCTCACGGTGTAGATATTTCCATTCACTCAGCAACTAAGTTTATCGGTGGACATGGTACGACTATTGGCGGTGTCATCGTGGACAGTGGTCGTTTTGATTGGGAAGCATCAGGGAAATTCCCTCAATTTGTTGAGGAAGATCCTAGCTACCATAATTTGAGCTATACTCGGGATGTTGGTGCAGCAGCCTTTATTATCGCTGTTCGTGTTCAATTGCTTCGTGATACAGGCGCAGCCTTGTCGCCATTTAATGCCTTTCTCTTGCTCCAAGGACTTGAAACTCTTTCACTTCGTGTGGAACGTCATGTGCAAAATGCAGAGAAAATTGTTGATTTCCTTGTCAACCATCCTAAGGTTGAAAAAGTTAACTATCCAAAGCTTGCTGACAGTCCATATCATGCCTTGGCTGAGAAATATTTGCCAAAAGGCGTGGGTTCAATCTTTACCTTCCATGTTAAAGGTGGAGAGGCAGAAGCTCGCAAGGTCATTGATAATTTGGAAATCTTCTCTGACCTTGCAAACGTAGCAGATGCCAAATCGCTTGTTGTCCATCCAGCGACAACCACTCACGGTCAGTTGTCAGAAAAAGATCTAGAAGCAGCAGGTGTCACACCAAACCAAATCCGCTTGTCTATCGGTCTTGAAAATGTAGAGGATTTGATTGAAGATTTGCGTTTGGCCTTGGAAAAAATTTAAAGTAACAGATATAAACAGTGGGTTTCGACTCGCTGTTTTTGATTTTCCCTCAGGCATGATATAATGGTTACAGAAGTCTAGAAAGAGGAAAGATATGAACGAAATCAAATGTCCCAACTGTGGGGAAGTTTTTACGGTAAATGAGAGTCAGTATGCTGAACTTTTGTCCCAAGTGAGAACGACAGAGTTTGATAAGGAACTACACAATCGCATGAAGCAGGAGCTTGCTCTAGCTGAGCAAAAGGCTATGAATGAGCAACAGTCTATACTAGCTCAAAAAGACCAAGAAATTGCGCAATTACAGAGTCAAATCCAAAACTTTGATACAGAAAAAGAATTGGCTAAGAAAGAGGTTGAACAGACAAGTCATGAGGCCTTATTGGCAAAGGATAAGGAAGTACAGACCTTGGAAAACCAATTGGCTACCTTGCGTTTAGAACATGAAAATCAACTGCAAAAGACCCTTTCTGACTTAGAAAAAGAACGGGATCAAATTAAAAATCAGCTCCTATTGCAAGAAAAGGAAAATGAGTTATCTTTGGCTTCTGTTAAGCAAAATTACGAAGCCCAGCTCAAGGCTGCTAGTGAACAAGTCGAATTTTACAAGAATTTCAAAGCTCAACAATCCACAAAAGCTATCGGGGAAAGTCTGGAACAGTATGCGGAAAGTGAGTTTAACAAGGTCCGTAGTTTTGCCTTTCCAAATGCCTACTTTGAGAAGGATAATAAGGTTTCTGCGCGAGGGTCTAAGGGGGACTTTATCTTCCGTGAATGTGATGAAAATGGAGTGGAAATTATTTCCATCATGTTTGAAATGAAAAATGAAGCGGACGGAACAGAGAGGAAGCACAAGAATTCGGACTTCTACAAGGAGTTGGATAAAGACCGTCGGGAAAAGAACTGCGAGTATGCGGTTTTAGTGACTATGCTTGAGGCGGATAATGACTACTTCAACACCGGTATCGTGGATGTCAGCCACGAATATGAAAAGATGTATGTGGTTCGTCCCCAGTTCTTTATCCAGTTGATTGGTCTCTTACGAAATGCGGCTCTTAATTCTTTGAAATACAAGCAAGAGTTAGCGCTTGTTCGTGAGCAGAATATCGATATCACCCATTTTGAAGAAGACTTGGATGCCTTTAAAGTAGCCTTTGCTAAGAACTATAATTCAGCTTCGACCAACTTTGGCAAAGCTATTGATGAAATCGACAAGGCCATCAAACGCATGGAAGAAGTTAAGAAATTCCTGACCACATCCGAAAACCAACTCCGCTTAGCTAACAACAAGCTTGAAGATGTTTCCGTTAAAAAATTGACTCGTAAAAATCCAACCATGAAAGCAAAGTTTGAAGCCTTGAAGGGGGAGTGAGAAAGCAACACATGAACGGTATTATCAACTTAAAAAAAGAAGCGGGCATGACTTCGCATGATGCGGTTTTTAAGCTGCGTAAGATTTTGGGAACCAAGAAAATTGGTCATGGTGGGACCTTGGATCCAGATGTGGTGGGTGTTTTGCCCATTGCGGTTGGCAAGGCGACCCGCATGGTCGAATTTATGCAGGATGAGGGCAAGGTCTACGAGGGAGAGATTACTCTGGGCTATTCAACGACGACCGAGGATGCTAGTGGAGAAGTGGTCGCAGAAACCCCTGTTTTGTCACCCTTGGATGAAAAGCTTGTCGATGAAGCGATTGCCAGTCTGACTGGGCCTATTACTCAGATTCCGCCTATGTACTCGGCTGTCAAGGTCAATGGTCGCAAGCTCTATGAGTATGCGCGTGCAGGTCAGGAAGTGGAGCGTCCAGAACGTCAGGTAACCATTTATCATTTTGAGCGGACAAGTCCCATTTCTTATGATGGGTATCTTGCTCGCTTCACTTTTCGTGTAAAATGCAGTAAAGGGACTTACATCCGTACCTTATCTGTTGACTTGGGAGGAAAGCTTGGTTATGCGGCTCATATGTCTCAGTTAACACGGACTAGTGCTGCAGGTTTACAACTTGAAGATGCTCTTACCTTGGACGAAATTGCTGCAAAAGTGGAGGCTGGCCAACTGGACTTTCTCCATCCTCTTGAAATTGGAATAGGTGACCTTGTCAAAGTTTTCCTAACTCCAGAAGAGGCTACAGAAGTGCGCTTTGGTCGTTTTATCGAGCTAGACCAAACGGACCAAGAACTGGCTGCCTTTGAAGGAAATACATTGCTAGCCATTCTAGAAAAAAGGGGCAATCTCTACAAGCCAAGAAAGTTTTTTGGCTAGTCTAACTGGAGTGTGGGGATGGATTTGTTTCCCCTAGACTATCCAAATCAGACTATAAATTTTGCAAAAAATGTGATAGAATAGACGACGGATAAAAAAACGGAGGATAGCATGCAAAATAGACCAATCATTATCGGAGTGACAGGTGGTTCTGGTGGTGGTAAGACCAGTGTTTCAAGAGCCATTTTATCGCATTTTCCTGATGAAAAGATTTCCATGATTGAGCATGATTCATACTATAAGGATCAGTCTCACTTGACCTTTGAAGAGCGTGTCAAAACTAACTATGACCATCCTTTTGCCTTTGATACAGACTTGATGATCGAGCAGATTAAGGAATTGTTGGCAGGGCGCCCTGTGGACATTCCGACTTACGATTATACTGAACATACACGAAGCAGCAAGACCTATCGTCAGGAGCCTCAGGATGTCTTTATCGTTGAGGGGATTCTGGTCTTGGAGGACAAGCGTCTGCGCGATTTGATGGATATCAAGATTTTTGTGGATACAGATGATGATGTGCGCATTATTCGTCGTATCAAGCGTGATATGGAAGAGCGTGGCCGTAGTCTAGATAGCGTTATTGACCAGTACTTGGGTGTGGTCAAACCCATGTACCACCAGTTTATCGAGCCGACCAAGCGTTATGCCGATATCGTCATTCCTGAAGGGGTCAGCAATACCGTTGCTATAGACCTTTTGACGACAAAAATTGCAAAGATTTTGGAAGAAGCACGAAACAGTAAATAATTAGATGAGGAGGCCTTGCCTCCTTTTTCTATTTTTCCTTTAGTTTCAGTAGGAAAAAGGTGATTTTTAAGCATGTTTTTGGTATAATAATACCCATGGAAAAGCAAGAAAATGAATAGTAGGTGGATATGGAAAAGTATTTATCGGTAACAACTTTGACCAAGTATCTGAAAATGAAATTCGATAAAGACCCTTACTTGGAACGGGTCTATTTAACTGGTCAAGTTTCCAACTTTCGTAAACGACCTACTCACCAATATTTCTCCTTAAAAGATGATCATGCAGTCATTCAAGCGACCATCTGGTCTGGGATTTATCAAAAATTAGGTTTCGACCTGGAAGAAGGGATGAAAATCAATGTGATTGGGCGTGTTCAGGTTTATGAACCCAGTGGGAGCTACTCTATCATCATTGAAAAAGCAGAGCCTGATGGGGTTGGGGCGCTTGCGATTCAGTTTGAGCAACTCAAGAAAAAACTAACGGAGGAAGGCCTTTTTCAAGAACGTTTCAAGCAACCTCTTCCCCAGTTTGCTAAGCGTATCGGCGTAGTAACTAGTCGCAGTGGCGCCGTTATTCAGGATATTATCACAACCGTGACTAGACGATTCCCCGGTGTCGATATTCTTCTCTATCCGACCAAGGTACAAGGTGATGGAGCCGCGGAGGAAATTGCTCGAAATATTGCGCGTGCCAATCAACTTGACGATTTGGACTTGCTGATTATTGGTCGTGGTGGTGGTTCGATCGAGGATCTCTGGGCGTTTAACGAAGAGATTGTGGTACGGGCTATTTTTGAATCCCGTTTGCCAATTATTTCTAGTGTTGGACATGAGACGGATGTGACCTTGGCAGATTTTGTAGCGGATCGTCGGGCGGCGACACCAACAGCTGCAGCTGAACTGGCAACACCTGTCACTAAGTTGGATCTCTTGACCCATTTGCAAAATCAAGAAAAACGGATGACAACGGCTGTTCAGAATGTTCTGTCAAGAAAAAAAGATGCTTTGAAAAAGTGCAGTCAGTCTGTTATCTTTAGGCAACCAGAGCGCTTGTATGATGGCTATTTACAACGGTTGGATCAACTGCAACTGCGCTTAAAACAAAGTTTGCGAACACGGATTTCTGATAGCAAACAGATAGTTCAAGCAAGGACGCACCAACTGGTGCAATTATCACCTGTTACCAAAATCCAACGCTATCAGGACCGGCTTGGTCAATTAGACAAACTCTTACGTAGCCAAATGGCTCTGGTTTATGATGCCAAGGTTGCTGAAGTGAAGCGACTTTCAGAAGCCTTGCTGATGTTGGATACCAGTCGAATAGTGGCGCGTGGCTATGCTATTGTCAAAAAAGAAGAGACAGTTGTGGATTCGGTTGAGAAGTTGAAGAAAAAGGACCAAGTGACGCTTTTGATGCGAGATGGTCAAGTAGAATTAGAGGTTAAAGATGTCAAAACAAAAGAAATTTGAGGAAAATCTAGCAGAACTGGAGACCATTGTCCAAAGTTTGGAAAATGGTGAAATTGCTCTGGAAGATGCAATTGCTGCTTTTCAAAAGGGTATGGTCTTGTCAAAAGAGCTCCAAGCGACGCTGGACAAGGCTGAAAAGACCTTGGTCAAGGTCATGCAAGAAGACGGAACAGAAAGTGATTTTGAATGAAGAAGCAAGAAAAATTAGCTCTTGTGGAGTCGGCTTTGGAAGACTTTTATGGAGATCAGCAGTTTGCTTCTAGTTTACGAGAGTCTGTTCTCTACTCCATTCATGCTGGCGGCAAGTGTATTCGTCCTTTTCTCTTGTTAGAAGTTCTGGAATCCTTGCAAGTAGTTATCCAACCAGCACATGCTCAAGTGGCAGCGGCTTTGGAAATGATTCATACTGGAAGTTTGATTCACGATGACCTTCCAGCTATGGATGACGACGATTATCGTCGGGGACGCTTGACCAATCATAAGAAATTCGGCGAAGCAATGGCAATTTTGGCAGGAGATGCTTTGTTCTTAGATCCCTATGCCTTGATAGCGCAGGCAGATTTACCAAGTCAGAACAAGGTGGACTTGATAGCCAACTTATCCCTTGCGTCAGGTAGTTTGGGCATGGTGGCAGGGCAGGTTCTGGACATGGAGGGTGAACGTCAGCACTTGTCTTTGGAAGAACTCCAAACCATTCATGCCAATAAAACAGGGAAATTACTAGCCTATCCTTTCCAAGCAGCAGCTATCATAGCAGAATTAGCACCAGAAATCCAAGTAAAATTGAAAACGGTTGGTGAATTGATTGGCCTTGCCTTTCAAGTCAGGGACGATGTGTTAGATGTGACCGCTAGTTTTGAGGAAATCGGCAAGACACCACAAAAGGATTTGCAGGCAGAAAAGTCAACCTATCCAGCCTTGTTGGGCTTGGAAGAGGCCATTGCATTTTGTAACCAAACCTTGGATCAAGCTAATGCCAAGTTAGAAGAAATTGCCCAGCAAGTCAGCTTTGAAACAGAGCCGATTGTGAAAGTAGTAGAAAGTTTGAGAATCAATGGCTAAGGAAAGAGTGGATGTACTAGCTTATAAACAGGGTTTGTTTGAGACACGAGAACAAGCCAAGCGGGGTGTCATGGCTGGTCTTGTAGTTGCTGTCCTCAATGGAGAGCGCTTTGACAAGCCAGGAGAGAAAATCCCAGATGATACTGAGCTAAAACTCAAAGGTGAAAAACTCAAGTATGTCAGCCGTGGTGGCTTGAAACTGGAAAAGGCCTTGCAGGTCTTTGATTTGTCAGTGGATGGGGCGACCACGATTGATATTGGAGCTTCTACTGGAGGATTTACCGATGTTATGCTACAGAATGGAGCCGTACTTGTCTATGCGGTGGATGTTGGGACCAATCAGTTGGCTTGGAAATTGCGCCAGGATCCTAGGGTTGTCAGTATGGAGCAGTTTAATTTCCGTTATGCTGAAAAGACTGACTTTGAGGAGGAACCAAGTTTTGCCAGTATTGATGTAAGTTTCATTTCCCTTAGTCTGATCCTACCTGCCTTGCACCGTGTCTTGGCTAATCAAGGTCAGGTGGTAGCACTTGTCAAACCTCAGTTTGAGGCAGGCCGGGAGCAAATAGGGAAAAATGGGATCATTCGTGATGCCAAGGTTCACCAACATGTCCTTGAATCAGTCACTGCTATGGCGGTTGAGCAAGGTTTTTCTGTGCTTGGATTAGACTATTCACCAATCCAAGGAGGACATGGAAACATCGAATTTCTGGCATATTTGAAAAAGGAAGATGGAGCAAGTAACCAAGTTGCCCCTGAAATAGAAAAAGTTGTAGAGAGAGCACATAGAGAATTTAAAGATGAATAAAAAAGAAAGACTTGAAAAAATTAGAAGATTTGTAACAGATTACCAAATCGGAACACAGGAAGAAATCGTTGAGCACTTAAAGGAAGCAGGTATCTCTGCCACTCAAGCTACTGTATCGAGAGACATCAAAGAGCTTGGTATTGTTAAAATTCCTTTGAAAAACAACACTTATATCTATGAATTGCCAAAATCAATTGTGAAGAGTTTGCAGTTGGCTGAGAATAACATCGAAGGTTCTCAAGTAATGGGTAACATGCTTAACCTCAATGTCATTCCGGGAAATACAGTATTTGTGAAAGGTCAGCTGGTTGCAGCATTTTCTGATAAGATTTTTAGCTGTATCGCGGATGATAATTCAATCTTGATTGTGGCAAAAACAGAGGAAGCAGCTAAGGAAATATCTGAACAAGTAAAAAATTGGTAGGTTTATATGTTACTTGAAATTTCGATAAAAAACTTTGCCATTATAGAGGCGATTTCGCTCAATTTTGAAAAAGGCATGACAGTCTTAACTGGTGAAACAGGTGCTGGGAAATCGATCATCATCGATGCCATGAATCTCATGTTGGGGGCTCGTGCAACGACAGATGTTATTCGTCATGGCGCACCAAAGGCAGAGATTGAGGGGCTTTTCTCGGTTGAAAACAGCCGTGTTTTACAAGAACTCTTTGAAGAGCAAGGCTTGGAATTGGGGGATGAGATTATCATCCGTCGTGAAATTCTTCAAAATGGACGAAGTGTTAGTCGCGTGAATGGCCAGATGGTCAATCTTTCTGTCTTGCGTGCAATTGGCCAGCATCTTGTCGATATTCATGGTCAACATGACCAAGAAGAGTTAATGCGTCCGCAACTGCACATCCAGATGTTGGATGAATTTGGTGATGCAGCATTTTTGGAACTTAAACAAGCCTATCAGACAAGCTTTGACACCTATCGCAAAATGCGTAAACAAGTTCTGGAAGTCAAGAAAAACCAGCAGGAACACAAGTCTCGCATTGAGATGTTGGAATTTCAAATGGCAGAGATTGAAGCAGCAAACTTGCAGGCTGGTGAAGACTTGGCTCTCAACCAAGAAAGAGATAAACTTCTCAATCATAAAAATATTGCGGATACGCTAACCAATGCTTATAGTATGTTGGACAATGAGGAATTCTCCAGTCTTGCTAATGTCCGTTCGGCCATGAATGACATGGAAAGTGTCGAAGAATATGACCCTGAATACCGTGAAATTTCAAGTTCTCTATCAGAGACCTACTATGTTTTAGAAGATATTACAAAGCGTTTGGGAGATATTATTGAGGACTTGGATTTTGATGGCAATCGCCTCATGCAGGTTGAAAATCGCTTAGACCTTCTGAATACTATTACCCGTAAATACGGTGGGACTGTGGACGATGTCCTGCTTTATTTTGCCAAGATTACGGATGAGTACAATCTCTTGACGGGGAATAACCTTTCTTCCGAAGACATGGAAGCAGAGCTCAAAAAATTGGAAGTTAAGCTTGTCGACTTGGCAGGTCAGCTTGCATCTGCTCGCTATGACTTGGCCCAGCAGCTTGAGGCAGAGATTAAACAGGAACTGCAAGACCTCTATATGGAAAAGGCACAGTTCCAGGTTCGCTTTGGCAAGGGCAAATTCAGTCGTGAAGGGAATGAAATGGTCGAATTTTACATTTCAACCAACCCAGGTGAGGACTTTAAGCCTTTGGTCAAAGTTGCATCTGGTGGGGAATTATCCCGCCTCATGTTGGCTATCAAGTCTGCCTTTTCTCGCAAGGAAGGTAAGACCAGTATTGTCTTTGATGAGGTGGATACGGGAGTTTCAGGTCGTGTAGCCCAAGCTATCGCACAGAAGATCCATAAGATTGGCCAACATGGTCAGGTTTTAGCAATCTCTCACCTACCACAAGTAATTGCCATCGCGGATTATCAATTCTTTATTGAGAAGATTAGCGATGAGCACTCAACGGTGTCGACAGTTCGTCTCTTGACTTTAGAAGAACGAGTAGAGGAAGTTGCTAAGATGTTAGCAGGAGAGAATGTAACCGAAGCAGCCCTTACCCAAGCCAGAGAATTATTGCAAACGAGGGAGAAATAAATGACAGACTATTATGTAATTGGAGATGTCCATGGAAAAGCAGGTATGCTGGAAGACCTTCTCAAAACCTGGGATGGTCACACCCAGTTGCTCTTTCTAGGGGATTTGATTGACCGTGGTGAGGATAGTCGCCGTGTTCTAGAAATGGTAAAAGACTTGGTCGACAATCATGGAGCTATCTGTCTATCAGGAAACCACGAGTATATGTTTTTGACTTGGCTTGATGACCCAGAAGAAAGCTATGACCATTATCGTCGCAATGGTGGTGATACAACCATTAACTCTATTTTAGGTCGTCCCTTGGATGCACCAGTTGATGGCGTAGAAGATGCCAAACGGGTTGCGACAGAAGCAGCAGACTTGGTCGAATTTATTCGTCAAATGCCATTTGTGGTAGAGACAGACAAGTATATCTTTGTTCATGCGGGTATTGACTTGACCTTGGATGATTGGCATGAAACTACAGATTATAAAAAAGTCTGGCTCAGAAAGCCATTCCATGAAGCTGAAAATCATACTGGAAAAACCATTGTCTTTGGGCATACACCAGTTTATGGTTTGCTGAAGCAAGACCGAGGTACTGCTGAGCTTTGGATAACAGAAGATGGCAAGATTGGCATGGATGGAGGAGCTGTCTATGGTGGTGTCCTTCATGGGATTGTCTTTACTGACCAAGGAATGACAGAACACCACTTTATCGAAAATGATGGTTTTGTTGCCGAAGATTAGTACTCCTAGCAGGGTATGGTCTTGTCAAAATGTTAAAAACAATTTATAATTAATAGATACCCTGAAAGGAAGAGCATCATGAACTTAGAAGAATTAAAGAAACGACAGGAGAAGATCCGCAACTTCTCTATTATCGCCCATATTGACCACGGAAAGTCAACGCTTGCAGACCGCATTTTGGAAAAGACAGAGACGGTTTCAAGTCGTGAAATGCAAGCCCAGCTTTTGGATAGTATGGATCTTGAGCGTGAACGTGGAATTACCATTAAACTCAATGCCATTGAGCTCAATTACACTGCAAAAGATGGCGAGACCTATATTTTCCACTTGATTGACACACCTGGGCACGTGGACTTTACCTATGAAGTGTCGCGTTCGCTCGCTGCCTGTGAAGGAGCGATTTTGGTGGTAGATGCTGCCCAAGGAATTGAGGCACAAACTCTTGCCAACGTTTATCTAGCCTTGGACAATGATTTGGAAATTCTGCCAGTCATTAACAAGATTGACCTACCAGCAGCCGATCCAGAACGTGTGCGTACAGAGATTGAGGATGTCATCGGACTAGATGCCAGCGAAGCGGTCTTAGCATCAGCCAAAGCTGGTATTGGTATCGAAGAGATTCTTGAGCAAATTGTTGAAAAAGTACCAGCTCCAACTGGTGATGTTTCAGCTCCATTAAAAGCCTTAATTTTTGACTCAGTTTATGATGCTTACCGCGGGGTTATTCTCCAAGTTCGTGTTATGGACGGAGTGGTTAAACCTGGCGATAAGATTCAGCTCATGAGCAATAGCAAGACCTTTGATGTCACTGAGGTCGGAATTTTCACACCGAAAGCAGTCGGGCGTGATTTCCTAGCGACTGGTGACGTTGGTTATATTGCGGCTTCCATCAAGACGGTTCAAGATACGCGTGTTGGTGATACAGTGACCCTAGCAAGCAATCCAGCAGCAGAACCGCTAGATGGGTACAAGCAGATGAACCCTATGGTCTTTGCAGGACTTTACCCAATCGAGTCAAACAAGTACAATGACCTTCGTGAAGCCCTTGAAAAATTGCAACTCAACGATGCTAGCTTGCAGTTTGAACCAGAAACATCGCAGGCACTCGGATTTGGTTTCCGTTGTGGATTCCTTGGGCTTCTCCATATGGATGTTATCCAAGAGCGTTTAGAACGTGAGTTCAACATTGACCTCATCATGACAGCTCCATCTGTTATCTATAAGGTTAACCAAACTGACGGTGAGTCTATGGATGTGTCTAACCCGTCTGAGTTTCCTGATCCAACTAAGATCGCGACTATTGAAGAACCTTATGTCAAGGCTCAAATCATGGTACCGCAGGAGTTTGTCGGAGCAGTTATGGAATTGGCTCAACGTAAACGTGGAGACTTTGTGACCATGGATTATATTGATGACAATCGTGTCAATGTCATCTATCAAATTCCACTTGCTGAAATCGTCTTTGACTTCTTTGATAAGCTCAAGTCTTCAACACGTGGTTATGCAAGTTTTGACTATGAATTGTCAGAGTACCGCCCATCTAAGCTGGTCAAAATGGATATCCTTCTCAATGGTGATAAGGTGGATGCCCTCAGTTTTATCGTTCATAAGGACTTTGCCTACGAACGTGGGAAACTCATCGTTGATAAGCTCAAAAAAATCATCCCTCGTCAACAATTTGAAGTGCCGATTCAAGCAGCTATTGGGCACAAGATCGTGGCCCGTACTGATATCAAGGCCCTTCGTAAGAATGTACTTGCCAAGTGTTACGGAGGTGACGTTTCTCGTAAACGCAAACTCCTTGAAAAACAAAAAGCTGGTAAGAAACGCATGAAAGCTATCGGATCAGTAGAAGTCCCACAAGAAGCCTTCCTTAGCGTCTTGAGCATGGATGAAGAATAGAAAGTTGAAACAAAACTCTTGAAGATTTCTCAAGAGTTTTTGCTTTAAATGAGAGCGGGCAAAATTATCAAGTGACAGAAAAGATCAAGTTAGAATTTGACAGAAGTCCTTATTTTTCTTATAATGCAGATGGAAAGGTGATAGGATGAAAAAATTATTAATTTTAGGAACTGTTGTTACTGCTAGTGTTTTTTTAGCTTCATGCTCTAATAAATCACAAACAGCAACCGAAGAAAGTTCGTCTGCAGTTGTTAGTTCTTCTAGTAGTCAGGAAACGAGTAGCTCTAGTTCTACTGTTTCTGAAGCGAAAAAGGAAGAGACGCAAATCATCGGTTCGAATGAATATGGTTTTGTCAAGGTACCCAAATCATGGGTTCAATTCCATGAAGTAGAAGGTGGAAATGATATACAGTATAGTGATGGAACAGATATCAACATTGTTACGCTGAATACCTTCAAGGCTGAGCAGTTCAATATCAGCGAAGAAGAATATGCTAAACTGGATGTTGTGACTGTCTCATCTAGTATTTTAACTTCCAAAGAACAAAGCTCTGATTTCAGTAAGGTTTGGGGCTCCAAATCGACCATTGGAGGCTATGAAGCCTATGTTGTCAACGCAATTGCTAAGTCAGGGAAATACCTTGTTACCTGGGTTTTCCGATCAAATGATGGTAAAATCCGCTATGTTTCACTTGAAGGAGATGGGGAAACTTTAAAAACAATCTTACCGATGGTTGAAAGTAGCTGGTCAACTACTAAAGCTGAATAAATGAAAAAAAGAAGATTCTTGGTCTTCTTTTTATTTTTTTACGAATAGATAGGTAAGTAGAAAAGAAGAAATGGAGTTGCTCATGAAGATTACAAACTATGAGATTTACAAATTGAGAAAAGCTGGGCTGACCAATCAACAAATTTTAACTGTTCTTGAATACGATGAGACTGTAGATCAGGAGCTCTTGCTAGGTGATATTGCAGAAATATCGGGGTGCCGTAATCCTGCTGTCTTTATGGAACGCTATTTCCAGATAGATGATGCACAGTTGGAGAAGGAGTTTCAGAAATTTCCATCCTTTTCTATTCTTGATGACTGTTATCCTTGGGATCTGAGTGAGATTTACGATGCTCCAGCACTCTTGTTTTATAAGGGAAATCTAGACTTGCTGAAGTTTCCAAAGGTTGCTGTTGTAGGGAGTCGTTCATGTTCTAGTCAGGGTGCAAAGTCGGTTCAGAGAGTCATTCAAGGTTTGGAAAACGAGTTAATCGTAGTCAGTGGTTTGGCCAAAGGGATTGATACGGCTGCCCATATGGCTGCACTCCAAAATGGTGGAAAAACGATTGCTGTGATTGGAACAGGATTGGATGTGTTTTATCCTAAAGCCAATAAACGTTTGCAGGAGTACATTGGCAATGACCATCTGGTTCTCAGTGAATATGGACCTGGCGAGCAACCTCTGAAATTTCATTTTCCAGCTCGAAATCGTATCATAGCAGGACTGTGTCGTGGGGTTATTGTAGCAGAGGCAAGGATGCGTTCGGGCAGTCTCATCACCTGTGAGCGTGCTATGGAGGAAGGGCGCGATGTCTTTGCCATTCCAGGGAACATTTTAGATGGCCATTCAGATGGCTGTCACCACCTGATCCAAGAGGGAGCAAAACTGGTCACCAGCGGTCAAGATGTGCTGGCTGAGTTTGAATTTTAAGGAGAAATTTGTTCACTCAGATAAACTTTTCTTCTATAAATATAGGAGTTAAGTCTTGACAGGTCTTTAAAAATGGTTTACACTTTATAAAGTTTATTACTTTGAAAAGGTGTGATAGTGTGGCTACGGCAACAAAGAAGAAAAAATCAACAGTTAAAAAAAATCTAGTCATCGTGGAGTCGCCTGCCAAGGCGAAAACGATTGAGAAATACCTAGGTAGAAATTACAAGGTTTTAGCCAGTGTCGGGCATATCCGTGATTTGAAAAAATCCAGTATGTCAGTCGACATTGAAAATAACTATGAACCGCAGTATATCAATATCCGAGGCAAGGGTCCTCTCATCAATGATCTGAAAAAAGAAGCCAAAAAGGCTAATAAAGTCTTTCTGGCGAGTGACCCGGACCGTGAAGGAGAAGCAATTTCCTGGCATTTGGCTCACATTCTCAACTTGGATGAGAATGATGCCAACCGTGTAGTCTTTAATGAAATCACCAAAGACGCAGTAAAAAATGCCTTTAAAGAACCTCGTAAGATTGATATGGACTTGGTCGACGCCCAACAAGCTCGTCGAGTCTTAGACCGCTTGGTAGGGTATTCGATTTCGCCAATTTTGTGGAAGAAGGTCAAGAAGGGCTTATCAGCAGGACGCGTGCAGTCGGTTGCCCTTAAGCTCATCATTGACCGTGAAAATGAAATCAATGCCTTCCAACCGGAAGAATACTGGACAATTGATGGTGTCTTTAAGAAGGGAACCAAGCAATTTCAGGCTTCTTTCTATGGTATGAATGGCAAAAAGATGAAATTGACCACCAACGAAGAAGTCAAAGAAGTCTTGTCCCATTTGACTAGTAAAGATTTCACAGTAGACCAGGTAGATAAGAAAGAACGCAAACGCAATGCGCCCCTACCTTATACGACTTCAACCATGCAGATGGATGCGGCTAACAAAATTAATTTCCGTACTCGAAAGACCATGATGGTGGCTCAACAGCTCTATGAAGGGATCAATATCGGATCGGGTGTGCAAGGTTTGATTACCTATATGCGTACAGACTCGACTCGTATCAGTCCTGTGGCTCAGAACGAAGCGGCAAGCTACATTAACGACCGTTTTGGTAGCAAGTATTCCAAGCATGGTAGCAAGGTCAAGAATGCCTCAGGTGCTCAGGATGCTCACGAAGCCATTCGTCCATCTAGCGTCTTTAATACACCAGAAAGCATCGCTAAGTACTTGGACAAAGACCAGCTTAAGCTTTATACCCTTATCTGGAACCGTTTTGTAGCGAGCCAGATGACGGGAGCTATCTTTGATACCATGGCTGTCAAGCTCTCTCAAAATGGAGTTCAGTTCGCAGCAAATGGAAGCCAAGTTAAGTTTGATGGTTATCTTGCTATTTATAATGACTCTGATAAGAACAAGATGTTGCCAGATATGGTAGTAGGAGATGTGGTCAAGCAGGTCAATAGCAAGCCAGAACAACATTTCACCCAACCGCCAGCTCGCTATTCGGAAGCGACCCTTATCAAGACCTTGGAAGAAAATGGTGTTGGACGTCCTTCAACTTATGCTCCGACCATTGAAACCATCCAAAAACGTTACTACGTTCGTCTGGCTGCTAAACGTTTTGAACCAACAGAATTAGGAGAAATTGTTAACAAGCTCATCGTTGAATATTTCCCAGACATCGTAAACGTGACCTTTACAGCTGAAATGGAAGGAAAACTGGATGATGTCGAAGTTGGAAAAGAGCAGTGGCAACGTGTTATTGACGAATTTTATAAACCATTCTCCAAAGAAGTGGCCAAGGCTGAAGCTGAAATGGAAAAAATCCAGATCAAGGATGAGCCAGCTGGATTTGACTGTGAAGTTTGTGGCAGCCCGATGGTGATTAAGCTCGGTCGTTTTGGTAAATTCTATGCTTGTAGCAATTTCCCAGACTGCCGTCACACACAAGCGATTGTTAAGGAGATTGGTGTCGAGTGTCCAAGCTGTCATCAAGGACAAATCATCGAACGCAAAACCAAGCGTAATCGTATCTTCTATGGTTGCAATCGTTACCCAGAATGCGAATTTACTTCCTGGGATAAACCAATTGGACGTGATTGTCCAAAATGCGGACACTTCCTTGTGGAGAAAAAGGTCCGTGGTGGTGGTAAGCAGGTTGTATGTAGTAATGGCGACTACGAAGAGGAAAAAATTAAATAGAATGCAGAGTCCTGAAAATGAATTTCAGGCTCTTTTTTTGTTGAGGCTTGACAAATTTCCTCCTTGTATGCGAAACTAGAGGAAGAGTAATTTATCTAGGAGAAATCATGCGTATCATTTACCTCAGTATTGGCTTTATTTCACTGGCTTTAGCTGTTATTGGAGTTGTCCTACCACTTTTACCAACAACTCCCTTTCTTTTGTTAGCTATCGCTTGCTTTTCAAAATCTTCTAAGCGTTTTGAAGACTGGCTTTATCATACAAAGATTTATCAGACCTATGTAGCTGACTTTCGGGAAACCAAGTCAATAGCGCGAGAACGAAAGAAAAAAATCATCGTATCTATCTATATCTTGATGGGGATTTCTATTTATTTTGCCCCTCTTTTGCCAGTCAAAATCGGTCTGGGAGCCTTGACTATCTTTATCACCTACTATCTCTTTAAAGTCATTCCTGACAAAGAATAGATAAAAATAGTAGTTATTTGCCTTGATAAAAATGAAAGCATATTTAAAATAATATGATATAATAAATTTAAAGAAAACATCAAGGAGAATCAAATGATTTACGAATTTTGTGCTGAAAATGTGACCTTGCTTGAAAAAGCGATGCAGGCTGGAGCTCGTCGAATCGAACTTTGTGACAATCTAGCAGTAGGAGGAACAACACCTAGCTATGGAGTGACCAAGGCAGCGGTTGAACTGGCATCTAACTACGATACGACCATTATGACTATGATTCGTCCCCGTGGTGGCGATTTTGTCTATACTGATTTTGAAATAGCAATTATGCTGGAAGACATCCGTTTGACTGCGCAGGCTGGAAGTCAAGGAGTCGTTTTTGGGGCATTAACTGCTGATAAGAAGTTGGATAAAGCTAATCTGGAGAAGCTGATTGCCGCATCTAAAGGAATGGAAATTGTCTTCCATATGGCCTTTGATGAATTGAGTGATGAAGAGCAATTGGAGGCCATTGACTGGCTCAGCCAAGCTGGTGTCACTCGTATCTTAACTCGTGCTGGTGTGTCTGGGGACTCGCTAGAGAAACGTTTTGAACACTATCACAGAATTTTGGAACATGCAAAAGGTAAAATTGAAATCTTACCAGGTGGCGGGATTGACTTGGACAACCGCCAAACCTTTATCGACCAGCTAGGCGTGACACAATTGCATGGAACTAAGGTTGTCTTTTAAAAAATAGAAAGGAACTGCTAGCTTTTGGTAGCAGTTTTCACTTATGTTTGAAATTTTTAAATCCTATCAGTTTAATAAAGAAAAAGCTCATGCCTATGGTTTTGTAGAAAATGGAGAAGTCTGGACCTATAGTTGCCAGATTTTGCAGGGTGACTTTTTCATGACAGTCTCTATCACTCCTGATAATGTGAGCTTTCAGGTTTTTGACCAGGAAACGGGTGACCTCTATCCTCAAGTACATATGGAAAGCATGCGGGGAAGTTTTGTTGCAAGTATCCGTGAGGCTTGTTTGGAGATTCTTTACCAGATTCGGAAGGCTTGCTTTGATATGCAGGATGTTATCTGCCCTCAGACTAAGCGTATCATGGCTCAAGTTCAGAAAAAATATGGTAATCAATTGGAGTATCTTTGGGAGAAATCGCCTGATACAGCAGTGTTAAGACATGAAGGCAATAAAAAGTGGTATGCTGTTTTGATGAGAATCCCATGGGATAAGCTGGAAAAGGGGAGAGAAGGGCTAGTCGAAGCAGTCAACCTCAAACACGACCAAGTAGCTGATTTGCTTTCAAAAAAAGGCATTTATCCAGCCTTTCATATGAACAAACGCTACTGGATTAGTCTTACTCTTGATGATAGTTTATCTGATGATGACGTTCTAGATTTGCTAGAAATCAGTTGGAATTTGACTTTGAAAAAGTAAGGAAATTCCCTTGTGTTTTCAAATACTTTCAATTAGCAAAATATTCTTTACTGAAGAAATTTTCAGAAAATATTGGATTTTTTCTTGACAAGAGATTTTTCCTATGCTAAAATACTAAACAAGACATCAAACGAAGGAGAAAGTCAAACATGAAAACAGCTAAGTTTAATCAATTTGCTTTGTTGTTGAGGTACTCGGGCTAGTGCAAAAGCATTAGTCCTGTTTGGCTTACCAAGCGGGAGTAAATCAACATCTCGCTTGGGCCTCTAAGCGAGATGTTTTTTTACAACCACATTTGGAAAAGGGGAAATCTTATGCGAACAGTTGAATTTCTAGATACCAGCCTTCGGGATGGAGAGCAGACACCAGGTGTTAACTTTTCAATCAAGGAAAAGATTGCCATAGCGAGACAGCTGGAGAAATGGGGCATTTCAGCCATCGAAGCTGGTTTTCCAGCTGCTAGCCCAGACTCATTTACAGCAGTTCAGGAGATTGCTAAGGTCTTGAAGAAAACAGCCGTGACTGGTTTAGCACGTTCGGTCAAGTCAGATATTGATGCTTGTTACGAGGCGCTCAAGGATGCTAAGTATCCACAGGTTCACGTCTTTATCGCTACTAGTCCTATTCATCGTAAGTATAAGCTCAATAAGAGCAAGGAAGAGATTTTAGAAGCTATTAAGGAGCATGTTTCTTACGCACGTTCTAAGTTTGAAATCGTCGAATTCTCTCCTGAAGATGCGACTAGAACAGAGTTGGATTTCCTCTTGCAAGTCGTTCAAACAGCGGTGGATGCTGGTGCGTCTTATATCAATATCCCTGACACGGTTGGATTCATCACGCCAGAAGAGTACGGAGCTATCTTCAAATACTTGATTGAGAATATCAAGACGGATCGTCAGATTATCTATTCACCTCACTGTCATGATGACCTCGGAATGGCAGTGGCTAACAGCCTTGCTGCTGTCAAGAACGGTGCAAGACGTGTTGAAGGGACTATCAATGGTATTGGGGAGCGAGCTGGGAATGCTGCTTTGGAAGAAATAGCAGTGGCCCTCAATATTCGCCAAGATTACTATCGGGCAGAGACAAGTATTGTCCTAAATGAAACCATTAATACGTCAGAAATGGTTTCTCGCTTCTCTGGTATTCCAGTTCCTAAAAACAAGGCTGTCGTTGGTGGTAATGCCTTCTCTCACGAGTCTGGTATTCACCAAGATGGAGTTCTTAAAAATCCTCTTACCTATGAAATCATTACACCTGAATTGGTCGGTGTCAAGAGTAACAGTCTTCCGCTTGGAAAATTGTCAGGTCGCCATGCCTTTGTTGAAAAACTAAGAGAATTGGCCCTAGATTTTACAGAAGAGGATATCAAACCACTCTTTGCTAAGTTCAAGGCACTAGCGGACAAGAAACAAGAAATCACAGATGCAGATATTCGTGCGCTGATCGCTGGAACCATGGTTGAAAATCCAGAAGGCTTCCACTTTGATGATTTACAACTTCAAGCTCATGCAGACAATGATATTGAAGCGCTTGTTAGCCTGGCTAATATGGATGGTGAGAAAGTTGAATTTAATGCGACAGGGCAAGGTTCCGTTGAAGCAATCTTTAACGCTATCGATAAGTTCTTTAATCAATCCGTCCGTTTGGTGTCCTATACCATTGATGCTGTGACAGATGGAATTGATGCTCAAGCTCGTGTCTTGGTTACTGTTGAAAACAGAGATACAGAGACCATCTTTAACGCGACAGGTCTTGACTTCGATGTATTGAAGGCTTCGGCGATTGCTTATATCAATGCCAATACCTTTGTTCAAAAAGAGAATGCTGGTGAGATGGGGCGCAGCGTTTCCTACCGAGACATGCCTAGTGTGTAAAGGAGAAGGCTATGACAAAGAAAATAGTAGCTCTAGCAGGGGATGGAATTGGTCCAGAAATCATGGAAGCTGGTTTAGCAGTTCTGGAAGCTCTAGCTTCAAAAACAGGTTTTGACTATGAAATAGATAGACGCACCTTTGGAGGTGCAGGTATTGATGCTACGGGGCATCCCTTACCTGATGAAACCCTCAAGGCAAGTAGAGAAGCAGATGCTATTCTCCTTGCGGCTATCGGTAGTCCCCAGTATGATGGGGCAGCGATTCGCCCTGAACAAGGCTTGCTGGCTCTTCGTAAGGAACTCAATCTCTATGCCAATATTAGACCTGTTAAGATTTTTGACAGTCTCAAGCATTTGTCACCTCTCAAATCGGAACGAATTGCTGGTGTAGACTTTGTCGTGGTGCGTGAGTTGACAGGTGGGATTTACTTTGGAGATCATATCCTAGAAGAGCGCAAAGCGCGTGATATCAACGACTATAGCTATGAGGAAGTGGAGCGGATTATTCGCAAGGCTTTTGAAATTGCAAGAAGTCGCAGAAAAATCGTTACTAGTATCGATAAGCAAAATGTTCTAGCGACATCAAAACTCTGGCGGAGAGTAGCTGAGGAGGTTGCGCAGGATTTCCCAGATGTAACCTTGGAACACCAGTTAGTGGACTCAGCTGCCATGCTTATGATTACAAATCCTGCTAAATTTGATGTCATCGTGACAGAAAATCTTTTCGGAGATATTCTATCAGATGAATCAAGCGTTCTATCTGGCACGCTTGGAGTCATGCCATCAGCTAGTCATTCTGAAAAAGGTCCAAGTCTTTATGAACCTATTCATGGTTCGGCACCTGATATTGCAGGTCAAGGAATTGCCAATCCTATTTCCATGATTTTATCAGTTGCCATGATGCTGAGAGATAGTTTTGGGCGTTCTGAGGATGCAGGGCGTATCGAACAAGCTATAGAAGCCAGTTTGGCAGCAGGCATTTTAACAAGAGATATAGGAGGTCAGGCTTCGACCAAGGAAATGACGGAAGCTATTATTGCAAGGTTATGAAGTTAGATGAAAAAATTACTCTAGTTCTTTTGATTTGGAATGTCATGGTTTTCTTGATTTATGGCATTGACAAATCCAAGGCAAGGAGAGGTGCTTGGCGCATCCCAGAGAAAATTCTCTTGACTATAGCACTTGTCTGTGGTGGATTTGGCGCTTGGTTAGCAGGAATGACCTTTCACCACAAGACTAGAAAATGGTATTTTAAAACGGTTTGGTTCCTTGGGATGGTAACCACACTTGTAGCCTTATATTTCATTTGGAGGTAATAGATGGCAGGAAAATCGATTTTTGATAAATTATGGGACCGTCATGTCATCACAGGAGAAGAGGGGCAGCCCCAACTCATGTATGTAGATCAACACTATATTCACGAGGTGACCAGTCCCCAAGCCTTTCAAGGATTACGAGATGCGGGGCGCAGATTGAGACGGCCAGACTTGACATTTGGAACTTTTGATCATAATGTACCAACGGTCAATATCTACGATATTCGAGATGTGATTTCTAAGGCTCAAATTGATAAGCTTGCTGAAAATGTTGAGGAGTTTGGGATTGAACATGCAGCCCACGGTTCTGAGAAGCAAGGGATTGTTCACATGGTTGGTCCAGAAACAGGACGGACCCAACCAGGAAAATTCATCGTCTGTGGAGACAGCCATACAGCCACCCACGGGGCTTTCGGAGCTATCGCCTTTGGGATTGGGACTAGTGAGGTCGAGCATGTCTTTGCCACCCAGACCCTCTGGCAGGTCAAACCCAAGAAAATGCTGGTAGAATTCACTGGTGTTCCTCAAAAAGGAGTTTATTCTAAGGATTACATTCTCGCCTTGATTGCCAAGTATGGCGTTGCCTGCGGTGTTGGCTATGTGGTGGAATATCGTGGGGAAGCGATTGATGCTCTGACCATGGAAGAGCGAATGACCATCTGCAATATGTCCATCGAGTTTGGCTCTAAGATGGGCATCATGAATCCAGATCAAACTACCTATGATTATCTCAAGGGACGAGAATGTGTTCCAGAGGATTTCGAAGAGGCTGTGGCGGATTGGAAAACAATTGTCAGTGATGATGATGCTGTCTATGATAAGGTTATCCAGATGGATGTCTCTGACTTGGCACCCATGGTGACCTGGGGAACTAATCCTGCTATGGGCGTTGACTTTGACAGTAGCTTCCCAGAAATTAAGGATATGAACGATGAACGTGCTTATCATTACATGGACTTGGAGCCAGGTCAAAAGCCGGCAGATATTGAACTGGGCTATATCTTTATTGGTTCGTGCACCAATGCTCGTCTCAGCGATTTACAACTGGCTGCGCGATTTGTCAAAGGAAAGAAAATAGCTCCCAATCTAACAGCAATCGTAGTACCAGGCTCTCGTCCTGTGAAACGAGCTGCTGAGAAGTTGGGCTTGGACAAGGTTTTCCTTGATGCTGGCTTTGAGTGGAGAGATCCAGGTTGCTCTATGTGTCTAGGGATGAATCCCGACAAGGTTCCTGATGGCGTCCACTGTGCCTCAACCAGCAACCGTAACTTTGAAGACAGACAGGGATTTGGTGCTAAGACCCATCTCTGCAGTCCAGCCATGGCAGCTGCAGCGGCTATCGCAGGGCGCTTCGTAGATGTTCGGCAAATGCCAGAGGCCCAGTAAGGAGAGGATATGGAGAAATTTACAGTTTATACGGGAACGACCGTTCCTCTCATGAATGATAATATCGACACAGACCAAATCCTCCCCAAGCAGTTTCTCAAGTTGATTGATAAGAAAGGCTTTGGTAAGTACCTCATGTATGCTTGGCGTTATCTGGACGATAAGTATACTGAGGATCCAGACTTTGTCTTTAACCGACCTGAATACCGAAAAGCCAGTATCCTCATCTCAGGTGATAACTTTGGGGCAGGTTCTTCGAGAGAACACGCAGCTTGGGCTCTAGCCGACTATGGTTTTAAGGTCGTGATTGCAGGATCTTTCGGGGACATTCATTATAATAATGAACTCAATAATGGCATGTTGCCCATTGTTCAGCCTAGGGAGGTTAGAGAAAAGTTAGCCCAACTCAAACCGACCGATCAGGTAACTGTGGACTTGGAACAACAGAAAATCATCTCACCAGTTGGAGAATTCACTTTTGAAATCGATAGTGAATGGAAACACAAGCTCTTAAATGGTTTGGATGATATCGGTATTACCTTGCAGTACGAAGATTTGATTGCTGCTTATGAAAAACAACGCCCAGCCTATTGGCAGGATTAGAATAAAAATAGAAAAGGAAATAGAACTATGACAAAACACATTCAATGGAACGGAACACTTTCACAGGAAGGCTATGACATTTTAAAAGGTGAGGGCGGATGTATCGTTTGCCCTACAAAAGTTGGTTACATCATCATGACTAGTGATAAGGAAGGACTTGAGCGTAAGTTTGAAGCTAAAGAGCGTAACCGTAACAAACCAGGTGTTGTACTTTGTGGAAGCATGGATGAGCTTCGCGCTTTAGCACAACTCAATCCAGAAATTGAAGCCTTCTACCAAAAACATTGGGACGAAGACATTCTTCTAGGTTGTATCCTTCCATGGAAACCAGAAGCCTTTGAGAAATTGAAAGCATACGGTGATGGTCGTGAAGAACTCATGACAGACGTTCGTGGTACTAGCTGTTTTGTCATCAAGTTTGGTAAAGCTGGTGAACAGTTGGCTGCTAAACTTTGGGAAGAAGGTAAAATGGTTTATGCCTCATCTGCAAACCCTTCTGGAAAAGGAAATCGTGGTAAGGTTGAAGGAATTGGGGAACGTATCGAAGGAGCAGTGGATCTTGTTATCGAAGCAGACGACTACGTTGCCTCAATCCAACCTGACAAAACCATTGAAACCCGCTACGAGCAAGGTGTGATGGTGTCTATGGTTGATAAAGACGGCAAGCTTATCCCAGAACAAGGCGGAGCACGATCAACATCTCCAGCTCCTGTTGTGATTCGTAAAGGGCTTGACATTGATAAAATCATGATGCATTTGTCAGATACCTTTAACTCATGGGACTACCGTCAGGGTGAGTATTATTAAGATTGAAAAGAAGTCTAGTGTTAAGAGACATTGAAGCTCCTAACACTGGGCTTTTTCTTTAGAATTTCTTTTCTTTTTTAAATAGATATGATATTCTATATGTGAAATAGGGTTTTGAAATATTAAATACTAACTAGCCTATAATATGAAAATGGAGCTACAAAATGGAAGAAAAATTAAATTATTGGATGATAGTTGCAGGAGGAGGTGGAAAAGTTTGGTCTTTGTTTAAAGAAGAGAATATAGCTTGTATAGATTTTGATTCTAATTTATCTAATATTTTAGATTACAATAATCCTGAAGAATTGAAGCAAGGAAAGCAGAGAAATTTATTTATTTGGAAGTTTGCACATGACATAAAAATAAATGATTATATAATAGCTACCTCAGGATTTAACAAAATTTTAGGTATTGGACAATGTGTGAAAACATATTACTTTGATGAAACAAAAACAGAGTTTAAACATTGTATTGGTGTTAATTGGTTGAAAGTAGATGGTGGATGGGAATACCAAGGTAAAAAAGGTACAAGACAAACCATCAACTGGGATAGAAATTCAGAACGTATCAATTTATATAAATCTATTCTAAATGGTACATACAGAAAAAATGTAGAGAAAGTTGTTATGAATAAAAATATTAACGATTATTTAGATATATTAAAAAAATCCAAAAACCTCATCCTCCGTGGTGCACCTGGCACAGGAAAAACTTATCTTGCTAAAGAAATTGCTATGGAGTTAACGGGTGACAACGAAGACCAAATCGGCTTTGTACAATTTCACCCTTCCTATGATTATACAGATTTTGTAGAGGGTTTAAGACCGGATTCAAATGAGGATGGCAGTATATTTTTTAAATTAAAAGAAGGTATTTTTAAGAAGTTTTGTCAGAATGCTATAGATGCTCAGAAAACTGGAGGACAAGATAATTTTGAGGAAGCGTGGAGGAAGCTAACGGATGCTATCAATGAAAAGCAAGGACAATACTTCTTTCCTCGTAGTTCTGTTCCAGCCAGTTTAAATAGTCAAGGGAATGTGAAGTTTGATTCTCCTGTTGCTACCAAAGAAAAAGTGTATCTTTTGTACAAGGGTGAAGATACTAATTTAAAGTACGAAACTTATCAAAAAATTGTTTTGGATCACATGAAAGAAAGTTATGGTTTATGTGATTATGTATCCCCAATGATTAACACAGACAAGAATTTCGTCTTCATCATCGATGAGATTAATCGTGGTGAGATTTCTAAGATTTTTGGTGAACTCTTTTTCTCTATTGACCCTGGCTACCGTGGTGAAAAGGGAAGTGTTTCTACCCAATATGCAAATCTACACGAAACTGATGAAAAGTTTTATATCCCCGAAAATGTTTACATCATCGGAACAATGAATGATATTGACCGTTCGGTAGATACCTTTGATTTTGCTATGCGTCGTCGTTTCCGCTTTGTTGAAGTTACTGCTGAAAGTCAAGTTGCTATGTTGGATAAAGAACTGGGTATCCATGCAGAAGAAGCAAAACTTCGTCTTAGAAATTTGAACGCTGCTATCGAAAACGTTCAGGAGCTAAATAGCCATTATCATATCGGACCAAGTTATTTCCTTAAACTGGAAGAAGTAGATTTTGACTATGAATTACTCTGGTCTGATTATCTTAAACCGCTTTTGGAAGATTACTTACGAGGTTCTTATGAAGAGGCTGAAACTCTGACAACATTGAAAAAAGCATTTGATCTGACAAATAACGACCAAACAGAACCCCAAGATACTGGTGATAATGATGCGGATAACTGATAATCAGCATAGAATTGCTAAAGAAGACTTTGTTGCAGAATATCCCAAACTAAGTCAAGCTCTTCTTGATAGAACACTGGATAACCTTTCTAGAGAGGACCGTATCTTTATATTTCCAAATGACCTGCAATATTCTCCTGACTTAGATAAGGACCAAAAGATTTTTGAAACAGTCAATCAGGAAATTAAGACTGGGAATGTGATTGGTTTTCTGGGGTGTGATCAGGAAAGATTGACGATTTCCTCTCGTTTTTCTGATGAAAGTAACGACCATTTTTTGCATTATCTTTTACAAAAGGTTCTCAATATCAATCTGACTAGTTTAGATGTCGGTCTATCTCCTGAAGATAAGCTCTATCAACTCTTGGTTTACCTCCTTCCCAAGTATCTTCAAGCTGCTCTCCGAAAAGGTCTTTATAAGGAATACCAGCGATTTTTCCATAACGATAGTCATGTGAAGGGCGTACTAGATGTTGGAAATCATCTGAAAAAAAATCTCCCTTTTATGGGAAATATTGCCTATACAACTAGAGAGTTTACTTATGATAATCCACTCATGCAGTTGATACGACATACGATTGAGTACATAAAGAATCAGAAAAGTTTCGGAGTTCTGCTCGATAGTAATCGTGAAAATATGACGGAAATTACTCGTGTAACTCCAGCTTATAAACTAGCTGATCGTGCTAAGATTATAAGACTAAATCAAACAAAACCTCTTCGTCATGCCTACTTTCGAGAGTACAGAAAATTGCAAGATCTTTGCCTGATGATCCTAAATGGAGGAGTGCATGGTTTAGGATACCAAGAGCAAAAAATCCATGGTATTCTTTTTGATGTTGCCTGGCTTTGGGAAGAGTATGTTTACACCTTATTGCCGAAAGGTTTCATCCATCCACGAAATAAGGATAAGACGGATGGAATTTCAGTATTTTCTGGTGGGAAACGAAAAGTATATCCAGATTTTTATGACAGAGAACGAAAGATTGTTCTAGATGCAAAATATAAAAAACTGGAGTTCACTGAAAAAGGAATTAACCGCGAGGACTTGTTCCAGCTGATTTCCTATTCTTATATTTTAAAAGCTGAGAAAGCTGGACTGATTTTTCCTAGTATGGAGCAGTCAGTAAATAGTGAAATAGGAAAAGTAGCTGGTTATGGAGCTCAATTGAAGAAGTGGTCTATTCGAATACCTCAGAATGCCTCATCCTATAGTGCATTTTGTGAAATGATGGAAAATTCAGAAGAAAATTTTAAAGCGATTATTGATGAAGAAGTGGGGAGAAGGTAATCTCTTCACTTTTTTGCTATTTATATAAGTAATTTCCGAACGATATAATGTGATTATTACAAATATTTGACAAAAACTGTACTTTGGTTTATAATAAATCAAGGAAACGTCGGGAAAAGGCGTAGGGATGCGTAAGCATAGGTAGGTCATTATAAAAGAAATGAGACATCGATATGTTAAATGAATTTCCAATTTTTGATTACGAAGATATTCAGTTGATCCCTAATAAATGTGTGATTAAAAGCCGTTCAGAAGCGGATACAAGTATTACGTTTGGAAAACACACTTTTAAACTACCTGTTGTGCCAGCAAATATGCAGACGATTTTGGATGAGAACGTAGCAGAGCAACTTGCTAAAGGCGGTTACTTCTACATTATGCACCGTTTTGATGAAGCGGGACGCATTACTTTTATCAAACGTATGCACGATCAAGGGCTCATTGCTTCCATTTCTGTAGGTGTCAAGGATTACGAGTATGGCTTTGTTAGCCAGCTCAAGGCTGATGCTCCTGAGTATATCACGATTGATATTGCTCATGGACATGCGGATAGTGTGATCTCAATGATTCAGCACATCAAGAAAGAATTACCTGATACTTTTGTAATCGCTGGTAACGTCGGAACTCCAGAAGCTGTGCGTGAATTGGAAAATGCCGGTGCGGATGCTACTAAGGTTGGAATCGGTCCTGGTAAGGTTTGTATCACCAAGGTGAAAACAGGTTTTGGCACTGGCGGTTGGCAGTTGGCTGCCCTTCGCTGGTGTGCTAAGGCGGCTCGCAAACCGATTATCGCTGATGGTGGGATTCGTACACACGGTGACATTGCCAAGTCTATCCGTTTCGGTGCTAGCATGGTCATGATTGGTTCCCTTTTTGCAGGACACATCGAAAGCCCAGGGAAAACGATTGAAGTCGATGGCGAACAGTTCAAAGAATACTATGGTTCAGCTTCTCAATACCAAAAAGGAGCTTATAAAAACGTGGAAGGAAAACGCATCTTACTTCCTGCCAAAGGACATTTGCAAGATACCCTCACTGAGATGGAGCAGGATCTGCAAAGTGCCATTTCCTACGCAGGTGGACGCAAGGTTGCTGACCTCAAGCACGTTGATTATGTTATCGTGAAAAACTCTATCTGGAATGGTGATGCATCCCACTAAGACGGGCTATACGGCTAGAAAAAAACTTGTTATTAGAGCAAATTTTTGTTATAATGGAACAAGTTTCCACCCTTAGTGTAATGGATATCACGTAAGATTCCGGTTCTTGAGATGGGGGTTCGATTCCCTCAGGGTGGATGTAAACAGTCTAAGAAAGCCTTAAATAAGGCTTTTTTCTTTATATTGCCTCCAAAATTGGAAATTTTTTTCAAAAACTACCCAAATCTTTCCTAGTCCCGTTTTAAAGTGACTCAGGGGGCTTTTTTTGATATAATAAAAAAGACTGTTATCAGTTAGAAAGAGGTTGGTATGAAAGAATTACAAACTGTACTAAAGAAGCGTTTTGCAATCGAATTTGCAGACAAGAATTTATTGGAAACGGCTTTTACTCATACGAGTTATGCCAATGAGCACCGCCTCTTAAAAATTTCACACAATGAGCGCTTGGAATTTTTAGGAGACGCTGTTCTGCAATTATTGATTTCAGAATATCTGTATAAAAAATATCCTAAGAAACCAGAGGGAGATTTGTCCAAACTCCGTGCTATGATTGTCCGTGAGGAGAGTTTGGCTGGTTTTGCGCGTGATTGCCAGTTTGATCAGTTTATCAAGCTAGGAAAAGGGGAAGAAAAGTCTGGTGGTCGCAATCGTGACACCATTCTTGGAGATGCCTTTGAAGCCTTTTTGGGAGCGTTGCTTTTAGACAAGGATGTTGCTAGGGTAAAAGAGTTTATCTATCAGGTCATGATTCCCAAGGTTGAAGCAGGTGACTTTGAAATGATTAAGGATTACAAGACGCACTTGCAAGAACTGCTCCAAGTCAATGGAGATGTGGATATTCGCTACCAGGTGACCTCTGAGATGGGGCCTGCCCATGATAAGGTTTTTGATGTAGAAGTTCTGGTTGAGGGCAAGAGTATCGGAAAAGGCCAAGGCCGTTCTAAAAAATTAGCAGAGCAAGAGGCCGCAAAAAATGCCGTTGAGAAAGGGCTGGGTTCATGTATTTAAAGGAGATTGAGATCCAGGGATTCAAGTCTTTTGCTGACAAGACCAAGGTCGTTTTTGATCAAGGTGTGACAGCTGTCGTTGGGCCAAATGGATCTGGAAAGTCAAATATCACAGAAAGTCTGCGATGGGCCTTGGGAGAGTCCAGTATCAAGAGCCTTCGTGGTGGTAAGATGCCTGACGTTATCTTTGCTGGAACAGAAAGTCGCAAACCACTCAATTATGCCTCTGTTATCGTGACCTTGGACAATGAAGATGGCTTTATCAAGGATGCAGGGCAAGTCATTAAGGTAGAACGCCATATCTACCGTAGTGGAGATAGCGAGTATCGAATTGATGGAAAGAAAGTGCGCTTGCGTGATATTCATGACCTCTTCTTGGATACCGGTTTGGGACGGGATTCCTTCTCCATCATCTCTCAAGGGAAGGTTGAGGAGATTTTTAATTCCAAGCCTGAAGAACGCCGAGCCATTTTTGAAGAAGCTGCTGGAGTTTTAAAGTACAAAAATCGTCGAAAAGAAACAGAAAGCAAACTGCAACAAACTCAAGACAATCTCGACCGCTTAGAGGATATTATCTATGAGTTGGACAATCAAATCAAGCCCCTTGCAAAACAAGCCGAGAATGCTCGTAAGTTTCTCGACTTGGATGGTCAACGTAAGGCAATTTACTTGGATGTACTGGTTGCCCAAATCAAGGAAAACAAGGCTGAACTAGAGCTAACAGAAGAAGAACTAACGCAAGTTCAGGAACTTTTGACTAGCTATTACCAAAAGCGTGAAGAGTTAGAAGAAGAAAATCAAACTCTTAAAAAGAAACGCCAAGATCTCCAAGCTCAAATGTCCAAAGACCAAGGAAGTTTGATGGATCTGACGAATCTGATAAGTGATTTAGAACGAAAATTAGCCCTATCAAAACTGGAGTCCGAGCAGGTAGCCCTCAATCAGCAAGAAGCACAAGCCCGTTTGACTGCTTTGGAAGATAAGAGAAAGACTCTAAGTACAGAGAAGGCTGAAAAAGAAGCAAATCTGGCTCAGTTAGAGGAAAGTCTAGCTGAAAACAACAAGGAACTCAATCGTTTAGAAGCAGAATTGCTAGCTTTTTCAGATGATCCTGACCAGATGATCGAGCTCTTGCGCGAACGCTTTGTCGCTCTTTTACAAGAAGAAGCGGATGTCTCAAACCAACTGACCCGCATCGAGAATGAACTGGAGAACAGCCGTCAACTATCTCAAAAACAAGCAGACCAACTTGAGAAATTGAAAGAACAACTGGCTACAGCTAAAGAGAAGGCCAGTCAACAACAGGCTGAGCTTGAATCTGCCAAGGAGCAGGTTCAGAAATTATTGGCTGACTACCAAGCTAGTGCCAAGGAACAAGAGGAGAAGAAAGTTTCTTACCAAGCCCAGCAGAGTCAACTCTTTGACCGTCTGGATAGTCTCAAAAACAAGCAGGCTAGAGCCCAGAGTTTGGAAAACATCCTAAGAAATCATAGTAATTTTTATGCGGGTGTTAAGAGTGTTCTTCAAGAAAAAGACCGTCTTGGTGGGATTATTGGTGCAGTCAGTGAACATTTGACTTTTGATGTTCATTATCAAATTGCCCTAGAAATTGCGCTTGGTGCAAGCAGTCAGCACATCATCGTAGAAGATGAGAACGCGGCGACTAAGGCGATTGATTTACTCAAACGCAACAGAGCTGGTCGTGCAACCTTTCTTCCACTGACGACTATCAAGGCTCGTACGATTTCTAGTCAGAATCAAGATGCTATTGCAGCAAGTCCAGGATTTCTGGGTATGGCAGATGAGTTGGTGTCGTTTGACAAGAGATTAGAAGCCATTTTCAAGAACTTGCTAGCTACGACGGCTATCTTTGATACTGTAGAACATGCGCGTGCCGCAGCTCGCCAAGTTCGTTACCAAGTTCGTATGGTGACACTGGATGGGACAGAGTTGCGTACAGGTGGTTCCTACGCGGGTGGTGCTAATCGCCAGAATAACAGTATTTTCATCAAGCCAGAGCTGGAGCAATTACAAAAAGAAATTGTTGAAGAAGAAGCTAGTCTTCGTTCAGAAGAAGAGACTTTGAAGACCTTGCAAGATGAGATGGCAGTATTAACAGACAGGTTAGAAGCCATCAAATCTCAGGGAGAACAGGCTCGTATCCATGAGCAAGGTTTGTATCTTGCTTATCAACAAACCAATCAGCAGGTCGAAGAACTGGAAACTCTTTGGAAACTTCAAGAAGAGGAATTAAATCGCCTTACTGAAGGAGATTGGCAAGCGGACAAGGAAAAATGCCAAGAGCGCCTTGCTACTATCGCCAGTGAAAAGCAAAATCTGGAAACTGAGATTGAAGAAATTAAGTCTAACAAAAACGCAATTCAAGAACGTTATCAAAACTTGCAGGAACAAGTAGCGCAAGCACGCTTGCTTAAGTCAGAACTGCAAGGACAAAAGCGGTACGGAGTTACTGATATTGAACGCTTAGGTAAGGAACTGGATAATCTGGATATCGAGCAAGAGGAAATCCAGCGTCTCCTCCAAGAAAAGGTTGATAATCTTGAGAAAGTGGATACGGCTTTACTAAGCCAGCAGGAGGAAGAGGCCAAAACTCAGAAAACAAACCTCCAACAAGGTTTGATTCGCAAGCAGTTTGAGTTGGATGATATCGAAGGTCAGCTGGATGATATTGCCAGCCATTTGGATAATGCTCGTCATCAGAATGAAGAGTGGATTCGCAAACAAACACGTGCTGAAGCCAAGAAAGAAAAGGTCAGCGAACGCTTGCGCTATTTACAAGGTCAATTAACAGACCAGTACCAAATCAGCTACACAGAGGCTCTAGAAAAGGCTCATGAACTGGAAAATCTCAATCTGGCAGAACAAGAGGTTAAGGATTTGGAGAATGCTATTCGCTCACTGGGTCCAGTCAATTTGGATGCCATTGAACAGTACGAAGAAGTCCACAATCGTTTGGATTTCCTCAATAGCCAACGAGATGATATTTTGTCTGCGAAAAACCTACTCCTTGAGACCATCACAGAGATGAATGATGAGGTCAAGGAACGATTCAAATCAACCTTTGAGGCTATCCGTGAGTCCTTTAAAGTGACCTTTAGACAGATGTTTGGTGGAGGTCAGGCAGACTTGATATTAACTGAGGGCGATCTTTTAACAGCTGGTGTGGAGATTTCTGTTCAACCACCAGGTAAGAAAATCCAATCTCTCAACCTCATGAGTGGTGGTGAAAAAGCCCTATCGGCTCTGGCCTTGTTATTTTCTATCATTCGAGTCAAGACTATTCCTTTTGTTATCTTGGACGAGGTAGAGGCGGCGCTGGACGAAGCCAATGTTAAACGTTTTGGGGATTACCTCAATCGATTTGACAAGGATAGTCAGTTTATCGTCGTGACCCACCGTAAGGGAACGATGGCGGCAGCGGATTCTATCTATGGAGTTACCATGCAAGAATCAGGTGTGTCTAAGATTGTTTCGGTTAAGTTAAAAGATTTAGAAGAAACTGTAAACTAGTTACTAAATGATAGCATCTCTTAGGAGGTGCTATTTTTTAAAACTCATAGCTTGAATTGTCTATAAAGGTCAGTTCAGGCGCAAAAAACGACATTTGGGATTTCCTCTTAGCGAAAAGACTTTCTCTATGATATAATAGTTTCATGATTACAACAGTACCTATTAAGAACGAAAAAGATATTGCAGTACCGGGTAAAACAGTCCTTGTACTAGGTTATTTTGATGGCATCCACAAGGGGCATCAGAAACTTTTTGAGGTGGCCAGCAAGGCTTCAATGAAGGATTATCTGCCAGTTGTCGTGATGACCTTTACAGAGTCGCCAAAACTTGCCTTACAACCTTACCAACCTGAGCTCATGCTTCATATTGTCAACCATGAGGAACGGGAGCACAAGATGAAGTGGCATGGGGTAGAGGCTCTTTTCTTACTTGACTTTAGTAGCAAATTTGCTAGTTTAACGGGTCAAGAATTCTTTGATACTTATGTTAGAGCTTTAAAACCAGCGATTATCGTAGCGGGATTTGATTACACGTTTGGTTCAGATAAGAAAACTGCGGATGACCTGAAGGATTATTTTGATGGAGAGATTATCATTGTTCCTCCGGTTGAAGACGAAAAGGGCAAGATCAGTTCTACACGGATTCGTCAAGCTATTCTTGATGGAGATGTCAGGGAAGTCAATCAACTGCTCGGCACACCGCTTCCAACCCGTGGGATGGTCGTTCATGGAAATGCTCGTGGGCGTACGATCGGTTATCCAACAGCCAATCTAGTTCTAAGAGATCGAACTTATATGCCAGCAGACGGTGTTTACGTAGTTGATGTAGAAGTACAACGTCAGAGATTTCGTGGCATGGCAAGTGTTGGGAAAAATGTTACTTTCGATGGTGAAGAACCACGTTTTGAAGTCAATATTTTTGACTTTTCAGATGACATTTACGGAGAGACGGTCATGGTCTACTGGCTGGACCGTGTCCGCGATATGGTCAAATTTGACTCCATAGAAGAACTCGTAGACCAACTCCAGAAAGACGAAGAGATTGCTCGAAACTGGAAGGATGAGGAGCAAAAGAGTTAAAAAAGTGAACCATATTTAGTGTTCGCTTTTTTTATTTTTGAAAGAAATTTTAATAGAAAGAAACATAATTGAAGCTTGATTGAAAATCTGTTAAAATAGTGATATTCATAACTTTAAAAACCAAAGAAAAGAGACTAGAGGAAACAAGAATCCTCTAATAAATACTGAACCTATGATAGAATGAGCAAAATCACAATTTGCAATTCAAAAACCTCTGGAAGAATTAGAAACTTTGAAAAAATCACTTATGCAGGAATATTTGGATAAGCTTTGAGAGGAGATAGCAGTTTTACACTATCATTGTAATTACGGTAATTATTTGTTATAATACTTCAAAGGAGGAAATCAGATGGTCGTAAAAACAAGAAAACAAGGAAATTCAATCACCATTACCATTCCTAGTGAATTCAATATTCCAAGTGGTGTAAAATACGAAGCGAAATTGTTACCAAGTGGCGAAATTATCTTTACTCCTGAAGAATTGGATCATCAGGTTTCTTATGTTTCTGATGATTCCTTTGACTTAAAATTGGATACAATTTTTGATGAATACGACGATGTTTTCAAAGCTTTGGTGGAAAAATGACGGTCTATCTATCAGAAAAGCAAATTGAAAAAATCAATTCTTTAGCAATTCAACGGTATTCTCCAAATGAGCAAATTCAAACAGTTAGTCCTTCAGCGTTAAATATGATTGTGAACTTACCAGAACAATTTGTTTTTGGCAAACCTCTTTATCCAACAATTTTTGATAAAGCAACAATATTATTTGTCCAATTGATAAAGAAGCATGTTTTTGCAAACGCCAATAAACGAACAGCCTTCTTTGTTTTGGTGAAGTTTTTACAATTAAATGGTTATCACCTTTCTGTTTCCGTGGAAGAAGCGGTTGATATGTGCGTGACTATAGCGGTAGAAGCTTTAACTGATGAAAAAATGATAAGCTATTCTAAATGGGTTTCTGAACATTCTGTCAGAGAAAAGGTCAAAAAGTAAGATAGTATGCTGGATTGAAAGAGCATAAGAAAAAATGAAAAGACAATATTAGAATTCTGTAATGCAGAAACTCTAATATTGTCTCTTTTTATTAAAACACACGATAGACATAAGGATTTTCTGGTTTGTCTACTTTGGTGAAACTCTCAACTTCCAGTGTTGGGAGTTTTTGTTTGAGCTCTTTATGGTAGTGGAGGCTCAGGGTTCCCTTGGCGGTAATCCAGGTATTGTCAGGATACTGGCGTGAGTTTCCCTTGGTCAAGAGTCCATATACACCAGAGTCTGCGATACAGTGGATGATCCCAAAGCGAAAGAGGAACTGGCTACCTGGATGACTAGGATCGTTATAAACAAAGCCTGTAAACTCTATTTTCCTTCCTTCAAACTCTTGAGGATAGTCATAGAGAACTTCCATGACTTCCATATAGTTTTCGTCTGTAACCTGAATGATTGTTTGGGCAAGATATTTATCAGCTGTTGTCCGCATTTCCTTTTCATAAGCAGATTTGGAAAAATAGGTACTGGTATCGGGTTTAAGGTATTGACTGGATGTGCCTTCACTTGCTTGAATGGCTGTGTCGATTCCCTCAGCGAGTGGGAAATGATAGCCTTTGGCAGATACGGTTCTCGAATCTAAACTTACTGTCGGAAAGGCAATTCCAATCAAGAGAGGTAGTGACAGTAACAGGATGCTGATTTGTCTAGCTTGACGACTTTCCATATGGCTGCGAGAGTTGATTTTCTTAATCCAAATGTAGAATTGGACCAGAGCCAACAGAAGAGAAAGGACCATTGAGATATAGACTAGATAGGAATAGTGGAGGTTGATGTAGTGGCTGAGCTTGCCAGATAGCTGTAGATACAGAGTTAGGACAAAATAGCCCAGTAAAATGATAAATCGAATCATAGCATCACCCCTATCATGTAAGAATAAAGCAAGACAAAAACTGTCACAATGCCCATGAATTGCCAGATGAAGTGGGGTTTGAGATAGTGTTTCATCATGAGGAGATTTTTGATATCAAGCATGGGGCCGATGACTAGAAAGGCAAGGACAGGAGCGAGTCCAAAGCTCGAGAGGAGAGAAGCACCGATAAAGGCGTCTGCCTCGCTACAAAGTGAAAGGAGAAAAGCAAGAAACATGAGCAAGAGAATCGCAAGGACTGGACTAGCACTGATAGAGGTGAGGATCCGAGTCGGGACATAGACTTGCACGATAGCTGCAAAGAGACAGCCAAATATCAAGTAACGCCCCATATCGAAAAACTCGTCAATAGCCTGTATAAGGACCTGAAAGACTTTTCTAGCAGGAGTCAAGTGTGAAAAATCATGTTCATGGCAAGCAATAGGATTCTCTTTTTGAATTGGTTCCTTCCAGAAAAATCCTAGAAAAATCCCCAGAACCAAAGCAACTACAATGGCTCCCAGAGCTCGCAAGAAGGTAATTTTTAAGGAATTGCCAAAGGCAGAATAAGTAGCGAAAAGAACGATGGGATTAATGATAGGAGCAGTCACCAGAAAGGGAACGGCCGTGTAGCTGGGGACTTTCTTTTCCAAAAAACGATTGATAATCGGGACGATTCCACACTCACAAGAGGGGAAGAGAAAGCCAATGAAGGTACCAAAAAAGATTCTCCCCCAACGATTGCGAGGGAGAAACTCAGTGACTTTATCTGGTGTGATATAGACTTCAATCCAGCCGGAAATAATACTACCAATCAAAACAAAAGGAAGGGCCTCGATGATAATGGATAGAAAAATCGCACCCGTTTGAAGAACACTAGGAGGAAGAGATTGGAAACTCGTCATCTATTTTTTCTTCTCAATTTTTTCTTTTTTATCATCGTCATCTGGAAAAGTGACCTGTGTTAAGTCAGGAAGTTTGGCAAACTCTTCAAACATCTTGTCCAAGTCATCCGTTTTTGTAAATTTAACAGCCATGGGCTTACCTCGTTTCTAAATGTTACCTCTATTATACTATTATTTTGCGGAAAAGGGATTATTTTTATTTTGATAATCAAAGAGGCAAAAACAGGTAATGTGAAACAAGCCTTGTCCCTTATGGTATAATAGGTACATGGATAAAAAATATGAAAAAATCTCCCAAGACTTGGGTGTAACCTTAAAGCAAATCGATACTGTTCTAAGTTTAACGGCTGAAGGGGCGACAATTCCCTTCATCGCGCGTTATCGGAAGGACATGACTGGTAGTCTGGATGAAGTGGCGATTAAGGCTATTATCGACTTGGATAAAAGCCTGACTAATCTCAACGACCGTAAAGAAGCTGTCTTGGCTAAGATTCAAGAACAAGGCAAACTAACAAAGGAATTGGAAGAAGCTATTTTGGCAGCTGAGAAATTAGCAGACGTAGAAGAACTCTACCTTCCTTATAAGGAGAAACGTCGTACCAAGGCAACCATTGCCCGTGAAGCTGGACTCTTTCCTCTCGCACGCTTGATTTTGCAAAACGTAGCTGACTTAGAGAAAGAGGCCGAGAAGTTTGTCTGTGAAGGATTTGCGACTGGTCATGAAACTTTAGCTGGAGCGGTTGATATTTTGGTAGAAGCCCTATCCGAAGATGTCAATCTACGTGCTATGACCTATCAGGAAGTCCTGAGGCACTCTAAAATCACCTCGCAGGTCAAGGATGAGAGTCTTGATGAAAAACAAGTCTTTCAGATATATTACGATTTCTCAGAGACAGTTGGCAACATGCAGGGCTATCGAACCTTAGCCCTTAACCGTGGGGAAAAATTAGGAATCTTGAAAGTCGGTTTTGAACATGCGACGGATCGTATCCTAGCTTTCTTTGCTGCTCGTTTCAAGGTGAGAAACGCCTATATTGATGAAGTTATCCAGCAATCTGTTAAGAAAAAAGTCTTGCCTGCTATCGAGCGCCGTATTCGGACAGAATTAACCGAAAAGGCAGAAGAAGGGGCTATCCAACTCTTTTCTGACAACTTGCGAAATCTCCTCTTGGTTGCTCCACTGAAAGGGCGCGTGGTTTTAGGCTTTGACCCTGCCTTTCGTACAGGTGCCAAGCTGGCAGTCGTTGATGCGACAGGAAAAATGCTGACGACCCAAGTCATCTATCCTGTTAAACCAGTTTCAGCTCGTCAAATCGAAGAAGCCAAGAAAGATTTGGCAGACCTGATTGGTCAATACAGCGTGGAAATCATTGCCATCGGAAATGGAACGGCCAGTCGGGAAAGTGAAGCCTTTGTGGCGGAAGTTCTGAAAGATTTTCCTGAGGTCAGCTATGTTATCGTCAATGAAAGTGGCGCTTCTGTCTACTCTGCTAGTGAACTTGCTCGTCAGGAGTTTCCAGAATTAACTGTTGAAAAACGTTCGGCTATTTCAATCGCCCGTCGTTTGCAAGATCCGCTTGCCGAATTGGTAAAAATCGATCCCAAGTCAATCGGTGTCGGGCAATACCAGCACGATGTCAGTCAGAAGAAACTGTCTGAAAGTCTGGACTTTGTCGTTGATACGGTGGTTAACCAGGTCGGTGTCAATGTCAATACAGCCAGCCCAGCACTTCTTTCCCACGTAGCTGGACTCAATAAAACCATTTCTGAAAATATCGTCAAATACCGTGAGGAAGAGGGAAAAATCACTTCACGCGATCAGATTAAGAAGGTTCCTCGTCTGGGTGCCAAAGCCTTTGAGCAAGCCGCTGGTTTCCTCCGTATTCCTGAAAGTAGCAATATTCTTGATAATACTGGAGTTCACCCAGAAAACTATGCTGCGGTTAAGGAACTCTTCAAACGCTTGGATATCAAGGACTTGAATGAAGAAGCTCAAAGCAAACTCAAGTCCCTTTCAGTCAAAGAAATGGCGCAAGAACTAGACCTCGGTCCAGAAACCCTTAAAGATATCATTGCTGATCTTCTCAAACCGGGTCGAGATTTCCGTGATTCTTTTGATGCACCTGTGCTTCGTCAAGATGTTCTGGATATCAAGGATCTTGTTGTCGGACAGAAGCTGGAAGGTGTGGTGCGTAATGTCGTTGACTTCGGTGCCTTCGTTGATATCGGAATTCACGAGGACGGTCTCATTCATATTTCCCATATGAGTCGTAAATTTATCAAACATCCCAGCCAAGTGGTGTCAGTCGGAGATTTGGTAACGATTTGGGTTAAGAAAATCGATACTGAACGTGAAAAAGTCAATCTGTCGCTCCTCGCTCCAGATGAATCTAACTGAGTACGTTCAGTCTGTTTCACTAGAAGACTTTGGTAGACCTTTCACCCACCAAGCCCAGTGGAATTCTCGTCTGCGAACGACAGGTGGACGATTTTTCCCCAAGGATGGGCATTTGGATTTTAATCCCAAGGTTTATCAGGAACTAGGTTTGGAAGTCTTTCGCAAAATCGTGCGCCATGAACTATGTCACTATCACCTTTATTTTCAGAAAAAGGGTTATCGCCATAAGGACCGAGATTTTAAGGAACTGTTGAAAGAAGTGGATGGACTGCGCTTTGTACCACCTTTGAAAACACAAACTCAAATTCTCTACCTAGTCTATCAGTGCCAAACCTGCCAGCAAAGTTATCAGCGCAAGCGAATGATTGATACCAAACGCTATCGCTGTGGCGTCTGCCGTGGCAAACTCGTCATCATAAATCGGCCTAAGGACTGATGATGGTAGTTCTGATTCATGCTATACTACTTGTAAGAATACCGAAAGAGGAAACAATCATGAATACAAAATTTTATAAAATGAGACGAAATCGTATGGTGTCAGGAGTTTTAGCTGGTCTATCAGACAAGTGGAATTTTGATGTAACCCTAGTCCGCTTTCTCTTCGCCATTTTTACCGTGGCAAATTTTGGAATTGGTGTGATAATCTATATCATTCTTGCCTCCATCCTTCCAACTAAGGAAGAAATCGAAGCCGAAATGTACGGAACAGGACCACGCAAGCGCAAGGAAGCCCAAGCCATTGAAGACAATGATGGTTGGTTTTGGTGATAATAATAGAAGCAGGAACTTCGTCCAATAGGACGAAGTTTTTTAAACTTGTCAAATCAAATCCTGAAATGGTATAATAAGCGTATAAAATGATTTTGATTATTATTGTGAAACATGCCAAAGCATTGAAAGCAATACATAGCAATAAGAAATCATAATAATAAATTCAGTAAAATATGGGGGAACTTTATGTTTGGGCAAAATATTAGAAAGTTGATTATTGTTTGCGATGATCAAACTCACGGTTACGGAAATTATTTACGCCAACTAGTAAGTACAAATGATGATGATAATAATATTGTTGGTACAAAAGATGGTTCTATTGGAGTTGCTGTATGGCTTGAAAAAGATTATCTAGCTAACATGGCAACTATAACATCCGATCAACATGTCCTTTTTATTGGTGAAAATCAGGCAAGTAAGAATGAAATATCCAGTATGAATGTAAAATTTGATAGTTTTGGGATGAAATATGGTTGGTTAGGAAAGCGTGGGATGATGATTGTTTCAAAAACTATAGATAATCCAGAAGAATATAATGAATTTATTGAGTTATGTAGAAATTATAAAACCGAATTTGAACCTATAGAATTTAAAAAATCTCTACCAGAGCAAGCTATAGATGCTGCGGTAGGTGCCATGGGGGATATTCCAAATGTTATTTCGAATGTGGGAAATACAGTATTTTCTTTCCTGGTAGGTTCTGCGCCAGCTATTGTAGCGGATACAGTCAATGCGGTTGCAGAAGCTACAAAATGGATTACAACAACAGATGATCAGAGAAAAATTACTGACCAACAATTCCGAGCTTTAACTTTGATATTATATATGGATGGATTATCTGAGTTCTTGGAGGGATAAAGAATGTATGGCTTTAAAGAGGGATATGAATTCTTTGAGAAGCACGCAGGTAATTTTGCAGGACATTCTGCCGGAGTACATTTTGTAGATGCTGTAGAATCAGAGATAAAGAAGCTGGTGAATAATCTAAATGAATTCAAATCAAGTGGCGCGCTTATAGGTACATTAAAGGGAGATGCTGCTGAGTTTTGGCATGCTGGGACTTTTAATATTAATGCAGCTATTAATGCTTCAAAAAACAGAGTACAAGTTGATCGTAGCCATGATTTTGGGTCTGCAGATATTACGGGAGTAAACTTCGATGCTAAATTTGGTTTAAAATATTATAAGGACGGAGAGTCAAGCGCATTCCAGCAATCGAAAAGTATTTTAAATCGTTTCAATGAATATAAAGCCCGGGGTAAGAATGACAACCTTGAGTTATATTTAGAAGAACGGGGATTGTCAGCTGAAACAGATTTAAATTCTCCAGTTTACTCAGGACAGTATAGAGTAATTCCATCAGATCAGTTAAAAGAAGCGACTATGTTTTTAGAACGCAAAATAAGAGAAGAAGCTGTAAAGCGACCGGAGCAAGTTCATCGCTATGAAGAAACTCTAAAATTATTGAGAGATAAAGTTAAAGATAACGAGGGAAATGAATCAATTCCTTTGTCTGAACAGGAAGCACGTGAACTTGCAAGATTGTCTAAAGAGGGTGGAGTAAATTCTGAGGACTTACATTTAACAACTGAAGAACTTATTGAATACACTAATATATTAAAACAATCATACAAAGCAGGATTGACAGCTGCCACAATATCAATGGTTTTGCAAGTTGCACCTGAAATATGGAATGCAATAGCTTATCTAATTAAAAATGGATATGTCGATGAAAGACATTTTAAAAAAATAGGTTTTACAGCACTTACAGGAGCAGGCGAAGGATTTGTAAGAGGTACAGTTTCAGCAGCAATTACAGCGAGTTGTCTGTCTGGGGTTTTTGGAAAGGATCTTAAAAAAGTTAACCCATCTGTAGTAGGTGTAGTGACAGTATTAGTAATGAACTCGATGAAGAGCTCGTATAAAGTATTTACTGGCGAGATGAATAGAAGTGAGATGGTGAACGAGTTAATTAAAGAAATGTTTATTACAACCTGTGCATTTTCAATGGGATTATTAGGAAGTGCATATATCAAAATTCCGTTACCTCATTTTCTTTCTAAACTTAATAATGTTGTCTCTTTAGGATACATGATTGGTAGTTTTGTAGGATCGATAGCTGGATCTGTAATTTACTCCTCAATATATAATCCAGTACTATCGTTTTGTGTTGATTCAGGATTTACTCTATTTGGTCTAGTAGATCAAGATTACGAGTTACCTGAAGAAGTGGCTAAAGAAATCGGAATAGAAATTTTTGAATATGAGAAGTTTGAATACGAATCGTTTGAACATGAAAAATTTGATTACGAACGCTTTGACTATGAACAACTTAACTACGATAAGATTAAAACCATTTTCTTAAGAAGAGGAGTTATTGGTGTTAATTGTGTAGGATATTTATAGCTATGAAATAGAATATATTGTAACAAAGAGATTACTCTATTTTTTAGCAATTTATACCATACTAATAATCTTTATCATTGTTTTCATACATCTTGATAAAATAATAAAGACCGACTTTTCTTTAGAATAAAACAGTTCTGGTAACATAGAAATATAATTAATTGAAAGAATGTCTTATCAAATTGTAGCTACATTTCTTACTGATTGATGCAGACTGAATAGTGAATTTTAACCCTTGCATCCGCAAGGGTTTTCTTCTTGTATTTCATTTATGGTAAAATATTGATAGCGAAATTGCTTGATATTCTTCAATCTTACAAAAATGTAAGATTAAAGTCTCTTTTGTAAGGTTAGGTTATGGCAGGCTACCTTTTTTTGCGATAAACTAGACTCATAAAGAACAAAGGAGCAAAACCATGAAAAGAATTTTACAAAAGAAAACAAGAAAACCAAGTCAAAAAGATATCGAGCGTGTTCAACTGGGATGCGCTATGATGCAAGCACAGTTTCAAATGATGGGATATTAAGAAGGAGAAAATCATGACACTTTTAGATGTAAAACACGTTCAAAAAATCTATAAAACTCGTTTTCAAGGCAACCAAGTAGAAGCCCTCAAAGATATTCACTTTACCGTAGAGAAGGGTGACTATGTTGCCATCATGGGGGAGTCTGGTTCAGGAAAGTCAACTCTGCTCAACATCCTAGCTATGCTGGATAAACCAACTCGTGGTCAAGTTTACTTGAACGGAGTAGATACAGCAACTATTAAAAACTCACGGGCTTCCAGCTTCCGTCGTGAGAAGTTAGGATTTGTCTTCCAAGACTTTAACTTGCTAGATACCCTGTCTGTTAAGGACAATATCTTGCTTCCGCTAGTTTTATCAAGAAGACCCATCACAGAGATGATGAAGAAATTGGTGGTAACAGCTGAAAATTTAGGCATCAACCAATTGCAAGAGAAGTACCCTTACGAGATCTCTGGTGGTCAAAAACAGCGGGTTGCAGTAGCGCGCGCCATCATCACAGAACCTGAAATTCTCCTTGCCGATGAACCAACAGGAGCCCTTGACTCCAAGTCATCTGCAGCTCTTTTGGATGTTTTTGATGAAATCAATGAGTGTGGCCAAACTATTCTGATGGTAACCCACTCAACCGCAGCAGCCAGCAGGGCCAAGCGCGTTCTCTTTATCAAGGACGGGATCCTCTACAACCAAATCTATCGTGGAGACAAGACAGAGCGTCAGATGTTCCAAGAAATCTCTGATACTTTGACTGTTATGGCAAGCGAGGTGAATTAGTATGTTCCGATTAACCAATAAGTTAGCGGTATCTAACTTGATTAAAAACCGCAAACTCTACTATCCCTTTGCCCTTGCTGTTCTCTTAGCAGTGACCATCACCTATCTTTTTTACTCTTTGTCACTTAATCCTAACATTGGCAAGATCCGAGGGGGAGAAACTATCTCTATGACCCTGGCTCTCGGTATGGTGGTTGTTACCATCGCTTCTGGAATTATTGTCCTTTATGCCAATAGTTTCGTCATGAAGAACCGCTCCAAAGAGCTGGGTATATATGGTATGCTGGGTCTTGAAAAGCGCCATTTGATCAGTATGGTTTTTAAGGAGCTTCTTATTTTTGGTTCCTTAACGCTGACAGCTGGTCTCGGCCTAGGAGCTCTCTTTGATAAGCTAATCTTTGCCCTTCTACTGAAGTTGATGAAAATGAAGGTGGAGCTCGTTTCAACCTTCCAACCAATAGTCTTTATCCTAGTTCTTATCGTTTTTGGCGCTATTTTCCTAGGCTTGATTTTTATCAATGCCTTTCGTATTGCACGCATGAATGCCCTTCAGCTCTCCCGTGAAAAAGCCAGTGGTGAGAAAAAAGGACGTTTCTTAGGTCTTCAAACCATTCTAGGTCTAATCAGTTTGGGAGCTGGTTATTACCTAGCAGTTACAGTTGAAAATCCACTTTCTGCTGTTCTGATTTTCTTTGTAGCAGTCTTGTTGGTAATTTTGGGAACTTATCTTCTCTTCAATGCAGGAATCACAGTTTTCCTACAAATTTTGAAGAAAAACAAGCGTTACTATTACCAACCTAACAACATGATTTCCGTATCCAATCTCATTTTTCGTATGAAGAAAAATGCTGTTGGTCTAGCGACGATTGCTATTCTCTCAACCATGGTCTTGGTGACTATGTCTGCTGCAACGAGTATCTTTAAAGGCTCTGAAACTTTCAAGAAAGTCATGAATCCACATGATTTTGGAATTACAGGACAGAATGTTGAAAAAGAAGACATAAATAAACTCCTAGACCAGTATGCTAGCGATAAAGGATTGACTGTCACAAAGAAAGAAGTTCTTGCATATAGTAGCTTTGGTGTAGCAAACCAAGAAGGTACGAAATTGACCATTTTTGAGAAAGGTCAAAATCGTGTTCAACCGAAAACCGTTTTTATGGTCTTTGACCAAAAAGACTACGAGAATATGACGGGTCAAAAACTCGCACTTTCAGGAAAGGAAGTTGGATTGTTTACTAAAAACAAAGAACTTCAAGGACAGAAAGAACTGACTCTAAATGACCAGACCTACACAATCAAGGAAGAAATCAAAAAAGATTTTATTCTTGAGCATGTTCCAAACCAGTACAATATTCTAACTTCGGACTATAATTATCTGGTTGTTCCTGACTTGAAAGCCTTTCTTGATCAGTATCCTAATTCTTCTATCTTTAATCAATACTACGGTGGTATGAATGTAACAGATAGTGAGGAAGAGCAACTCAAACTCGCCAACGACTATTCAAAATTCCTTGATGATTTTAATAGAGAATTAAGCAAAGAAGGAAGCTATGTTTACGGAAGTAATCTGGCTGATAGCAGTGCGCAGGTGAGTGCTCTCTTTGGTGGAGTTTTCTTTATCGGTATTTTCCTCTCTATCATCTTTATGGTGGGAACTGTTCTTGTCATCTACTACAAACAAATCTCTGAAGGTTATGAAGACCGTGAACGCTTCATCATTTTGCAAAAAGTCGGTCTCGATCAAAAGCAAATCAAGCAAACCATAAATAAACAGGTCCTAACTGTTTTCTTCCTCCCATTGCTCTTTGCTTTCCTACATCTTGCCTTTGCCTATCATATGCTTAGCCTCATCCTAAAAGTCATTGGGGTACTAGATGCGACCATGATGTTGACTGTCACTCTGTCTATCTGTGCCATCTTCCTCATCGTCTATGTTTTAATCTTTATGATTACCTCAAGAAGCTATCGCAAGATTGTGCAAATGTAAAAAAAGATACCTCGATATTTATCGAGGTATTTCTTTTATCTTAGATACTAAAGAGTTGTCCTAAGAGGAAGGTTACTCCCATGGTGAGAAGTCCGATACAGAGGTTGCGGATCATAGCTGTTTTCGTAGGAGCCTTGCCTAGTTTAGCACTGGTATAGCCAGTAACGAGAAGGGAAAGGGCCACGATAAGAACAGTTGCTGGAATACGATAGTCACTTGGAAAGACGGTGATGGAAAGCATAGGAGGAAGACTTCCCAGTACAAAGGCGATAAAGCTAGAGATAGCAGCATGCCAAGGGTTGGTAAACTCTTCGTACTCGATTCCATACTTTTCTTCGACCAAGGCTTTGAGGGGATTTTTTAAAAAGGCCTTGTTGGTCAAGAGTTGGGCGGACGTTTCACACTCACCATTTTGTAGGTAAGCTGCGTAGAGGGATTGTTTTGCAGATTCGATGTCTTTGTCCAAGAGTAATTGTTCTCTAGCGACAGCGGCTTCTTCCGTGTCTTTCTGAGTGGATACAGAGACATATTCGCCACCTGCCATAGAAAAAGCACCAGCGAGGATAGCGGCTAGTCCAGATAAAAAGATTATCCAGATATTGCTTGTCGCACTGGCAACTCCGATAACCACCCCAGCGATGGAAATAATTCCATCATTGGCACCGAGAACACCCGCGCGCAGAATATTGAGACGGCCTGCAAAGTTTGCATCAATTTCATGTTTTATTTCTGTCATAGTCATCTCCTTTCTCTCCATTATAGAGAAAAGAGTAGGGGAATACAAACTTTTTAAACTATCTGAAAAAAGTTCTACGATTCTAATTTTTATGCCCTTTGAAGTTTCTCCGAAAAAGTAGTGCTATCCTACTGTACTGGACCTTTTTAAACTTATCTATGGTATAATAGAAGATAGATTTATCAATTGGAGAATGAAGGATTTTATGATTAAACTTGTAGCAACCGATATGGATGGAACCTTTCTAGATGGAGAGGGTCGGTTTGATATGGAACGCCTCAAAAACGTACTTGTTTCCTACAAGGAAAAGGGGATTTATTTTGCAGTGGCTTCAGGTCGCGGTATCTTGTCCCTTAAAAAGCTATTTGCGGATGTGCGTGATGAAGTAATTTTTATAGCTGAAAATGGGAGCTATGTTGAGTTTCATGGTGAGGATATGTATGAGGCTACTATGTCTCGGGATTTTTACTTGAGCACTTTTGAAGCTTTAAAGAAATCACCCTATTTTGATGAAAGTAAAATGCTCTTGACTGGGAAAAAAGCTTGTTATGTATTGGATACAGTGGATGAGACTTATCTCATGATTAGTCGTCATTACAATGAGAATATTCAAAAAGTAGCGAGTCTGGAAGATATCACAGATGAGATTTTTAAATTCACTACGAACTTCACAGAAGATACGATAGAAGCTGGTGAAGCCTGGGTCAACGAAAATGTTTCTGGTGTGAAAGCCATGACAACTGGTTTTGAATCCATTGATATTGTCTTGGACTACGTTGATAAGGGTGTGGCTATTGTTGAGCTAGCCAAAAAACTGGGGCTTAGCATGGATCAGGTCATAGCGTTTGGCGATAATCTCAATGACCTTCACATGATGCAGGTTGTCGGTCACCCCATCGCTCCTGAAAATGCGCGACCAGAGATTTTAGAATTAGCAGAAGCAGTGATTGGCCATCATAAGGACCAGTCAGTGATGGCTTATATGGAGGGTTTGTAATGGCAGATATTAAATTGATTGCACTCGATTTGGATGGTACCTTACTGACAACGGATAAAAAGCTGACAGATCGTACCAAGGCGGTCCTCAAAGCTTCGCGTGATCGTGGCATCAAGGTCGTACTGACAACAGGTCGTCCTTTGAAGGCTATGGATTTCTTTCTCCATGAGCTAGGGACTGACGGCCAGGAGGACGAGTACACCATCACCTTTAATGGGGGGCTTGTTCAGAAAAATACGGGGGAGATTCTCGATAAAACAGTCTTTTCAATCGACGATTTGGCAAGATTGTACGAGGAAACTGAAAAACTCGGATTACCGTTAGATGCCATTTCTGAAGGAACAGTATATCAAATCCAGTCGGATCAAGAAAGTCTCTATGCTAAGTTCAACCCAGCCCTGACTTTCGTACCTGTCGCTTTTGAAGAACTATCTAGTCAGATGACATATAATAAATGTGTGACTGCCTTTGCCCAAGAACCTTTGGATGCAGCGATTCAACAGATTTCTCCAGAATTATTTGACCAATATGAAATCTTTAAATCGCGTGAACTCTTATTGGAATGGTCACCGAAAAACGTCCACAAGGCAACAGGTTTAGCGAAATTAATTAAACACTTAGGAATCGACCAAAGTCAAGTCATGGCTTGTGGTGACGAGGCCAATGACCTTTCCATGATTGAATGGGCAGGTCTGGGAGTTGCTATGCAAAATGCTGTTCCAGCAGTTAAGGAAGTTGCCAATGTGATTACCCCAATGACCAACGACGAGGAAGCCGTTGCCTGGGCTATCGAAGAATACGTGCTAAAGGAGAACTAAAATATGGGATTATTTGACCGTCTATTCGGAAAAAAAGAAGAGCCGAAAATCGAAGATATTGTAAAAGAAGCTCTGGAAAATCTTGATTTGTCAGAAGAGGTTGAAGAAAACCAAACGGCAGTCGAAGAAACTTCTCAGGAAGAGACAGCAAGAGACAAAGTGGAAGAAACACTTGCTCAAGGAGAAATTTCACAGGTCTCGACAGATGAGGCCATTGAACCAGAAGCAGTCGAGAAAACAGACCAAGAGGAACCTGAGCTAGAATCTGATGAATTGGAACAATTCCAAGAAACGGAAGAAGATCTAGAAGAAGAGAACCAAGAAACTGTAGCGTTCGAAGAAGGGTTAGCTACTGAAGTAGTAGAAGAAGAACTTCCTCAGGTTGAAGAAACCGTACAGGAAAAATATGACCGCAGTCTCAAGAAAACCCGTACAGGATTCGGTGCTCGTTTGAATGCCTTCTTTGCCAACTTCCGTTCTGTCGATGAAGAATTCTTCGAGGAATTGGAAGAACTGCTCATCATGAGCGACGTCGGTGTGCAAGTCGCTTCAAACTTAACAGAAGAACTACGCTATGAAGCTAAACTCGAAAACGCTAAGAAGCCTGACGCACTTCGTCGTGTTATTATCGAGAAATTGGTTGAACTTTATGAGAAGGATGGCAACTACGATGAACAAATCCACTTCCAAGATGGTTTGACAGTTATGCTCTTTGTTGGAGTTAATGGTGTTGGGAAGACAACTTCTATCGGGAAATTGGCTCATCGCTACAAACAAGCTGGCAAGAAAGTCATGCTGGTTGCGGCAGATACCTTCCGTGCGGGTGCAGTGGCCCAGCTAGCTGAATGGGGTCGACGTGTGGATGTTCCTGTTGTGACGGGACCAGAAAAGGCTGACCCTGCTAGTGTGGTCTTTGATGGGATGGAACGCGCCGTAGCCGAAGGGATTGATATTCTCATGATTGATACAGCAGGTCGTTTGCAAAACAAGGACAACCTTATGGCCGAGTTGGAAAAGATTGGTCGCATCATCAAGCGTGTGCTTCCAGAGGCGCCACATGAAACCTTCCTGGCACTTGATGCTTCAACTGGACAAAATGCTCTGGTACAAGCTAAAGAATTTTCGAAAATTACCCCTGTTACCGGTATTGTATTGACCAAGATTGACGGAACTGCCCGTGGTGGTGTCGTTCTGGCAATTCGTGAAGAACTTAATATCCCTGTAAAATTGATTGGTTTCGGTGAGAAAATCGATGATATCGGAGAATTTAACTCTGAAAACTTTATGAAGGGTCTCTTAGAGGGCTTGATTTAATAGAAAGTAAATAATCCTGCAAGATTAACTTGCAGGATATTTTTGTTATTCTAAACGACCTTCTTTACGATAGGCGATATCTGGTTGCCAAGTCCATTTGGCTCCAAACTTCTCAAGTAAGTCAAAGCTAGCTTGTGG
>NZ_JUQX01000012.1 GCF_001074565.1 Streptococcus pseudopneumoniae | reverse complement strand
GCCGTACTCAAGTACAGCCTGCGGCTAGTTTCCTAGTTTGCTCTTTGATTTTCATTGAGTCTTGGCCTCAGGTTTCCATTTGCAATCAGAAAGGGATTTTATGTCCATTATTCAAAAACTCTGGTGGTTTTTCAAGTTAGAAAAGCGCCGTTATCTAGTCGGGATTGTGGCCTTAGTCTTGGTTTCCGTCCTCAATCTCATTCCCCCCATGGTCATGGGGCGGGTCATTGACGCCATTACTGGGGGGCAATTAACCCATCAGGACCTCCTTCTTAATCTATTTTATCTACTGCTGGCAGCCTTTGGGATGTACTATCTGCGCTATGTTTGGCGCATGTATATCCTTGGGACTTCCTACCGTCTAGGGCAGATCATGCGGTCTCGCTTATTTGAGCATTTTACTAAAATGTCGCCAGCCTTTTACCAAACATATCGGACAGGGGACCTGATGGCACACGCCACCAATGATATCAATGCCCTAACTCGTCTCGCAGGTGGCGGAGTCATGTCAGCAGTGGATGCCTCTATCACGGCACTGGTGACTTTGCTGACCATGCTCTTTAGCATTTCATGGCAGATGACTCTAGTTGCCATTCTTCCCTTGCCTTTTATGGCTTATGCGGCCAGTCGTCTAGGGAGAAAGACTCATAAGGCTTTCGGAGAATCTCAAGCTGCCTTTTCTGAACTCAATAACAAGGTGCAGGAGTCTGTATCAGGTATCAAAGTGACCAAGTCTTTCGGTTATCAGGCGGATGAGCTGGAGTCTTTTCAGGCAGTCAATGAATTAACCTTCCAAAAGAACCTGCAAACCATGAAATACGATAGTCTCTTTGACCCCATGGTTCTCTTGTTTGTTGGTTCCTCCTATGTTTTAACCCTTTTGGTCGGTTCTTTGATGGTTCAGGAGGGGCAAATCACAGTTGGGAATCTGGTTACCTTCATCAGCTATTTGGATATGCTGGTCTGGCCTCTTATGGCTATCGGTTTCCTCTTTAATATCACTCAGCGAGGGAAGGTTTCTTATCAGCGGATTGAGGAACTCTTGTCTCAGGAATCACCTGTACAAGACCCTGAGTTTCCTCTGGACAGTATTGAAAATGGGCGCTTGGAGTATGCCATTGACAGCTTTGCCTTTGAAAATGAGGAGACACTGACGGATATTCACTTTAGTTTAGAAAAAGGGCAAACTCTGGGCTTGGTTGGACAGACAGGCTCTGGAAAAACGTCCTTGATTAAGCTCCTCTTGCGTGAATATGATGTGGATAAGGGTGCTATTTACCTAAATGGTCACGATATTCGGGACTATCGTCTGACAGACCTTCGCAGTCTCATGGGCTATGTCCCACAGGATCAGTTCCTCTTTGCGACCTCTATCTTAGACAATATCCGCTTCGGCAAACCTAATTTGCCCCTTTCAGCGGTCGAGGAAGCGACTAAACTAGCTCAAGTTTACCAAGATATTGTAGACATGCCTCAGGGCTTTGATACAGTTATCGGTGAAAAGGGAGTCAGTCTTTCTGGTGGTCAAAAGCAACGTCTGGCTATGAGTCGGGCGATGATTTTAGACCCTGACATCTTGATTTTAGATGATTCCTTGTCTGCCGTGGATGCCAAGACAGAGTATGCGATTATTGACAATCTCAAGGAGACGCGAAAGGACAAGACAACCATTATTACGGCTCATCGCCTCAGTGCAGTCGTCCATGCAGATCTAATCTTGGTTCTGCAAAATGGTCAAATTATCGAACGGGGCAGGCACGATGACTTGCTAGCAATGGATGGCTGGTATGCCCAAACTTACCAGTCTCAGCAGTTGGAAATGAAAGGAGAAGAAGATGCAGAATAAGAAAGAACAATGGGCTGTATTGAAGCGCTTGATGTCTTATCTCAAGCCCAATGGATTCCTGACCTTTTTGGCATTAAGTTTTCTCCTCGCGACGACGGTCATTAAAAGTGTGATTCCCCTTGTAGCTTCCCACTTTATCGACCAGTACCTCAGCAACCTCAATCAACTTGCTGTGACCGTTTTGCTGGTCTACTATGGTCTTTATATCCTGCAAACTCTAGTTCAGTATATCGGTAATCTTCTCTTTGCGCGGGTGTCCTACAGTATTGTCAGAGATATTCGTCGGGATGCCTTTGCCAATATGGAGAAACTCGGCATGTCTTATTTTGACAAGACGCCAGCAGGTTCCATCGTCTCTCGTTTGACCAATGATACCGAGACCATCAGTGATATGTTTTCGGGAATTTTATCCAGCTTTATCTCAGCAGTTTTTATCTTTCTGACAACTCTCTATACCATGTTGGTGCTTGATTTTCGTTTGACAGCTTTAGTTTTGCTCTTTCTACCCTTGATTTTCCTTTTGGTCAATCTCTATCGGAAAAAGTCAGTCAAGATTATCGAAAAAACCAGAAGTCTCTTGTCAGATATCAATAGTAAGCTGGCAGAGAATATCGAGGGAATCAGGATTATCCAGGCCTTCAATCAAGAGAAGCGCCTGCAGGCAGAATTTGATGAGATCAACCAAGAACACTTGGTCTACGCCAACCGTTCTGTAGCCTTGGATGCCCTCTTTTTACGTCCTGCCATGAGTTTGCTGAAACTGCTAGGATATGCCGTTTTGATGGCTTACTTTGGTTACCGTGGTCTTTCTATCGGAATAACGGCCGGAACCATGTATGCCTTTATCCAGTATATTAATCGTCTCTTTGATCCTCTGATTGAGGTGACGCAAAACTTTTCAACCCTTCAAACTTCTATGGTATCTGCTGGTCGTGTTTTTGCCTTGATTGATGAAACGACCTATGAGCCTCTTCAAGAAGATGGGCAAGCCAAAGTCCAAGAAGGCAATATCCGTTTTGAACATGTCTGTTTCTCATATGACGGGAAACATCCGATACTGGATGACATTTCCTTTTCAGTTAAGAAGGGTGAAACCATTGCCTTTGTAGGACATACAGGTTCAGGGAAATCTTCGATTATCAATGTCCTCATGCGTTTTTATGAATTTCAGTCAGGCCGAGTTCTCTTGGATGATGTGGATATCAGGAACTACAGCCAGGAAGAACTGCGAAAAAATATCGGACTGGTCTTGCAGGATCCCTTCCTTTATCACGGGACTATCAAGTCCAATATCGCCATGTATCAAGAGATTAGTGATGAGCAAGTAAAGGATGCAGCTTCCTTTGTCGATGCAGATTCCTTTATTCAAGACCTCCCGCTGGGCTATGATGCTCCTGTTTCCGAGCGTGGTTCGAGCTTTTCTACTGGACAGCGCCAGCTTCTTGCCTTTGCCAGAACAGTCGCCAGTCAGCCTAAAATCCTGATTTTGGATGAAGCGACAGCCAATATTGACTCGGAGACAGAAAGTTTGGTTCAAGATTCCCTAGCTAAGATGAGACAGGGGCGGACGACCATTGCCATCGCCCATCGTCTTTCAACTATTCAAGATGCCAACTGTATCTATGTTTTGGACAAGGGGCGCATCATCGAGAGTGGCACCCATGAGGAACTCTTGGCCTTGGAAGGAACCTATCACAAGATGTATAGCTTACAGGCAGGGGCCCTATCATAAAGAAGAATTCCTCTAAATCACAGATTTCTTGCACCGCCTTTTCCATTTTGTGGTATAATGAAAAATGTTGACAAATAGTATACTAAAAACAAAGGAGAAACAGCATGCTGAAATGGGAAGACCTACCCGTGGAAATGCAATCAAGCGAGGTTAAGTCTTACTACCAGCTTGTCTCTAAAAGGAAAGGTTCGCTGATTTTTAAGCGTTGCCTGGATTGGGTTCTGGCCCTGTTTTTGCTACTTTTGACTTCTCCCGTCTTTCTTATCTTAAGCATTTGGATCAAGTTGGATAGCAAGGGACCTGTCATTTATAAGCAAGAGCGCGTGACCCAGTACAACCGTCCGTTCAAGATTTGGAAGTTCCGTACTATGGTGACGGATGCGGATAAAAAAGGAAGTCTAGTGACTTCAGCTAACGATAGCCGTATTACCAAAGTGGGAAATTTCATTCGCCGTGTGCGCTTGGACGAACTGCCTCAGCTGGTCAATGTCCTTAAAGGCGAGATGTCCTTTGTGGGCACAAGACCCGAGGTGCCACGTTACACCGAGCAGTATAGCCCTGAAATGATGGCGACCTTGCTCTTACCAGCCGGAATCACCTCTCCAGCTAGTATCAACTACAAGGATGAGGACACCATCATCAGTCAAATGACGGAGAAAGGTCTATCGGTTGATCAGGCCTATGTCGAACATGTCCTTCCTGAAAAGATGCGCTATAACCTCGCCTATCTCCGAGAGTTTAGTTTCCTTGGAGACATCAAAATCATGTTTCAAACCGTGTTTGAGGTACTAAAATAAAGTAGTCATGAGAAAATGAGTACAGATAAAAGGAGCAAATCAATGCCAAATTACAATATTCCATTTTCACCACCTGATATTACAGAAGCAGAAATTGCTGAAGTAGCGGACACCCTTCGTTCTGGCTGGATCACGACGGGTCCTAAGACAAAAGAACTGGAGCGCCGCTTGTCCCAATACACACAGACGCCTAAGACTGTCTGCCTCAACTCTGCGACAGCCGCTCTTGAGTTGATTTTGCGAGTGCTTGAAGTGGGACCTGGTGATGAAGTCATCGTTCCAGCTATGACCTATACAGCTTCATGTAGTGTCATCACTCACGTAGGAGCAACCCCTGTCATGGTCGATATCCAAGCAGATACGTTTGAGATGGACTATGACCTGCTTGAGCAAGCTATCACTGAAAAGACTAAGGTGATTATTCCAGTAGAGCTTGCAGGGATTGTTTGCGACTATGACCGTTTGTTCCAAGTTGTTGAGAAAAAACGTGACCTCTTTACAGCTGCTAGCAAGTGGCAAAAGGCCTTTAACCGTATTGTGATTGTCTCTGATAGTGCCCATGCTTTGGGATCTACTTACAAAGGGCAACCGGCTGGTTCTATCGCTGACTTTACTTCCTTCTCTTTCCATGCTGTTAAGAACTTTACAACAGCTGAGGGAGGAAGTGCTACTTGGAAAGCCAATCCAGCGATTGATGACGAAGAGATGTACAAGGAATTCCAAATCCTTTCCCTTCACGGGCAAACTAAAGATGCTCTTGCCAAGATGCAACTGGGCTCATGGGAATACGATATCGTAACCCCTGCCTACAAGTGCAACATGACGGATATCATGGCTTCCCTTGGTTTGATACAATTGGACCGTTACCCAAGTTTGCTTGACCGTCGTAAGGAAATCGTGGACCGTTATGATCGTGGTTTTGCTGGTTCTCGCATTCATCCATTGGCACATGAGACGGAAACTGTTGAGTCAAGTCGTCACCTCTACATCACACATGTTGAAGGTGCGAGTCTCGAAGAGCGCAACCAAATCATTCAAGAATTGGCCAAGGCTGGAATTGCAAGTAACGTTCACTACAAACCGCTTCCGCTCTTGACAGCCTATAAGAATCTTGGCTTTGATATGTCAGATTATCCAAGAGCCTATGCCTTCTTTGAAAATGAAATTACGCTTCCTCTTCACACTAAATTAAGTGATGAAGAAGTAGACTATATCGTTCAGACTTTGGTGAGAATTTCCGAAGAAATCCTTGGTTCTGGAAAAAAATCATAAAAAAATCTTGACAAAGATAGAACAATAACATATAATATTCTCAATAAATCAGAAAAGTAGTTATTTTTGATCTTCAGGGAGCCGGTGGTGATTGTGAACAGGTGGTTGGAAGTAGTGAAAGTGGGCTGATTTAAAAAATGAATTTGAAACAATGAAAATTCGGTGCGCACACCTTACAGTGCAACTTGTTGTTAGACAAGGCAGAGATGTAAAGGGAATAGTCCCTTTATAATTGAGGTGGCACCGCGTTACCAACGCCCTCACATGGAAGTGAATTCCGTGTGTGGGCTTTTTTCTATCCGTCATTTTGTTTATCTTTTATTAGGGCGTTAAGTCGCTTTGATGAACTTGAGTTCTATCTGTAGCTCCTTGCCTACTACTAAAAGCAAACAAAAAACCGGATTCATACAGAAAGAGGAAAAATTTATGACAACTAAAGGTTATTTTGGACAATTTGGTGGCAGTTTTGTACCGGAGCCGATTCAGGCTTTGTTGGATGAGTTGGAAGTGACATTTGACAAGTACAAGGATGATCCAGAATTTTTGGCAGAATTTCGCCATTACTTGAAGGATTATTCAGGTCGCGAAACACCGCTTTATTTTGCGGAAAGTTTGACAGAACACTTAGGTGGAGCTAAGATTTATCTTAAACGTGAAGACCTTAACCATCTTGGTTCTCACAAGCTCAACAACGTTTTAGGGCAAATTCTTCTTGCCAAACGTATGGGCAAAAAACGAGTGATCGCAGAAACAGGAGCTGGTCAGCACGGTGTTGCGACAGCAGCAGCTGCAGCCAAGTTTGGTATGGCCTGTGATGTCTACATGGGGGCAGAAGATGTGGAGCGTCAACGTCTCAATGTCTTCCGAATGGAGATGATGGGAGCAACTGTTCACGCGGTTGAAACGGGAACTCGTACCCTCAAAGATGCAGTTGATGCAGCCTTTGGAGCATGGATGAATGACCTTGAAGCCTTCTACGTTTTGGGATCTGCTGTAGGCCCTCATCCTTATCCTACCATTGTTCATGAATTCCAAAAGGTCATCAGTGAAGAATCTCGCCGTCAAATCTTAGAAAAAGAAGGTCGTTTACCAGACTACGTCATTGCCTGTGTAGGTGGTGGTTCCAATGCCATCGGTGCATTTTCTCAGTATGTGGATGATGAAGAAGTCAAATTGGTTGGAGTCGAAGCTGCTGGTCACGGACTTGATACAGACAAGCACGCAGCTACTATGACAAAAGGTAGTGTCGGAATTGTCGACGGAATGAAGACCTATGCAGTCTTTAAGGAAGACGGAGAGCTGGCGCCAGTTTACTCTATCTCTGCTGGTTTGGACTATCCAGGGGTTGGCCCAGAACACGCCTACTTCAAAGATTCAGGTCGCGTGGAATACGTAGCAGCAACGGATGAAGAAGCTGTTCAAGCCTTGCTTTTATTAAGCAAGACAGAAGGGATTATCCCAGCTATTGAAAGTTCACACGCCATCGCAGAAGCGGTTAAACGTGCACCAAAACTAAGTAAAGATGAGATTATCATCATCAATGTCTCTGGTCGTGGAGACAAGGACGTAGCTGCGATTGCAGACTACCTAGAAGCTAAAAACAACTAATCATTCCAAGACTAAAGGGAGAAAACTGTGATTTTATTGATTGATAATTACGATTCTTTTACCTATAATCTAGCTCAGTATATCGGAAATTTTTCTCCTGTTGAGGTCTTAAGAAACGATGACCCTCGTCTCTATCAAGTCGCGGAAAAGGCTCAAGCGCTTGTCTTTTCACCTGGACCTGGTTGGCCGGCTGATGCTGGAAAGATGGAGGAAATGATTCGAGATTTTGCAGGCCGAAAACCAATTTTAGGGATTTGTCTTGGACATCAGGCTATTGCTGAGGCATTCGGTGGAAAACTCGGTCTAGCTCCTAAGGTCATGCATGGTAAACAAAGTCAGCTACAATTTGAAGCTCCATCCATTCTCTACGATGGAATAGAGAACAAATGTTCAGTCATGCGTTACCATAGTCTTATGGTAGAGGAATTACCCGAAGATTTTGAAGTTACAGCTCGTTCGACGGATGACCAAGCTATTATGGGAATTCAGCACAGGAACCTGCCTATCTACGGTTTCCAGTATCATCCAGAAAGTATCGGCACGCCAGATGGCTTAACCACCATACGAAATTTTATTGAGAAAGTAATTTAACTGGAAAATTTCACTCAATTGAAAAGCTCTCCACCAAGGAGAGCCGATTCAGGACTTTATCAAACAAGCAGTAGCTTACCAAAAATAATCAAACAAGCAGAAAGTAAGAGGAAAGGCACGAAAGGAAGTCTTTCCTTTTTCTCTTGCAGGAGAAAGGCCAGAATCCCCGTCGCAGAAGCAAACTGAATCAAGATCAGTAGTTCAATCGCGCTAAAGACGAGAGCACAAGAAGCCAGAAAGAGAAAATCCCCTGCTCCTATGCGGATATCGATAAAATGAGCCATGATTCCAAGGACAAGGAAGAAGAACATAACCAGATTCCAACCAGAGCAAGCCATTAGGAATAGATGAAAGAAAATCCAGACTAGTAAGGGATATTCCTGATGGCGAAAGTCGTAGATGCCCAAGGTCAAACCAGCAGTGATGAGGATGACTTGACCCAAGGAAAGCCAGCCCCAAGACCAAGCCAGAAAGAGGATCCCTAAGCATAATTCAAAGAGGGCATACCAGAATGGATAGCGAATCTTGCAGTAGCGACAGCGAAAGCGATTAAACACCTGCGAAAGGATAGGAATCAAATCTAACGGACGCAAGCGAGTCTGACAGGAAGAACAGTGACTAGCTGGTCGGATAATGGATTGCTCAGGGAAACGGTCAATGACCAAACCCAAGAAAGAAGCGAGAATGCTCCCAACAAGAAAAAAATAAAGATCAATCATACTTATCTATTCGTAAAAAATAGAAGAAGTAGTATAATGGAGAAACATAGATAAGATAGTGAGGTCAAGATGACAATTCGTTTTGAAGAAAAGGTGAACACAGAAAATGCTCAGCTCGTATGCCAATGGTCCAACTCCCTTGGCAAATCCTTTCAAGAACAATGGATGGGACCAGAGATTCCTTTTCCCTTGGCAATTCAAGTCTTGCAAGATTTGGAAGGAATCTTTTCAATTTTTGATGGACAAGAGTTTGTGGGGCTTATCCAGAAAATCAGGCTAGAAGACAGGAATCTTCATATCGGGAGATTTTTTATCAACCCTCAGAAGCAGGGGCAAGGCTTAGGTAGCCAGGCTTTAAGGAAATTTGTTAGTTTGGCCTTTGAAAATGAAGACATAGATACTATTTCTCTAAATGCCTACGAGGCAAATCAAAGAGCTTACAAGCTTTACCAAAAAGAAGGATTTGAAATCGTTCAAATGGTTGAAGTACCTATACGAAAATATATCATGAAAAAGGGC
>NZ_JUQX01000011.1 GCF_001074565.1 Streptococcus pseudopneumoniae | reverse complement strand
GTCAGCGTCGCCTTACCGTACTCAAGTACAGCCTGCGGCTAGCTTCCTAGTTTGCTCTTTAATTTTCATTGAGTATAAGTTCATTTTGATACGAGGGAGGCAAAGCCTTATTCTAAGGCACTAGCCCCCGCTACAATTTCTGTAATTTCTTGTGTAATCGCCGCCTGTCTGGCACGGTTATACTGGATTGTCAAATCATTGATGACTTTCTTGGCATTATCAGTCGCCGTTTGCATGGCTGTCATACCTGCAGCATTCTCAGCTGTCTTGGCATCGATGATAGCCCCGTATATCATACTTTCTGCAAACTGAGGTAACAACTGCTCTAGAATCTCATCACGACTCGTTTCCAACTCAAAGGTCAAGCTATACTCTTCATCCGCTTCATTTGGATCTAAGTCAACAATCGGCAACATTTGTTCCACACGCATTTGACTTGTGAGAGTATTGACATGATGGTTGTAACAAACATAGAGTTCATCAAAAAGTTCATTTTGATACATTTCAATCGTTTTTGAAATAATTTTACGAACTTCATCAAAACTTGGTTGGTCGGCCAAGCCACGTAGTTCATAGATTGGTTGAATGCCACGAGCCTTAAAGAAATCAGCTCCCATACCACCAATACAGATTATCTCAAAACCTGTACCATCTGGATGGTATTCTTCTTTCAGCTCCATCACAGCTTTAAGGATGGAAGCATTATAACCTCCAACCAAGCCACGGTCTGAAGTAATAACGATATAGCCTGTTTTCTTAACTGGGCGACTAATGAGCATCGGATTGGTAGAACCACCAGATCCGTTACCATGCAGAATATCCGTCAAAAGCTTACGAACCTTCTGAGCATAAACTTGAAAGTTGCGTGCTGCTTCTTCAGAGCGACCTAACTTGGCAGCCGATACCATTTGCATGGCATTGGTGATTTGACTAGTATTTTTTGTTGAGGCGATTTTTGTTTTAATATCATTTAGAGATACTGCCATTTGACACCTCTATTCTTATTGGAAGCTGGATTGATTGAGAAACTCTGTAATCGCAGCATCCAAGACTGCTTCTTCTGGCAAGTCTTTTGTTTCACGAATAGTTTCCAAAATCTCTGGATGTTGTGCATCAAAGAAATCATGAAACTCTTCCTCAAAACGAACAATGTCATCTACAGGAATCGTATCCAAGAAACCATGTGTCAAAGCATAAAGAATGGTTACTTGTTTCTCAACAGGTAATGGTTTATGAACTGGTTGTTTCAGAACTTCAACGGTACGACGTCCACGATTTAACTTAGCTTGAGTAGCCGCATCCAAATCAGAACCAAACTTAGTGAAGGCTTCCAACTCACGATATGAAGCAAGGTCGATACGAAGTGTACCAGCAACCTTCTTCATAGCTTTGATTTGTGCAGAACCACCTACACGGGATACAGATGAACCCGCATCGATAGCTGGACGAATACCCGCATTGAAGAGACCATCGCCAAGGAAGATTTGACCATCTGTGATTGAAATCACGTTGGTTGCGATATAAGCAGAGATATCTCCTGCTTGTGTCTCGATAAATGGTAGAGCTGTGATTGAACCACCACCAAGTTCATCAGAAACCTTAGCTGAACGCTCAAGCAAACGGCTATGAAGGTAGAAAACATCCCCAGGGAAGGCTTCACGACCTGGTGGACGACGAAGCAAGAGAGAGAGTTCACGATAAGCGACCGCTTGTTTTGAAAGATCATCATAAACGATCAAAACATGCTTCCCTTGGTACATAAACTCTTCTGCCATGGCAACCCCAGCATAAGGAGCTAGGAAGAGCAATGGAGAAGGTTGTGAAGCAGAAGCTGTCACAACGATTGTGTAGTCCAAGGCACCGTACTGACGAAGTGTTTCAACTTGCGTACGAACAGTTGACTCTTTTTGTCCAATCGCTACATAGATACAGATCATATCTTGACCTTTTTGGTTCAAAATAGCATCAATAGCGATGGTTGTTTTCCCTGTCTGACGGTCACCGATAATCAACTCACGTTGACCACGACCAATCGGAACAAGGGCATCAATAGCTTTCAAACCTGTTTGCAATGGTTCTGATACAGACTTACGTTGCATAACACCAGGAGCCAGCGCTTCTACTGGACGAGACTTATCAGTATGGATTTCTCCAAGACCGTCAACTGGACGACCAAGTGGATCCACAACACGTCCAATAAGGCTCTCACCAACAGGAACTTCCATGATTTTACCTGTACGACGAATTGTATCGCCTTCACGAATATCTGTAAAGTCACCTAGGATGATAATCCCAACGTCTGTTGACTCCAAGTTTTGCGCCATCCCATAAGAGCCGTTTTCAAAAATCAACAGCTCTCCACTCATGGCATTTTCAAGGCCGTGAGCACGCGCAATTCCGTCCCCGATATAGGTTACAACACCTGTTTCAGATACATCAAAATTGGGTTTGAAATTTTCAATTTGTTGCTTAATTAAAGCGCTGATTTCTTGTGCGTTAATTGCCAAAAGAACACCACTTTCTATTTCAAATTTTCTTTAACAACTCGAAGTTGTTGTTTAATACTCACGTCAATTGTCTTGTGATTAGCAAAAATGACAAAACCACCAATGAGTCCTTCATCAATTTGTTCTTTGACGCTCCGCACTTTCAGAGACATTTTTTTCTCTATCAATGGGAGCAGACGTTCCTTCTGTTCATCTGTTAAAGGATGGGCTGAAGAAATCGTGACAACAAAACGATTGGTCTCTTTTTCAAGGCGATTCAAACAATCTGCAATTACTTCATAAAAAAGATTTGCTCTGTGATTGTAAACCAGAACTTGAATAAAGTTTTGCATTAAAGGTGACACAGAGTCTTGAAAGAAACGAACTGTTTTTTCCTTATCTGACTCATCAACTGCCACCTGAGCTAAAAAAGAGGGTAAGCCCGCTTCTTCTGCGACTTGCTTGATTTGATCCAAGTCTGAAAAAATCCGGTCCTCTTCTCCTTTTTCAATCACTAATTGGACAAAAGGCATGCTGTATTTTTCAATTACCTTTGCTGTTTTCTTGTCCATTAGGCTTCTCCTAGCTGATCGATATACTGATCAATGAGTTCCTTATGGGCATGACTGTCAAGGTTTTGTGAGATGATTTTTCCAGCTAAACTAACTGTCAAATCTGCTACCTCACCTTTAACGCTTTGTAAAGCCTCAGCTTTGTTTTGCGCAATTTCTTGGTTAGCTTTTTCTTTCAAGCGACCAGCTTCTAGCTTAGCTTCAGCCAGAATATCTGATTTGCTCTTTTCAGCTGTCTCCTTAGCATTCTCGATGATAGTTTTAGCTTCGCTACGGCTTCCTGCTAATTCATCTTCACGCTTTTGAGCAAGAGTTTCTGCTTTTTGACGAGCTTGTTCAGCACCATCAATATCAGCAGCAATCTTTTCGGCGCGTTCTTCGAAGACACTTGTCAAGTTTGACCATGCGTATTTTTTGACTAAGACGATCAAAAGGATAAAAGAGCCAGCAATTAAAATAAAGTTACCAATCAATTCACCTACTGTTACGTGCATCATTTACTCCTTTCTACTCTTCATCATTAATTTTATTTCCTAGATACATTGAAGACAAGACTGTGAATACATAGGCCTGAACACAGGAAATAAACACAGAGAATGCCGTCCAGACAAGATTGGTAACAAATGCGACTGGATACCAATAAAGAGCCTGATGAGAAAGAGTAATAAGCAAGCTTGCCATCACTTCTCCGGCAAAGATATTCCCGAACACCCGCAAAGCAAGTGATAGGAAATTCGTGACTTCTTCAAGGAGATTCATCGGTGTCATAAAACCTGGGGTTACAAAGCCTTTCAGATACTTTTTAACACCACGGCGACGAATTCCTTCTATATGGGTCATCAGGATAATTCCAAATGACAAAGCCAAGTCAAACTGGAGATTTGCAGTTGGCGATGTCCAAAGGTTTGTCCCATCTGTAGTTTGAAGTTTCGCCATCAAACCAAGATTGTTTGCGATAACCATAAAAAGAAATAAACACAAGTAAAAGAGTGAGTAATCTTTCATGTACCGAGAACCTACGTTGGGTTCTGTAAATCCGACTACAAAGTCATAGAGATACTCTAGTACATTTTGCTTTCCTTTGGGTTTCACAGTCATATTACGACTTGCCCAATAGATAAAGGCAAAAATCAGTGCCACAGACAACAAAGTCAATGCTGTCAAGGTTAAATCAAAGGTAACAGGACCAATATTGATGGTTGGATTGATACTTTCTTCCATCTAGAATCCTCCCTTTTCCATTTTATACTTCTCTTTATTTGATGATAAATGAAAATACGAGAGTTACAAAGAATGTTCCTTCGATAAAGGCAATCCCCATGATCATCAAACTACGCAATTGTGGGATGATATCTGGTTGGCGTGCTGCAGACTTGAACAAACCGTTCATCAAAAATCCTTCTGCAAGGGATACACCCATACAGGCAAGACAAAGACCGAAAAATGTTAAATTCATGATGAATTCTCCTTTTATTTAAAATTTACTTACTTAGTTTAGTCCTAAAATTTGTTTTTGTCAACTTTTTACTTACGTTGGAAGCGTTTCAGATGATTTATTTTTATTTTTGCTATTTTTATACCACTGTATAGATAAGTTTCTCATTTTATGATGAAATGTGTTTCCACTTTTTCTATATTTTCCGAAATAAATTGAAAAATCCAAGTTTAGAACTTGGATAGATTCATTTTATTTGAAATAGTAGGAATAGTGTTGTTTACACCCTGGATTAAATGGAGATTTGCAATAAGGGCAGGCTATTTGTTTTTGATATTCTTGAAATGTTATTGTCCTCATACAAGCCCCACATAAAATCGGTCGATCCTCCGCAAGCGTCAAGGGGTAAGGTGAAAACAAATGCGTTTCTATAGCATTGTGGCACTGATAGCAAGCATAGTATTTTTTACACTCATAGCACTGGAGGGAAATAATATCCTTTTCACCATGATAGTGAACACATCTGCTTTCATTATCTACCAACAATCCTTGCACTTGAATCATTCACTTTTCCTTATCTAGGCACGAACTGTGACACTTGTCCCGTCTTCCTTATAGAGATTGATAAGACCTTCTTTGAGAGCTCGAACCATATCCCCAGCTTGCACAGGTTGAGGAACCTTAATGGTCAAGAGTTCCATTGGATTTGGAGCACGGTCGATTTTATTGCCTTTAGAATCGTGAAGATTTTCGATATAGGTTTCAAAATGACGGAAACCTGGTCCATAAAACTCAACTTGATCTCCTTCATTGATAACATTCCGTTGACGAATGGTTGCTGTCTGGGTTGCATCATCATAAGAAACCACCTCAGCGACAAACTTGTATTCAGGGATTTTACGACGTGCACCAAACAACTGTTCATTTTCTGTAGGTGTGCTATAGTAGAAACCTGTTGCCAATTCACGCTGGGCAACTTTCCACATCTCATCTACCAGGTCTTGTTTAATAGCTTCAAATTTTTCTGGGCTTTCAAGGTAAGCATCCACAGCCGCCTTGTAGCAGTTTGTTACTGTTGAAACATAGTGAATAGACTTCATTCGACCTTCAATCTTGAGACTATCTACACCATTTTCAATCATATCTGGGATATGGTCAATCATAGACATATCAACGGCAGACATTGAAAATTCTTCTGGGATTTCACCCTTAAGGCTCTTACGTTCTTGGCCAAAGGGCATATCGTAGAGGTCGTATTTCCAACGGCAAGACTGAGAACAGCCTCCGCGGTTAGCATCACGCATACTCATGTGGTTTGAAAGCGTACAACGACCTGAGTAAGAAATACACATGGCTCCATGTACAAAGGCTTCAATCTCAACATCTGTACGTTTGCGAATCTCTGCCAATTCTTCCATTGAAACTTCACGAGCCAAAACCACGCGAGTTAGACCAAGTTCTTTCCAGAACTCTAGAGTTTCATAGTTAGTGGCACTTGCTTGGGTAGAGAGGTGGATTTCTAAACCTGGTGCTTCTGTTGCTGCAATCATGATCAAGGCTGGATCTGACACGATAACTGCGGCAATCCCGATGTCACGCAACTTACGGAACCATTCTCCAGCACCAGCTTCGTTTCCTTCGTGCATAACCATGTTGGCAGCTACATAGACCTTGGCACCGTACTTAGCAGCAAACTGGACTCCTTCTTCCATCTGCTCAAAGGTAAAGTTTCCAGCACGGCTACGAAGACCATAGGCCTGTCCACCGATGAAGACTGCGTCCGCACCATATTGAACAGCTACTTTCAGTTTTTCTAAAGTTCCAGCAGGTGAAAGAACCTCAGGACGTTTTAATGTTTTTGTCATGTTTTCTCCTATTTGCAATATAAAAGTTTGACGTTTTTCCTTCTCATTTTATAGTAAATAAGTGATAAAATCAAGCCTAGACAGATTGTTTTGACAATTCTAATCTTCTTAGAAACGAAAAACTAGTCTTCTGAGACTAGTTGTTTTCAAGATAAAATTCAAAACGTTCACCCACATACTGACTCTTGACATATTCAAAAGCCGTACCATCATCGAGATAGGAAACCTGAGTCAAGGCTAGAATCGCATGCCCTTTCTCGACTTCTAAGTAATGGGCAATCTTTTCCTTAGCCAATCTCGCATAAATGGTCTGTTGGGATTTTCCAATTCGGTAACCATGTTCTTGCAAGGTCTGAAAGAAATGACTGGTTACTTCTTCTTTTTTAAAATTTTTAATAAACTTTTCGGGAATAGAAGCAACTTCATAGACCAGAGGAACTTGATCGGCATACCGAACCCGCTCCATACGGATGATATTTTCAGTTGGTGAAATACCTAGCTTTGCCACTTCCTGTTCATTGGGAATGGTTCTCCTATAGGATATCAGCTGACTAGAAGGAACTTTCCCTTGGGCTTTGACAATCTCAGTAAAACTGGTAGTCCCCCGCATTTTTTCTTGAACTCGAGTACTAGAAACAAAAGTTCCGCTTCCAACACGACGCTCCAAAACCCCCTCCTCAACCAAGAGAGAGATGGCTTGTCGCAAAGTCATCCGGCTAACTTGAAACTGTTCAGCTAAATCTCGCTCACTTGGAAGTCTCTCTCCGATTTTCCAATGATGCTCATCTATATCCTTCTTGATCTGATCGTGGATTTTCATATAAGCTGGTAACATGCTTTTCACTTCTTTTCTTTATTTTCTCTATTGTACCGTATTTAATTAGAAAAAGTCAAACTTTGCCTTGTTTAGTTGGTAATTCGCCCTCATTTGTGATAAAATATTGAAAAAGATATTTCTTTTGAGAAAGGAAAAAGATGAGCAAGATTTCAACTGATTTGCAAGATGTCGAAAAAATCATCGTACTGGACTATGGTAGCCAATACAACCAGCTGATTTCACGCCGTATCCGTGAAATTGGTGTTTTTTCAGAGCTAAAAAGCCATAAGATTTCAGCAGCAGAGGTTCGTGCGATTAACCCGGTAGGGATCATTCTCTCAGGTGGACCAAACTCTGTTTACGAAGAAGGTTCATTTGATATTGACCCAGAAATTTTTGAACTTGGTATTCCAATTTTGGGAATCTGCTATGGTATGCAACTTCTTACCCACAAACTTGGAGGTAAGGTTGTCCCAGCAGGTGATGCTGGAAACCGCGAGTATGGTCAATCTCCACTTACTCACACTCCTTCTGCCCTCTTTGAAGGTACACCAGAAGAACAGATTGTTTTGATGAGCCATGGCGATGCGGTTACTGAAATTCCTGCTGATTTTGTTCGTACTGGAACTTCTGCTGACTGTCCTTATGCAGCTATTGAAAACCCAGACAAACATATCTACGGTATCCAATTCCATCCAGAGGTTCGCCATTCTGTCTATGGAAATGATATCCTTCGCAACTTTGCACTTAATATCTGTAAGGCTAAAGGCGACTGGTCAATGGATAACTTTATCGAGATGCAGATTCAAAAAATTCGTGAAACTGTTGGAGACAAACGTGTCCTTCTCGGTCTATCTGGTGGTGTTGACTCTTCTGTCGTTGGCGTTCTTCTCCAGAAAGCAATCGGCGATCAATTGATCTGTATCTTTGTAGACCACGGTCTTCTTCGTAAAGGGGAAGCAGACCAAGTTATGGACATGCTTGGTGGTAAGTTTGGTTTGAATATCGTCAAAGCAGACGCTGCTAAACGTTTCCTTGATAAATTGGCTGGCGTATCTGACCCTGAACAAAAACGGAAGATCATCGGTAACGAATTTGTTTATGTCTTTGATGACGAAGCAAGCAAGCTAAAAGATGTAAAATTCCTTGCTCAGGGAACACTTTACACTGACGTAATTGAGTCTGGTACAGATACTGCTCAAACCATCAAATCACACCACAACGTGGGTGGTCTTCCAGAAGACATGCAGTTTGAACTGATTGAACCATTGAAC
>NZ_JUQX01000002.1 GCF_001074565.1 Streptococcus pseudopneumoniae | reverse complement strand
TGTACTGACCCCAAAAAGTTAGACAATTAATTTATCCAAAGGATTTAGTTCTGTATTGCACAGGGCTAAGTCCTTTTAGTTTTACCTTAATCCGTTTATTATTGTAGTAATCAATATAGTCTACAATAGCTTGTTCCAATTGCTCAAGTGATTTAAACGACTTCTCATAACCATAAAACATCTCAGACTTAAGAATACCAAAGAAGGACTCCATCATACCGTTATCTGGACTGTTTCCTTTACGTGACATGGACGGTTGGATTCCTTTATCCTCTAAAAAACGATGATAATACTGATGTTGATACTGCCATCCTTGATCACTATGGAGGATGGTATTTGTGTAATGTTCCTCTGTAAATGCCTGCTCCAGCATAGCTTTCACTTGTATCAAATTCGGTGACGTAGAAAGATGATAAGCGATAATTTCGCTATTAAAGCCATCTAAAACTGATGATAAGTAGAGCTTTTGACTGCTTGCTGGAATGGCAAACTCTGTCACATCTGTATAGCACTTTTCCATTGGTTTGGCTGCTTCAAACTGGCGTTGAATAAGGTTATCTGCTTTCTTGCCAACTTCTCCTTGATATGAATAATACTTACGTTTACGACGAATTCGAGCACTTAAACCAAGAGCCTTCATCAGACGTTGGACCTTTTTATGGTTCACTACAAAACCACGATTCCTTAATTCGAGTGTTATTCGGCGGTAACCATAATTTCCTTTATGCTCAGTAAAAATAGCTTGAATTTCAGCCTTAATATCATGATTTTTATCGCTTTTATCTAGTTGCTTTAGCTGGTAATAATAGGTTGAACGAGCTAGCTTAATAATCTTTAGAAGAATCTCTAAGGCAAACTCTGTTACTAATCCTTGAACAATTTCTGCTTTTCTTCTTGATCCTTTTCGTCCCTCAATCGGAGTTCTCTCAACTTTTTTAGAATGGCATTCTCCGCTCTCAAATATTCTAATTCTTCCTGAAGTCGCTCTAGCTCTGTCATCTCTTCGGGTCTCTTCTTTGGTTTACGTCCCATTTTAGGCGGTCTCCCTCTTGTTTTCTCAACAATAGTATACCCGTTTTTCTTATATTGTGCTATCCAATTAGGCAACATTCCAACACTTGGAAGAGCATAATCTAGAGACACCCTTATTTGTGAACGACCTTCAAGTAGAACTTTATCAATGATCTCTTGTTTTAGTTCAGGTGAATAGTAACAATTCTTTCCTTTTTTGACGATTTCTATTCCATAACGATCAATCAATTTAATCATGTACTGAAGATTGGGAATTTTTATCCCAAATATATTTGAAAGCTCTTTGAAGCTTCGCCCTTGTTTTCTAAGTTCATAGATCTGAACTTTATCTTTATAAGTTAATTTCATAATAAAAACACCCCAAAAGTTAGATTTTTTTCTGTCTAACTTTTGGGGTGCAGTTCA
>NZ_JUQX01000010.1 GCF_001074565.1 Streptococcus pseudopneumoniae | reverse complement strand
TGGAATAGATGCAAAAAAAAGATGCGTGAAAATCAATCACACATCAAAATAAAAAACCAAGATAATTATAACATAAAGAAAGGGAAAATAGTATGTTTGTTGTAAAAAAAGATTTAATGAAATTAGGATTTTCAAGTTGGCAAGCTATGATGTTAGTAAAACAGGCTAAAGCAAAATTAGCTAGTCAAGGTTTAACTTGGTATGAAAGTAAAGGTTTAGGACGTGTACCACTTGAAACGGTAGAAGAAATCTTGGGTGTGAAAATAGATGAAGCCAGTCTAGTAGATTTGGAAGTAAAAGAAGATGCCTAAAATATCTAGTATCTATCCTATGGGGAATGGCACGTATAGAGCAACTGTTTCTCTAGGTTTTGATGTTCAGACTGGTAAAAGAATACAAAAGTTTAAAAATGGCTTTAAAACGCAAAAGGAAGCTCAAGAGTGGCGCTTACGTATGCTTGCTGACTTTGGTAAAGGTTCTATAACCGTTAATAGCACAATGACTTTTAAAAAGTTTCTTGATGACTATTTTATACCAGATTATAAAAGTCAAGTAAGAAAACGTACTTTTGATATGACACAATCTAAATTTAAAAGACTGTCATATTTTGAAAATATGAAGTTATCAGATATTCAAGCACCTCATGTAAAGCAGTGGCAAAATGCAATGTTTATAGAGGGATTGTCTAATAATTATATTCGTTCTGTTCATCAAATATTACAACAAGTTTTTGATTTAGCAGTTAAATTGGGTATGTTGTCAAATAATGTTGCTAAGACGGTAGGAAACGTAAAAAAAGACCGCCCTAAAGTTGATTTTTGGACGGTGGAAGAATTTCAGCTATTCATTAGTACATTTGATAAATCTAATATCTATGAATTATTGTACTTTACTACATTTTGGTTTTTCTTTATGACTGGAGTTAGAACAAGTGAATTACAAGCAGTTGAATGGTCGAAAATAGATTTTGAAAAAGGTACAGTTTTAATAGACTGTTCAATGTATTATAAAAGCCAAAAAGAGTGGTATCTTACTGATACAAAATCTATATCAGGTGTAAGACTTTTGTATCTTGATGATGATACATTAGAACATTTGAAATATTGGAAGAAAGCACAATCTCAGATAGGAGAATGTAAATTTGTATTTTCCATAGCAGATAGTCCGTTGGTAAAATCAACTCTTAAACGTGTTCTAAAATCTCATAGTGATTACGCAAAAATAAAATCAATAAGGATCCACGATTTAAGGCACTCTCATGCCAGCTTTATGCTCTCTCTAGGAATGAATGATTTAGAAATGCAAAATCGTCTAGGACATGCTGATATTAAGACAACACTTGGAACGTACTCTCATTTAAGACCAAATGCTATGAAAGAAGTAGCTACTAGAATGACTGGGAAAGTAGTGGTGAGTGATAATAATATCAGAAAAAGTAAATTTAATGGTAATCAGCATACTAAAAATTTTCAATCTAAAGTTTTGTCTGACTAGCGAAGTCTGTCCGATTAAACTTTAGATTCCTACGGTAAACTATTGAAGTTTACCGTATTATTAGTTATAATTCATATACAAGGGAGCAGTATAATGGAAAAAGAAAATGTTATTGGTGAGTTTGAATATAATAATGATTTTTACCGTGTTTATGAATTGCGTGAAGATAATGAAGATTATGCTAGAATTGTTAGCGACTCTAAGAAAGGTATGTATATAGAAAGTACCAAAAGGGTTAAAAAGATATTAGGTTTAAATACTGAAAAATAGTTTTTGTTGTTATATTGTTGTTAAAGCAAAATAAAAAGCCTTAGAAATATTGATTTCTAGGGCTTTTTTAGCTCATTAACTCTATTCCCACTCAACAGTTGCAGGTGGTTTACTTGTGATATCATAGACGATGCGGTTGACGTGATCAACTTCGTTTACGATACGTACAGAAATCTTTTGAAGGACATCCCAAGGAATTTTGGCAAAGTCAGCTGTCATACCATCGATAGAAGTGATTGCACGAATGGCGATTGTGTAATCATAAGTACGACCATCACCCATAACACCTACTGAACGAACGCCTGTGTTGACAGTGAAATATTGCCAGATATCGCGGTCAAGACCAGCTTTAGCGATTTCTTCACGAAGGATAGCATCAGACTCACGAACAGTTTCAAGTTTTTCTTCAGTGATTTCACCCATGACACGGATCGCAAGTCCTGGCCCTGGGAATGGTTGACGCCATACGATGTGGTCTGGCATACCAAGCTCTGTACCAAGGGCACGAACTTCGTCTTTATAAAGAGTGTTCAATGGTTCAATCAGTTCAAAC
>NZ_JUQX01000009.1 GCF_001074565.1 Streptococcus pseudopneumoniae | reverse complement strand
AAGAGCAAACTAGGAAACTAGCCGCAGGCTGTACTTGAGTACGGCAAGGCGACGTTGACGCAGTTTGAATTTGATTTTTGAAGAGTACAAGACCCCAGGTTTTTCTTATTCATAAGTTACGACTGAGACGACACCCTTGTCATACTCAGCGATAAAGATATTGGCTACATTGTCATACCCTTGTTTACTGAGGTTATCAAGCAGCCATTCTTCGCTCCGACCAATGGTCTCCAAAATTTCGACTTGGATAACACCGTCTGTGACAACAGGATACTTGGGATTCTCATCTCCCATTTGGACCACGATGAGTTGACCGTTCTGCTCCTGCATAGCGCGTTTGACTTGTTTCATTTGGAAAATTCCCTGACTACGGAGCTTAAGAGCTACGTCCGCTGCTGATAAACCAACCGAACGGCAGGCTTCTGGATCAATCTTCCCATTTTTGATGAGCAGGGTTGGTTTCCCATCAATCAAACGTTTCACAAAGTGAACATTGTTGTTAAGCCACTTGAGAGTCAAGACCAGAATGGTCCACATAATCAGGATAACTGCATACTGAAGGATACTGATAGCGCTATTGTAAATCACCCCACCGATGATCCCCCCGAGTACATAGTTCTGAATTTGATCTATCGCTGAGTTAGGCGCTAGGTTGCCCTTTCCGGTCACATTAATCACGAAAACCAGAGAAAAGAGACCCAAGGCTAGTTTGATTAAAATTTCGATATAATTGAGTGTCATTTGTTCACCTCCACCAGTTCAATTGCATCTGTTTTATACAATTCCACTTTCTCTAGCAGGTACTTGTCTGGCTCACTTCCGTTCAAGGCACGATAATAGCAATCACCTACCTTGATAAGTGCGCCATCAGTGTTTGTGGAAGTATTGACATAGATCTCTGACTTGTCAACTCCCAATTCTTTGGAAACAAGCTCGATGAAATGAAGTGAAGCTTGAAATTTATTATTAGAAACTTGATTGTTTTGGTAAGTCGTGATGCTGACTAAAAGGAGAGCTAATAAGGTCAAAGCTGAAATCATGACCAACTCACGAAATTTGGTCCCCTTTTTATCATGATAAGCCTTGAAAGCTAAAAATCCTGTCACAGCTAATAGGACAATCCCTAAACCAATCATGATGCCATTTTGCTGACCGATTTGGCTGAGTACATAGTCATAAGAATAGAATTTCATGTATTTTCACTCCCTTTCATAAAATCATTCTTAATTATAAACGAAAGAGGGGGATTTTTCAAACCATACGTTGGGGAAATACGCCCTTTTTTGGTATAATATAGTCTATAATCTGAATGAAAAAGGTAACTTTATGAAACTAATCTCATGGAACATTGATTCCCTCAATGCAGCTCTAACGAGCGACTCAGCTCGTGCAAAATTGTCCCAAGAAGTCCTACAAACCTTGGTAGCCGAAAATGCTGATATTATCGCTATCCAGGAAACCAAGCTTTCTGCCAAGGGCCCTACAAAAAAACACTTGGAAATTTTAGAAGAATTCTTCCCAAGCTATGAAAACACTTGGCGTTCCTCTCAAGAACCTGCTCGCAAAGGCTATGCTGGAACCATGTTCCTTTATAAGAAAGAACTCACACCAACGATCAGCTTCCCAGAAATCGGTGCCCCTTCTACCATGGACTTGGAAGGCCGCATTATCACCTTGGAATTTGACACATTTTTCGTGACCCAAGTTTACACTCCAAACGCTGGCGATGGCCTCAAACGCTTGGAAGAACGCCAAGTCTGGGATGTCAAATACGCTGAGTATTTGGCGCAACTAGACAAAGAAAAACCAGTCCTTGCGACTGGAGACTACAACGTAGCTCACAAGGAAATCGACCTTGCAAATCCTGCTAGCAATCGCCGTTCACCTGGATTTACAGACGAGGAACGTGATGGTTTTACCAACCTTTTGGCAACTGGATTTACCGACACCTTCCGCCACATTCACGGCGATGTCCCAGAACGTTACACTTGGTGGGCGCAACGCAGCAAGACTTCTAAAATCAACAATACAGGCTGGAGAATCGACTACTGGCTCACTAGCAACCGCGTGGCTGACAAGGTGACCAAGTCTGACATGATTGACTCGGGTGCGCGTCAAGACCATACGCCGATTGTATTGGAAATTGAACTCTAAGGAGAAAGCTAATGGACTATCAAGCTGTCATTCCTGAATTTGTAGTATCTGACCTCGAAAAGTCACGCCACTTCTACTGCGACTTACTCGGTTTTAGAATCGAATACGAGCGTCTAGAGGAGAAATTTCTCTTCCTCTCGCTTGAAGACTGCCAACTTATGCTAGAAGAAGGCAGCACAGAAGAATTAGCCCAACTGACCTATCCTTTCGGGCGCGGTGTCAATATTTCCTTTGGCATTGAAGATGTCCCTCAGCTCCACCAAAAACTGCTGGAAGCTGACTATCCTATCCATCGTCCGCTGACCAAAAGAGAATTTCGAGTGGGAGATAGCTTTATTCACCCTCATGAATTTGCGATTTTAGATCCTGATGGCTATTTTTTAAGATTTAGCGAATAGAAGAATAAAAGGCTACAATACTTTCTAGCGTTGCAGCCTTTTATTCGTTCGCTTTTATGATCTATTTACTAACAAAACATTTGATTTATAAAGCTAATTGGTGTAAAATAAAAACATTGGCAGCAGCCTATTTAAAATTGAATATCATTTTACTTGTTTATGTCGTGAATTGGCACGACGTTTCTACAAGGTGCCGGAACACCTAACAATGAGTATGTCAGCTGAAGGTATGGTTTTGACCATGCCTATTTTGGGGACTTACTTAGGGGATTAAGTAGGTTCTTTTTCTATTTCTTGCTAGAAACTCTAAACAAGTAAATGAAGCATCTTTTAGACTTTAGGAGGTCTTATGAAATTATTAGAAGAGCGCATCCTTCAGGATGGGCATATCTTGGGTGACAACATCCTTAAGGTGGATTCCTTTTTAACCCACCAAGTTGATTTTAGCTTGATGCGAGAGATCGGTAAGGTATTTGCGGAAAAATTTTCTTCTGCTGGCATTACCAAGGTCGTGACTATTGAAGCGTCAGGTATTGCCCCAGCCGTTTTTACAGCTGAAGCCCTAAACATTCCCATGATTTTCGCCAAAAAAGCTAAAAACATCACCATGAACGAAGGCATCTTAACTGCTGAGGTTTACTCCTTTACCAAGCAGGTGACGAGCACGGTTTCCATCGCTGGAAAATTCCTCTCACCAGAGGACAAGGTCTTGATTATCGATGATTTCCTAGCCAATGGACAAGCTGCCAAAGGCTTGATTCAAATCATCGAACAGGCCGGAGCAAAAGTTGAAGCGATTGGTATCGTGATTGAAAAATCCTTCCAAGATGGTCGTGATTTACTTGAAAAAGCAGGCTACCCTGTACTATCGCTCGCTCGCTTGGATCGTTTCGAAAATGGTCAAGTCGTATTTAAGGAGGCAGATCTCTAATGCAAAAACAAGAAAAACACTCGCAAGCAGCCGTTCTTGGCTTACAGCACTTACTAGCCATGTACTCAGGTTCTATCCTAGTTCCTATCATGATTGCGACAGCTCTTGGCTATTCAGCTGAGCAGTTGACCTACCTAATCTCCACAGATATCTTCATGTGTGGGGTGGCCACCTTCCTCCAACTCCAACTCAATAAATACTTTGGAATTGGACTACCCGTCGTTCTCGGAGTTGCCTTCCAATCCGTCGCTCCTTTAATTATGATTGGGCAAAGCCACGGTAGCGGTGCTATGTTTGGTGCCCTTATCGTTTCAGGGATTTATGTAGTTCTGATTTCAGGCATCTTCTCAAAAGTGGCCAATCTCTTCCCATCTATCGTAACAGGCTCTGTCATTACCACGATTGGTTTAACCTTGATTCCTGTCGCTATTGGAAATATGGGAAATAATGTCCCAGAGCCAACTGGTCAAAGTCTCTTGCTTGCAGCTATCACTGTTCTGATCATCCTCTTAATCAACATCTTTACCAAAGGATTTATCAAGTCTATCTCTATTTTGATTGGTCTGGTTGTTGGAACTGCCATTGCTGCTACCATGGGCTTGGTTGATTTCTCCCCTGTTGCAGCAGCACCGCTTGTCCATGTCCCAACTCCACTCTACTTTGGAATGCCAACCTTTGAAATCTCTTCTATTGTCATGATGTGTATCATTGCAACGGTGTCTATGGTTGAATCCACTGGTGTTTACCTGGCCTTGTCTGATATTACCAATGACCCAATCGACAGCACGCGCCTGCGTAACGGTTACCGCGCAGAAGGTTTAGCTGTCCTTCTCGGAGGAATCTTTAACACCTTCCCTTACACAGGATTTTCACAAAACGTTGGTTTGGTTAAATTATCAGGTATCAAGACTCGTCTGCCAATCTACTACGCGGCTGGTTTCTTAGTTCTCCTTGGACTCCTTCCTAAGTTTGGTGCCCTCGCCCAAATCATTCCGAGCCCTGTTCTTGGAGGTGCCATGCTGGTGATGTTTGGTTTTGTTTCCCTTCAAGGGATGCAAATCCTCGCCCGCGTTGACTTTGCTAACAATGAACACAACTTCCTTATCGCAGCTGTATCAATCGCTGCAGGTGTCGGACTCAATAACAGTAATCTCTTTGTCAGCATGCCGACAGCCTTCCAAATGTTCTTCTCAAACGGAATCGTCGTAGCCAGCCTACTTGCCATTGTACTCAATGCCGTATTAAATCGGAAAAAGAAATAAGAAAAAGATGAACTGCACCCCAAAAGTTAGACAGAAAAAAATCTAACTTTTGGGGTGTTTTTAT
>NZ_JUQX01000008.1 GCF_001074565.1 Streptococcus pseudopneumoniae | reverse complement strand
GCAATACAGAACTAAATCCTTTGGATAAATTAATTGTCTAACTTTTTGGGGTCAGTACATATCGAGCCTCTTTATTTGGTTCATTAGTTTGGATAGATGTATGTTACGTAACCTTGAGAAGTTGTAGTTGGGTTGAACCATCCACGTTTGTTTCCGATTGTACGATCTCCACCGTAGTTTGATTCTGATACTTGGATACGAGATGATGATGAAACTGCCGTAACAACCGCTACGTGTCCATAACCACCATCATTCCAACATGCAATCGCACCAACTTGTGGAGTTGATCCTGTACGAAATCCTGCTGCAGCAGCACTTGTTGCCCACTGAGCTCCGTTACCCCAGTAGTCTCCAGCCCAAGGTGCCAATGTCTTAGCTCCCCAAGTACATTCACCAGTTGGGTAACTTGATGCATTTGAGCTATATGTTGGACGTTGTCTAGCAGGTGCTGGAGTGTAGCTTGAATCCTCATCATCAGATGTTGATGTCGCTTGTACTTGAGCTGAGAAGCTTGTATTTCCTGAAGCAACTACTGATTGTTGTTGGCTTGCTTGACGAGCTTTGTAAGCTACTTCTGCTTCAGCCGCTGCTTTCGCTTCTGCTTCAGCCGTTGCTTTTTGTTCTAGCAAAGTAGCTTTTTCGCCTTCTGCAGTTGCTTTCTCAGCAGCAAGATTCAACTCAGCAACTTTCAACTCAGCTTGCTTTGTTGTCAATGTTTGTGCATCGTCAGCAAGAGTTTGTTGGTTGGCAATTACGGTATTGATAGCTTCGTTATTCGCAACTTGTTTTTCAGCAATTGATTTTTTATCAGCCTTTTGTTGTTCCAACATTTTGTTGTTAGCTGATACAATCTCGCTCATAGCTGCAACACGTGAAATAGCTTCAGTAATTGATTTTGAGTTTACAATTGTGTTGATGTAGCTTGTTGCAGCACCATTTGTTTGTGCACTACGTGCTTGTTTTTCCAATGAGTCATTACGAGCAACAATATTCTTAGAAAGCTCTGTAATTTCTCCTTCAAGTTTCTTAGACTCAGCTTGAAGTGTTTCATTTTCAGCTTGCAAGCTTGCTTGTTGTGTTTGAATAGCTGTAACTTGCGTTTGGATTTCATCTACTTCTTTTTGAGCTTCTTTTTGTTTAGCTGACAAGTCACTGATTTTACTATCTTGAGCAGCAATTTTTTCATCAGTTGTTTCAGCATGAACAGTTGTTAATACCGCCGCTTGTGAAACCAATACTGTACTTAACAAAAGTGACGCTAAGATTTTTTTCTTCATATTATATAGATACTCCTTCTATTTAAGACATTACTAGTATACCAAAAAAAGACATAATAAATATTACGCCTTTGTTACATTTATATTTCTTTCTTATAGATAATATTTTTCAAAAATGTATTGGAAAATCACCATCCATAAGAAGTTCAGAATCATTGATGGGACAAGACTATAGACAATGAAGACTGGCATAGAATCTACCGCCAATCCCACAGCCAAAGCAAGAAGATAACTCCCCATATCAAACAGAAAACTGATTACAATAATAGTCAGCATCCTTGTCCAACGATTTGTCAGAATCACACTGTTAAACTTGTGGAGCGAAGCACCAATCACGATAAACAAAAGCGTGGCAATTCCAATCAAGTGGAAAAAATAAATATCGTAAACCAAACCCACTATACAACAATAGGCTAGATAGAGATACTCTGACACCTCGATTGTCTCAAATAAGAGAAACAAGAATAGAAAATGACTGGCTAAATGAAAGTGGGGGAAGAAGGATCCCACCAATTGACTAATATGAGCATCAATTAGAACGATAACAGGGAGTAAAAAGAAAATACCAACTTGTTTAAACAGTCTCATTGCTAATTCCCCACTAACCCTACCACATGAAGATCTTTGGTGTCAGCACTCAACTTTACTGTTACCTCTCGTGTTAGATAGTCACTGCTGTGCGTTGTGGCAACAACCTCGCCAACAGGAATATCCTTAACATTAAAGTTTCCGAGCCCCCCTGTCGTCACCTTATCTCCCGCGCTAATGTCGCTATTACTATTTAATTGACTAATTTTAAGAAGTTCTGTTTCCTTGTCATAACCAACGATGATTCCATAAATTTCAGTAGAACCATGCAGGATTTTAACTGAAATTTTGTCGGAATTTTCAGTGTTTGTCAGCAAGTTAATCGTTGTTGAATGCTCCTCAACTTTTGAAACACTACCAATCAAGCCACCGTTTGCAATGGCCAACATGTTTTCAGAAACTCCTTTTGAACTTCCCACATCAATTGTCAACTCTTGCTTCCAAGATACTGGAGCTCGCATAATCACATCTGCTGCTAAGGTTTTTGTAGCCTGTAATTTTGACTTCATCTCTAAAAGTTGACGTAGTTGTTCATTCTCTGATTTTAGACGTTCTGATTGATTAGAATCCACCTCTAATTGATAGAGTTGTTTTTTTAGACTTTCGTTTTCATTGTAAGTCTGTGTCAAATGACCCAAATCCGATTTGAAAGCATCAAACCACTGAAATGGTTTTTGAACAATTCGATCTACTAAGGAAATTCCATCTCCTAGTTTTGTCACAATAGCACTTGAATAGGTTGTCACTAATAGTACAGAAACTGCCAGAACTGTGACAAAAACGATGATTAGATATTTTGATTTTTTAAAACGGTTCATATTCCTACCTTTTTACTAAAGATCTACTACTGTGATTTTTTATCAATCTTACAAATCCACTAAGATTTTAAGAAAAATAAGAGACATCCCAGCACCAGAATCACAAGAATCGCCAGTGTATCCTTTTGACTCCATCTCAACTGTCTATACTGGCTTCTACCCTTTCCTCCCTGATAACCACGCGCTTCCATGGCTATTGCCAATGAATCTGCACGCTTTAAGCTAGTCGCAAAAAGAGGAATTAAAATCGGAATCATAGCCTTTACTTTTTGAACGATACTGCCTTCGCCAAAGTCAACTCCACGAGCTTTTTGAGCATTCATAATTCGCGTCGTGTCATCCATCAAGGTTGGAACAAAACGCAAACTCATTGATAACATGAGCCCAATTTCATGAACAGGAACTTTCACGCGTTTCAGAGGCGCTAAGAGAGATTCAACTGCAGCTGCTAAACTCAAAGGCATGGTCGTTAACGTTAGCAAAGTTGAAAAGAAAATAATCAACACAAAACGACAGAAAATAATCCCAGCTTGTTGCAAAGCATAATCCGTTATTCTTATAAAAGAAAACTCAAATAAGACATTTCCACTTGAAATGAAAAAGAGTTGAAATAGAGTCGTAAAAGCAATCAAGAAAAACATGGATTTTAATCCCTGGATAAAAAATGAGAGGGAAACGCCCGACAAAGCGATAAATATACCTGTTGCTACAAAAAGAATGAGATTGGCGAGGGGATTATTGGCCCAAAATACAATCAAAATCAACAGGATCATAGCGAGCAATTTACTACGGGGATCCAAGCGATGAATGATGGAATCTCCTGGTATATAACGCCCTAAAATCATACTATCCATTTAGCGACTCCTTAAACTCCTCTATCTTGATTGGCAGTTTTTTAAAAGCTACACCTCTATCTGCCAAACGTTTACAAAAAGCTGTGATTTTAGGCACACCCAACTGTACATTTTCCATAGAGGCTACATCTTGGAAGACATCACTTGGTTTGCCACTTTTGACCAAACGCCCCTTCTCCATAACATAGACCTGATCAGCATATGCAGCTACATCATCCATCAAATGCGTTACCAGAACGATTGTCATTCCAGCAAGGTGAAGTTTTTTAAACAAGGTCATCAATTCTTTTCTGCCCAAAGGATCTAGTCCAGCTGTTGGTTCATCCAAAACCAAGACAGTAGGCTCCATCGCTAGTATCCCTGCAATGGCCACACGTCTCATCTGACCACCCGAAAGTTCAAATGGACTCCTCTCAAAGAGTGACTCATCAATGCCCACCAAGGCTAACTTTTCACGTGCAATTTTCTCGGCCTCTTCCTCAGAAACTCCAAAATTTTGTGGTCCAAACGCAACATCTTTCAAAACAGTCTCTTCGAAAATCTGATTTTCAGCAAATTGAAACACTAGACCAACTTGCTTTCGAATCTGACGAATTTCTTTATTGGTTGATGTAGGGGTAATGACGGTATCAAAAACTCGAACAGAACCTTTACTTGGAAGCAATAGGCCATTTAAAAGCTGTAAGATCGTCGATTTCCCACTACCTGTATGTCCTATCAAAGCTGTATAGGAACCGTCCTCAATCGTCAAGGAAACATCAGTCAAGGCTGATGAAGATAGGGGAGTCCCCTCTTGATAGGTAAAGTTCACATTTTCTAGAGTAATTCCCATAACTTGTCCTCTAGCTCTCCTTCTGTCAAATAGCCATCCGGCAACTGATAGCCTGTCTCTCTCAAAGATTCTCTCAATTGATTCGTAAAGGGATCATCTAAGCCTATCTGGTCAAGGTCATCCCGAGAAAAAAGTTCTCTTGGGCTACTGGTTGACTCCACTTGGCCTTTTTTCATGACCAGGACACGGTCACTCATCGCAACTTCTTCCAAGTCATGCGTAATGGAGACAACTGTCATCTGATAGTCTTTTCGAATCTCTTGAACTGTCTGAATCAGTTCTCTGCGCCCCTCGGGATCCAACATACTTGTAGCCTCGTCCAGAATCAAAATAGCAGGTCTCAAGGCAACAACTCCTGCAATGGCTACCCGTTGTTTTTGTCCACCCGATAAGCGGGCTGGTTCTCTCTTCTTAAAGTCTAGCATACCTACTAACTCCAAAGATTCAGCCACTCTTTTCTTCATTTCTTCTCGAGGAAGTCCCTGATTTTCTAGGCCAAAGGCAACATCATCTTCAACAGTTGCACCTACAAATTGATTGTCTGGATTTTGAAAAACCATACCAATTTGACGACGCAAGTCCCAAACATTCTCAGGGGACAGCAATTGGCCATCTATCCAGATTTCTCCAGATTCCGCTTCAAGCAAGCCATCAATCAAACGAATAGTTGTTGACTTTCCACTCCCATTATGACCTACGATTGAGAGCCACTCCCCACGTTTCACGTGAAACGTAACGCTGTTAACATCATAATACTCTTGATCTTCTTTGTATCGAAAAGACAGATCTTTTACTTCAATAATCGATTTCATTTCGAACCAAATGTCCCTTTGAATAGATGAGCGCTACCCTTGAAATAATCATAACCAGAGTAGATAGTGAAAAACAAAGCGATATAAAGCAACAGTTGCCCAATTAAATTCCAATGTAAGAGCAAAAAGATAATGGCAAACATTTGACTAAAGGTCTTGATTTTCCCAGGCATTGCTGCCGCCAGAACCGTTCCTCCCGTCTCAACGAGCAACAGACGAAGGCCTGTCACAGCGAGTTCACGACAGATGATAATAGCAACAACCCAAGCTGGAGCCATACCCAACTCAATCAACATGATAAAAGCTGACATAACCAACAACTTATCCGCCATTGGATCTGCAAACTTTCCAAAGTTGCTAACAACATTCCATTTACGAGCAAGGTAACCGTCAAGGTAATCTGTTACACTAGCAACTGCAAAGATAATCGCTGCCAGCAGGTGACTTCCTTGTGAATGGTCCAAAGTTAAAATAAGAATAAAGAGAGGTATAAAGAGAATTCTACCAATTGTTAATACATTAGGGATTTGTTCTTTTTTCATTGGTTCTTCCTTAATCTGTAGTGAATGTAAGTGTTACAGTTCCAGTCTGAGTTGTCAGCTTCGAGGTATCGATTGTTTGATTGTCCACAGTTAAAGTAACTCCCTTCACTACACCTAAAGTAATCGTCACAGGTTCTTTCGTCGAAACTGTTGTTTTTGCGTTTTTATTGTCTGATGACAAGGTCACACCACCTTCAAGGTCACTTCCTGAAACACTTACCCAGCTAGTTGCATCCGAAACAGTCAGCTGAACCGTAGCTGTTTCCTTACTCGTTTTATAGCGGGCTTCGATGCGGTTCCCTTCACCTGAAACGGTAATAGTTGATTCCGCAGTAGAAGATGAGCTTGATACCTGACTACTAGAAGATGAACTAGATGAGGTTGTTGAACTAGATGAGTTCACAACACTATAGTTAGCTGAAGAAGGACTTGGCTGAGTTTGGATGTAGTTCCAAACATAGTAAGTCACAAAAATTAAAATTGATAAAGCAAATAGCACAAAATAAAACAAAGGGAGATAAGACGTTTTTTTCTTATTTGTTCGTCTACGACCAGACAGGTCTTCTTCATCAACATCGACCTCTTCATAGGTGATCATACTACCTGAATCATAGGCATCCAAGACAATTCTTTCATCTAACTCTACTGCCCAAGCATATTTTCTTAAAAAAGAACGAGCGTAAAAAGTGCTAGGAAGTTGATCGAAATCATCCGCCTCCATTGCTTCTAGAAAATTCAACTGAATTTCAGTTTTTTCCTGTAATTCTTCTATACTCAATCCCTGGTTAATTCTAGCTAAACGCAGAACCTCACCAATTGTTTTTTTTCTCATACTTACCATTCCTTCTTTCTAGTGTTCTTGCCTTATTTAGGCTGGAAAAATTGTAAAATCAACTAGATTACCATTATCAATCAAACGATGCCCAGCTTCAAGAACATCTTCCAAAGTAATTTCCTGTAAAATTTTCGGAAAATCAAAAATTGTTTCTCCGCGATCCATAGGATCGTATTGAGTTGCAATAAATTCCAAGGAGTTCATACTACCGAAAAATTCTCCAAACATCTCACTCTTAACAAGATCGAGATGCTCCTCAGTAATATCTGCATCACTACTAAACTGACGAATCGCTTTCCGAAACTGGTGCGACAAAGAAACAGGTTCCTTGGTATCCATCGTCAATATCACAAAATGAAAGCGACTATTTACCTCAACCTCTAGTGACAATGACGCATCTAATTTCCCTGTCTCGTATAATCTTTGAAAACGATCCGAGGTCCAGCCAAACATCATCGTAAATAGCAATTTCAATAAAATGTTGTAACGATAAGACTCCTCTTCCGTTATTTGACCAGTTCCTCTAATAGCAACAGCGAGCTTGGGTGAAGAAACTTCCATACGAAGACTATCTGTTTGCTTCACAGGTTGCAAAGGAAGTTGCTCTTTTGAAACTGTAAACTGCTCTAAAATCTTATTTTTCTTTTTCGAAAAGTATTCCTCAATGAGCGCCACATCAATATTTCCAACTAAAAATAGAGACATGTTGACAGGTTTGTAAAAGTCTGTAAAGTTCTCTTTTAAATTTGAAACTTGAATCTCAGAAATTGATTTCTCACTCCCAACAATATCTGTCGCTAAAGGAGTATCAGGATAAAGATTGGCTAATGTTGCAAAAAACAAACGCGAATCTGGATCATCTTGATACATTTCTCGTTCTTGCTGGATAATATCTTGTTCCCTCAAAACAGACTCTTCTGTAAAATGAGCATCTCCAACTAACTCATCAAGCAAATCTAAATTATCTAATAAATGGGCAATTGTTGAAAAAAGATAACTAGTCTTAGTAAAGCTTGTAAAGGCATTGCTATCTGCACCCAATCGAGTAAATGCAGCCATCATATCTTCAGAATTTTCTCGTTCAAACAATTTATGTTCAAGAAAATGGGCAATTCCTGCTGGATGATAACGTAAACCTTTTTCCAAATCTGTATAAGTTGCATCTACAGAGCCAAATTGAACCGTTACAACCCCGTAAACCTCATTAAAATCTTGTTTAGGAAGTAAAGAAACTGTCAACCCATTTGACAATTGTGTTTTGTATACTCTTTCCTTTACAGCAGGATAGTATTTTTCTTCAAAAGTAACCCTTGTCATTCTACTCCTTCCATAAAGTAAATCGCTTGTAACTTCAAACTGTTGGCAGCTTTACATACAGCTTCTTTATCGACACTCTCTAATTTTTCCAACAACTGGTCAATGTCAAAAGTCGCTTTTCCAAATAGTTCAGTTAAATAGACTCTTTCAACTAGGGTATGCTGACTATCTTGAGCAATTAATAAAGATCTTCGAATCATCTCCTTGGTTTGATAAAGCTCAAAATCTGTAAAGTTGCCCTTTTTCAAATCCATCAACTGATGATTCATCATTTTTCTAGCTTGATTCCGATTCTCTCTATCGATACCTGCATACATTCTTACTAAGCCACTAAACAAATCTAATTGACTAGAGACCGTATAGGCTATCCCAGCATTCTCACGAACGTTTGTAAAAAGTTTCGAATGTGCAAATTCACCCAACAAACCATTCATAACAAGCATAGGTAGATGCTGATCATCACCATATTTTACAGGAGAATGATAGCCCATTTCCAAAACAGATTGTCCTACATTTCTCTGAACCATTCCTTCTTGTAGAACATTCGAGTAAGACTGATGGTACTGAATGGCAACATCGCTCTTTCTAGCTGTAAAGGGCAATGACTTCAGCGATTCTGTAATTTCTACTTCATTAAAATCACCTAAGAAAAAGAAATCAATCCGATCATTTTTCAGAGCATCTTGAAAACAAGTATAGCTACTTTCAGGAGACTCATTTGAAATGCTATTTCGTAAATCACTGTATCTCAATTGAAGACGCTCATCATGGAAGAACAAGCTATCCAACTCCTTATGAGCAAAATAAAATGAATCATCCATATCAGTAGCTAAGCTAGCCAATAATTGCTTTTTTTCAATTTCAAACAAGGTTGGCTCAAAGGCTCCATCTAGAACTAAGGGGGCAAATAAAGTCTGTTCTACCAATTCCAAAATTCGAGAAGTCAAGACATTTTTTTTACTCAAAAACTCATCTCGTACATAGGTAAAGGTTAAGTAAAGAATATGTGCCTGTCCTCTACGATAAGCACTCGTAGAAATATCTGCTCCGTACAAACTTGCTAAATATCTACGAAAAGCTTGAGAAGTTGGGTAAGCTTTATTGGCAGTCTCCAACATACTCGCACTTAACGTGCGTCCTGCTACTGTCTCAAGAGATAAGGGAGCAGTAAAACGAACAGTGATTTTATTTGTTTTAAACTTTTTGGATTGAACAAAATGTGCTGAAATTCCAGGCACTAACTCCATACCTTACCTCCTTACATATAGAGTTCTATTATATCACGAAAAGGAAAATATTTCTTATTCTCTTTACCGCTTTTAAAATAAAAATCGTTTTCATTTTCAGTGATTTCGCTCACTTAATTCTAAGAAATATGGTATAATACCTTAGATTGAGGTGAATTATGGAATACAAATTATTTGAAGAATTTATTACGCTCCAAGCCCTCCTAAAAGAGCTTGGAATTATACAAAGCGGTGGTGCTATTAAATCCTTTTTGATGGAACATCAAGTTTACTTTAATGGTGAATTAGAAACTAGACGTGGAAAAAAGATCCGTATAGGAGATGTAATTGACATCCCTGATTTAAAGATTGACATCACCTTGACACAACCAAGTTTAAAAGAGCAAGAAGAATACCAAGCAGATAAGATTGAAAAAGAGCGGATTGCTAAACTTGTCAAAGAGATGAATAAGGGTGTAAAGAAAGAAAAACAAAAAACTACTTTATCACCTAAAACCAAACAAGCTCCACGTTTTCCAGGAAGATAATCATGTGGCTCCAACATTTAACAATAAAAACCTTTCGAAACTACAAAGAGACGAAAATTGATTTCAATCCAAAATTAAACGTCTTTCTAGGTCAAAATGCACAAGGAAAGACCAATATTCTAGAAGCAATCTATTTCTTGGCCTTAACTCGTAGTCATCGTACTCGGACAGATAAAAATCTCATTCATTTTGATGAAGAACAACTCCATCTTTCTGGTTTGCTACAGAAAAAATCAGGTTCTATCCCACTAGAAATTGATTTAACACCAAAAGGTCGTGTGACTAAAGTCAATCACTTAAAACAAGCTCGCCTCTCAGACTACATCGGACATATGAATGTGGTTCTCTTCGCACCTGAGGATCTCCAGTTAATTAAAGGATCCCCATCCGTTCGTCGAAAATTTATAGATATAGAACTGGGACAAATTAAACCAATCTACTTGTCAGACTTGTCAAACTATAACCATATACTCAAGCAAAGAAACACTTACCTAAAATCCAGTCAAAAGATTGACGAAACATTTCTGTCGGTCTTAGATGATCAGTTAGTAGAGTATGGTTGTCGCGTCATAAAACATCGGATAAAATTCATCAAAGACCTAGAGAAATTTGGTGAAAAAAAACACTTAGAAATTTCAAACCAATCAGAAGAGTTGTCAATTTTTTATCAATCAACTGTCAACTTCACTAATGAAGAAGTTTTAATGGATTCTTTTAAAATGGCTATAGAAAAAAGTAGATCAAGAGATTTATTTAAAAAGAATACTGGTGTTGGCCCTCATCGAGATGACATTGCTTTCTATATCAACGGAATGGATGCTAGTTTTGGAAGTCAAGGGCAGCATCGTAGTCTTGTACTTTCTATCAAACTAGCAGAGATTGAACTAATGGAAAGCATTACTAACGAGTCTCCAATACTCTTGCTTGACGATGTTATGAGCGAACTTGACAACACACGACAACTAAAATTGCTAGAAACTATTTCACAATCTATCCAGACTTTCATCACAACAACAAGTTTAGACCACTTACAAAACTTGCCAGAAAATCTTAGCATTTTCAACATCCGAAACGGTAAAATATCTGTAAATTAAAGTTGACACTATTATAAACAAAAAAGAACTCCTGAATGTACTGACCCCAAAAAGTTAGACAATTAATTTATCCAAAGGATTTAGTTCTGTATTGC